>JBEBXH010000016.1:0-82171 GCA_040391785.1 Victivallis vadensis
AATTTGGCTTCCGCTCAGATTAGCGCGAAGAATATTCTGATTTTTTGTGGCTGATACTGTAGTGAGGATTTCTCGCTTTTATTTTTGCAAATGTTACAATAATTTTTCCGGAGCTTCGTTTTATATGTCAACAACATCATCGCAAGGAGATGAACGAAAATGAAATCAAGAAAATATTTTACGCTTTTAGAGTTACTGATCGTCATCGCAATTATCGGAATTCTCGCCGCCATGATCCTGCCGGCCCTCGGCAAAGTCAAACGCACCGCGCTCAGCACGTCCTGCAAGAATAATCTTCACCAGATCGGCATTATGTTCGGCAATTACCTGGGCGACTGGCAGATGATGCCGTACGCCAGCCAGATGCCGTCGCTGAACGTCGACATCGATCCGCCGATTACCGAGGTTTTCAACTCGTACGGCGAGTCGAAGCTGGTCTTCAAATGCGCCGGCGACGTACCGGGCGTGACCGAGGAAAACCCCTCGAAAACCTATTTCGAGACCGAGACCACCAGCTATGAATACCAGTCGCAGCTCAGCGGCTCGAATTTGAAGGGACACCGCATGGGCGGGGGCTCCAACAATCTGCTGGTGATGACGGACTTCGGGGCGTTTCATAACAAACCGAACCACAAGGGGTCGCGTAATTACCTGTGGGGCGATTTCCGGGTAACGGATATTTAATATAAAGGGAAAATGAACATGAAAAAGAAAATAATGTTGACGGTCGGGATTGTGCTGGGGATTGCGGCGCTGGGATATGGCGGTTATCTGGTGTGTCGTCCGGCTCCGAAGGCGCCGGGAGAGAACGCCACGGCGAAGCAACGCATGGAATTCATGGCCTCGGCGGACTTCAAGCGCCTGCCGGTGGCGGAACAGCGCAAGCTGATGACGCATAACCGTCCGAATCCCGGCGAACAGCGCGAGCGGGTTCAGCTGACCGAGGATCAGCGGAAACAGTTGAATGAAAATACCCGCGACCTGCGCAATGAGATGATGAAGCAACGTTTGAAGGACTACTTCGCGAAGAGTGAAAAAGAGCGCCTGGCCGAGCTGAAGAAGATGCAGCAGCAGATGGCCGCTCGTCAGAAGGAAATGGAACAGCGCCGTCAGCTGGCCGACCAGAACGGCACCGCGACCCAGGAGCGCAAACCGCCGCAGGGCGGCGACCGCGAGCAGCGCCTGCGCGAGCGCCTCGATAATTCCGACCCCGAAACCCGTGCGCTGCGTACCGCGATGATGAAAGAAATGCGCCGCGCCGGTATTCAGCCGCCCCAACGCCCGCCGCGCAGCTGATTGATGTAACTGGCCCCCTTGTTAGCCCTCCGCAATTTTCAACATGTCGTTGCGGAGGGCTTTTTGTATGGAAATGAATGTAATTTTACCGTGTAAATTTTTTGTTTGAGGTATTGACTTTGCTTGAATTGGCATTATAATTAATGATGTAAAATAATAATTTACACGGTAAAATTTAATGAAAAGAAGTGTCGGCAGAAAAGAAGTAGCAGAAGCGGCTGGTGTCAGCGGCGCGATGGTGTCTTATGCATTGTCGAGCAACAGCAAGGTCAAGATCAAGCAGGAGACGCGCGAGCGTATCCGCAGGATCGCCGATGAGATGGGCTATATACCCAACTTCATGGGCAATGCGTTGGCGCAGGGGCGCAGTTACAATGTCGGGCTCTTTTTCCCGGAAGAGAAGCGCGACTCGATTTCCAGTCATTTCCTGTTGATCATGCACGGTTTGAGCAAGGCGGTCAATGACGAAGACTATACGTTGAGCATCTTTTTCGGTGCCAACGAGAAATTCGAGCGCAAGGTCCGGGAGGGGCGGCTGGACGGGATATTTTATGTGGATAATGTGATTGATGATTCGCTGCTGAATCGGCTTCTGGAGTATCCGCTGCCGCTGGTGGCAATCAATAAGGATATTGATGTAAAACAGCGGAGAAATCTGGCCTGCGCCCGGTGCGATCACGAAGGATTTATGATGGATGTCGTGAGCTATTTTTACCGGAATGGGGCGCGGCGGATTCTGCATTTCAATGAATTTCATTACAGCAGCCCGAATTGGCTTATGTATCAGGCATTTAATCGGGCCTGCGAGGCGCACGCTGACCGGGGGGTGATCGGTACGATCTTGCCGAGTTCCCAGGTCGCGTCGACGGATTTCGTGAATATATTCCGCAATGGCTTCACCTGGGACGGGGTTTTGATCAACGACCCGAAGGATACGGAGGCGTTTATCGCGGCTTCGCGGCGGCATGGGCTTGAGCCGGGCCGGGATTTTGTTTTTGTCTCCTACAGTTCCCATATTCAGTATCAGCATTTAAGCAAGGGGTACAACCAGGATTCTACCGGAATGGGGGAAGCGGCGTGGCCCTTGATGAAGTCGATGCTGAATGGCGAAGTTCTGGAAAATCGAAAAGTTTTAGTACCGTATATTGAAGTTTAAATATCAAAAAGGAGTACGTTTATGAGAAAGAATTTCACACTCATTGAGCTGCTGGTGGTTATCGCTATCATCGCAATTCTGGCGGCGATGCTGCTGCCGGCGTTGAGCACCGCGCGGGACAAAGCCGTTGCGACCAAATGTGTGAATAATATTGCGCAGGCCGGCAAGCATCAGCGATTGTACGCGGATGATTATAACGACCATTTCACCGGCCCCAGCCGTCCTCATGGCACGGCTACTGTGTATTGGCCCGATTTGCTGGTACAGTTGAATTATGTTGCTGAACTGGAAAATAAAAATTACCAGACCTTGTTTTGCCCGGGAGCGCCGGACTTAATGAATTGCGGCAACACACCCGCAGCCCCTGCCGGCTATTGGTACCAGAACTCTTACGGCATAATGCGTGCGCCTTTGACTCACGGCGGCCCCTGGCTATCTTATAAAGTGGACAAATATTGTGAAGGGCTTTGGGCTGTCGGTTCGGAAACCGGAACGACCGACAAATCGCCGAGTGCAGTCCCGCTTCTGGGCGATTCCCGCCATCCGACGGCGGCCGTGCAGCGTTTCGACATTAGCTGCCTTAGCACCAGTACCGGAAACCTCCTGCACATGCGTCATAATAAACGCGCCAATGTAAATTTTGTCGATGGTCACGTGGGTAACTGGACTTTGGAGGAGGCCCGCAATAACACCTGGCATCCGGCAAAGGCGATGTATTAATAATAACGTATTGAGATGATATATTAATGATGAAAAAAATCCTGACCCTGATGCTGATGGCGGCCGTGTTTGCGGCTGCGGCCGCGAACGATAACCTGATCAATAACGGCATTTTCAATGCCGAGCAGAGCGATTTCCCCGATCAATGGACCCCGGTGGCGAAAGCCGGAGTCGAGTATTCGTATGACCGGACGGGCGGCCCCGGCGGCAAGCCGGCCATTACCATGAAAGGCAGAGGCACCATGCTGGTGCGCCAGAACCGGTTGTTCCTGATTGCCGGCGAAAAATACCGCCTCAGCGGTTATTTCAAGACGAAAAACCTGAAGTTCAGCCGGGCCGGAGTCGCCATTATTAACAGGGGCTGGAAAGACGAGCAGGGGATAGCCGTTTTGCCGGAAAACTCCGATTGGCAGTACCATGAAATCGTTCTGGATGCGATCGATTCGGATGACGGCATTTATGGCGTGATTATCCAGATTCGCAACGGAAGCGGAGAGCTTCAGGCGGCGGACCTCAAGCTGGAAGCACTGACCGAGGCTGGGCGCAAGGGCAGGGCGATATTGCTGGAAAAATTGGGCGTCCGCAAGCTGGTCCCGCTGGGCATATTGCAGCGGATACCGACGGAACAGCCGAATCTGGCGTTCGAATGGGCGGGAGTGCTGGGGAAAGATTACGCGCAGGTCGAATGCGTTTTCAATGTACCGGGCAAAGCGGAGATGCGTCTGCCGCTGGACGATGGCCGGGTCCGGGTTGATTTGAGCGGGCTTGCCGCCGGGGAACATGTTTTGCTGGCCAGTATCCATGAGAAAGGCGGTCAGGAGATTTATCGCGAGGAATACAAGATAAAGCTGGTCGAGAGCTTCAAGCCCGGCGAGGGGTTTCGGCAGTTGAATAATCTGGTCGCGGAACTGCTGAACCGGAAAGTGAGTGGGAAGCAGGAACTGGAATTTGTCCATCCGCGTGACGGCTGGGTATTCGTCAAGGTCGCCGGCGCACCGGTCAAAGTGGCGGAGCGGACGGTGGCGGATGAAGGTTTCATGTATTTGCCGGCGGGCAGGCATGCGCTTTCGGCCACGGGAGCGGGAACGGTGACCATACGGTCGGTCCCGGAAATGTTGAACTATCCGCCGTGCCGCAACTCGTATGTGAATGTGAACGGCAATGGTGTTTTCGACTGGGAGTTCATGAAAAAATACGTATTGCAGGCCCTGACCACGCACAACGGCGGAAGCCTGCCGGGAGACGCCCTGACCGAGTCGCACGAGCGCGGTTTGCGCTGGCTGCCCAATTTCAGCAAGAAAGATATGAAAACATTGCCGGAGCGGTTGGCGGCTTCGCCGGGATTGACCGGGAAACAGTATGACGGCGTGGCGTTGGATGAGTTTTTCTTTTACAGTCCGAAGGAATTGTATGAATTGAGTGAGGTCCTGCGGAATTATTTGGACTCAAAACGCCTGATTTATACCTGGATCGTCGGCAAGCCGTCGCTGAAAGGACTGGATACCGATTTCATTTCGACGGCATTGAATGTGTCGCAGGGGCACGGACGGCTGCTTTATGAGGCTTATGCGCATCCTCAGCCGGACGAAGTTTCGGCGGCGGCTTACCTCGAGGGATTCCTGAATGATGCGGTCCGCAAATACAATGAATTTTTTCCCGGCGCGGTCCGGGGAATGGGGATGATTTTCGGTAATTTCACCCAGTTGCCGGTCATTTCGCTGGATTACCTGCCGGAGGTCGATTATAAATATTATCTGGATATGCAGTTGAATGTCATTGCCAACAGTCCGGATTTCAAAGGGCTCGAGTGTACCGGGTTCTGGGGCAGCTACTATGCGGACGAGGAAATGTACCGCTGGTCGTTCCGGCTGTTGCGTCATTATGCGGTGGAAGGGAAAAAAGAAATGCTGTCGCCGGAATACGGATTCAAGTACAATCCGGGATCCCTCCGTAACGGCGATTTTACCGAAGGGTTGAAATATTGGACGTACACCGGGCAGGTCAGCACGGATGCGAAAGCCGGCTATGGCAAGGTGAGCCAGGGGCGCTGGCAGGGCGGCAATGACACGTTCTGCACGATGACCCGCGGCGAAACGCCCAATACCGTCAGTCAGACGGCGCAGGGACTCACGCCTGGGAAACTGTATTCGCTGCATTTCGCGGTCGCCGGCTACGATGATGTCATGCAGATGAAAAGCAATCCCCGGCGTCTGCCGATTGAGGTGGAGCTCGATCAGGCGGACATCATCCCCGAAAAGTGTTATGTCTATATCGACAACCGGGCAAAGGACCAGAAAAAAGGGGATTATGCCCGGATCAATCTGCACCGTATCGTTTTTCGCGCTAAAAGCGAAAGCTGCCGGATCGAATTCCATGACCGTGCTGCCAGTGCCGGGGAAAAGCAGGTCGTCAATTACATTGCCCTGCGCCCCTACTTCGCCGAATAATACCGAAAGGACGTTCGAAGTATATCGTTTTGCCCCCGTGACATGGTCTGCCGGATTATTCAGATTTGTTGATTTTGACGCGTTTCCCGGATTGCAAAGATGGCGCTGAAGGTTATAGTTGTTCTCAAACCGTAAGGATTTTTTGAGCAGCTTATGAAAAAGTTTTTTTCTTTGCGTCCCGGTGACGGGCGTTTTGCCCGGATGCGGCTGGGGATATCGCTGGCGATTCTGGTTCTGCTGGCGGTTATCTGCCTGATTCCGGGAGGGGCTGAAACATTCCGGCATTATGCCATGAAAGTCATTCCGGCACCGGCGCCGACCATTATCGTGATGACGGGCGGCGCCCGGCAGCGCGGGGTTATTCAGGGAAAAAAATTGAAATGGTCGATCAAGCTGCTCGACAAAATATATATTCGTCATTTTGCTCCCGGTGAAAATTTGCAGCTGTATCTGAAAAAGGCCGAAAAACTGTTCAGCGAAATTTCGCCGGAGTGGGGCGAGGAGATCGGGGGCATGGCGGAAGCCGCCGGGGTGGAGGACGGTATCCTGAAGCTTGGAAACAGTTTTCTCGACCTGGGGCTGAATGCCTCCGGCTGCCGCCAGATCCACATGAACCTGAACGGTGAATTGCTGCATTCCCATAATCTGGATTGGGACAATTTGAACGGTGTCGGCAATTATCTGGTGACGATATTCCGGAGTTCCGGCAAGCCCGGAGCGTACCGGACGGTGCATCTCGGCTTTCCCGGCATGATCGGGGTGCTGGATATCATCAACGAACACGGGGTCGCGTTGTCGTTCAACCAGATCGGCCTGGGGGAGAAGGACCACAGCCGGATGCCGGTATTCATTGCCATGCGGGAAATTGCGGAGACTTGCGCCGATTTCGAGTCCGCGCGGGAGAAAATCCTCAATATGCCGTCCGGTATGCCTTTCTGCATTGGCCTGAGCGATGCCAAAAGCGGCAAAATGGCGGTGTTCGAGCGTGACATCGGCCGCGGCACCACCGAGCTCCCGCCGGATGGACCGTATCTGACCGCCGACAACAGCACCCGCAGCGGAGCCCGGCACGCCAACCCGATGCAGGAAATGGTTCGCGCCGCCGCGCCGCAGAACCGCGAGGACCTCATCGCTTTGCTCCGCGACCCGAAGATCATGCTCGGATGCAATATCTACAGCGTGATTTTCGATTACCGGAACAATGCCATGTACCTGGCCAGCGGCGAAGTGCCCGCCGCTCCGGGCAGGTACCGGACTTACAAACTTTTCGATTGAAACTTATCCGGCGCCGGGCTTCTGCTGGATGTTTCCTTGTCAACGATACTGCGGCTGCGGCAAAAATTCACCCGCCACATCGTATAATTATCGGATCGGATTCCATATTTTGCAGAATAAAATTTTCAAAAATTTTGCAATGAGGTATTGCATTTCGAAAGGGAATGCATTATAATTAATATAACGTTATATTAAGTAAATCGGAGCCAGTATGACAAGACAGAGTGGAAAAGTGCGTTTGGCCGATATCGCCGCTGAAGTGGGGGTGTCGGTGATGAGCGTGGCGAGTGTGGTCAATCATGCCGGCAAAAATTCGGTCAAAGTCAGCGACGCCACCGCCAGCCGCATCCTCGAGGCTTGCAAGCGGCTGAATTACCAACCCAATATGAATGCGCGGGCGCTGCGCGGAACCCCTTTGAAGCTGATCGGAGTACTGGTGGACAGTCAATCGTGGCAGTCGACCCGTTTTCTGATTTCCGAGCTTGAGCGCGAGGCGGTTGAGCATGGATATCTGTTGCTGGTTGGCCAGGCGCATAACAATATTGAGCATCTTGCCAAGGTGTATCAGTTTCTGCTTCAACACGGTGTGTCCGGGGTGATCTGCCTGAGCCATGATTATCCGGGCGGGCATGACGAGTTGGTCAAATACTTCGGGCAGGCGACGAAAATGGTATTTCTGGCGAACCCCGAGTTGCCGGGACAACCGTTTGTGGAGCTGAACCGGGCTCCGGCGGTGTACAACGCGGTCCACGCCATGCGCCGCAGCGGCGCGGACCGGATCGGGCTGTTTATCGCCAATGACGATTTGCGGTACAGCCATCAGGTTATGGAGGGGTACCGGAAGGGATTGGCGGGCGCGGATGAATTTGTTTTCAAATATGAACATGATCTGGCACCGGATACCATGCTGGAGGCGGCAGCAAGGGCCGTGGAGGAATTCATCGGGCCGAACCGGCTGAACGGACTTTTCGGCATGAACGATTATTACACGGCGGCGCTGCTGCAGCGGTTGACGCAGTGTGGTATGAAAGTACCGGACGATATTCAGTTGTGCGGTTATGACAATGAACTTTTCTGCAATTTCACGGTACCGCCCTTGAGCTCAGTTTCGGGCAATGTCCGGCAGCGGGCGCAAGCGCTGTTCCTGACTTTGCTCGAAGTTCTGGATGGCAGGGAACCGGAGATACGGGTCGTGGAACCTGAATTCATTCATCGCGGATCGATAAAAATAATTAAATAAATCTAAGGAGGCATAAAATGCGGAAACGAAGAAATAATTTTACACTTATCGAGTTATTGGTAGTTATTGCGATCATTGCGATATTGGCGGCGATGTTATTGCCGGCATTGAACAAGGCGCGGGAAAAAGCGCGGTCGTCGCACTGCATCAGCAATTTGAAGCAACTGGGAACGGCTAGTATCGCGTATACGATTGATTACGATGATTATCTGCCGCTGTGCATGATGAGGTCGCCCCATGTTTTGACCGGATCCGGGTATGAAGGGACCGGGTGGATGGCCTATATTTATGAATACGCGGCAGGGACGAAGTTTCCGTGGCCGCTGCCTGCGGGAGAAGCATTTTCGAAGATTTATATTTGTCCCAGCGGACCGGATCAGGTGGTTAATCAGCTGGGGAGCGCCAAATATAATTTCACCAATTATTGTTACAGCTCGCATATCGGCAAGGAGCCGGGCGGCGGATTTCCGAAGACGGATGACTGGTATAACCCGTTGAAAGTGACGAACCGGTTGATTACGTCCGATCTGGTGGTGATCGTGGACGGGCGGCCGCGTTCGTCGGCTGCATGGTGGATGAATTTCGACACCACCCAGGCCAGTGAACAGGGAGCCGGTTCGCATCTGGACAAGCGGCATAACCGGTTTGTGAACCAGCTGTACGTGGATGGGCGGGCCGGTTCGATACGGCCGGATATTGCCGATCCGGATCTGTTCAAAGCGATGTATACGTTTGTCAAACATTGATATTATTATAAGGATCGAATTCATGAAGAAATTATTACTGGCCGTTCTGATGATCGGCACGATTGCGGTAGCTGCGGCTGAAAATCTGTTCTCCGACCCGGATTTCAAAAATGCGAAGGATTGGGTTCTGCCCGCAGGCTGCAAGGTTGTACGCGATGAGTCCCGGCCCGGCAGCAACATGATGGCGCTTGAGCGTCAGGATTCGGCGAAATACGAGGTCGCGCGATATTATATGAAGTTGAAACCCGGCGCTTACAAACTCAGTGTCGAGGCGCGCTCGGAGAACCTGAAAGGCGGCATGGCGGTATGCGCGGAGTTCAGCGCCCAGGGGGCGTTTCTCGACGGCGGTATCTATCCGAATACCGGGGACAGTCCGGAATGGCGGGAAATCAGCGGCGAATTTCAGGTGCCGGAAAAGGCCGACCGGATCGCGCTGGGGCTGTTTCTGTGGCACGGCGCCACCGGCAAGGCGTGGTTCCGGAATCTGCGGATCGAACCGATCACACAAACCTCGGTGTACTTATTGGTCCCGCCGCAGCCGGGTATTGTCCGCGAGGGGGATAACGAACTGATTTTCGGGGCATTTCATTCATCGCCCGGCGTTAAGCTGACCGGCAATGTCGAGTTCTTTGATGGCGCAGGAAAGGTTGCGGAATTCTCGGGCCGGGTGAAGAATCATCGCCTTGACGGCAAGATGGAGCTGCCGGTTACTGCTGACGGTAAGTTCAAGGTAACGCTGAAAACAGCCGACGGCAAAATCGCCGACGTCACCGAAATCCCGGTGCGGGTGATTGCCAAATCGGTCGAGGCTCCGGCCAATGCGGCGATGCTGGATAACCGGGGGCGGTTGTGGGTGGAGGGTAAAAAGTTTTTTCCGCTGGGCCTGTTCATGAATCATTATGACGACCGTTTCCTGAAAAATGAGCACAATCTGCTGCCGACTGACCTGGAGATCATCGGGAAATCGCCCTTCAACTGCATTATGCCCTATGATGCCTTGCGTTGGCGCGAAGGGGAGATCGAGAGCAAGACGACCACGTATGAGCAGATCAAGGGGATCATGGACCTTTGCGAAAAAAATCATCTCAAGGTTGTGTTTTCGGTCATGGACGTGGTGGAGCGGAAGTCGTGGTGGACCAACTACGGCGGGGCAAAGGGCGAGACTGAGGCGCTGACGAAGATCATCGGCGACTTCAAGGATCATCCGGCATTGCTGGCCTGGTATACGTTTGACGAAGCGCCGCTTTCGGCGCGGGATTACCATCGCGGCCGCCGGCAGCTCATCAACAAACTCGACCCGTGGCATCCGACGTGGATGGTACATTGCCATCCGGCGCTCAACAGCGCCATGCTGGGCGGGGTGGCTGATATTTACGGCGCCGACCCGTATCCGATCGGCAAGGGCGGCGTCGACACGAATCATCAGAAAAACGTGATCGACTGGACCGAACTGACCATGGATATTTGCCGGGTACCCGGCGGCGCGGCCATGTGGAACTGCCCGCAGATTTTCAACGACGGGCACTACAAGGCGGCCTGGGACAAGGTGAAGGACCATCCGCAGTACCAATATCCAAGCGAACAGGAGATGCGTTCGATGGTACTCATGCAGCTGATTATCGGGGTGAAAGGGTTGATCATGTATTCGTATTTCGATCTTTTCACCGGTCCGGAAGGGAAGAAGGAGTCCGAACGGCGCTGGCCGGAAGTCTGCCGCGTGGCGGAACTGGCGGCGGAGCTGGGGGATTATGTTCTCGGGGACGAGCCGGGCGTGAAGTTTTCACTTAAACAAACGACAGGCACGGTACGCGCGGCATCATTCAAGGCCGACGACGGGCGGGAAGCCGTGTTGATTGCCGCGGCCGGTCCCCGCAAATCTGCGGCGGAACTGACGCTGCAGGGAAACTGGAAGTCCCGCTACGGAAAGACGGTCCGGCGTGGAAATGTGTGGATTTTCAGCGGTGAAAACATCGACGGCGATGCATTGATCAAAGAAAAATAAAGGTGACGCCATGGAAATATTGATTTGCGGGAGTGCGGCGGGGGAGGGGATTCCGTCGGCGTTTTGCCGGTGCCGTGTTTGTCGCCATGCGCGGCGGGCGGGCGGATTCGATGCGCGTACCCGTACCGCTTATCAGATCGGTGACGCGGTGCGGATCGACTTCGGGCCGGACTTCCTGGCCCAGGAGATCAAGCTCGGTTTCAATTCCGAAAAAATCCGCCACCTTTTCATTACCCATGACCATGCGGACCATTTTTATCCGGAGACGCTGAACCATCGCCGTCCGGCTTACTCCAAAGTTGCACCCGGCAATATCCTGAAGGTCTACTGCAGTGAAACCGTGGAAAATACCGCCATGGCCCATCCGGTCATCGGGCAGGGGATCGGGATTCTGCAATTGGAATTTATCCGGTTGAAAGCGTTTGAGCCGGTTCACCTCGAGGAGCAGGGGCTTACGGTGACGCCGCTGCCGGCGTTTCATGCGTTGGAGCAGGATGCGTTTATTTTTGCGGTACAGGAGGAGTCCGGCAGGCACTGGCTGATCGCCAACGATACCGGATATTTTCAGGAACCGACCTGGAAATGGCTGGAGAAGCGGGCGTTCGATGGAGTCATTTTGGACTGTACCTTCGGCTTGCTGAACGACGAATATCCGTACCACATGGGGAGCGGTGATATCCTGAAAATATGCGGCCGGATGCGCCAGAACCATAATCTGAAACCGGGAGCCCGGGTGGTGGTGAACCACTTTTCGCACAACTGCGGCAGCACTCACCGGGAGTTGTGCGAGTTTTTCAACCCTCACGAAATCGAGGTGGGGTATGACGGCATGTCCCTGTCATCGGCTGCGGCTGTGCCGGTTTCCCCTGCAACTTTGAGGATTTTTGTGTAAAGAGCTTGCAGAATGGCGGTTTTTGCCTTATATTACTTCTTTAATGTCAATAGCATAATAACGAAGCCAAGAAAGAATTAATTATGAGTGAAGCCGCCGGGGCCGCTGAAAATAAAAAATCGGTGTTCAAGAAGATTTTCTGGTTTGTAGTTCGGATTCTGTTTGCCGCCGCCATCATTACCTGGCTGGTACGTTCGAACATGGACGGTATCCGGGAGGGGTTTTCCAATATCGGGCAATACTGGTACTGGCTGATTCCGGCGCTGCTGCTGTATATTTTCCACATGCTGGTCTGCTCCTGGCGCTGGAAAGTGCTGGCGGGGGTCATCAATATCAAACTGACGCTGTGGGAGGCGATTGCGCTGACCATGAAGGGGTATTTTTTCTCGCTGGTGCTGCCGGGCGGGGCGATCGGGGGCGACCTGGCCAAAATCGGGTTTATGACCTCGCGTTCGGCCAAAGGTACCAAGGTTGAAGGGGCCTTTTCCATCCTGATGGACCGGATTACCGGCATGGCGGCGCTGTTCGGCATTGCCATTGTGGTGATTCTCTTTTCGCTGCCGCAGCTGATGAAGATCGAAATGCCGGACACCGGCGTGGAGTTCACGGATACGGTGCGGATCATTTTCATCCTGCTGCTGCTGGGGCTCTGCATGGCCGGGATCGTGGCGATGTTTGCGATTTTCAATCACCGGACGTTGGAAAAAATCAAACCGCTGCGTTTGATCAAAGACTGGATGGACAAGAAAAGCGACGGCGCGGTGACGCGCATGTGCGACGCCACCGATATTTATGCGCACTCGTGGAAAGTCGTGTTCTGGCTGTCGGTCGTCGGCATCATTTTCATCCATCTGAATCTGGTGGTGGTGGTGATCTGCCTGATGGAGGCGATCGGGATCGAATCGTATTCGCTGCTGGGGGTGACCGCGGCGGTGATTATCAGCAATATCGCCGGGTTGATTCCGTTTACGCCGGGCGGCGTGGGCTTGCGCGACGTGACCATGAAAGAACTGCTGGTGGCCGCCGGCGTGGGCATGAGCTCCGCCACGGTGCCGATTTTGTTTACTTCCATGATGATTATCTGCAATCTGCTGGCCGGACTGTTTTTCATTGTGGATACCAGCAAAGGGAAGAAGATCGATGGATAACGGTTTGCAGCTGGAAATGAATTTCGACCGCGGAATCAACCGTTTCCGGAATTGCCTGGACAACGGGGTGTTCACGTTGCTGGTCGAAACCAATGCACCCGCCCTCGACACCGAACTGGAAAACGCCACCGCCAGGCTGCTGGAACTGGACAAGGCCATCGCCTCGGTCAGCGCCATTCCAACCGGGCTGGCGATTACCGACAAGTCGCCGTATCCGAATTCCTGGAACGTCATCGATTTCATCCGCAAACTGCGGCCGGACCACCGCGACCGCCATGTGGTTTACCTGAGCGGCATGGACACCACCGCGCAGGACCTGCTCGACACCATCAAGATCTGTTCGAGCGAGGGATTTTATAACGTGGTGCCGGTTTCCGGCAACATCAAGCCCGGCGACACCGAGCGCGACGTCCGCCGGCGCAATTATGTGGAAAGCGCCACCGTGCTGGAGTTGCTGCGGAAAAATCCGGGCCAGCAGATGTTTCCCGGCTGCGTGGTCAACCCTTTCAAGTACACCCGGGGCGGCAGTTTCGCCCAATATTATAAACTGGTCCGCAAGCTGAATCTCGGCGCGGGTTTCATGGTCACGCAGATGGGCTGGGATATCGCCAAGCTGCAGGAACTGCGCTGGTATCTCTCGTGGCGCGGGCACCATTATCCGTCCTTTGCCCGGCTGTGCATGCTGACGCCGGAGCGGGTGGAGAAAATCCTGCGCGGCGACCTGCCGGGCATTATTATTCCAGAGAGTTTCCGGCGGATTCTGGAGGGCGAGAGCCGTTTCTCGCTGAATCAGTTCGAGGCGGCCCAGTGGCGGCGGCTGCAGCTCCACGTGGCCGGCTGCAAAATGCTCGGTTATACCGGCGTGCAGGTGGCCGGCATCGATACCCCCGAAAAACTGAATATCGCGGTCCGGCGGATCGCCACCGCATTGAATGAATTCGACAATTTCCAGCAGTGGCTGGCAGCTTACCGCGAGCACCTCGGTCAACTGGACATGTCGCCTTATCCGTACTCGTTTTATGTGTTCGACAAACTGTTGTCGCATCCGTTCCCGATTCAGGAATCGCCGAAGATGCGCTACTTCAAGGGTTTTGAAATGAGCGGGCTGGAAAAGATGGGCTATGCGATGCGCGAATTCATGTTCGCTCAATCTCACGAGCAGGCCCCGAATGACCGGATCGCGTTGAAAAAGCTCCTGGCGGGTTGCCGCGGTTGTTCGACCTGCCGGCTGCCTCTGACCATGTATGTCTGCCCCGAAAAATGCCCGAAGGGGCTCGCCAACGGTCCCTGCGGCGGTAGCCGCCCCGGCGGCGACTGCGAGCTGGCCGGGCAGGGCGAGTGCGTGCACTTGCGTATCGCCCGCACCGCCGTCTGGCGCAACGAAGTCGACATGCTTGAAGACGGCTGCATATCGCAGGCCATCCGCGCCGTGAAATAAATTCCGGGGAATTTTTAACCACGAAATTCACAAATATTCACGAAAAAATGCAAATCTTATTGACGGCCGATTTCGGCCGTCAATAACTTTCGTGTTTATTGGTGTTATTCGTGGTTAAAAAAGCGATTGGCCGTGTTGAAAAAATCCCGAACCGGTGTATACTACCTAATCAGATTTAATCAATACAGGAGATCCGAAAATGGCCCAGATTTTACCCTTTAATGGTTTACTTCCCACCCCGGAAAAAGCAGCCCAGGTCGCCGCCGTCCCTTACGACGTGGTGAACAGCGAAGAAGCCGCCGTGCTGGCCGAGGGCAACCCGCTCAGCTTCCTGCGCGTTTCGCGCCCCGAAATCGAAATGGAAGCCGGCATTGACCTGCATTGCGATGCGGTTTATGCCAAGGCCGCCGCCAACTTCCAGCGCCTCTGCAAAGAAGCCCCGCTGAAGGTCGACCCCGAAAAACATTTGTATATTTACCGCCTGAAAATGGGCGATCACGTCCAGACCGGCATCGTCGGCGCGGTTTCCGCCGAGGAATACGCCAAGGGCATCATCAAGAAGCACGAAAAGACCCGCAAGGACAAGGAAGACGACCGCACTCGCCACGTGATGACACTGCGTTCGCATACTGGCCCGGCGTTCCTGACTTATCGCGATGACCACGAAATCAACGTGATGATCGATGACCTGACCAAGGCCGATCCGTATTTCTGCTTCACCGCGCCGGACGGCATTGTTCACACGCTCTGGCGCGTGGATGCGAAAAAGAGTCAGGAGTTGAGCAAGCTTTTCGCCCGCGTGCCCTATCTGTATATCGCGGATGGCCACCACCGCAGCGCCGCCGCCGCCCGCACCGCTGCCGAGTGCGCACCGAAGAACAAGAATCACAACGGTACCGAGGATTACAATTATTTCCTGGCCGTGACCTTCCCGCAGTCGCAACTGCGGATTCTGCCCTACAACCGTACGGTGAAGAGCCTCAACGGCCTGAGCAAGAGTGAATTTTTCGACAAAGTCGGACTGCATTTCAGCATTATCCCGACCAAGGAGCAGAGCCCGCACAATCCGGGCGAGTTCTGCATGTATATTGAGAAAGAATGGTTCCTGGTGCGCCCGAAGTTCGACCCGGCCGCCCGCAGCGTGATCGGCCGCCTCGACGTGAGCGTGCTGCAGGATGACATCCTCGGCCCGATCCTCGGCATCGATGATCCGCGCACCAGCAAGGATATCGACTTCATCGGCGGCATCCGCGGCACGGCCGAGCTGATCAAGCTGGTGGACAGCGGCAAATACGCGGTGGCGTTTTCGATGTACCCGACCACGCTGGATCAGCTGATGGATATCGCCGACGCCGGCGAAATCATGCCGCCCAAATCCACCTGGTTCGAGCCCAAACTGCGCGACGGCGTGGTCAGCCACAACTTTTAAGCGCGGAGGTGCCGGGTAATGCCTTCGGATTTTATTCATCTGCATTTGCACACGCACTACAGTCTGCTGGACGGCGCATGTACCGCCGGCGGACTGGTTGATTTAGCCAAAGAGAACGACATGGACGCGGTCGCCATCACCGACCACGGCTTCATGGGCGGTACGCTCGATGTCTACAATACGTTCAAAAAAGCCAAGCTGAATCCAATCATCGGCTGCGAGGCTTATGTCGCCCCCGGCAGCCGGACCGACAAAAACCCGGCGGTGCCGCACATTCGCGGCTACCACCTGGTGCTGCTGGCCAAGGATATTACCGGTTATCACAGCCTCTGCAAACTGATGGAGGAGGCGCACCGGACCGGGATTTATTATAAGCCTCGTATCGACAAGGAGTTGCTGAAACAGCATCATGAGGGGTTGATCGCCATGTCGGCCTGTATCGGCGGCGAGGTGCCGTCCGCGATTCTCGACGGTGACATGAAGCGTGCCGAGCAGGTGGTCAAGGAATATTGCGACATTATCGGCAAGGAGAATTTTTACCTCGAGATCATGGATCACGGGCTGGAAGAAGAGACCCGGGCGAACCGCGGTCTGGTCGAACTCTCGAAGAAATTCGATATTCCGCTGATTGCCACCAACGACGTTCACTACATGCGCAAGGAACACGCCAAAGCGCATGAAATCATGCTGTGCATCCAGACCCAGTCCAAGCTGAGCGACCCGCGTCACATGAAGTTCGACACCGAGGAATTTTACTTCAAAAGCGCCGACGAAATGAAGCGCCTGTTCAAGGAAATTCCCGAGGCCGTGACCAATACCCGGATGGTCGCCGAGCGCTGCTCGATCGACTTCAAATTTGCGCCGGACGTCAACCATTATCCGCGCTTTACCGTGACCGATTTCGAGGGGACCAACTTCGATTATCTGCGCAATATCTGCATGACCAATCTCGACAAGCTGTACTCCGATCCCGCCCAGATGCCCGCCACGCGCGACGAGATTATCCAGCGCATGGATTACGAGCTTAAGGTGATCGAAAAAACCGGCTTCCTGGATTACTTCCTGGTGGTCAGCGACTTTATTCATTACGCCCGCAAGGAACGCATTCCGGTCGGCCCGGGACGCGGCAGCGGCGCCGGCAGCCTGGTCGCCTACCTGACCCGGATCACCGACGTCGAACCGCTGCGTTTCAATTTGCTGTTTGAGCGTTTCCTGAACCCGGAGCGCGTCAGCCCCCCGGACTTCGATATTGACTTCTGCGAAAAGCGCCGCGGCGAGGTGATCGAATACGTGCGCCAGAAATACGGTTACGACAGCGTCTGCCAGATCGGTACTTACGGTACCCTCAAGGCCAAGGCGGTGATCAAGGACGTGGCCCGTGTGCTCGACCAGCCGTTTGAAGTCGGCGACCGGATCACCAAGCTGATTCCGAACGACCCCAAGATGACGCTGGAGAAGGCCAAGGAAATCAAAGAAATGCAGGATCTGATCAACAACGATCCGATCGTGAAGCAGATTTTCGAATACGCCGAAATCCTCGAAGGGCAGAACCGCCAGATGGGGATTCACGCCGCCGGGGTGATCATCGGCGACCAGCGCCTCGACAATCTGGTGCCGCTGACCCGCGGTGCCGACAGCGAAGTCATCACCCAGTTCCCGGCGGTCCCCTGCGAGAGTCTCGGCCTCCTCAAAATGGACTTCCTCGGGCTGAAAACACTGACCATTATCCAGAATGCCTGCGACCTGATCAAGAAATCGCAGGGCCTCGAAATCGATATTTCCAAAATTCCGCTCGACGACCAGAAAACCTATGACCTGCTGAACCGCGGCGACACCATCTCGGTGTTCCAGTTGGAATCCGGCGGTATGCAGGGGCTGTGCCGTCAGTTCGGGGTGGAAACGATCGAGCACATTATCGCGCTGATCGCGATTTACCGCCCGGGGCCGATGGAGTTTATCCCCGACTTCGTGGCCTGTAAACGCGGCGTCCAGCCGGTGGAGTACGACCACCCGAAGATGGAAAAAATCCTCAAGGAAACGTACGGCATCATGCTCTATCAGGAGCAGATCATGCAGGTGGTGCAGGAGATCGCCGGGTTCTCGCTGGGCGGCGCCGACATCCTGCGCCGCGCCATCGGTAAAAAGAAGGTCGACGTGCTCGAAGGCGAACGCGTCAAGTTCATCGAAGGCTGCGCCAAGCACAACAATATCCCGGGCGACAAGGCCGATGCCATCTGGCAGAAGATCGGCAAATTCGCCGGTTACGGCTTCAATAAATCGCACAGCGCGGCCTACGCGTTCGTCGCTTATCAAACCGCCTGGCTGAAGGCCAATTACCCGGTCGAATTCATGGCCGCTGTACTCACCAGCGAACTCTCCAACGCTGAAAAAATCGCTTTCATCATCACCGAATGCCGCGACATGGGCATTCCGATCATGCCGCCGGACGTCAACAGTAGCGACATCGACTTTTCGGTCGACAAGGGCGCGATCCGTTTCGGGCTCGGTGCGATCAAGGGTGTGGGGGGCGCGGCGGCCGGCAAGATCATCGAATGCCGCGAGGAAGGGCCGTACAAGAATTTCACGGACTTCTGCGAACGCTGCGGCAGCGCGGTCAACTCGCGCATGCTCGAGCATCTGATCCGGGCCGGAGCCTTTGACGAATTCAAGGTGCGCCGTTCCCAGCTGCTGGCTACCGCCGAGGAAACCATGAAGTTTGCCCAGGCCAAGGCCAAGGACCGCATGAGCGGGCAGGGGTCTCTTTTCGATATGCTCGACGACTCCGAGCAGGAGGAAATGCTCTCGGTGGCGCTCCCGGATATCCCGGAATTCTCGCGCGACGAAATGCTCCGCAGCGAAAAAGAACTCCTCGGTTTCTACGTCAGCGGCCATCCGATGACCGATTACAACGAGCTCTCCAAGACCTTCTCCAGCGTGAAGATCGGCCAGCTCGAGGAAATGGGCGACAACTGCGGCGTCCGCCTGGCGGCGTTCATCAAGATCTGCCAGAACAAAATCAGCAAGAAGAGCGGGAAACCATACCTGATTC
The DNA here is from genome assembly GCA_040391785.1 of Victivallis vadensis. Classification (GTDB taxonomy): domain Bacteria; phylum Verrucomicrobiota; class Lentisphaeria; order Victivallales; family Victivallaceae; genus UBA5239. The sequence continues at coordinate 18,839 of JBEBXH010000016.1, forward strand.
TCGAGCTCGAAGACGTGGCCGGGAACGGTGTCGAATGCATGGTTTACGAACGCTGCCTGGACGAACTCAAGGTCGCCGGCATCAATTTGCAGAGCGAAATGCCGGTTTTCATCGAAGCCCTGACCAGCAAGCGTTCCGAGGAAGAACGGGTCAAGCTGGTGGCGGAGAAAGTTATCCCGATCGACCAGGTTTACGGCGAATACACCCACGAACTGCTGCTGCACATCCGCGAGGAGGACGAAAAGGCCACGGCGCATTTGAAGCGCATTTATGATGCTTGCGCGAATTCGCCGGGCGCCGCCCGCATCGCCATCGGCGTGCATTGCAAGAGCGGCGAATCGGTGTTTATCGAGACGCATTGCCGTATCCGGATGTCGCCGCAATTGCTCAAGGATTTCAAGGAATGCCTGGGCGATAAATCCTACGTGGTGATCCCGAATAACCGTCTCCCGGAACCGCGCAAACAGTACACGCCCAAACCTGCCCCGGCGGAAGCTAGCGCATGATTGCGTCGTTTCCGCCCGCGGTCGCGAAGTCCTGCCGGGTGCTGGTGCTTGGCACCATGCCCGGCGTGGAGTCGCTGCGTCAGCAGCAATACTACGCGCATCCGCGCAATGCTTTCTGGCCGGTCATGGGCGCGATTTTCGGCTTTGACCCGGCTATGCCCTACCGCGAACGCATCAAGGCGCTGAACGGCCACGGCGTGGCGCTCTGGGACACCGTCAAATACTGCGAACGCGAGGGCAGCCTCGACTCCGACATCAAGAGCCCCGAATTCAACGACTTCGCCGGGCTGCTCACCGAATACCCGAATATCCGGAAAATCTGCCTGAACGGCAAAGGCGCGGAAAAATTCTTCCGCAGCTACCAACGCACCCACGAATTACCTGCGCTAGAAATTCAAGTCCTGCCCTCGACCAGTCCCGCCCATGCCTCACTGAGCTACCACCGGAAGCTCGAAAAGTGGCGCGAGGTCCTGGGGGAAATTTAAACACGGAAATCACGGAAAACGCGGAAAAATATTTTCTTTTTTTGTACCACAAAATTCGCAAAAATACACAACAATAAAAAATTTCCCTTCCGTGATTTCCGTGGTTTCCGTGTTTAATTATTTACCCGGATTTGCGGCGGAAGGCGGCGGGGGTGATTCGGAGTACTTGCGTGAATAGCCGCGTGAAGTGGTAGCGGTCCGCGAAGCCGGTGGCGGCGGCGATTTCTTCGATGCTCAGCTTGCTGAAATGCAGCAGCTCGCAGGCGAGTTCGATGCGCTTTTTGCGGAAATAAACCTGCGGCGACTCGTGCATCTCGGCGGTGAAAAGCCGAATGAAACTGTTGCGTTCCAGCTTGATTTGATCGGCCATTTCGGTGTTGCTGATAGGGCGGTTCCGGTTGGCCTGCAGGTAATTGCAGAGTTTTTCGATACGGGGGTCGATTTGCCGGGGCCGCAGAAAGAGATCGGCGGGGAGGCGGATCAGCGCCGAGCTCAGAAATGAAAGCGCGGCGAGCATTTTCAGCTGCTTGTTTTCGTCGGTATTTTCCAGCGTGATGCAGCTGCGGATGGAGTCGTTCAGAATGCCCTCCGCCGGCAGTTCGAAGATCTGATTCTGGGGACGGGTTCGCTCGCTGGGGTTGAAGTGGATGTAGAATTGCGTGAAGGGCTCCTCGGCGAAGGTGTCGAAGATCAGGTAGCCGGGGATGACGTATACGTGCTCGGGGGTCATCCGGATGACCTCGCCCCGGAGCCGGAGGCAGCCGCCGCACACCGGGTTCCAGTAAAAGCGCCAATACGGTGTATACAGATCGTTCTGTATCCACGGGTAGATATTTTTCTCGTAATTCATAAAGTGTATTTTCAGCACGGAATCAATGAGTTCCGATATCATGGCGTTTTTCCTATGTGACAAACAGATACAATATTTTTATTAATATCCATTTATTTTCATGAAATTGCAAGTATCTTTTAAGCAAAAGTAACCGAAAAGGATTAAAAATATGAACCGGATCGAAAAACACAACGATATTCTCATCACCCCCGACGCCAAATTCAAGTTTACCGCGCAATGGATCACACTACCCGAAAACGACGGCAAGCCCAATATTTACTTCCGTGCTTATAAATCATTTGAACTCGAGAAAGTGCCGAAAAAGGCGCTGCTGCGGATCTGTGCCGACAGCTATTACCTGCTCTTCATCAACGGCCGGAAAGTGCAATTCGGGCCGGTGCGCGGCACCTGCGCCGTGAACTATTTCGACACGCTGGATGTGACGCAATTTCTGCAGCAGGGCGAGAACAAAATCGGGGTGATCGTTCATTCGCCGGTGACGGAGACCTTTATCGCGGCCCCGGCCGAGCCGGCGTTCATCCTGGAGCTTCCCGGCGTGGTGGCCAGCGATGCTACCTGGATGGTGCAATTGGCCGGAGACTGGAAGCGCGAAGTTGAGATTTACACGATCCAGACGGATTACATCGAGTACCGGGATTTTCGCCTGGAGCCAGTCGGATGGCTGAACGGTGAGCTGGACGGGGCCTGGAATCGCGCGAAACCGGTCGGGAGATCGAGCAAATTATTGCAGCGGAAACTGACCGCGCGCAACGTACCCGCCATGAGCGAGTGGATTTACCGTCCGGTCGATATCCTGCAGTGGCACGAGGTTGAGCCGGTCCTGGAGGGAGACACCGAAATCGCTATGCAGATCAATAACGACGTTTTGTTGCCGATGAACGCGCAACGGCTGCAGGAAGCCGCCCCCGGTGAATATATTCTGAATCCCGACATGGCTGGGCGCGGCATCAGCCTGATCGCCGATTTCGGGTGTGACCTGATCGGTAATCTCGAGGTGAAGATCGTGGCGCCGGCGGGCACGATTGTGGACGTGACTTACAGCGAGGAAATCTGGCAGGAAAAAGGCGACCGGTTGCGTGGTCATTACAACAACGCTTACCATGTAACAGACCGCTATTTGCTGAAAGAGGGTGAGAATATCATCGGTACGCAGCTCTCCGAGCGTGGATTTCGCATGGTGCAGCTGACGGTGCGTGATTTCCAGATTCCGGTACGGATTCAGGAGATCAAGGCCACCGGCGGGGAGTATCCGTACGATAAACGCGGCAGTTTTGAGTGCAGCGATGAATTGCTGAACCGGATTTGGGAGGTTTGCGCGAGGACGCTGGAAGTCTGCACGACTGACGTATTTATGGATTGCCCATGGCGCGAACGGGCGTTCTGGGTGAACGACCTGGTGGTGGAAAATGCGACGACGCTGGCAGCGTTCGGGGCCTCCGCGGTGCATAAGCGCGCTTTCGAACTGGCTTTTTCGCAGCAGCGCGACGATGGGTTTGTGTCCGGTGTATGCCCGGCGCCTAAGCAGGGCAATGTGTTGGTGCCGACCAATCTTTTTCTGGTGACCATGCTCTATGATTATTTGATGATGTCGGGCGATTCCGCCACGGTGAAAACATACCTGCCGAACGTTCAGCGCATACTGGAACTTTTTGAGTCGCTGGCCGATGAGAAGGGAATCGTGACCGCTCCGCATTGTTACGGGGTCGCAACGGACCACTGGAATTTCTATGATTGGGGCTTTGAGTTGAACGGTTATAATTTCCGCAACTGCCGGGAATCCATGCTTAATCATCTGTACGTGACCGCGATGAAAAACTATTGCGCACTGTGCGACTACTGCGGCAGCGAATGCGACCGCGAGCTCTACCGGAAACGCATTGCCCGGACCGCAGCCGCCATCGGCAAAGAATTCATTGAACCGGCCACCGGGTATTTGTCTGATCAGGTCATGCATCACGAGAAACCGGAGATGATTTCGAGCCAGCTCTCCCACGCCTTCGCGGTGCTCTCCGGCGAGGTTGGCGAGTCGTTCAAAAAGGCAGTCACTGACCACAATTTGATCTGCCCGGAATACTATCTGCATTTCTTCGTTTTCCGCGCCATGCAGCGGATCGGCAAGGAGGCGCTGGCGGACGGTTTGGCGCGCATTCGCAAATATTGGGGCCGGAGCGTTGATACCGGATATCCGACTTTGTATGAAGCCGGGATTCACAAACTCGGGCGTGAGGCTTTTTGTGAAACCGGCAGCCTGTGCCACGGCTTCGGCACGGCCCCGATCGAATTTTTCCACCGGAATATCCTTGGCGTGACGCCGCTGGAACCGGGCTACGCGCGGTTCGAATTCAAACCGGAGTTGTTCGACCTGGAATTTGCTTCGGGGCGAATTCCAACCCCCGCCGGCGAAATCGCAGTTTCGTGCCGGAAGGCGGAAATCACACTCGAAATTCCGAAGGGCCTGACCGCGGTATACGGTTCGCAGGAGCTCGGTGCGGGCAAGCATTTGCTAAAATGGCGGTGAGGTGATATATTGCTCTTCGAAAACAGGAGCAAATTATGTCAGCCAATATCGAGCGTTTTACCGGCCTGGCCGGGATTTATCAGAAGTTTCGCCCCGGATATCCGGAAGAATTGTTCACATTTCTGAGAGATGAACTTGGATTGGTTCCCGGAAAAACGGTGGCCGAGATCGGTTCCGGCACCGGCATTTTTACGAAACTGCTGCTGGAACACGGGCTTGAAAAAGTCTACGCCGTTGAGCCGAACAGTGACATGCGCCGTGAGGCCGAAACTTTGCTCGGGGCGTTTCCGGGATTTGTTTCTGTGGCCGGCACAGCCGAGGCGACCGGGCTGGAAGCCGATGCGTTTGATTTTATTTTTGCGGTACAGGCGTTTCACTGGTTCGATCAGGCGGCGTTTCGCGCTGAGTGCCGCCGCATCTTGAGAACGAATGGTAACGTGTTGATTATCTGGAATACCCGGACCGAGAGTCCGGTGATGCTGGCGTGTCATGAGGTGTGCAAGCGTTACTGTGCGAATTTCAAAGGATTCAGCGGGCACTCCGCGGCATCGGGCCCGGAGGCGATCGAGGCGTTTTTCGCGGGTAAATATCAGTTCCGCGAATTCGCCAACCCGGTATCGTTGAGCTGCGACGAATTCATCGGCCGCAACCTCTCGAGCTCCTACGCGCCGAGGGCAGGGGACGCCAATTACGAACCGTTCATCAAGGGCTTCGAGGAAATTTTCGAGCGCTACGCGGAGAATGGCCGGATCATCTGGGGCAACGCCACGCGGTGCTATTGGGGCGGCGTGTAACGGTAGCCGATGCCGTAGACGGTTTCGATGAGCTTGGGCGAGCCCGGCGGTTCGATCTTACGGCGCAGCGCCACCAGATGTTGGTCCAGCGTCCGCGATGAGTGAAAAGTCGAGCCCCATACGGCATTCAGAATTTTGTTGCGGTCAAGCGCAATTCCCGGATTGGCGGCGAAAAGCAGCAGCAGTTTGATTTCGCGCTGGGTCAGCTCCACGGTTTGACCGTCAGCGAAGGCGCGCAGCTGCAGCGCATCTACTTTCCACTGAGCGAATGTGAACTTGTCGCTCTCCGCTGACGCGGCATTGTCGCTGAGGTTCCGGCGGCGCAACTGGGCGGCGATGCGGGCGGAAAGCTCGCGCAGGCCGAATGGTTTGGTAATATAATCATCGGCGCCGAGTTCCAGCCCGAGCACCTTGTCGATTTCCTCGCCCTTGGCGGTAAGCATCAGGATCGGCACTCGCGGGTCATTGCGGCGAATCTGGCGGCAGACGTCGTAACCGTTCAGGTTCGGCATCATGATATCGAGCAGGATCAGGTCGGGATGGAATGCGTTGAACTCCTTGAGCGCGGCGCTGCCGTCCGGGGCCTCGGCCACGGTGTAGCCTTCGAGTTCAAGGGCGTCGACGAGGCCGGCGCGGATATTGTGGTCGTCTTCGGCAATCAGTATTTTATAAGATTTCATGCGTGTTCCTCGGGTAAAATGATGATGAATCCGGCGCCGGGGCTGGCGTGAACGAATTTCAGGTCGCCGCCCTGGTCCCGCAACAGGCCGCGCGAGATGGACAAGCCCAACCCGAAACCGCTGGTTTTGCTGTTCAGCTCGGTGTTGACGCGGTAAAATTTCTGGAAGAGTTTTTCGGCGGAGCCGCGGGTGATACCCGGGCCGTAATCGCGGATGTGGATTTCCCAATGCTTATCGTTTCGGGTGAGCTCGATGTCGAGCTTGCCGGACTCGGGAGCGTATTTGGCGGCGTTGTCGATCAGGTTGAAAATTACCTGCAGCAGCGAATCGCGGTCGATGACGCAGCATGCCGGGCCCTCCGGCAATATCAAATTCAACTTCAATCCGGCGGCAGCGAGCGATTCGCCGCAAAGCGGCACGAGCGACTCGAGCAGTTCGCGCAAGTCCGTCCGGGCGAGGTTGTAACGCCTGCGGCCATTGTCCAGGCGGCTGAAGTCGAGGACGTTGTTGACCAGCCGCGTGAGCCGCTCGGTTTCGTCCACCAGCACCTGCAGATAACGGGCCTGGCGGTCCTCGGGCAGTTTCGGGCCGTGCTCGTGCAGCAGCTCGGAATACATGCGGATGCTGGTCAACGGCGTTTTCAGCTCGTGTGAAACTTGCGAGACGAAATTGCTTTTCTGTCCGGCCAGTTGAAGTTCGCGGCGCAGCAACCACAGCGCGGCCATGCCGGCGGTGACGGTAATCAGCACCAGCGCCGAGATCGCCATCCAGATGCCGAGGCGGGTGCCGCGGGCGGGCATGTAGGCCGGGATCAACGAGGCGCGCAGCTGCGCATTTGGCAGCAGTTCGTCGGAGACCGGAATCAGCAGTACCGGATCGAGCTCGGTGCCTTCCGGGACATCGCCTCCGGCGGCGTAAACCACCCGGTTGGCGGCATTGACCAGTTCAATCCGGAAATAGGGCGGCAGGCTATCCGGAAAAAGCGGCAGCAGGCGCGACCAGATGACGATGCTTTCCACTTCGAAGCCGATAATGGTGTCGGCGGATTCGGCGCTTTCGGCCCAGACCAGCGGCGTGTGGCGGTTGTCCGAAAGCCAGGGGATGAAGCCCTGTTTGCGGTCGCGGGTCAGGGCCTCGAACCTTGAGATCATCCGCTTGTCCGGCTTATTGTCAGCATCAGCATTGAGGCGGAGTTCTTCTTTATGCGGGGAAACTACTGCTTGAACGGGAGGTGGAGCAGCAGGTGCGGCGGCCGTTTCGGCCGCGACGGCGCGGTTGTTTTTTTCCTCTTTTGCTGCCGCGACAGCCTTTCGGGCGGTCATAATTGAGGTGTCGGATTTGCTGCGTCTGGAAAGAGGATAGATGGATTTCGGCTTTTCCGGGGCTTCATCCTTAACACTGCTGCCTTTCGCTTTTGGGGTATACCAGGATGAATCATCGGGGCCCTGCACATTTCCATCGTGGAACAAAATATTGCCATAGTTGCCCTGATTCTGGTAGGAATAAATATTCGATTCGGGAAATTGTGCGCTGACCAGACCGGAGAAAAGCTCGTGGTAACGGTAAACCCAGGTGTTTTCATTGACCGGATAGAACAGCGTCCCGGAACGGTTGGCGATAAACCCCTCCACGAAAAACGGTTCGCGGTCAATGACTTCCCGGAGGCTGTTCGGATGCGGCTTGACCCGGGCGGCTTTGGCTTCCAGATTGGTGCGGATGCCTTCCAGTTCGCGGCGGCAGCGCTCCGCCAGCAGGCGGCACTCGCTCTGCAGCAGTGAGCGCAGCTCCTGATCGCGGAATTCGTCCTCGTGACGGGTATGGCGCAAGGCGATGGCTCCAAGAGCCAAAGCCGCCAGCAAAGTGGCGGCCATGGCTGTGATAATGATTTTCCCGGAGCTTAACTTCATTCAACCTCGCTTATTGCCGGTAGTTCTGGCTGTTTTTGGACTGGTAACTGCGGCCCATGATTACCTTGCGGGCAGCGTTGTACAGCGATGGTTTTTCTTCGGCTTTTTCAAGTTTCTGCTGTTCCTGCAGCATATCATCCGCATTTTGCCGTACTGCGGGACTGTCGGTGATTTCGGCATTGGAGGCCAGGATCGATTGGGCTCTTTCCAGTTTCTGGACTCCGCCTTTGTAATTGCCGGCGTCGGCTTCCTTGATGGCCTCTTCGCGCAGGACATTGCTTTGTTGAATGGCCACGTCGGCGCTGACGGCTTTGTTCAAGCTGGCGGCGGCCACGGCCTGATCGGTGGTGAAAGCTACGGTCACGCTACGGTCGACGGCGGTGATCTTCTGACTGTCAGTCAGCTCGTACTCCAGCTTGACGTTGGCCAGTGGTGTGGAGTTGCCGGCGGGCTGGGCCGGTACTTCGAGCTGCAGGATCAGGACTTTGTCATGCCCCGAATAAAGCTGGTTGAACTTCATTTCGATGGTCTGGTTTTCGATTTTGCACTGATGCCCGACGATGCCGCGCGGCTTGATCCCGGGCGGGCAGGTGATCTTGATCTTGATTCCCTGGGCGGCCACGGAGAGCGCGCTGCCGAGTTCCTTCTCCAGAATCAGCGAGAGCTGCGAGCTGTTTTCCACAAAATAAAAATTGCCGTCGGAATTCTGGGCGAGGGAGGTCATCAGGTCTTCGTTGTAATCCGTGCCGACGCCGACCGTGCTCACGGAGATCCCTTCCTTGACCAGCGCGGCGCCGAGGCGGCCGAGCTCGGAGGCGGAGGAGGGGCCGACATTGGCCTGACCGTCCGAAAGCAGGATCAGGCGGTTGACCCAGCCCGGCTTGTCGATGTTCCGGCGCAGTTCATCGGCGGAGAGCGAAACCCCGGCGAAAAGCGCGGTGTTCCCCATGGTGGCGATCTGGTCGATGGTCCGCTTGATTTCAGCGCGGGAGGAAGCATTGATCGAGGTCGCGGGGATCAGCACCTTGGCGGAACTGTTGTAGAGAACCAGCGAAAACAAATCGCCATCCGCCAGCAGGTCCACGGCATTGCGGGCGGCGAGGCGGGCGTTCTGGATTTTGTTTTGCCCGTGCATGGAACCGGAGTTGTCGAAAGCGATGGAGAGGTTCACTTTCGGGGTATTCGATGTTTTTTCGACGGGGGCGGCCGAGACGGCGATGCGCACCATGGCTTCCTGCATGCTTCCTGCGGGAAGTACCGATTTTTCCGCTTCGACTTTCAGCGTGACCGCCGCGTTGGCGCCGCCGCCGAAAATGCAGATCAGGACCAGCAATAAATTTTTCATTTCAAACCTCATACAATTGTTACTTTAGCTTTCCGACGGATTTTTTCAATACTTGATTAGTGAGAATCCTCCTTTCATCAGTAACTATAACCCGTCCGCGGCAAAAGTTGTCAAAACAATGAAAAACAATTGTCAAACGATTGTAAAAAGCAATTGAGGAGAGAATGCGAGGGCGGCTCCGCGCCCCCTCGCGCTCCCTGCGGCAGGCCGCATTGGCCTGCACCTTTGGACTTCCGAAAAGGAGATCCGCGAGTTTCCGACTCGCGTCAGGCGGCTGCCGCCCCTGAACCCTGCCGGAAATGTTTCGCATGGTAAGGGGTTCTGGCGGGTTCTCAGGGTGGCAACCCTGAGTGCGAATGCGCATATCCCCCCATAATGCAATCAGGATGCGCAGCCGCCCTCGCATTCATAATGCAAGCATAAAAAAAGCCTGACCGGGAGAGTGGTCAGGCTTGAATTTGAGATGGCTCAGACTTAGATTTCTTCGCCTACTTCCCAGCGCAGGAAACGTTTTACCTTGGCTTTGGGATGCAGTTTGGCGAAAGAGGTCTTGTCGTCGCGAATCCACGGCTGGTTGACCAGGCAGACTTCGCTGTACCATTTGTTGACTTTGCCTTCGACGATCTTGTCGATCATGTTGGCGGGCTTGCCGGCGAGCTGGGCCGCGGCAATATCGCGCTCATGCTGGACTTTGTCGGCCGGGATGCAGTCCGGGCAGATGAAGGCCGGATTGAAGGCGGCAATGTGCATGCAGAGGTCGCTCAAGACGCCGTCGTCGGTGATGCCGTCGACTTCAACCATGACGCCGATACGGCCGGAGCCGTGCATATAGGAAGCGGCTTTGCCGGTCACGATCCAGCGCGCGGCGCGGCGGATCTGCATGTTTTCGCCGATGATGGCGATCATGCCGACCAGGTTTTCCTTTTCGATCTCATTGAGCTTTTCGCTGACGCAGCCGTCGGCTTCAATGGTCAGGGCCTTGGCGGAAATGTCCTTGACGAAATCCTGGAACTTGTCGGTCTTGGAGACGAAGTCGGTTTCGCAGAGGATTTCAACCATGGAGGCCTTGCCGTCTTTGATGGAAGCGGCGCACTTGCCTTCTTTGGTGGCGCGGGCGGCTTTCTTTTCGGCTTTCAGGATACCGGATTTGCGGAGATGGTCGACGGCGCTTTCGATATCGCCGAGGGCGGCTTCGAGTGCGCGCTTGCATTCCATCATGCCGGCGCCGGTTTTGTCGCGCAGGCTTTTGACTAATTCAGCAGTGATGTTCATTATAGTCTCCGTGTGGTTAATTATTCAGCTTTGGTTTCGGCTTCGGCCTTGGGGGCTTCTTCCGCTTTCGGGGCGGCTTCGGCCTTGGGGGCCGCTTCAGCCTTCGGGGCGTCTTCTCTCTTCACAGCGCGACGGGCGCCGGTACGCGGGGCACCGCCGTCTCTGCGGGGGGCGCGGCGCTGCTGCTGCTTCTTGTCGTCGCCTTCGCCTTCGCCGGCGGCGGCTTCAGTTTCCTTGCGGGCCTGACGTTCGGCTTCTTTGGCGATGCGCTCTTCTTCAACGCGTTTCTTGTTGATTTCGGCAGCGATCTTGATGGCGTCGACGAAAAGGTCCATGATCAGTTTGATGGACTTGACGGCGTCGTCATTGGCGGCCACCGGGTAGTCGATCAGATCGGGATCGCCGTTGGTATCGACCACGGCCACGATCGGAATGTGGAGCTTGCGGGCTTCACGGACGGCGATGTCGTCATTGCAGACGTCGATCACGACCATGGCCGCGGGGAGCTTCTTCATTTCGACGATACCGTCGAGATCGCGGTGCAGTTTTTCATTTTTGCGCTGGAGCTGAGAAAGCTCTTTCTTCTTCAGGCCGCTGCTGTCTTCGCCGCTGACGATCTTGTCGATTTCAGCCATGCGGGAGATGCTTTTGCGGATGGTGATGTTGTTGGTCAGCGTGCCGCCGAGCCAGCGTTCGGACACGTAATACATGCCGGTGGCTTCCGCAGCTTCGCGGATGACTTCCTGGGCCTGACGCTTGGTACCGACGAACAGGATATCGCCGCCCTTGGCGACAACTTTCTGCAGGAAATTGCAAGCATCGTTAATCTGGTACATGGTTTTGGTAAGGTCGATGATCGAAATACCGTTTTTGGCGCCATAGACGAAATGCTTCATCTTGGGGTTCCAGCGTTTGGTCTGATGTCCGAAATGACATCCGGCTTCCAGCAAGTCCTGAATCGTGATTTTAGCCATGACAATCTCCTTTGTCGGTTACGAAATCTTTTCCTTTTTTCGAAAGATTTCTTCGGGTTTGTTTTTCCCGGTTTACCCTGGCTAAGGATATTCCGGCCCTGAATGAACTATTAATATATTATATAACCGCAGATTTTCAAGCAGTAGTAAGCAGAAATTAGGGAAAATTTTTAACCACGAAATATACAAATAAACACGAAAGTTCTTGGCCGCCGGCCCGGCGGCCAAGAAGTATTGTATTTTTTCGTGAATATTCGGGCTATTCGTGGTTAAAAAAAAGAGGTTATTTGGCCTGGGCGGTCAGGTCTTTGGCGTGGGCCAGCGCGGCCTTGCCGCCGCCCAGCATGCGGGCGAGCTCATTCAGCCGTGCCTTGGCGTTCAGGAGGATGATCTTCGAGAAGGTCCGTTCCTCGATCACCTCTTTTTCCACCGCGTAGTGGCGGTGCGCACAGGCCGCCACCTGGGCGAGGTGCGAAATACACAATACCTGACGCGTGGCCGCCAGCGCTTTCAATTCGCGCCCGACCTGATTGGCGGTTTCGCCGCCGATGTTCACGTCGATTTCGTCGAACAGCAGCACCGGCACCGCGTCGGCATCCGCCAGCACAGTTTTCAGGGCCAGCATCACGCGTGACAGTTCGCCGCTGCTGGCGATGCTCCGCAAGGGCTGTAATTCTTCGCCGGGGTTTGCCGAAAACAGCATGTCGATCCGGTCAAAACCGCTTTCGCCGGGCTCAAGTTTGCTGAAATCGATCTTCAAACCGCTGTGCAGGAAACCGAGCTTTTTCAGCTTTTCGATGACCTGTTTCGTCAGTTCGGCGGCGACTTTTTTCCGCTTGGCGGATACGATTTCGGCGCGTTTCAGGAGCTCGGCTTTCAGCTCTGCTTCCTCGGCGTCGAGCTCGTGCCGCATCTTCTCCGAATTCTGATACGCATGCAGCCGCTCATCGGCCTGCTGCAGCGTGTTGAAAACCTGTTCGAGGGTAGGGCCGTAACGTCGTTTCAGCGTCTGCAACGCCGCCAGGCGCGATTCCAGCTCGGCAAATTCTTCTTCGTTCATCTCGACGTTGCTGCTGAAATCCTCGATATTGATCGCCAACTCACGCAGCAGGTCGTTGATCTGGTCGCACAGCTGCAGCATTTCCTGTCCGTGTTCCGGCGTATTGCGCAGCATATCCTGCAAGTGACGGTAAACGGTGCCGAGCTGGTCGGCGATGGAGTTTTCCGATTCATTGAGCATCCGCACCGAGGCGGACGACAGTTCCATGATTTTGCGCGAATCGGCCGCCAGGTTGTGACGCGCCGAAAGCTGTTCGTCCTCGCCCGGTTGCGGGCTCACGCGGTTGATTTCCTCGGCCATCAGCCGCAGGTGCTCCGCCTCCACGGTGGAGGGCATGTCGGCAAAAAGTTTCTCGCGGCGCTCACGCAGTTCTTTCAGCTTGACGCAGATTTCGGCGCAGGCCCCGCGTTCCTTTTCCAGCTTGCCGTAACGGTCGAGCAACTGCAGCTGGTACGAGCGGCTGAAGAGCGAATGATGTTCGTTGGCGGCGTGGACGTCCACGAGGTATGAACCGATCTTCTGGAGCGTTTCCAGCGTGACCGGAGTGTCGTTGATGAAATTGCGGTTCTGGGTGCGGGTGATGACACGGCGCAGCTGGATTTCCGGCGCGGCGGCGTCGAACGCGATTCCGGCGGCACTAAGTTCGGGCGCCAGCAAACCGGCGATCACCGGGTTCAGTGAAATTCCAGCCGATATTTCGCAACGGTCCTCGCCGGAACGGATGCTTCCCTTGTCGGCGCGGGCCCCGAGCAGCAGCGTGATCACGCCGAGCAATACGGATTTCCCCGCCCCGGTCTCGCCGGTGATGACGTTCAATCCTTCGCCAAACTCGACGTCGGCGGCGGCGATTAATGCCAGATTTTTTATTTTAAGCCAATTGAGCATATGAATCCTTTTATATAATTTGCGCTGCAATCCGCATAATATCAAATCGAATTCGGCAAATTTCACTTGAAAAACAGACTTTCCGGAATCATAATATGGATATGACCAAATTAAGCAAAGACAATTTCATACCCGAAGCCGAACCGCTGAACGTGCTGCGCCGTTCGCCGCAGTTTCCGTTTCCGCTGCACGATCACGATTTTTCGGAACTGGTGATCGTCTACGGCGGGGAGGGGATTCATTTCTCCGGGCAGACCGAGCACCGGATCAAGGCCGGTGACGTGTTTGTCATCAACGGCTCGGTGGAACACGGCTACCGCGACACCAGCAAACTCTGCCTGGTCAATATCCTGTTCCTGCCGGACAATATGAATTTGTCGTTGCTGGACCTGCCGATGTCGTCGGCGTTTCACCTGCTCTTTACGCTGGAACCGGAGTTTCGCGCGCAGTACGAGGCCGCGGGTTACTTGCACCTGACGAAGGAGCAGCTCGCCGCCGTCATGGCGCTGGTGGATGTCATGGAAAGCGAACTCCAGCAGCGCCGCAAAGGCTACCGGATGCTGGTCTGCGGCTGCTTCATGCAGCTGGCGGCGCTGTTGATCCGTTATTACGAGGAGCCCGACCGGGCCATACCGCCGAAGATGTTGAAAATGAGCGAAGTCATGGTGTATTTGCACAGCAATTACCGCAGCCGGGTCAGCATCGAACAGCTCAGCGCCTCCACCGGGATGTCGGAGAGCACGCTGAGCCGCGCCTTCAAACAGGCGGTGGGGACGACGCCGCTGGATTACTGCAACCGCCTGCGCCTGCGCCGCGCCGCCGAACTCCTGCGCACCACCGACATGAGCATCAGCGAAATCGCCGAAGCCTCGGGGTTTGACGACAGCAACTATTTCAGCCGCATTTTCAGCAAACAGCTCGGCCTCTCCCCCCGCATCTACCGCCAGAAAAACCTAACGCAGTAATTTCTAATTATTGGGACGCTTCAGTCTTCAAATTTGTCCAAGTCCCATTCTGAAATAACCAGAATCCCGTTGTTCCCTGATGATACATTCCTTCGACTCCATAATCCTGTTCGGGTTTGGCGGCATGCAAAATCCGGTTATTGAATACCCTGCTGCGATGCCCTGTTATCACGATCGGGCGGCTGCTTGTCGCATAGCGGTTCGCGCCTACTTCGCAACCGATGGCCCCGCGTAACTCCATGGCGTAATCCTTTCCTGCTTTATATTTTTCCGAATTTGCCGCATTCTGGTAAAACATATTGCCGGCGATAAACAGATTCTTGGCAATTCCTTTTGATTTGTCGCCGAGAATTATTTGTGCCGGATCTTCCTTGGAAGCTTCAAAATAATTGCCCGTTATGCTGCCGCACTCGACATTGACAAACCTGGCATTGAGCCGGTTCAACTCCAGGGTGTTTGCGTTCATGCTCCAGCCATTGCCGCTTGCCCAGAGCAACCCGGTGCCGCATCCGCGCACGGTATTGCCATTTAATAACAAGGCATTTACCACGGTGCCGGTATAGACGGTATATTCCTCCAGCTTGAGCCCGAAACTCAACCCGGCGTCCGTGCAATTATTTATATTGTTGTTTTCCACCGTCAGCGACCAGCAAGAGAGAAGCATGATTCCATTGCGGCAATTCCGGATAAACAAATTGGAGATTTTGCTGCCCCGCGTAACTCCCACAAAGGCGACGCCGTCTACTTTTCCGTCTTTGCCATCAAGCATGAGATCAGAAAGCATGACGTTGTCCAGAGACTGCGCCGGCTTCCTGTCGCAAGTATAAGAGGCGATAATTGCGGTTTCGCAGCCGTCCGCGGTCAATACGGAAGACATGCCGTCGCCATAGATCTTCAACCCGCTTCTATTGATCTTCAGAGATTTTCCGATGAGATAGCGCCCGCTGGGAATATAGACCGCGCCGCCTTTCGTTTCCGCTTCGTTAATTGCGGCCTGGATACTTTCCGCATCGTCTTTATCATCATCCGGTGCCGCCCCGAAAGCCGTCACATCATGAACCTTGCCCCAGAGCGCAATTGTACACAAAAACGCCATGCAAATAAATACTTTTTTTCTCATCATAAGAATTCAACCTCCCACACAACCGTATCGACCTCATTGAAATATAATTCAAATTCCCTGCCGTCCGGTGAAACCTTCCAGACGGTGACATCGGAATTTTCCTGCTTCACCACGCCTTGTTCGAATACCGGCCGCCGCTCCGGCAATTGCAGGATTCTCCGTACGCCGCGCTCAAAGCTCACCCGGACTTTCACCTGCGGCGTATAGCCGGCATTGACAATTCCGCAATAGAATTTGCCATCGTGAAGCCGCTGCCAGCTGAGGATTTCCTTTTTCTCGTGATAATATGATCCCGGCTCGCCTTTCTCACCGCCGTTATATACCTTGTCCAGCCGCCTTTGCCGGGAAGTAAACTCAATAACTTCAATTGCGCAGGATTGACCTTTAGCGCCGTACTCCAGCGGGGCGGCCAGCATTTTCAACTCGGCACCCACTTCACTAATCGCCTTCCAGAACAGCGGCGTGTGCTTCTTCATATCGTGCATGTACTGCGGCAGAAAATAGACCATAATTCCCGGTACATCCGCCGCCAGAGCCGCATGAATCATCGCACGATATTCCTTTGGGCCGGGGCGGTGTTGCTTATCCTGGATTACGGCCTGCCCTTTTTTTCTGGCATTTTTCCACTCCAGGCCGTGGGCTTGAATCACCGACCATACCGGTTTACCGGCAAGTTTTTTCGCCGCTACCGCCGCCTCGTAAACTCGGGAAATCGACCACGGCACCGGGTAAGTGTCAACCCACGGCAGATCGCAGAATTTCCCGATTTCGTCAAAACGGGCGGGCGTGAAGTGAACGACAATCACCGGATGAATGGAGTCCGCATCTTTGATCGTGCGGTAAATCTTTTTCAGCGTGGAGTCTTTCCCAACATCCGGCTCATCATACAAATACCAGCCGAAAAGCCCATCTTCGCCTTTCAGCTCTCCGACGATGTTTTTGACCGTTCCAAGGGCGTCTCCCGTGCCCTTTTTTACCTCATTGACCAAAGAGCGCGGCAGCCCGAGAAATACCTTGACACCACGTTCCGCCGCCGCTTTCAAGTATCTCTTCGCATCGCTCATCCATGCTTCATCAAAATCTTTATGCTCGAAATGATAAGCGTGGATCAGAGTGAAATTGCTTTCCTCAAGTTCCGCCATATCCATAAAATCGTCCGTGGGCAGACGATAAGAGCCATAATGAAATTCCGCCCGCGTCGAAAATACCGTTGTCAAAAATAATAATCCGATTACAATCTTGAATCCTGCTTTCATCATTATAAAATCCTGTAATTTTTAAGCGTGTTATTGAAATTTCCGATATCTTTGTTGAACACAACTACCCCGTCAATCCGCATGAGGTGGCGGCCGCCGCCGTGGCGGACAAAACTGTCGTCCGCTGTTGCCCCCCAAACCTGGTCGTTCCGCTTGGATTCATATAGCCAGATCCATCCGTATTTCGCCTCCGCTTCCGGAAATGGCATCCAATTCGGATTGTAAGTACCGCTTGCAGCCGCCTCCGCGCGACTGTTATAATATTTGGCATAAAAATAAGCATTGAGCCCGTAGTAACGGTTCGAACTGATGTCCGCCATGGCCGGACAGTTGTAAATACCGTTCGGATAGGAGACGTTTTCAAACTCCTGCCCCCGCATATAGCGGTTCAACGTGGCATACCAATACCCCGCCGCTCCGCTCCAGCCGGGATTTGTGGCCGGAACCATGCGGCCGCCGTTATCGCCTGCATACATGGTGGCTATGGTCCCGATCTCGCGCAAATTTGCCCGGCACTTGGTGACTTTGGCTTTCTCCCGCGCCGCATTGAGCGCCGGCAGCAGCATTGCCGCCAATATGGCGATAATTGCTATGACTACCAGCAATTCTATTAATGTAAAATCAAATCTCTTTTTCATCCGAATAATCTCCTATTTGTTACCGGTTGATTCTCTTATGATTAATTCTGTTTCGATTTTGCGGACAATTGTACCGCCCGAGCTTCCTTTCATGCATTCCAGCAGCATCTCAAATGCCACCTGGCCGACCTCCGCCGGCTTCTGGTCGATTGTCGTCAACGACGGATAGCAGGACTCCGAGAAAACGTCATTGTCAAGCCCCACTACCGCCAGGTCGCCGGGCACCTTCATCCCCCGGAGAATGGCCTGACGGATCAATTCCAGCGCAAAAACGTCGTTCCGCGCGATTACGGCGTCCAGATGCCGGGGAATGACCTCCGTATCCAGGTAATCCGCCGTTTGACGCCGGAGCACTTCATGATCCAACGGATTTTCCACCGCTTTTATCGAACAGGAATTCTCATCGGCCCCATACGCGGCAATACCGGCGCGAAACCCCTTTTCACGCTTCATGGTACTTGAGTTCCGGTTGGTTGAGGTCATGATCCCGATCCGCCGCCGCCCCAGGCCAACCAGGTGCTCCATCGCGGCGTAAATTCCCGTCTCGATCCCGAGATCCAGGTAAGACGCCGGCTCGAAACATGGCGCATTCAGGAATATGATGTTTTTCTTGTCGGCAAAAAACTTTTTTACTTTGTCCTGCTGCCCAGGGTACTCATGCCCGAAGCAAACCACTCCGTCGATGCCGTGCTTGACGAAATTCTGGTAACACTCAAAAAAATGCTCCATATTGTCATGTGCATGGCCAATCATGACCCGGTATCCGGCCTGAACCGCGGACTTTTCCAATTCGCGCAGAATCCGGTAAACCAACGGCGGAGCGTAAGAATCGATCAGGGCTCCGATGACCATGCTTTCCTTGCCGGCCAGCATGCGCGCCGTCAAATTCGGCTCATAGTTCAGTGCTTTGGCGGCGGCCAGAATCTTTTCACTTGTTTCGCGGCCAATACGCAATGTATTCTTGCCGTTCAGAACCGCCGCAACGGCTCCCTTCGACACCCCTACTTTTTCCGCAATATCAACTAAACGTACTCTTTTATTCATATAATTTATTCCATTCGCTATACCGGTATAGTAATTATACATGCCATTTAGAAATTGTCAATACCCGATTCACGGAAAATCTTCGTTTCCTGAAACCCGGCATGATGGAGTAGATTACTTTTTGGTAATGTTATTTTATTGTCATATTCGGGGTTGATGGTGTTAAGTGCTTGGAATAAACTTAATTATGACGGTAAAGTCCAGTATGGATTGGGTTTTGTGGATTTTTCCATTAAGGTTTGCACTTTCCTTGAAGAGGTGCTAATTTAATACTATTCTACTTTTTTTAAGCGGAAGAAGAATTTATGGAAAACAACGCAGGGGTAAGAATTGTTGCGGTTCCGGCGACAAAATTTGTCACGTCCGGACCCGGCACGTTTGGCGACGCCAACATCGATCAGTTCGATGCGTGGCTCTCCGCTCAACCGCAGAGGTTGACCCCCCGCGATTTCATGTGGTTCGATCCTGAAGCCAGGAAACTGGTCTGGAACTATTGTCCCGACTTCGATACCGTGGCGGAGGGGTTCGGGACGCTTGATTTCGCAGGCGGTCTGTACGCGGTGGCGATTTCGCGCGACGAGGACGACAACGACGGTGAACGGGTTTATAACGCCATCAAGCAATGGGTCCGGAGCAGCGGTTGTTTCGAACTCGATGAGCGGCCGAACCACTATACCATGTTTCATGTGGTTACACCGCCGGAGGCCCGCAAGGCTCTGGGGTTTAGTCAGTTGGATATATATGTTCCTATAAAAGTTAAAGATAAAACTGGAGACAAGAAATGAAGAAGATTGTTGGTATTGTCGCGGTCCTGGCTATGATGTCGGGCTTGCTGGTAATCACCGGATGCAATTGCGCCGAGAAGTGTGAAAAGCAGGAAAACGCCGCTCCGGCTGCCGAAGAAACGGTTGTCAGCTGCGATAAAGATGCTAAATGCGATAAGGACGCCAAGCTGGCTGAAGGGCTCGAAAAGCTGTCTGCCGCCTGTGCCGAATCCGAAGCCAAAACCGCTGCTGAACCCGCTGCTCCGGCCGCCGAAGCCGTCGTCGTGGTGGAAAAAGCCGCCGAGGCCGCTGTGGAACCCGCTCCGGTTGAAGCCGCGCCCGCTGTTCCCGCCTGTCCGCTTTTCGGCAAATGGGTGACGGTCAAGCTGGCCGGCGCCGAAAAGGTCCTGAAGCTCGACCGGGAGCCCAATATCGACTTCCGCGACGAAAGCAAGATCTCCGGTTACACCGGCATCAACACCATTGGCGGACAGTTCACTGTCAGCAAGGATGACAGCAAAATCAAGTTCGACAAAATGATCAGCACCATGAAGGCCGGCCCGGAAGAAAACATGGCTTTTGAAAAATTGTTCAATACCGCCCTGAATAACACCGCATCCTTCAAGATCGAAGAAGGCAAGCTTTATTTCTACGATGCTGAAGGCAAGGAACTGATGGTTCTGCAGAAGCAGTAATCGTTTTCTGTACCTTGATCATGCCGCGACAGTCACTGCCGCGGCATTTTTATTTTTACCCAAATCCGTTTAAATGCATAATTTCCTGAAAAATTTGTTGCAGGAGTACAATTTGATGTTATAGTATATAGAAATAATATACTGAGGTAGATCGGTTAATGTTGCGAAGAATTGTGTATCTGTTCCTGTTTTTATTTGGCATAGCGGCGTTTGGCCAGGAGGCGGCGCCGAAGAAATTGCGCCAGGTGACTGTGTGGACGAGCTGGAAACAGCAGGCCCAGTTTGCCGGCGTGTATATGGCCAAGGAGCTGGGGTATTATGAGGCGCTGGGGCTGGATGTGGCCATTGACCAGCGGGCGCCGCGTACGGATATCCTGCCGGCATTGACTTCGGGCAAAGCCGATATCGTCATGATTACACTGCCGGAGGCGATCATTTTGAATGAGCAGAATCCCGATGTGATCAGTTTCGGGCAGATCTGCCAGCATACTTCCATGGGGATCGTCACCCTGAAGAAGGATGGGCTCGACAGTATCGCCAAATTGAACAATGTCCGGATGGCGGCCTGGCCGGGGCCGATTTCCATTTTTCTCGAACTTTTTCTGGCTGAAAATAATGTCAAACCCAAAATCCTGTATTCGGCGTTTGCCGAGGAAATCATGCTCTGGGAAGTGGTCCAGACCTGTATTGTCATGCGTTATCATGAATACCGGCTGCTGATGTTGAACGGTATCCTCGAGGATGAAATGAAGGTGTATTACTTCAAGGATTACGGCATGGATATTCCCGAGGACGGCATGTTTGCGCTGCGCTCGAAGTTTGCCGATGATCCGGACGTGCTGCGGAAGTTCAACGAAGCCACCATGCGCGGCTGGCGGAAGGCATTTGAGGATGAAGAGGCAACGCTGAAAATTGTCCGTAAATATGCCATTCCGTATTCACAGAACGTGCAGAGCTGGATGCTTCATGAAATGAAATCGCCGGTATTGGCGCCGGACCGGACCCCGGGCGTGCTTAACCGCGAATCCTACGACAAAACTGCCGCGTTGCTGTTGAAGCATGGCAAAATAAAAGCGATCCCCAAGTTTGAAGATTTCTACATCGGTCCATCCAAAGGAAATGCGAATGGCTCAGGCGAAAAATAAATTCATCATCGTAACCATTATCATAGCCATTGTTTCGGGGGCGGTCATCGCCTTTGTCGCCAGCAGTATTGCCAGGGGCAAACTCGCGGAAATCCGCAAGCAGCAGGACATGGAGAACCTCGAACAATGCCGGACGGTCGTCCAGGCCATCGACAAGCAACTGTATATCATCGAGCGGATCGTGGTGCAGAATGCCAACGTCATTGAGCGGCTGCCGAACCTGACCGACGCCGAAATCCATAAATTGATGACGTATGCGGTGGAGTCCTCCAATGAAAAGAACCCGATCCTCTACGGCGGGTGCATCGCCTTTGAGCCCAACATGCTCAGGCCCGATGAACCTTATGCCATGTTTTATGCTTATTACAACTCGCAGACCGGGCTGTTGACCAATGTCGATATCGATAAGGAATATGATTACTTCGGTTTCCCGTGGTACTGCGTGCCCCAGCACCTGCTGCGTCCCGTCTGGTCCGAACCGTATTATGACAAGGGCGCCGGCAATGCGCTGATGACGACCTGCTCGGTGCCGTTTTTCCGGATGATTAACGGACGGAAAACCTTTGCCGGTATCGCCACGGCCGACCTGACGCTGGACCGGCTGCAGGAAATTCTGGACAGTTACAAGAACCACGATTTCGACCATCTTTTCATGGTATCACGGTTCGGGCTGATCTTATCGAGCCCGGATTATTCGCAGGTCATGGCCGAGAGCATATATTCCATCGGCTATGAGCACGGCAGGCTCGAATCCATCCTCAAGATGAGAAACGACGTGCGCGCCGGCAAGATCGGCAAGATCGAGAGCCAGGTCACGCTCCTGGGCGAAAAAAATCCGTGGATTTATTACGTGCCGCTCAAATCCAATGAGTGGACGATGATGATGGTTTACAATCCGGCAAATCATGCCGACCGCAGTACTTCGATCATAGTCACCGCGAGTATTATCGGGGTGATTATTTATCTGGTGGTGATGATTATCGTCATCGTGGGCAGTTACCTGATTTACCAGGCCACCCAGCCGCCGCCGGACTACCGCAATTACTTCTGAGTAAGCTCAAAAATATTGAGTACATCCGCATCCGGGCAGGAAAAAAGAATCCGCCCGTCTTTGCAGCGCGGCGGATTTCCCCCGTACCGCATAATATCGATCAGGGGAAATGCCACATGCAGCGCCATGGGACAGAGTTTGCCGCGCCCGGTATCGAAATCGAAGCTATCTCCGATTTTATGACCGCGATGGCACGGGCATTTGCCGCGCCGCTCGACCAAAGTAATCGTGACTTGAGGTTTCTTATCCAAAACGTATTTCCGGGTTAATCATCGGCGGGCTGCAGCAGCAATCCCACCTGTTCCTGGGTCTTGTCCGCTCCGATAATCATCAGGATATCGCCCGCCAGCACCTGAGTATCGCCGCGCGGGATGACGAATTCCTTTTCGCGGCGGATCAGCATGACCAAAGCTTCTTTCGGCAGGCCGAGTTCGGCCAGGGTTTTGTTGGCGGTGCGTTCGTCGACGATGTATTCGTTGGTTTCGGCATCCATGGTGCCGGTGTGGTCGAAGGTCAGGGGGACGCGGGTGGTTTTCCGCAGCGGAGCGGCCAGGTTCAGTACCCGCGCCATCGGCATGATCGTCATGCCCTGCAGCAGCACCGAAATCAGCACGATGAAGAACACGATATGGAACATCAGCTGGTCGTCTTTGACGCCGGCCATGAGCGGGAAGGTCGCCAGCATGATCGGGGCGCCGCCACGCAGCCCCACCCATGAAACCAGCAGCCGCTCGTTAAAGGAGAATTTGCTGCCGATCGTACAGAGGAACACCGCCGCCGGGCGCGCGATAACCATCAGAATCACCGCCACCGCCAGCCCGATCCACTTCGCCTCCCAGAGCTGGTGCGGGAAGGAGAGCAGCCCGAGCATGGTAAAGAGGATCACTTGCATCAGCCAAGCCATGCCGTCGTAAAATTTGCCGATGCCGTTGTGGAAGACAAACCGGTGGTTGCCCAGCGTCATACCGGCCACATACACCGCCATAAAGCCGTTGCCCTGAGCCAGTTCAGTGCCGGCGAACGCAAAAATCACCGCGACGAAGGCCAGCACATAATATAAGCCGTCGTACTCGAAATCCATTTTATTGTAGAGCCACACCGCGCCTTTGCCAAAGGCAAAACCAAGACCGACTCCCAAGCTCATTTTCAACAGGAACTGCGGGATGATTACCCAGTAACCGGTCAGCGACAGCGTCGTGCCGGTGGTGGCTTCCGTAGTAATGACCCCGACCATGAAGATGGTGAGAAATGCCGCCATCGGGTCGTTGCTGCCCGATTCAAATTCGAGCAGCGGCTGCAGTTTGCCGCGCAGGCTCACGCTTTTCGAGCGCAGGATGGAGAACACGGCCGCCGCGTCGGTGGAGGAGATGATCGAGCCGAGCAGCAGGCACCAGGAGAGGGGGATGCTTCTTTCCGGCATGACCCAGGTCAGCAGCAGCCAGGTCAACAGGCCGACAAAGAGCGCGGTCAGCAGCACCCCGAGACTGGCGAGTACCCCGCCGTAGCCGAATACCGATTTCACCGACTTCCAGCTGGTATCGAAACCGCCGGAAAACAGGATAAACGCCATGGCGAATGATCCGATATAATTTGCCGCAGTGGCATTGTCGAATGCCAGTTTGCCGATGCCGTCCGAGCCGGCCAGCATGCCGACCGCCAGAAACATCACCAGGCTCGGCATGTTCAGCCAGGACGCCATTTTGCTGGTCATCAGGCAGACCAGGATCAGGACCGCCATGATCGCCATTATTATCGCAAGTTCCATATAGTTTTCTCCTCCCCGTTTTAGTGTGATGCCGTTATTGATACACAACAATAGAAAAAAAGCCGGCATTACTGCCGGCAGGATTATTGTATTTCTGTTGCAATATTTTTCCCCTGCTTAAACAGGATAATATAGCATGAAGTACGGAGGGCTTCAAGATTTTATATGATAATTTTTTCGGTTTGCGCGTCGAAAATGTGAGCTTTGGTAAGATCGAAATTCAATTCCGCGGTCTGGCCGACTTTATAGGGATTGTGGGCGTCGACGCGGGCGATGAACGTATGCTGGCCGGTGGTCAGGTACAGATACGTTTCCGAACCCATCGGCTCGAGCACGTCGATCAGGGATTTCACTTTCACTTCATCGGCCGATGAATCTTCCTTCCAGGTGATGTTTTCCGGGCGGATGCCGAAAATGGCTTCCTTGCCGTTGTACGACTCGACCTTGCTCTTCCAGGATTCCGGCAGCTGTATTTCAAAGCCGTCCTTTTCGCGGAAAAACAGTTTGTCGCCTTTCATGGAAACGCCGCCGTGGAAGAAGTTCATGGGCGGAGTGCCGATGAAGCCCGCCACAAAGACGTTGGCCGGGTTATCATAAAGATTGAGCGGCGAATCGACTTGCTGGATGTGACCGTCTTTCATCACGCAGATACGGTCGCCCATGGTCATGGCTTCGGTCTGGTCGTGGGTCACGTAGATCATGGTGGTTTCGAGCTGGGTGTGGAGCTTGCTGATCTCGGTACGCATCTGGACGCGCATCTTGGCGTCGAGGTTGGAGAGCGGCTCGTCGAAGAGGAACGCTTCCGGTTTGCGGACGATGGCACGGCCCACGGCCACGCGCTGGCGTTGACCGCCGGAGAGGTTTTTCGGGCGGCGGTCGAGGTATTGCTCGATGCTCAGGATGCGGGCGGCTTCTTCCACGCGCTTCTGGATTTCGGCTTTCTTGAACTTGCGGAGCTTGAGGCCGAAGGCCATGTTGTCAAACACCGTCATATGCGGATACAGCGCGTAATTCTGGAACACCATGGCGATGTCGCGGTCCTTGGGCGGCACGTCGTTGATGACGCGGTCGCCGATCAGGATCTGGCCGCCGGAAATTTCTTCGAGCCCGGCGATCATCCGCAGCGTGGTGGATTTGCCGCAACCCGAAGGACCAACCAGGACCATGAATTCACGGTCCTTGATTTCAAGGTTAATGCCGTGCACAACTTTAATATTGCCCGGATATATCTTCGTCACATCTTTAACAATTACTTTCGCCATAATATCTTCCCTGTATTTTTAATTCGTAATTCGTAATTTATCCCTTGACGCCGCCGAGCATAATGCCCTTGACCAGACGCTTCTGCATGAAGATGAACACCAGAATCATCGGGATCACGCTCATGGCCACCGCGGCCATCAGCAAGTTGGTCTGCTGCCCCTGCGAGCTGTCAAATGCCAGCATACCGATCGGCAGCGTGAATTTATCCGTGCTTTTCATCAAAACCAACGGCCAGAACATGGTGTTGTAATTGCCCATGAAGGTGAAGATGGTCAGCGTGACGATGGCCGGGCGCGAGAGCGGCAGGATCACGTCCCAGTACAGCTGCCATTTGCTGGCGCCGTCGATCTCGGCGGCTTCGTCGAGCGAGGCCGGGATATTCATCATGAACTGGCGCATCAGGAAGGTGCCGAACGCGCTGAACGCCGCCGGCAGGATCAGCCCCGGATAGGAGTCGACCAGGCCGAATTTGATCATGTTCTGATAGTTCGGGATCATCATCACGAGGCCCGGCAGCATCATGGTGCCGAGGTACATCAGGAAAACCAGATCACGGCCCTTCCATTTGAGGCGGGAAAAGCTGAACGCCGCGAGGCTGCTGGTGAAGACCTGCAAAAAGGTCACCCAGGCCGCCACGAAAATACTGTTCCAGTACCAGCGGCCGAACATAATACCCCGGATATTGAACACGTCGGCGTAGTTTTTCCATTGAAAGACCTTCGGCAGCCAGGCGTCCTCGCCGATTTCGGCCAGAGTTTTCAAGCTGGCGAGAATCATCCAGGTGAAAGGCAGCACCATGGACAGTGCCACGACGGCCAGCACGATATTCAAAAGCAGCATTTTGGCTGTTTTGCTGAAAATATATTGTTTCATCATGATCGTATCTCCTTACTCGTTGGTGTAGCGGTTGCCGAATTTCCAGTTAAAGAGCGTCACCAGGAACACCATCGCAAAGAGAGTCCATGATACCGCCGAAGCGTAGCCGAGGCGTCCGGTCGAGAAACCCTCGGTATAAATATAGTAGCTCAAGGTCGTGGTGGCTCCGGCCGGACCGCCGTTGGTCATGGCCTTGGCCATTTCGAAACCGCCCTGCAGCCCACCGATGATCGCCATGACCAGGATGAAGAACGTGATGTTGGAGAGCTGCGGCCAGGTAATGTTCCAGAAGCGCTGCCACGGGCTGGCGCCGTCGATGTCCGCCGCCTCATAAAGTTCCTGCGATACGCCGGAGAGGCCGGCCAGGTACAGCAGCATGTTATTCGAACCGATCGAGCCCCAGAAGCCCATCAGCATCAGCGCGGGCTTGGCCCAGTTGGAGTCGGCGTGCCACTTGGGCGGGTTCAGTCCGGCCAGGGCCTGCGCCGGCAGGTCCCAGATCACATTGCTGAAGCCTACCAGGACCAGCGCCAGCACCAGCACCGTACCGCTGATGATGACCGCGTCCGACATCCCGTAATCCAGTACGCAGCGGTATTTGCGTCCGCGAATCACGAATACGAGTGTGGCAAGGAACGCCGCCGCCAGCACTGCCAGTGCCACGTAGCGCAGGCTTCCGCACCACAGTGAAGTCAGGATCAGCGCCACGCCCAGGATCGCCATGCTGATCGCCAGACTGATGGTACCGCAGTCGCCATCCAGCCAATGCTTGATTTTGCGTCCGAAACTGAACGCAAGCAGCAGAATCGCGATGATGACCAGTGTGTAGGAAATCGCATGTGCGGCGGTATCCGGCATTGCTGCCAGTTTCGGTGAAATTGCGTCCAGCATCGGACGCAAGGCGTTATTGATCGGGCCGTTTTCCGGGCTGTACAGTTTTTTCCAGAGAATGTAAGTGCTGACCCCCGCCGTGAAGTGCGGGAAATAGAACAGCGTACGGTAAACCGTCTGGCCGCCGGTGCAGCCGATGATCAGGATCACGCCGAGCAGCCCGCTGATCAGCATCATCGTGGCGGTCGCATGCATGCCGGCCATCATCAGCGCGCTGAGCGAAACGATCAGCACGACCGTGGTCAGGCAGATTCCCCAGATCCGCTTCGAACCGCCCTTGAAGTCGTTGTTCAACAGCATCGCCGCGAACAAACTGCCGGCGATTCCGAACGGAATTCCCATCATCAGGAACAGCGTATTGCCGAGGTATTTGCCGAAGTCCGGGTCGGTGAACAGTTTGATGAAGTTGTCGAACCAGACAAACCGGACGGTATTGTCCTTGAACATGTTGTGCATTTCCAGGCTCCAGTCCGTGAAGGCCATGATCAAACTGATGACCAGCGGCACGGCGGTAAACGCCAGGAACCCCAGAATGTTCGGCAGGAGGAACCCCAACCCGGTTGCGACTTCGCGAATTTCTTTCTTGCTGCTCATGTTCTCTTACTCCTCCAACATGCCCTGGGCCCGATAATATCCCAGATAAAATGGATTTTTAATTAATTTGGCCGGTATCTTTTTCCCCTGGGCCTTGCATTCATCGATAATTTTCTGGTTGGCCATGTCGGCTTCCCACTGTACACGCAGGTCGTCGTTCGTCTTGAGCGTGTCCTCGATCCCCGTGTTATAACGCAGCTCGGCCTCGGCCAAAGCAGCCTCCACGGTGACGTCGTTGCTGAAGTATTTGCTCATTACATAATTGGTCCAGTTGGTACCCAGAATATTGAAATAAGGCGAAATCGAATTGGAATAAGAAGTTTCCATGGCCCATCTCAGTTCGGCGGAGTGGACATTGCCTTCGTTCGGGCGCGGACTCAGGTATTTCGGGTTGCCGATGGCATAGCTCGGGTTCGGCGGCAGGCCGTCGGCACCCTCGATGATATAGTCGTTGTATTCTTTGTCGGCCAGGAATTCCATGAAAAGCTGAGTGTATTTCTTGTTCTGGCTGCCTTTGTAGACGATTGTCGAGCGGGCGGAAACGATCATATTCTTGAAGTCCCACATCGGGTACTGGGTGGACCAGACATTGATCGGAGTTTCCAGCTCGCGGAAGCGGATCAGGGCGAAACGTCCGGTGATGACCATGGCCAGTTTGCCGTTGATGAACTGCGAGAAGGTGGCGCCGCCGTAGCCGCCGGCCTCATTGGCGGATGCGACATCGGCCGCGGTCGGGAAGAGACGGTCCTCGTAGGTCCACTTGTAAAACAACTCAAGCGCCTTTTTGGTCGCCGGGTTGTTGATGTTCGACCGGGTCATGGTTTCATTATAAAAATCCTGTCCCATACTGCGGGTCATGCACAGCAAAAAGGGATCTTTGCCGGTGATCGCTTCACCGAAGAAGTTCCGCGGCTTGGGGTTATCCGCGTTGGCGCGCTTCACGTATTCCTTGGCATAGGCCTCGAAGGTCTCGGGCGTCCATTCTTCCGGCGGAGTAGGCATGCCGTATTTTTTCAGCGTATCGAGATTAAACCACATATTGAAAACGTTGCCGTTGCACAGATAAGCATACTGGCGGCCGTTGAAAACGAGCAGGCCGTTCAGCCCCGGGTAGGTATGGGCCATGTCGTATTTGCCCTCGGCGGCGTGGGGCGTCAGGTCTTCGGCCACGCCCATCGAATGGAAAAAGCGCGTCACTTCGTAAACGTCGATAATATCGCCGCCGACCCCGGATACCGCGTGGATCATCGAGGTCTGCGTGCTGCTCTGGTCCAAACGCAGTTCCGCGGCGGGCTTTTTGACCTCGAGCTTGATATTGCCGTCGCCGTCTCTGGTGAAGCTGGCATGGCCGCTCCGGTTGTTAATCAGCACAATGTTGCCATCATCCATCCGGACCGGCTGGACTTTGTAATCCTCTTCCCTGGCATCTTTTTCTTTGCGCAACTCGATACTGCCATTCGCCGTTTTCACGAGCCGGCTATTGCCTTCTTTGTCCTTGAAGTCTTTTGCGGTTTTAATGTCTTTCTCTTTGACTGTCTCCACACTCATGATAAAGTGTCCTTTTTTGATCAGCCAGTTATGAAAAAGGTCAATCTGCTCGAACCGCTGCGGATTGGAGTCGCTTTTCCAATACATGATCGGTACATCTTCCTGCATAGCCGGCTGTGAGAGCCAGGTATAGGCCGAGGCCGCAGCCAATACCAGGACTATCAACGCGAAAAGTTTCTTCATCGGAGACTCTCCCTTTGAATCAGTTCCCCCGGGTATAATTTACTGGGAACCGATTTGGTTTTTCTTATAATCATATCGATCGAATCAATACCCATCCGGGCTGAATCACAAAGCAAAGCAGTAATGGTCGGGTTCGAAAAACGCGCGAAAGTGGCGTCTTCGCAACCAATGATGGACATGTCTTCCGGCACGCGGAACCCGGAGCGCTGCAGGAGCCCCAGCGCCGCGATCGCCCCGTCCATACTGTCGAAAAACAGCCCCGTCACCTTATGGCCGCGGAGCTTGCCCAGCGAACTGCTGATGATCCGCACCGCGGCCTCCAGCGAGCTCTCCCAGGACCTGATGGAATCGGACAGATAGAGGCACTCGACGACATTCGCCCGGCAGGCGTCCTGCATCCCCTGCAAACGCAGCTGATTCATGTCGCTCTCCGGCTCGTTGCGCACAAAAGCGATACTCCGGTGCCCGCGCTCGATAAAAGACTCCGCCGCCAGCTTCCCCATCTGGTAAGCATCCGGCTGCAGCACCATGACCCGGGGCGACAAATTGGTATAGCTAAAAATGCAGTCCTGCAATACCACCGGCATTTTCAGTTTATTCAGGAACTCGATCATTTCATTATTGTAGCGGTCGGCGCCGGTGGCCAGGACCATGCCGCAAA
Source organism: Victivallis vadensis (assembly GCA_040391785.1). Taxonomy (GTDB): domain Bacteria; phylum Verrucomicrobiota; class Lentisphaeria; order Victivallales; family Victivallaceae; genus UBA5239. The sequence goes on from JBEBXH010000016.1 coordinate 48,580, forward strand.
TCTTGTTTTCCTTCATGACGTCGGAAATCAGCTCCATCAGATTGGTATTCTGCTGGATACGGCAGATGATCAGGTCGACGTTCTGCTGCAGCGCGTAAATATTCAGCGCGTGTTCCTTGCGCCACAGGTTTTCGGAAAAATAATCGACGGTGACATACAGGATCTTCTGCTGATCGCTGTTGCCGGGGTGGTTCTCGTGTTTCTTCACCTTGCCGGCGGCCACGATGCCGATGCCGGGGCGGCAATCGACGATGCCGTCGCTCTGCAGATCATGGACCGCCCGCATCACCGGCGATTGCGAAGCGTCGAACATCCGCATCAATTCCCGGACGGTAGGCATCCGGGTATGGGCACGCGAATCGAGCGCCTGCTTTTTCAAGTATTCCTTGATCTGATCGTATTTAGACATCGAACCTTAATCTTTTTTGTGTAGTACTGTATTAATACATAATACCTCAAAATTCGAAAAAATCAATACACGAATTCAAGAAATATTAAAAATTTGTCATATTGAACTCACAAACCATAAATTAGACAATTTCCACAAATTTACGCACAGGTCCGTATCGGTTTTTCAATTGTAAAAAGATCGTCATAAGATCAATTCCGCATTTGCATATCATGGCTGACGGCATAAAATAACACTATGCACAGGAGCCCGGTCATATGAAATTCAAACTACACAAATCCGACAAAAGCAAACAAGCCGCCATCCGGAAAGCGGTCCAATGCGGACTGCCGCTGGCGGGATTACTCGCCTCCGCCGCCATTTCCGCCGGCTGCAGCGAAAAAACGCCCGAGAAAATCATTACGATGGGTGAAATCCAGGCGACGGAAAACCGGCAACATATAAGAGGCGATATCGGACCGGTTGAACCCGTCCCGCCCGTACCTCAAAACGCGAACCAGCCCAATGAAAAAGATTCGCTCATGACACGCGGCAAACCTGCGCCGCCGAATAACAAATGAAGAGGGCGGAAATATGAAATTCAAACTGCGCAAAACCGATAAGAATAAACAGGCCACGATCCGGCAAACAATCCAGCGCGGACTCCCGTTGGCAAGCCTGCTTGCCTCCGCCGCCTTTTCCGCTGGCTGCAGTGAAAAATCGACTACGCGCCTCGCAGGCAAAATACCGCCGCCGGAAAGCAGGCAATATATAGACGGCGATATCATCCCCGTACCGACGGAGCCCGCCCCGGAAGCCGTTAGGATCAGAAAAGTTGCCGGGATGTTACCGGCTCGACCACAGGAGATACAACTGCCGGAGAAAACGGAAACCTATACTGTAAAATCCGGCGACACGCTTCACCGGATTGCTAAAAACAACGGGGTTTCTGTCGAGGTTTTGAAAGCACTGAATAATTTCACTGGTGAACAAGCCAACAAACTCACCGTCGGGCAGGACATTATCGTACCGCAAAAAGACAACCGGAGCAATGAGAAAGATACTCCATTACCCATGCTCGGCGCCCCCAGGCCGGTGGAACCGAAATAATGCCCGGCGTACCGCGTCATCTGATTTTTGAAATAACCCGGAAATGCAATTATGCATGTCCATTCTGCTATTGTGTCTGGCACGAATTTCCGGAATTGGCCAAACGCGGCCTCTCAACGGCGGAGTGGAAAGAGATCATCAAGATGTCTCTCGAGAACGGCGCCGAAGACATTCTGTTCACCGGGGGCGAGGCACTGCTGCGGCCGGATGCCCTGGAACTGGTTGAATATACCCGAAAACTGGCCCCCGGCTGCCAATTGGCCCTCTTTACCAACGGTTCCCGCATGACGGAAGATCTGCTGAAACGTTTCCGGAAGTTGAAGGTGCGTCTCTGTACCAGTTTGCCCGGGTTGAAAACTTATGGTGAAATGACCGGAACCCGCCGTAATTACACCCGGACGCTGGAATTCATCACCCGTGCCCGGGAACTGCGCTGGCCGCTGGATGTCAGCCTGACCGCGACCGCTGCCAACCGACACGAATTCGTGGAAATGTTCGTTTCGGTGGTTTTGTCGGGGGCCGCTTCCATTCAGGCCGGAGCCATGATGCTGGAGGGGCGCGCCCGCCACCTTACGGAACAGGCCCTGTCCAAAGCCGCCTGGGAAGAGCTCAAAAGTCAAATCCGGTCCCTTCCGAACTGCCGCACGTCTTATCACTTTTGCGATGAGATCATCTGCGAATGCCGGGAGCAGCCCGCCGACTATCTCGCCGCTTTCGCTCTCAACAATCCCCCGTGCCCCGCGGGCCGGGGCTTCGGGGTGATCGGCCCGTCGGGCTACTTCCGCTCCTGCCTGCATACCGTGGAAAACCTCTGCCGCTGGCGGGATTTGCCCGACATGCCTTAACCGCGGCTATTTCGACCGGTACAACGCCCGGACATTGCGGATCATCAGCCGGTAATCTGCACCACTTTTCGGGGTCATGCCGAAGCGCAGTGTCGTGATTTCACCGGGATCCTGGGTGAAGATCAGCACATGCTCTTCCCATACATCTTTTTTCGGCGGGGTCATGTTCAACTCCGTGTAACGGTCCGGGCGCCCCGGCGTATTCATCAGCGTGATGAAAAGGCACATATTGATATCGGCGCTCGATTTCATTTCAAACGCGATCCCGTAAGCGCCTTTCAGGCTTTCCTGCGGCAGCTGCAGTTTGTACTCCGGATAGGTCCATGGATGGGTTTTCGGCGGGAACGCGATGTCGATGGCTACCGCTTTTTCCGCTTCGTCGAACTCGGTATGCTTGACGAAGGGGCCCTTCCACAGTTTCGGGTCGGCGGCCCACGGAATCGGCTCCTGAATACTGTCGCCGGCCATTCTGTGAAGCTGCTTGTAGGGAACCGTCAGCCGCGATGTTTTTTTGCCGTTGAAGGTGCCGCTGAAGACGATTTCACCGCTGGCGTTGCTGCTGCAGTCGATTTTGATCGGGAACTCCCGGCGGCTCTTTGGGGCCAGCGTGATTTTTTCCGCGGGCACGCCGGTGAAAACACATCCTTTGCCATTCAAGGTGCCCGTTTTTTCCGTATCGCTGAGGTTCCAGACCTGAAGCACGGCATCGGTCTTGTCATCGGGGATCGAGATGGATTCACCCATGTACGACACTTTGCAGGCCAGCGGGAAAACGATGTTCATGATAATGCTTTTGTCGTATTCCTCCTCATCTTTCCGGACGAATTCCTTGACGGGCTCTGCCGGGATATCCGCTTTCAGTCCGGACAGGCCGGCGAGATATTGCGGGAAGCGGGTGGAGATAACCTCAAGTTTGCCGTTTTGCGCCTGTAGCGTTTTCTGGGAGCCCAGCATTTCGGTCGCGGTTATGCTGCCGGAAGCGGGGAGGGTGACTTTCTGCTCAAAAACAGGGGTGATTTTCTCGCCGCGCTTAGCCCGGGTTTCAACCGGGGAAATGCTCCAGAGCGCGACTGTTTGCGAGCCATCCGGCTGACGGTAGAGAAATGCCCGGACGCCCTCCGGCATCTTCATTTCGCCGAGCAGCACCGCGTCGCCCAGTTGCTCGATTTGAACGGCCATGGCGGCGTAACCGGGCTTGACCGTATGGTCGTGACGGAGCTGCCCCCACACTTTGTCGCCAGCGGCTTCGTTGTAACCCATGAACACAAAGAGGAAACTTTTCGCTACTCCGAGCTGCTGAAACAACACGTTCGCTTTCGGAATGAATTCCGCCACGATCAGCTCTTGTTCCTCCGAATGTTCCTTCAGCCCGGAGAGGTGGCTCTTCACTTCTCCCGCGCCGTCCGAGTGCGTACCGAATTCGGTGAACCAGACCGGCATGTCTTCCGCGCCGTTCTTTTTCAGGAAGGACTTGATATCCGCGACCATTTCGGGGTAGCCGTTCAGGTAACGGTAAGTGTGCACGTTAAAGGCGTCGCCGTAAAGCTTGTAATCATTCTGGAAATAGACTTCGACCGCCGGGCGGACGGGGAGGAAAGCCAGCCCTCCATTCAAGACACGGATGTTCGGATCGGCCTCCTTGTGGCCGTACGAAGCGGCCTTCAGCATGGCGACGTAGTCCCAGATGCCGGCGCCGGTATTTTTCGGACAGTACATGCCAGACAAATCCTGCTCGTTGCCGAATTCCCAGTACGTCACCTGGCCGCGCAGTCCTTCGGCGGTTTTCTTCGCGAAACTGTAGATTTCCAGCGCATCACCGGCAAATTTCTTTTCCGGCTGCATGGTGCACCATTTCGGCGGAGCGTGGTACATGTCGAGGATTTGAACGTTGCGGGCGGCAAGTTTTTCCGCATTGGTCCGGTACACACCGAAATTATATTCGTCCGGGGTTTTGGAGATGGCGGCGCTGATACGTTCGCGGACCAGACTCACGCCCAGCCGGTCGATCAGCTCGACCCCAAGATCGAAGTTCGGACCGGGCGAGCGCCAGTTCAGCTCTTTGTCGCGGCTTTGCCACGCGAGAAAATTATACACGCCGTGCCAGCTGAGGCAAGTGTCGAGGCAATAAGTCATGCCGGGGTTTTTCTTCCGGGCTCGCATATCGGGCAGAATCGCGAAACTTCTCTTGCCACTGAACGGCACCTTGTCCGATTTCAGTTCAAGCCGGTAATAACCGCGCGGCAGTGCCGTGAGATCAAGCGTTCCGCCGCCCTCATCCGGAAACTCCCCTTCGGCCACGGTTTTGCCGCTCCAATCCTCCACCCGGTAGGTGGACGGCACCTCGCGGTATGGTGGTTTCATCCGGAACGTCACCTTTTCACCGATCCGGTACGCGGTCCCCGGCGCATGGAAATCGATCGCATCCGCCAGTTCGACCTGAGCCTGAACGCTGCTTTTCCCATACAGCCGGATATTTTTCAGTTCATAAAAGAATTCCGGCGAATTCGGGTTGAGCCCGATCTGGATATACTTGATTTTAGTGTAATCGAGTTCCTGTTTTTTCAGGTCGACTTCCACGTGCTGCCAGTCGCCGCTTGCCGGTGGCTTCGGAAATGCGATTTTCTTGCCGGCCATCTGGATAAACGCGTGTTTGTATCCGGCCTCCGGGTTCGACTGGGCGGCGCGGATATCGAAAACCAGCGTATCGGCGTCCTCGAACTTCTCGCCCAGCCCGCCGATAAAGCTGAAATTCGGGTAAACCCAGCGGTCCTTGGCCTCGTCCGGGAATTTCACGTCGAAACGGACGGAATTTTCTTTTTCGTCGCCGCTCACGGTCATTTTGCCGGAGCTGTTCGGTTTCCAGCGCTCCGGCGTATTCATGTTCAGGGACCACAGCAGTACTTCCGCGCCATGCGCGATCATGACTGAACAGAATACGGATAACAGGCAATATTTCATCAGATTCATCATTTTCAGTTCCAGGTGACGGTGAGTATTTGTGTTCCTTCGGTAACGAACTTCCAGCTTCCGGCGTTTCTGAGCCATCGCGTTCGTACATCATTGGGGCCCAGCGACTCCGCGTGGCCGTCGCCCAGCGCGAAGTTGCAGCGCGAGCGGTGATGCAGCGAGTTGTAACTGCTGTCCATCGCATCTGTAGCACTGAAATTATAATTGCCCATTCCCTGATTGGCCCCAGTATAAATCATGGTGTCGCCAAAAATCGGAAGTGAAGCGGGATTTTGGATTTTCTGGATCAGGATCGTGACCGTGTAACTACCGGTACCGGCTACCTCGTAGGTGAACCACGGATTTTTGGTCAGGTCGCCGGAGCCGCTGCAGATGCCGAGGTTCCGTGTATCCAGCCAGTATCGGAAAAGCCACCCCAGGCTGGGCGCGATCATTCCATACGTGCGCCAGTAACTGGTGGATGGCTGGTTCGAGGGGCAATACATCGAACTTGACGGCAAATATTTCTCGGCGAGCAGTACCTGGCTCCACGGCATCAGGCCGCCATTGGCCGCTTTGGAATAAAGATAAACGCCTTTGTAGTCATCGGCATACAGTATTTGTCCCTTCATGCCCTGGCTCATGTTGTTCATGCAGCTGATGGCGCGCCCTCTTTCCCTGGCCGAGTTCAACGCGGGCAGCAGCATCGCCGCCAGAATGGCAATGATTGCGATCACAACGAGCAATTCAATGAGCGTGAAATTCTCTTTCAGATTTCTTTGTTTCATCCTTGCAACCTCCTGTTGCTTACAGCGCCAATGCTGTTGTTTTTTGTTGCTGTACTGCAAATGTTTCAAATCGGGAAAACATATCGCCGAAAACCTCATTCGTCAAGATGTATTTGATCAACCGGATTTCGTGACGGCCGGAGGCGGTGCTCCAGCTGCTGTCGTCGTTCAGTACCGGCGCGGGCACGATTTCCGATTTCAGCGCCTCCGGGGTCATGAACCACGCCACGGTGGCGATGTCCCAGATGACCTTGATGACCCCGAGGTCGTGGCGCAGGTAGTCGCTGGTGCGTTCCAGCAGGAACGCGCCGAGCTCGCCGCAACCGGCGGTACGTTTTTCCAGCGCGGTGATCGTGGTGCCGAGGTTCTCCGCCACCCCGGCGCACGGGATATGCACCAGCGGCACCCCGGAGTCGAACACCACCTGCGCCGCGGGCACGTCCTGAATCAGATTGAACTCCCGGTTGTCGCCGACGTAGTAGGCGTGCCCGCCCAACCAGATAACCACGATGCTTTCCACGATGTCCGGCGCCAGCAGCAGTGCGGACGCCACGTTGGTGATTGCCGCGATCGAGAGCACATAGAGCACCCGTCCCTCGGCTTTCGCCTGCCGCGCCAGCTCCACGATCCGCCATGCCGCCGCGCTTTCAAACGGCGTATTGCGGTCCTTCAGGTACCCCGTGGCGCCGCGAAAAACGAAATTTTTCCGGTAACCGTTTTCCAGCAGTTCCAGCACGCGGTAGATTTCCTGATAACTTTTTTCCATGCCGTCCGCCGGGCCGCTCGAACGGTGGTTGTCGAAGGGGGCGGCGCAAATGGCCTTCATGTCCAGTTTTTCCGGCGAAAGCATGGCATAAGCCAGCGCGAACTGGTCGTCGATCTCATTAAATGTATCGGTATCCAGTACCGCCCACACGCGCCCCTCCGGCCGGGCCAGGCGGTTTCGCCGCAATTCATCCGGGAGTTCCGGAAATATCGTTTTGTTCAGTTTCATTTTTCGATGATTCCTTTCAGTTTGCATAATATTATTATATTGGCAATCCCACAGAAAAACAATACTTGACATCTGAAGTAAATGATGTTATAATAGCACAAAATGATTATTTGTTATAAATCAGGGAACATGAAATATGAATTTCCAGATCATCTTTTCCTACGCCGGGCACTACGAGAAAAACCTGCCGGTGCCGCACCACTCCCACCGGGGCACGGAACTGGTTTATGTATCGGCGGGGAAGTGTATTACGAAGTTCAGCGACGGCACCAGCCTCTTCGCCGAAAAAGGCACCGTATACGTCACGCCGCCGGAGGTCGCCCACATTCAGGAAAACCTCACGGACGACTGCGAAACTTTTTACTGTGTAATGGAATTTTTCGGCGGTGAACCGGATACCCGGCTCCGAACCATCAACACCGCCGGCGACGTGCTGCTGGAACAGTGGTTCCGCCATCTTTTCGAACTGAGCAATAATTACGCGCCGGAGCAGGCTTCCGCGCTGCTTCACGCGGTCTGGCTCCGGCTGGACCAGCTGGAAAAACAGCAGCACCGGCAGATGAATCACCACGAGGGCGTCCGCCGGGCGGTGGAGTTTCTGGAGCGGCACTATATGGAGGAGTGTTCGATTGTCGAGCTGGCGCGCAAAGTCGGCGTCAGCCAGAGCTACTTGAATGCGTTGTTCCGCGCCGAATTCGGGAGTGGCGCCGGGGATTATCTGACCACGCTCCGCATGAAACACGCCCGGCAGTTGCTGCTGAATCCATACTACAATATCGCCGAGGTTGCGGAGAAATGCGGCTTGCCCAACCCGAATTACTTTATCCGGCGTTTTCGCTCATTTCACGGCGTCACGCCCGGCGAATACCGGAAAAATCCCACCGAATATGCCGACCCCATCCGGGTGGTCAGCTGAGGAACTTTGGATCGAGGAGCAGCTCGGGTTTGACGTTGCGCAGCGCGGCCAGCATGTTCTGGCGGATTTCCGGGATGTGTTGCGACATTTCCTCGAGCTGGCGCTTGAACCAGGCGCGGTCGCCGTTGGCTTCCAGCTGGTCCTTGTATTCGCAGCGGCCGCTGTTCGGGAACGCAAAATCCTGTTTGGCCTCTTCGATCATGGCTTCGGGCACGAAACAGAGCGGGCGGATGACCCGGACCGGTTTGTCCACGGCGGGCACGTTCGGGCCCATGGTGAATACGCCGTGGCCGCGGCTGAGGCTGATCAGCAGCGAAATGCAGATATCGTCCAGGTGCTGTCCCAGCGCCAGTTTGCCGCAGTTGAGCTCCTGCGCGGTGGTGTAAAGCAGCCCGCGGCGCAGCCGGGAACACAACACGCAGGGATGTGACTCCGCCGCTTTGTCCTGCAGGATGCCTTTCACGTTCATGGGGATGATCTTGTGCGGCCAGCCCTGCGACTCGGCGTAGGCGGCGATGGCGTCGCTGTTGAACCCCTCGAACCCGGGATCGAAGGTCAGCGCGATGAGGTCGAATTTGATCGGGGCGCGCTGCTGCAGTTCGCTGAGCACATGCATCAGCATCAGACTGTCCTTGCCGCCGCTGAGGCCGACGGCAATGCGGTCGCCTGCCTCGATCATCCGGTATTCGGCGATGGCCTGTCCGGCTTTGCGTATGATTTTGTTGTAAATATCCATAGACGGTTTAAAATACAGCAGGAACGTAAAAAATCAATTGAAATAGCATTGTAGATGTGTTATATTCTATACTTCAAAAACTTAAATTAAAATTTGGATAAACCGGATGATCATAAAAAGCAAAGCATATCCGCGGGCGGCCCTGATCGGAAATCCTTCCGACGGCTATTTCGGCAAAACCATTGCATTTGTGTTCCGCAATTACTGTGCGGAAGTGGAGCTGTACGAGACCCCCGAGCTGGAATTGCTTCCGGCCGAGCGTGACGAGACGATTTTCAATAGCATGGAAGACCTGGTCCAGGATGTGCAGCAGTACGGCTACTACGGCGGCATCCGGCTGTTGAAAGCCACGGTGAAAAAGTTCTACGAATACTGCCGTATCCACTCGATCAGCCTGGACGAACGGAATTTCACCATCCGCTACAATACCGATATTCCGAACCGGCTGGGCATGGCGGGATCGTCGGCGATCATCACGGCGGCGCTGCGGGCGTTGGTCCGCTTTTTTGGAATTCAGATCGCCAGCCCGGTGTTTGCCAATCTGGTGCTGTCGGTGGAAAAGGAAGAACTCGGCATTCAGGCCGGGCTGCAGGATCGCGTGGCGCAGGCGTACAACGAACCGGTGTTCATGGACTTCAATCAGGAGTACATGGCGCAGCATGGTTACGGGATTTACACGCCGATCGCAATTCCGCAGGATTTGAACCTCTATATCGCGTACCGCACCGACCTCGCGGAAGGCTCGGAAATTCTCCACAGCCGCCTGCGCGACGATTATAACAAGGGCAACCCCGAAGTGCTGGCCGCCATCCGCGAATGGGCCGAGCTCACCGAATACGTGGGCGAATGCCTCCGCAGCGGCAATTACAAGCATTTGCCGGCCTATATCAACCGTAATTTCGACCTGCGCTGCGAAGTCTGCGGTGACTCGGTCAGCCCGAAGAACCGCAATATGGTCGATATCGCCCGCAAAGCCGGGGCATCGGCCAAATTCACCGGCTCCGGCGGCGCGATCATCGGCACTTATGAGAACGAGGAAATGTATCGCAAACTGCAGCTTAAGCTGAAAGAATTTTCGGTGGAAGTCATCAAACCCCAGATCGTTACCTCGGGAGGTGAGTCATGATCCGCAAAGCCGTCATCCCCGCTGCCGGTTTCGGCACCCGTTTCCTGCCGTTCACCAAGTCCGTGCCCAAAGAAATGATTCCGCTGGTGGACAAACCGGTGATTCAATATGTGATCGAAGAAGCCGTGGCCGCCGGGATTACCGATATCCTGGTCGTGATCAGCAGCGGCAAAAACGCGATTCAGGACCACTTCAACCCCGAGCCCGGGCTGCTCTCGCGCCTGGAGGCGAACGGCAAGGGCGACCTGCTGGCCGAACTGCGCCGCATCGACAAGATTGCCAATCTGCATTATGTTTATCAACAGGAGCTTAAAGGGCTCGGCGATGCGATTCTGCAGGCGAAGGGATTTGTCGGCGGCGAGCCGTTTGCGGTGCTGCTGGGCGACACTGTGACCACTTCGGACGAATCGCCGGTGATCGCGCAGCTGACCGCTATTCATACGCAGAACGGCGGTTCGGTGGTGGCGCTCGAGGAAGTGCCGATGGAGAAAACCAGCCGTTACGGCGTGATCGATGGCGACGCTGTGGCCGAGCGCATTTACAAAATCCGCAGTTTCGTGGAGAAGCCGGACCCGTCGGAAGCGCCGTCGAATCTGGTGATCGCCAGCCGTTATGTTTTCGAACCCGAAATTTTCGGTTATCTGGAACGGACCGAAAAGGGGAAGGGCGGGGAGATTCAGGTGACTGACGCCATGCGCGAAATGGTCAAGGCCCGCCCGATGTTCGGCTGCCGCATCAATGGCCGCCGCCATGACATTGGGAACAAGCTTGAATTTATCAAATCGACCGTGGAATTTGCTTTGGCCCGTGATGAATTCCGGGCGGATATTGTCGCCTGGCTGAAAGATTTCACGAGCAAACTTTGAGGGAGGAATCATGAAATACATCATCAGTATATTGGCCGTGCTCAGCCTGTCCGTGGTTTTGTGCGGGCAGGACGCGAAACCGGAGGCAAAGCCGGAAGCGAAGCCCGAAATACCCGAAGCGCAGCAGGACGAAAGCATCCGCAATATGCGCCATATATCCGATGTTTTGATCGTGTATGCGGGTACCCGCGACGATCAGTTCCCGGAGCCGGTTGGCGTGGCCGGACTGGAAAAAATCCGTCATGGCCTGCAGATCGCAACGCTGATTGCGCCCTTCGATAAAACCTCGGTACCTGTCAAGAAAGATGAAGTTTTGACCGAGAAAAACACCTCTTACGCCTATCTTGGCAGTGGCCTCTCCATCGGCAAAGGCTACGATGGCGGCCGGATCACCACCCCGATCCTGATCGAAAAACCGTGGCTGCGCAAAGACGGCAAAATCGCCGTGGTCGATATGGGCGGCCGGATTAACGTGAAAAAACTCGAGGCCGCCAATTGCCTCGAAGCCGTCTACAAATTACGCGAAAACAATTATCCGAACGAGCCATATTGGGTCAAACTGATTGCCAGCGCCAAGGAAATCGACAAGGCCAACGGCATTCAATACAGGGAGCAGTAATCATGATCAAAGGAATTGCGCATCTGTGTATCCGGGTCAAGGACCTGGAGCTGACAAGGAAATTTTACATGGACGGTCTGGGCCTAGAAAAGGGCTTTGACTTCATTCGCGAGGGCCAGGTGATCGGCTTTTATTTGAAGGTCGGCAATGGTAATTTTCTCGAATTTTTCCAGACCGACAATGTGTTTGCCGGGGAATCTCCGATCGCCCACATCTGTCTGGAAGTCGACTCAATCGAAGCTACCAACGCCCGCCTGAGCGCGGCCGGCTACACCGTCGGCGAAAAGAAAATGGGCTCCGACAAGGCGTATCAGGCCTGGATCATCGACCCGAACGGCGTCAAGATCGAGCTCCACGAATACACCCCCGAGTGCTGCCAGCTGACCGGCAATCCCTGCATCGTTTAGAATTGGGGAATTGGACGGCGGCTTTGCCGCCTGAGTTGGTCGCCACTGCGTGGCTGAATTGGAGAATTAGGGGGATTGAGGTTTCGTCAGTTCGAGGACCTTCTGGAAGTAGGGATCGTGTCTGGTCAGTTGTTCTTCGAGGGAGAGCGACGGATCCGGATTCCAGTAATTCAAGAGTTCATCCAGCGATGGTCTGAGCTCGACTTTCGGCTTGGCGTTCAGCAGGTCCTCGGCAGAGGTACAGCCGGCGATGTTGCCCACCACCTTCACCCGGACCAGCAGCTGGGAATTCGGCAGATAAAAGTGCTCCGGGCGGGCGACCGCGTGATTCACCAGCGGATTGCGTTCGCCGAGGGTGACCAGCTGGTCCGAATATCTGGCGAACAGCATCATTTTGCCTGCGGCGGAAAAAATATCCTTGGTCAGAATATAGATCGGTACGTTCAAATTCAGTGAATCCTTGGCGGGGCGCACGATAAAACCGCCCCCGTTTCTCACGAGAAATTCCTCATTGCCGAGATATGGCACCCGGACGGCGGTGAATGGCGACGAGGTGTAATAAGCGAGCAACGGGGTATTGCGGCGGATCAGTTGGTAGCGGGACCGGATCGGTTTGCCCACCAGCGCCCCGAGGGTATTCATCCAGACCGGGTCGCCGCCGCCGGGATTGAAGCGGATATCGAGGACGACGGCCCGGACTTTGGTACGGTCGATCTTGCTGATTTTTTCGACATAAGGTTTGTGGTCCCGCATTTGCGGCAGGCGGATGTAGAGCAGCCCGGAATCTTCAAACAGGGTCACGTGATTGACCTCGGTCTTGTAGCGTGGGAAGCGCTGGCGCTGCGGGGCGCGCACCACAAACGGCATCGACATTTCCTTGCCTTCGCGGTCCTGAAATACCAGGTCCATCCGGTCGCCCCGGTCCAGGTCGAGTCCCGCCATGAACTGTTCGTCGTAAAATTTCGAGCTGGTCCAATCCCATTTGTGAAGCTTCGGCTGCAGGGAATCCTGAATTTCCCGGGTGCTGCGGCTGTTGATGCTCAGGAGTTTGAGGCCGCGCGGATACGTGACCCGGTCGTAAACATAGTCGTATTTGGTATAATAATCGCCGTTGAAGAAAAGCAGCGGCGGGCCGTAGTCGTTCCGCACGTCGGCCCATTTATCCCGGAACGCTTTGGTGTAATAATCATACACTTCCTTGCTGCTGCCGGAGGTGTTGCCGAAAATGTAGCTGGCGTCGCGCTCCCACGGCTCGGATGTGCCGTTTGTCCGGTCGATGTATTTCCATTCGGGGTTCGGACCGGCAGATATGTTCAGGTGGTCGCCCTTGCAGGCGCTGAGCATGTCGCTGAGCAGGAACATGAATTCTTTCGGCGATTCGTTGCCGGTGATTTTTTCGCGGCTTTCTTTCAGGATGGCGGGGATGTCGATGCCGAAAACTTCTTTGTTGGTATACAGGTTCTGCAGGCAATTGAGCAGGAAATCGCTGAGGCGGTCGAAGTCCTCCAGCATCAGGGTTTTCGGCGTTACCGGCGTCGGGCGGGTCTCGAATTTGGCGTCGTTGTCGGGATAAAGGCCGCATTCCAAGGTCGTATTGGTGTCGGCGTTGATGACCGCATAATCATAATCGACCAGCGTCCGCTCACTATCCGTGAAGGTGAATTCGCGCATTTTGGCCGCGTTGTTGCCGGCGATGATCCGGATATTGCTGTTTTTGTACATTGGCGGCACTTTGGCATAGAGAATCAGGTTGTCGCCCAGGTGAGCGTTGCGCGCGGTGATGCCGCTGGCGGTGACTCCGATATTGATCTGCTGCAGGATAGTGGCGAGAAAACGGTTGTTTCCCGGAGTGCCGACGACAAACGCATCGCGGTTTTTCAGCTTGCCCGGCAGCGCCTCCGCAGGGGCGAGAACGTCGGTGATGGCGAAATTTTTCTTGATCTGCTTCCGGTCGCCGACCCAGTAGGCGCGGTCGTAAACCACCACTGCGTCCAGCGGTTTCGCCGGAGAAATCTTGTGAAAATAGCCTTGCTCGGCAATCTCGCCGTCCTTGATTGCGAGGTAGTCAAACGGCGTATCGAGGTGGTTGCCGCTGTTCAGAATCGCCGCGTCCGAGGGGCCGGTTACGATCTGCATCGGGCAGGGCGGGTAAACCGAATGGCGCCACTTGACCCAGAGCACGGTGTTTTCCTGAAATTTCAGGGGAATAGTGGGACCGACCCGGGCCAGCAGCGGATTGCTGCCGGGCAGTCCCAGCACGATCAGGCTATACGCGGGCTGGTCGCCGGCGGCGATATAGTCGGGGGCGGTCACTTGCTTGACGCCCGGCCAGATTTTTTCGGCGAACTGCCGGTATTTTTCGGTTTCCGAGGTGGGGAGGATGACCAGTTTATCAGCGGGCTCATTGAGCTTGGTCAGTCTTTCCCAGGTTAATTCGGCTTGCCCGCGGAGCGGGAGAATCAGCAAAAGAACCGTCAGAAATCCGAAATACCGCATCAGCTTTTACCTCCGAAAAGTTTTTTAACGACCCCGGCCGCGAGTTTGGGCCGGCGGTACATGTCGAATACCCCGGCGAGATTGTAGGAGAAGGGTTTGCAACGGATGTTGGCCCCCTTGCGCAGGAAACTTTTCGCATCGTTGAACTGCCAGATCGTCAGCCCGCAGAGCTCATCGGTGCCGAATACCGTCTGAATAACTTTTTCAAGGTATTCCGCCTGAAATTCCTCGGTCCACTGGGCGGCGGCGCGGTCGTGCTGTCCGTAAACGGCACAGCAGCCCATTTCGCTGACCATGATCGGCTTATCCGCCGGGACCCGGGCGCGGAAATAATCGACGACCAGCTTCTGCTCGGGCAGGATGGTTTCCGGCGGCTCGTCCATGCAGTCCGCCGCCATGATCCAGCCGGGGTAAATGTTGTAGGCGATGATGTCGACAAGGTCGTGGCAGATGTCATTGCGGACGTGACTGCAGGCGAAAGTCACCAGCCGGGAGTTGTCCTCCGCCTTGATCGTGTCGACCAGCTGTTTGCAGATGTCATATCCTTCCTGCGTTCCGGACGCGAATTCATTCAGGAACCCCCAGATGATGACCGAGGGATGGTTGATGCTGTGGCGCACCATGATCCGGGTCTGTTCTTCCTGCAGTTGACGGAATTCGGGGTCGGCCATTTGAGCGGCGTCGTTGCCCCAGCCGAGGCTTTCCTCCCAGACCAGCATACCCATGCGGTCGCAGAGGTCGAGGAAACGCGGATCCTGCGGATAATGCGCACCGCGGACGAAATTGCAGTTCAGGTCCTTGAGATTCTGCAAATCCTCGATCATCAGTTGCTCGGGCGAGGCGGGGCCGAATTGCGGATGCGACTCGTGACGGTTAAAGCCTTTCAGGTAAATTGGCTCGCCGTTGAGCAGAATGATTTTATGACCGGCGGCGACCTGGCGGATGCCGAAACGCTCGATGATGCGGTCGGATTCGGTGATCACTTCCACGGTGTGGAGGTTGGGCGACTCCGGCGACCACAGCTTGAAGTCCGGCACCTCAATTTCCAGCTCGGCGGCGGCATTCACGAGATCAAGGTCGAACTGGCAGAAATCCTCTTCGGTGTTGAAGCGCAGCGCCACGCTGACCTGTTCGGGCACGTCGCCCCGGAACATGAACCGCAGGCTGACCCGCCCCGTCCGGTAATCGACCGTGCGCACCTGAACCCGCTCGAAACCGTACGGTTCGCAGAAGGTATGGAGCGACACGCCGCGGTAAAATCCGCCGAATGCATAAAAGTCGAATCCGGGCAGGAACAGTTTCATTTTTTCCGGGTCGAACCGGTTGTCGATGGCGGCGGTGAAGGTGTGGGGCCCGGCGGCCATGCTGGCGCAGTCGAATTCGAGGGCGCTGTAGGGCAGGGCGGTGCTGCCGATTTCCTCGCCGTCCATCCAGAAACGGCCGCGCAGGCCGATACCGTCGAGCTTGATCCAGGTATTGCAGCAGGTGTGATCCAGCCGGAACGTCGTGCGGTAGAGCGCCACGCCGCGCTTGCAATAATACGTGGGGGTACAGTCAAACGCGCCGGGCACCGGCATCAGGTCGTTGAACTCGAAGTTCGCGGGATTCAGGCTCTCCAGCTCGGCGTCGCCGATGAAATTGAAATCCCATACGCCGTTCAGATTCAGGATTTCTCTTGCGGGGAACATGGGGTAGTGCTGCATAATTTAGTGTCCTTCTCCACTGAATTTATAGGGCTGCTTGACCCAGAGGCAGTGCGTTACGGTTTTGCCTTTGGCCAGCCAGCGCCGTTCGAAATCGGTTTTAATATCGGCAATTTCAGCCAGGCGGGAGTCATCCCGCCGGAACAACCCGGAAGCGTCGATCAGCCGGATCACGGTTTCCAGATACGGCTGGTCGTCGGATGAAAAATGGAACTCGCCATCGTCTTTGAGCAATCCGTGGAGGCGGCCGATGAATTCGGAGCAGATCAGGCGGTTGCCGCGGTGGCGGTCCTTCGGCCACGGGTCGGGACAAAGCAGGTGCAGGCGGTTCAGCGATGCGGGGGGGAGCAGCGCCCCGGTCAGCAGCCGCGCCTCGACCCGGACCGGGATCATGTTGTCGTGGCGGTTGCGTTTGGCGCGGTTGTCGCAGCGGCGGATCCGGCCCATCATGATGTCGGCGGCGAGGAACAGCCGGTCGGGAAAGCGGTCCGCCGCTTCTTCGGAGAAACGGCCGTTGCCGCAGCCAAGATCGAGTTCGACGACGCGGTCGCGCGGCAGCTCCAATGATTGATAAAAATCGTCAAGGATCAGCAGTGATGTTTTTTCTTTCGGACAATCCATATAAAAATAATCAATTCCTGTTTTAAATTTATAGAAAATAATGCTATATTAAAATATCGTTTAATTGATCAATGTGCAAAGTGAAAGATGAAAAAAGTACTGTTTATCTGCACTGGCAATACATGCCGCAGTCCCATGTGCGAAGCATATTTCAAGACTCTGGCGGGAGAGATCGAGGTTTCCTCCGCCGGGGTTTATGCTTTTGACGGGGATTTCGCGTCGGAGCACGCGGCCGAGGTGGCCGCCGAGTTCGGCGGGGACCTGCGCGGCTTCCGGAGCCGGAAACTGCGCCCCGGGATGATCGAGGAGGCCGATTTGATCGTGACGATGGGCCGGGCGCACCGCGCCGGGGTCCTGGATCTGTCGCCCGAGGCGGAGGCGAAAACCGTGCTGCTGCTCGGCGACCGCGACGTGGGCGACCCTTTCGGCGGTTCGCTGGCGGTTTACCGGCGCTGCTTCGAGGAAATGAAAATTGCATTGGATAAATTACATAAAACATTAACATAAAGGATACGAGAATGATCAAAGACTGGTATGGAAAAAAACTGACGATGACGATTGCCGCCGACCACGGTGGTTTCGAAATGAAGAACGAAATGGTCAAACTCCTTGCCGCCAAGGGCATTGAAGTCAAGGATATGGGCCCGTTCAAGTTCGATGCCGAGGATGATTATCCGGATTTCGGCGTGCCGGCCGCTCGCGAAGTTTACATGGGCAAGGCTGATTGCGGGATCCTGCTGTGCCGCAGCGGCGTGGGTATGGGCCTGGCCGCGAATCGTTTCCACAACGTCCGCGCCGTGGTCACCGGCTGCCCGGATGCCGCGAAGAAGAGCCGCGAACACAATTGCAGCAACGTGCTGGTGCTCGGCGGCGACAAAATCGACCTCAAGCAGGCGATGGAAGTCGTGGAAGCCTGGATTTCGACGCCGTTCAGCGGCGAAGAACGCCATGCGCGCCGCCTGGAAAAAGTCGAAGTGCAGAGCTACGATGATATCGCGGCCATCCGCGATGCCGACCCCGTGATTGCCGAGCTGATCGACCTCGAAGCCGTCCGCCAGGACGAAGGCATCGAGCTGATCGCGTCGGAAAACTATGCCAGCTGCGCCGTCCGCGCCGCCCAGGCCTCCGTCCTGACCAACAAATACGCCGAAGGCTACCCCGGCAAGCGTTATTATAACGGCTGCGAATTCGTCGACAAGGTCGAAGCGCTGGCCATCGAACGCGCCTGCAAGCTCTTCGGCGCCGAAGCCGCCAACGTGCAGCCGCACTCCGGCAGCTCCGCCAACCAGGCGGTCTATTTCGCGCTGCTTCAGCCGGGCGAAACCGTGCTGGCGATGAGCCTCGACCACGGCGGTCACCTGACCCACGGCCATCCGCTGAACTTCAGCGGCATGCTCTACAACATCGTTCCCTACGGCGTCAAGGAAGGAAGCGACATGATCGATTACGATGAAGTCGCCGCGCTCGCCAAAGAGCACAAGCCGAAAATGGTGCTGGTCGGCGCCAGCGCCTATCCGCGTACCCTCGATTTCAAGCGTTTCCGCGAAATCGCCGATTCCGTCGGTGCTTTCCTGTTCGTCGATATGGCGCATATCGCAGGTTTAGTGGCCGCCGGTCTGCACCCGAGCCCGGTGCCGTATGCGGACGTGGTCACCACCACCACTCACAAGACGCTCCGCGGCCCGCGTTCCGGCCTGATTCTCTGCCGCGAACAGCATATCAAGGCGATCAATTCCCGCGTGTTCCCAGGTCTGCAGGGCGGCCCGCTCGAGCACGTGATCGCGGCCAAGGCGATCTGCTTCGGCGAAGCGCTGCAGGATTCCTTCAAGGATTATCAGGCGCAGGTCATCAAGAACGCCAAGGTGTTGGCGGAGGAAATGATCAAGCATGGTTTCCGCATCGTTTCCGGCGGTACTGATAATCATTTGATGCTCGTTGACCTGCGTCCGAAGGGCGTCACCGGCAAAGTCGTGGCCAATGGCCTCGACCTCGCCATGATCACCGTCAACAAGAATATGATCCCGTTCGACCCGGAAAAACCGTTCGTCACCAGCGGCATCCGTATCGGCACCCCGGCCGTGACCACCCGCGGCATGAAGGAAGCGGAAATGGTCAAGATCGCCGATTTCATCAACCGCGCCGTGGCCGTGATCGACGACGAACAGGCACTGAAGGCGATCGGCGAGGAAGTCAAGGCGTTTACCAAAAACTTCCCGCTGCCGCATTTTTAATTCTGAGGAGTGAATTATCATGATTGACATAAAGCTGATACGTGAAAATCCCGAGATGATCAAGGCCAACTGTAAGCGCCGTGGCTGCGACGTGAATATCGATCAACTGGTCAAGGATGACGCCGCCTGGCGCCAGGCCGTCCAGAAGAGCGAAAACATGCGCGCCGAGCGCAACCGCCTGAGCAAAGAATGCAAGGACAACCCCGAGGCCCGCGAACAGGTCAAGACCATGAAAGTCGAGATGGAAGCGCTGGAAGCCCGGACCGCCGAGCTTGCGAAGAAGGTCGAAGAGCAGCTCAGCTGGCTCCCGAATCTGCTGGCCCCCGATGTGCCGGACGGCAAGGACGATGCCGACAATTTCGAGCTCCGCAAGGAAGGCGTGATCCCGGAATTTTCGTTCAAGGTCCGCGATCATCAGGAACTCGGCGAAATGCTGGATATCATCGACACCGCCCGCGGCGCCAAGGTCGCCCAGGCCGGGTTTTACTTCTGGAAAGGGCAGGGCGCCATGCTCTGTCAGGCGCTCTTTTTCTGGACGCAGAAAGAGCTGGTGAAGCGCGGTTTCACCAACTTCCTGTCGCCCTGCGCCGCCAAAGGCAAAACACTGTTCGGCACCGGCTACCTGCCGTTTTTCGCCGACCAGACCTATGACCTGAAAAATGAGGACCTCGCGCTGATCGGTACCTCCGAGCAGACGCTGGTCGGATATCATGCCGACGAAACGCTCGACGGCGACAAACTGCCGCTGATGTACACCGCTTATACGCCGTGTTTCCGTACCGAATCGGGCAGCTACGGCAAGGCGTCGCGCGGGATTTTCCGCGTGCACCAGTTCAACAAGGTGGAGCAGATCATTTTCTGCCGCCCGGAAGATTCGCCGAAGTATCATGATTTCTGCCTGGAAAACGAGGAATACCTGCTGCGTCAGCTCGGCATTCCGTATCATGTGGTCAACGTTTGCGTGGGCGACATGGGCGCGCCGGGTTACAAGAAATTCGACATTGAAGCCTGGTTCGCCGGGTTCGGACAGTACCGCGAGGTGACCTCCAATACGAACCTGACCGATTTCCAGAGCCGCCGCTTGAACATCAAGTTCAAGGACAAGGACGGCAACCGCGATTTCGTGCACACCATCAGCGCCACGGCCATGACGGAGCGTACCGCGATCGCGATTCTGGAAAACAACCAGCAGCCGGACGGCTCGGTGATTATCCCCGAAGTCCTCCGTCCGTTCACCGGTTTCGACAAGATCGAGGTACCGAAATAACCCCCTGTTTTTGAGGTGAGCCATGGCTCGTAACGCCAAACTGGGAAAAATTATTATTGCAGGTGTGGTCCTGATTGTCACGGGTATAATCGTGGCAATCGGGCTCGGCTTCGACGACGGCAAGCCCGAGGTGCAGCCGTTGGATCCCGACAAGGCCGAAGCCGTTCGCAAAGTCATGCAGAACCGCAGCGTGATCGCCCGCTATCAAACGCAGGCACGCGCCATGTACAATGTCAACGAATACGCCCAGACGCAGTTCTATGCCGCCTGGGAAGAGACCGCCAAGATGCCCAAGGCCAAGCGCGACGCCGAGCGCAAGCAGCTGATCGAGCGCGCCAAAGCCGAGATCAAGAAAAAACAGGACGACTTCAAACGCGACCTGGAAAATCACCGTTCCGGCGGCAACGCAACCACGTTGAATACGTTGCGCCAGACCGCTTACGACAACCTTGACCTGGGGCTGCGGATCGCCACTTTGACGGTCGCCCGGCAGGAAACGGCGCTCCGGGAGCGGAAAATGAAGTTCGAAGGCGGCAAGGACAAACTGACCCCCGAGAAGCGCAGCGAGGAAGAAGCCGCCATCAAGAAACAGCAGGAGGCCTGCAACCGGCGCAAGGGTGAAATCAATCTGGTAAAGGCGAACCGGAACAACGTTGTCGGCATCATCATCCGGCAGGCGGGCCGGTAATAAATAAGAGGTGAAATTATGAAGAGTCTGGTTTATCTGGTGTTCCTGAGTGTCCTGATTCCGTTTTGCCTGGAGGCGCAGCAGTGCTGCCGCGAGAAATTTATCCGCCAGGCCCCGAAGGAAGATGGCAAGTCCGCCATGACGGGCGGATTTCATGAGTTCCTGTATGTGATCGATCCCCTTGAATACGAGACGATTCTCTACGGCGACGACATCGACAAGATCAATGAGGACATGGCCAAAGTTTCCGCCGATCCGAAGAAAACCGCCAAGCTGCAGAAAAAGCGCGACGAAATCTCGGAAAAGACCCAAAAAGACCTCACTCGTCATTATGAATATATCACCAAGACGCTTAACAACTATGGAAGCTCTCCCTCCGGCGACAGCTACAAAGTCGTCAAGCGCACCCTGGAGGATCACCTCGATTTCGCCAAAGCCTTCGAGGACAAGGTCGTTAACTTCATAGAGAAAGACCTCAAGAATATGGAGAATGAGCTGAAGAAGGGCAAGAATCTGGACGAAAAGCAGATCGAAACCCTGAAGGCCGATATTGAGTCGGCGACCATACAGCTGGCGGCGCGCAAGGAAAAGGCGAAGAAAATTTACGAAACCCGGACCCTTGTCGACGAGGAAATCACCAAACTTGTCCGAAAAGTCAAAAAAGATTCCAGGAACAAAAACTGACCGACAAGCCGAAAAAATTTATCCATGTCGATATGGATGCATTCTTTGCCGCGGTCGAGCAGCGTGACCGGCCTGAGTTGAGGGGGAAGGCGGTGATTGTCGGCGGCGACCCCGATAAACGCGGCGTGGTGAGTACTTGCTCTTACGAGGCCCGCAAATTCGGGGTTCACTCCGCCATGCCGACCAGTCAGGCGGTGCGCTTGTGCCCGCACGGCATTTTCGTTCATGGCCGCATGGAGGTGTATGTGGAGGTGTCGCGCCAGATTCGCCAGATCATGCATGAATTCACCGATTTGATCGAGCCGCTCTCCATCGACGAAGCCTATCTGGATGTGACCGACAACAAGATCGGCTGTCCCTCCGCCACCTGGGTCGCACGCATGCTCAAGCAGCGGATTCACGAAGAAACCTCGCTGACCGCCTCCGCCGGGGTCTCCTACAATCTTTTTCTGGCCAAAATCGCCTCCGACATGCAGAAGCCGAACGGCTTGACCGTGATCCCGCCGGAGGAGGCGCTGGAAGTGTTGGAAAAACTGCCGATCAAACGTTTTTACGGCATCGGCAAGGTCACTGCGGCGAAGCTGGAGAAATACGGTATTTACACCGGGGCCGAGCTGAAAAAACTGTCGCAGGAAGCGCTGGTCGAGCTGCTGGGCAAGAGCGGTAAATATTATTATGACATTGTTCGCGGCCATGATTCACGCGTGCTGGAAGTCGACTGGATCCGGAAGTCGATGGGGCGCGAAATAACCTACGAGCACGACCTCGCGGATTTGAACGAAATCGCCAAAGAGGTGCGGGGGTTGGCGTTTCGCGTGGAAAAGATGTTGAAGCAGCAGAAACTGGCCGGCAAAACCATTACCTTGAAGCTGCGTTACGATGATTTCGAGACCATCACCCGCAGCCAGACCCTGGCTAAAAATACCGACGACGGCGAGGTGATCGCCGCCATCGCCGAGAGCCTGCTGCGTCAGAAAACTGACGCCGGGGTCCGCAAAGTCCGGCTGCTCGGCGTGACCTCGTCCAATTTCCCCGTGGTGAAAGTCGTCGAATGGGAACAGATGGAGTTCCCGTTTTAGCTGTAATCGTTTTTTTTTATTAAACACGGAAAACACGGAAGTCACGGAAATTTTTGTATATTTCAGAGAACAAATAAAAGTATTTTTCCGTGCTTTCCGTGTTTTCCGTGTTAAAAAATTTCAGATATCCTGGCGTTTCTTTTCGACCATTGTGGCGAAGCGGACGCAGCGCTCGTGGGCGTCGTGCAGGAATTTCTGGATGTTTTCGGGCGTCTGATTTGTTATCGGCTCGGCGGTTTTGTCGTAGAATGGCGTACAGCGCATGGCCAGTTCGAAGCTGAGTTCGCGGTCGTAACTCGAGGTCGCCAGAATTCCGGCTGCGTGGTCCCAATCCACCGTGCCCATGAAGGGCGGCTGATGCTGGTCGCCGGTGCCGTCGTTATCATTCAGGTGGAGAGCCTGGATACGGTTTTTGCGTTGCTCCAGGAAATCTAACTGCTTTAATTGCTGCGAGTTGCCGTGGCCGGAGTCGTAGCAGATGCCGAGGCGTTCCGGGGGATAGGCGGCGAGCAGTTCGTCGATGGATTCCCAATTGTCGCCCCACATGTTTTCGACGGCCAGGCAGGTGTGATTGTGCTCCAGCGAAACCAGCAATTCGTCGATCGAGCGCTTCAGCGCATCCATGCGTTGCCGGTACAGGTTCCGGTCCGTATTCATATAGGGCTGAATGCAGGGGATGTGCATCATGATTGCGCCGGTACCGCCGAGTTCGCCGAGCATTTCGATGCGGTTTCGGACCAGTTCCACGCCGGCCTGACGCTCGTATTCCACCGGCGAGAACCAGCATTTTTCCACCCCGGCACTGCTGTGGATGTCGAGCAATTTCAGTCCGGTTTCCCGGAGCCAGCCGGCGATGGCTTTCAGCTCGGAACTGCTGTAGAGAAAATCAGTGCACCACTGATGACACCAGTGTAAATGAGTAAATCCGGCTTCGGCAATCGCCCGCAGGCGCGGTTCCGGGGATCCGTTACTGCCCAGGAAATCGGTGTTGATGGCAATATTCATAATGAATCATCCTTTTGAAAAATTCAAATATTACCGTTTATTATACTGGGTTTGACGGTTAAATCAAGAGGGACGCGTAAGAAATACAATGTCGCTTTTTTACAACATCATTTTGAGGATAAGAAAAAAGGCCCAACGGAAATCCGTTGAGCCTGTGATATGCGGAAAGTCAGGAAGCTCAGTCTTTCGCTTCGAAGAGGGTCTTGTAAGCGAAGCCGGCCACCGCCGCGCCGATGATCGGCATGACCCAGAAGAACCAGAGCTGGCTGATTGCCCAGCCGCCGACGAAGATCGCCGGACCGAGGCTGCGGGCGGGGTTCACCGAGAGGTTGGTCACCGGGATGCCGATCAGATGGATCAGCGTCAGCGCCAGACCGATCGCGATCGGAGCGAATTTCCCGTTGGCGCGCTTGTCCGTCGCCCCGATGATGATCATCAGGAAGAAGAAGGTCAGCACGATTTCCGCCACCGCGCAGGAGAGCATGTTGTATTTGGTCGGAGAATGATCGCCGTAGCCGTTCGCCGCGAAACCATCCGCCAGAGTGAACGAACTGATGCCGCTGGCGATGACATACAGCACCGCCGCTGCCAGCACCGCGCCGACGCACTGGGCCACGATGTAGGGGAGCAGGTCTTTTTTATCAAAACGTCCCGCCGCACAGAGGCCGACGCTCACTGCCGGGTTCAAGTGGCAGCCCGAAATATGGCCGATGGCGAACGCCATGGTCAGAACCGTCAGGCCGAAGGCCAGCGCCACCCCGGCAAAGCCGATGTGACTTCCGGCGAGCACGGCGCTGCCGCAACCCCCGAATACCAGCCAGAATGTTCCGAATACTTCCGCCGCGGTTTTCCTGGAAAGAAACTGCATTTTTTTGATCTCCTTTTCTGTTTTTTTTTATACTTCTCGAAAATGCATATTCTATAAAAATAGCAGATTTTGCTGCTCGATGCAAGTATTTTTTTTAGAAAAGTATACTAAATGACCTCAATGTAATAAAAAAAGCCCGGCGGTGATTGCTCACGCCGGGCCTGGATTCAGCGAATCAGCTTATTTCTTTTTTGCCTTGATGGCTGCCTGAGCGGCGGCCAGACGGGCGATCGGCACCCGGAACGGGCTGCACGATACATAGTTCAAGCCGAGCTGGTTGCAGAACTCGATGGTCTTGGGTTCACCGCCGTGTTCGCCGCAGATGCCGAGCTTGATGTTCTTGCTGGTCTTGCGGCCCTTTTCCACGGCGATGCGGACGAGTTCGCCCACGCCTTCCTGGTCGAGCACGTTGAAGGGATCGTATTCGTAAATGCCCTTTTTGACATAGTCGCCGAGGAATTTGCCGGCGTCGTCGCGGGAGAAACCACAGCCCATCTGGGTCAGGTCATTGGTCCCGAAGGAGAAGAAGTCGGCCTGAGCGGCAATCTGGTCGGCGGTAACCGCGGCGCGCGGTACTTCGATCATGGTGCCGATCTTGACGCTCAGCTTGGCTTTCTTTTCCTTTTCGACTTCAGCAATCACCTGTTCGATGATGGCGCGCTGCATGGCCAGTTCCTTCACGTTGCCGACTAGCGGCACCATGATTTCCGGCTGTGAGCCCTTGACCGCGCAGGCGGCTTCGCAAATGGCGCGGACCTGCATGGCGGTGACTTCCGGATAAGTGATGCCGAGGCGGCAGCCGCGATGGCCGAGCATCGGGTTGAACTCATGCAGAGCTTCGGTGAGGTGTTTCACTTCCGCTTCGCTAATCTT
The DNA here is from genome assembly GCA_040391785.1 of Victivallis vadensis. GTDB lineage: Bacteria > Verrucomicrobiota > Lentisphaeria > Victivallales > Victivallaceae > UBA5239. The sequence goes on from JBEBXH010000016.1 coordinate 73,836, forward strand.
CATCTGCTTGGCCATTTCCTTGATGCCTTTTTCGTCCTGCGGCAGGAATTCATGCAGCGGCGGATCGAGCAACCGGACGGTACACGGACGGCCCTTCAAGGCCTTGAAAATGCCGGTGAAGTCTTCGCGCTGGAGCGGCAGCAGTTCGGCCAGGGCCTGTTCGTACTGCTTGATGGACTTCAGTTCGTCCTTGGTGGCTTTTTGGGCCAGTTCTTTGAGGCAGCAGGTATCGTACTGTTCTTTCATCTTCTTGACCGCTTCGGCAGTCAGAATCAGACGGCGCACCGAAATGATGCGGCTGCCTTCGAAGAACATATGTTCGGTACGGCAGAGGCCGATGCCTTCGGCGCCGAATTCCACCGCGCGGGCGGCGTCGGCCGGAGTGTCGGCGTTGGTGCGGATACCGAGGGTGCGGTATTCATCGGCGAGCTTCATGATTTCGCCGAAGGGGCCGGTGAGCTGCGGCGACACGGTGTCGATTTCGCCCACATAGATGGCGCCGGTGGAGCCGTTCAGGGAAATCCAGTCGCCTTCCTTGACCACGTTCTTGCCGATGGTCATCTGCTTCTTGGCATAATCGATAATCACGTCTTCGCAGCCGGAAACGCAGCAGGTACCCATGCCGCGGGCGACTACCGCCGCGTGCGAGGTCATGCCGCCGCGGGCGGTCAGGATGCCGCGGGCCACGTTCATGCCGCCGATGTCTTCGGGGCTGGTTTCCACGCGGCACAGGATGACCTGTTTGCCGGCTTCGGCCCATTTTTCCGCGTCGGCGGCATTAAATACGGCCTGGCCGGTGGCGGCGCCGGGGGAGGCGGGGAGGCCGACGGCGACTTTCTTGGCTTTATCCTCGGCCTTCTTGTCGAAAACCGGGTGAAGGAGCTGGTCCAGCATGCCGGGTTCGACGCGCATGACGGCCATTTCCTTGGTGATGAATTTTTCCTTGACCATGTCGGTGGCGATCTTCACCGCGGCGGCGGCGGTGCGCTTGCCGTTACGGGTCTGGAGCATGTACAGGGTGCCGTTTTCAATGGTGAATTCGAGGTCCTGCATATCCTTGTAGCGCTTTTCGAGGTCCTTGCGGATTTGGTCGAGCTCTTTGAAACACTTGGGCATGGCTTCTTCGAGGGAAGGATATTTTTTCTTGCGGTCGGCTTCGGACACGCCGTGACGCTTGGCCCATTCCTTGGAGCCCTTGATGGTGATCTGCTGCGGGGTGCGGATACCGGCCACCACGTCTTCGCCCTGGGCGTTGATCAGGAATTCACCGTAGAAGTATTCGTTCATGCCGGTGGAGGGGTCGCGGGTGAAGGCCACGCCGGTGGCGCTGTTGGTGCCGGAGTTGCCGAAGACCATGGCCTGGACGTTGACGGCGGTGCCGATCAGGCCGCGGATGTCGTTGATCTGGCGGTATTTGATGGCACGCGGGTTGTCCCAGGAGTCGAACACGGCCTGAACGCCGCGCCAGAGCTGTTCCATGGCGTCTTCCGGGAAATCTTTGCCGGTGGCTTTTTTGACGGCTTTTTTGTAGGTGGCGACCAGCTTTTCGAGGTCTTCCACGGTCATTTCGGTATCGAGCTTGAGCTTGCGGGCTTTTTTCAGGGCTTCAAGTTCGTGTTCGAATACATGATGTTCAATGCCGAGCACGACGTCGCCGAACATCTGGATGAAGCGGCGGTAGGAGTCCATGACGAAGCGCGGGTTGCCGGTCAGCTTGATCATGGTTTTCACGGTTTCCTGATTCAGACCGAGGTTCAGCACGGTATCCATCATACCCGGCATGGAAGCGGCGGCACCGGAGCGCACGGAAACGAGCAACGGGTTTGCGCCTTTGCCGAAAGTTTTACCGGTGGTCTTTTCGAGTGTCTTGAGCGCGTCTTTGACCTGGTTTTCGATCAGTTTGAAGAGTTTTTCGCGGCCGATTTTGCCGTATTCGGCGCAGGCTTCGGTAGTGATGGTGAAGCCGGGAGGTACCGGGAATCCTGCCTGGGCCATGTCGGCCAGATTTGCGCCTTTGCCGCCGAGCACCATTTTCATGTCGGCTTTGCCTTCGGATTGTCCTTTACCGAAGAAATAAACGTACTTTTTCTCAGATTTCTTTGTGGCCATGTTTGACCCCTTCCTTGTTGTTTATTTGTGAGGTTTTTTCTTCCAAATAATATAAAGTAATGCATACGATACATGAAGTACAATTAAATGCAAGCGGGGATTGTTCGCATTTGGTAACTATTTACGCAATTTTACGTAAATCATCAGAAATTCCACCATGTGGAATAAAAAATAAAAGCTAAACTAGTTTATATAAACTAGTTTGTACGCTCGGAAGTTAAGTATTTTTTTTGAAGAGTCTATTTTTTGCCGGTACTGCCGAAACCGCCGGCGCCGCGCTTGCTGTCGCTGAGTTCGTCAACGGTGATCATGTCGACATCCGGAAGCTCGCAGATGACCATCTGCGCGATGCGGTCGCCACGGTGAATGGCGAACGGCTCTTTGCCGAGGTTGAACATGATTACGCCGACCTCGCCGCGGTAGCCGGCATCGACCGTGCCGGGGGTATTGGTCAGGGTCAGGTTGTGCTTCAGCGCCAGGCCGCTGCGGGGGCGCACCTGAGCCTCGTAGCCGACCGGCAGTTCAATGAAAAGCCCGGTCGGCACCAGGGTGCTCTGGCCGGCGGGGAGTTCCATGTCCACGCGGGAGCGCAGGTCGTAGGCGGCGTCGTCATGATGGGCTTTCTGAGGAGCGAGATCGGCACAGCCGTCGAGCATTTTGATTTTAACGGTAATTTTCACAGTCATTTGATTCCTGATTTGAATTGTTCTGAATGGCGGTTACTTTATAGCATAAAATGGAACTTTTCAATTTGAACACGGATTTTTTATGAAAATCATCAATGAATTGCTGCAGAAGACATTCGATGATGGCGCTTCCGACCTGTTCGTCAGTGCCGGCAAAGGACCGCGGTACCGGTTCAACGGGCCGATCATACCGGTACCCGGACATGAGGAAAATACGCTGAGCGAGGAAACCCTGAAGGAGTTCCGCGAGCAGATTCTGCGCCCGGAGGCCAAGGAAACTTACCGCATCAAGGGGAGCTGCGACGCCGGGTATACCCTGCAGGCTGGCAAGATGCGTTTCCGTATCAATTTTTATCAGCAGCAGGAAGTCAGCTCGTTTGTGGCGCGCCCGATTCCGCTCGGGACCTCGCTCTCGTTTGAGGGGCTGAACCTGCCGCCGGTGCTGCGTGAATTGGCCGAGCGTCCGCGTGGTTTGATCCTGGTGGTAGGGGCCGCGGGGAGCGGTAAATCGACCACCATGGCGGCGATGATCAACCATATCAACAATGTTTTCAGCAAGCATATCGTGACGGTGGAGGACCCGGTCGAATACGTTCACCGCGACCTCAAATCGTGGATCAGCCAGCGCGAAGTCGGCATCGATACCACCGGGTTCGGCGAGGCGCTGACCAACGTGGTGCGCGAGAGTCCGGACGTGATCGTGATCGGCGAAATGCGCGACCAGACCACCATGCAGACCGCCGTTTCCGCGGCGCTCACCGGGCACCTGGTGATTTCGACGGTCCACACGGCCGACACGCTGCAGGCCATGGAACGTATCATCAACACGTTCCCCGAGCACTTGCGCCAACAGATCGCCGACGACCTGGCCCTGGCGCTGCAGGCGGTGATCGCTCAGCGGCTGCTTCCGGCGGCGAGCGGCCGCGGGATGATCCCGGCGGTGGAAGTGCTGAAGGCCACGCCGCTGGTCCGCAGCCTGATTTCCGACCGTAATTTCGCCGATCTCGAGGAGGTCATCAAGCGCGGTGCGGAAGAAGGCATGGTTACCTTTAACCGGGCTTTGATGGCGCTGGTCAGGGATGAAAAAGTTACGATCGAACACGCGGTGGCGGCTGCTGCCAACCGCGAGGAATTCCTGCTGCTGGTGCGCGGCATGGAGAGCGGCATCGATACCTTCCGCGGCATGTTCGGGCAGGATGAGTCCGACAGCGAGGAGATGAATATGAAGCGGCTGTTGCATTCAGCGGCGGCCAACAACGCCAGCGACCTGCTCATTACCGCCGGGGCACCGCCCACGTTGAGGGTGAATGGCGATCTGATTCCGCTGGATACGCCGCCGCTGTCGCCGGCGGATACTCAACGGCTGTTTTTCAGCATTATCACGGCGCGTCAGCGGTTGATGTTCGAGGAGAACCGCGAGCTTGATTTCGCGCTCACCACCAGGCTGCAGACCAGTCAGGACAGCGCGGAGCGGACGTACCGTTTCCGCGTCAACGGATTTTACCAGCGCGGCAATATCGGGGCGGCGTTCCGGGTGATTCCGAGCACGATTCCGTCGTCGGAGGCACTGACCCTGCCGCCGCAGCTCCTGAACCTGATCAAGCAGAAACAGGGCCTGATCCTGATCACCGGCCCCACTGGACACGGCAAAAGTACGACCCAGGCGTGCCTGATCGACCGGATCAACACCACGACTCCGTGCCATATCGTCACCATCGAGGACCCGATTGAATACGTGCACGGCAACAAGATGGGGCTGGTCGAACAGCGCGAGGTCCACTCCGATACCCTGAGTTTTTCCAATGCCCTGAAATATGTGTTGCGCCAGGACCCGGACGTGATTCTGGTGGGCGAAATGCGCGACCCGGAAACCATCGGCACCGCGCTTACCGCGGCCGAAACCGGGCATCTGGTGCTGGCGACGTTGCATACCAACAATGCGCCTCAGACCATCGACCGCATTGTCGACTCGTTCCCCTCGCACCAACAGAACCAGATCAAGATTCAGTTGGCCGGGGCATTGCTGGGGGTGGTGGCGCAGCGCCTGATCCCGAAACGCGACGGTTCGGGCCGGGCGGCGGCATTTGAAATCATGCTCGGCACCCCGGCCGTCCAGGCACTGATCCGCGAGGGTAAAACCGGCAATCTGAAGGGGGTTCTCGAGACCAGTTACAAGGACGGCATGGTGACCATGGAGCACGCGCTGGCCGACCTGTACAGCCGCAACATCATCACCCGCGAAGAGATGAATTCCATCGTCAAGGATTTCAAAACAACCAAAGGATATTGAAATTGGCCGGAGCCGTTGGCTCCTGAATTGGTCGCTGCCTGCGGCAGCTGAATTGGAGAATTGGTGAATTAAATTCCTATGAGTCCTATTTAATGAAAGGAAGTGCAGATATGCTTAGAATCGGACAAGGCTTTGATGTTCACCGCCTGGTGGAAGGGCGGAAATTGATTTTGTGCGGCGTCGAGATCCCGCATACGCTGGGTTTGAACGGGCACAGCGATGCCGATGTGGCGCTGCACGCGCTCATGGACGCCTACCTCGGGGCGCTGGCACTGGGCGACATCGGCACCTGGTTCCCGGATACCGATGCCGCTTACAAAAATGCCGACAGCATGAAACTGTTGGAATACATCATCAAAGACGAGCACGTCAGCGAATATCAGCTGGTCAATCTGGACATCACCATCATCGCGCAGCGCCCCCGAATCGCTCCGTATATCGACCGGATGCGTTCCAATCTGGCTGCGCTTCTGGACTGTGCCCCGGACCGGGTTTCCGTCAAGGCCACGACCACCGAGCGCCTCGGCTATTGTGGTCGCGAAGAAGGCATCGCCGCCAACGCCGTAGTCCTGCTGGAATCTTAGAGCTAAGCTCCTAATTTGGCAGATAGCGGCCGCCGGTGGTCCACAGAAGATGAGTCAACTCAAGGTTTTCGAGCTTGTGCGTACTCAGATATTCACGACCGGCCTCGGTCGTCAGCAGCCATTTGGGCCCCTGAAATCCGGCGGTGGCGGAGGGTTCGAGTTTGAGGTTTTCGAACTGGCGGCTCAGTGATACATTGCGCTCGAGCCGCTCATCTGTAACCGTGAAGATCCCGCTGAGAATTTCCAGAATGAGTTTAGCGACGAACGCGGACGGACGCGCCACCGCCAGCCCGTCCGCGACGGTGCGGTTGGTCAACCCGATGTCGTAAACGCTGATTTCGTCGTGCTTGCCGCTGAGCAAACCGAGCGTCATGCAGGGCGATTCCACCGGCTCCGCGAAAAAGCAGTGCACCGCGTCGCCGAAAACATGTTTCAACCCGAAGTTGATGCCGCCCGGCGCACCGCCGACGCCGCAGGGCAGGTAGACCATCAGCGGATGCTTTTCGTCGACCGCGATATTGCGGCATTTGAGCTGGTTTTTCAACCGCAGCGCCGCCACGGCATAGCCCAGAAAAGGGTCCACGGAATTTTCGTCATCGACAAAAAACGCATAAGGATCTCCGGCTGCCTCCCGCCGTCCCTGTTCGACCGCGGAGCCGTAGTCTCCCTCGTATTCGATCACGATCACGCCATGCGAGCGGAGCAGCTGTTTTTTCCACGCTTTGGCATCGGCTGACATGTGGATTTTGACCGTGAAACCCAGCCCGGCGCTAATAATGCCGATGCTGAGCCCAAGGTTGCCGGTACTGCCTACGGAAATGGTATAACGGCTGAATAATGCCCGCGCTTCCGGCGAACCGAGCTTGCGGTAGTTATCCTGAAACGCGATTAATTTGTGCTCGATCGCCAGTTTTTCCGCATAGCAGAGCACGGCGTAAATCCCACCGCGGGCCTTGATCGAACCGGCCACCGGCAGGTTGTGGTCCGCCTTGATGAACAGCCGGTTGGCCGCCGGGTCGATACCGGCCTCCTGGAACAGGTGTTGCCGCAGGGCAGGGACATCCAGCAATTCCGACTCGATGATGCCGTAAGAAGGTGTCGCCTCCTCGAACAATTCACCGAGCAGCGGCGCGAAGCGGTACAACCGCGCTTCCGCGCTCAAAATATCGGCAAACTGCAGTTCCAATTCGGGCAAAGCCGCCGCTCCGCGATACTGCGGATTCGCCCAGAATATGGGCTGCTTTTTCGACATCTGTTCCAGTGTATTCATGGTATTAAAATACCCTCGCTGCTCTCATTTTCAAGGCACAAAAAAACGGAGCAGAAAATTTTTTCTGCTCCGTTGAATTTGACTGGTGTCAGTCAGCGGTTAACGATTGGCCATGGCCTCGTCAAACGCTTCGCCGATGTCAATCATCGCTTCGCCCGGCTTGAGGGCGGCGGTGTATTCTTCGCCGGCAGCCTTCAGGGCTTCTTCCGAATAGTTTTCGGTAGCGGCCTTGATGCTCAGTCCGATACGGCGCTCGTCGCGGTCAACCTTGATCACGCGGGCTTCGATATCCTGTCCGAGCTGGAGAACGTCCTTGACGCGCTCCACATGGTCGCGGCTGATCTGCGAAATGTGGATCAGGCCGTCGATCTTGTTGGAGAGTTCGATGAACGCGCCGAAAGCGGTAATCTTGGTGATCTTGCCCTGTACCAGGTCGCCGACCTTGTAGAGCTCTTCGATGTGATCCCACGGATCGCTTTCGGTCTGCTTCAGGCCGAGGGAGATGCGCTGCTGATCCGGATTGATGTCCAGGATGATTGCTTCGACTTCTTCGCCGACCTTCAGGATTTCGTTCGGGTTGTTGATCTTGCGGGTCCAGGACATGTCGGACACGTGAATCATGCCGTCGATATCGTTTTCGATTTCAACGAATGCGCCGTAGCTGGTCATATTGCGGACTTTGCCCTTGATGCGGGTATTGACCGGATATTTTTCCATGAGGACTTCCCACGGATTGCGTTCTTTCTGACGCAGGCCCAGGGAGATCTTCTTGCTGGCTTCGTCGATTTCGAGCACGATGGCTTCGACTTCTTCACCAACGCTGACGACTTCGCCGGCCTTGGTGATGCGCTTGGTCCAGGACATTTCAGACACGTGGATCAGGCCTTCCACGCCGTCTTCGAGTTCAACGAAGGCGCCGTAGGGCATGATGTTGACCACGCGGCCCTTGACCGTGGTGCCGACCGGATACTTGCCGATCACGTCATCCCACGGATTGGCACTCTTCTGCTTGAAGCCCAGGGAAACGCGTTCCTTGGTGTAGTCGATGTCGAGGATGATGACTTCGAGTTCCTGTCCGACTTCGAGCATTTCGGACGGATGGGAGATACGGCCCCAGGACATATCGGTGATGTGGAGCAAGCCGTCCACGCCGCCGAGATCGATGAAGGCACCGAAATCGGTAATATTCTTAACCAGACCCATGCGGACCTGCTTGACTTCCATGTCTTTCAACAGGGCAGAGCGCTTGTCGCGGCGGGATTCTTCGAGCAGTTCGCGGCGCGAAACCACGATGTTGCGGCGGTCATGATTGATTTTCAGGATCTTGAAATCAAATTCCTGACCGATGAATTCGTCCAGATTGCGGACCGGGCCGATATCAATCTGCGAACCCGGCA
>JBEBXH010000017.1:0-77072 GCA_040391785.1 Victivallis vadensis
AACAATAGCATCCATCGTAAATCGAAAAATTCACAATTCACCATGCATAACAATGCCATATATCACTAAATACAAGCATGTTGCAAATACTAAATCCAGGAAATCGCCCAAAAACCGAGCGCCGCGAAGTTCCTCGCATTCCCCTTCCCCATTCCTGAATTTTTCAGGCCAGCTTGCCGCGCCAGTAATCGATTCTGGATTTGACGGTGTTGTAACCGGTGGCGCCGGGTATTTCGCGCTTGCGGATGCTTTCGGCGGGATCGAACAAGGTCAGGAATTCCGGGGTTGCTTCCGGGATGCTGATGCGCATTTCTTCCAAAGTGACTTCGTTCAGGGCCTTGCCGTGATCGCGACACCATTTGACCAGGGCGCCGACCTTGTGGTGGGCGTTGCGGAACGGCACTTGAAGCTTCACCAGTTCATCCGCCAGGTCGGTAGCCATCAGGGCCGGATCGGAGGCGGCGGCGAGCATGCGCGTGGCATTGATCTTCATGGTGCCGATCATCGGCGGATAAACTTTCAGGATCATGACGACGGTATCGACGGCGTCGAAAACCGGTTCCTTGTCTTCCTGCAGGTCACGGTTGTATGTCAGCGGCAGCCCTTTGCAGAGCGTGAGCAATGAAATAAGGTCGCCGTAAACCCGGGCGGTCTTGCCGCGGGAGAGCTCGGCCACGTCAGGGTTTTTCTTCTGCGGCATTAAGCTCGAACCGGTGGTAAAGGCATCGTCCAGTTCGACAAAGCCGAATTCCTGCGAACACCACAGGATCAGGTCCTCGGACAAACGCGACACATGCATGGCAAAAACGGACAGTGCACTCAGCAATTCAATCGCGAAATCGCGGTCCGCCACCGCATCCATACTGTTGGCGGTCAACGCGTCGAAACCGAGTTTCTCGCGGACGAATTCGCGGTCGATCGGCAGCGTGGTCCCGGCAATCGCCCCGGAACCGAGCGGCATCACATTCATGCGTTTGCGGCAGTCTTCCAACCGGCCGATATCGCGCGCCAGCATCTCCACATAGGCCAGCAAGTGGTGTGCATACAGCACCGGCTGGGCGTGCTGCAAATGGGTAAAGCCCGGCATGATCGCCGTCGGGTTGGCCTCGCACTGAGAGATCAGCGCCCGCTGGAAATCGCGGATCATATCGGTAATCAGGGTAATCTGGTCGCGCAAATACAGACGGATATCCAGCGCGACCTGGTCGTTGCGGCTGCGGGCGGTGTGCACGCGCGCGCCTTCGGCGCCGATTGCTTCCGTCAGGGCACTTTCGATATGCATATGGATATCTTCGAGCTCGACGCTGAAGGTGAAATCGCCGGCGTCGATGCGCTTCTCGATTTTATCCAGCCCGGCACTGATTTCTTCAGCGGTCCGCTGAGGAATGATCCCCTGCTTCGCCAGCATCGCCGCGTGGGCCTTGCTGCCCATGATATCATATTTATAGAGCCGCTTATCGAACGACACCGACTCCGAAAATGCCTGCATGTCTTTGTCCGTTCCGCTGCTGAACCTGCCGCCCCACATTGCCATAATCTTGATCCTTGATTTAAATAATTAAAAATTATGGTATAAAATATCGCTGTTTGCAGGATTTTTCAACTTTCAATTTGCATTTATCCGCTTATGCCCTTAAATTTATCTATGGAGATTTTGAAAATGAAAATAAATACACTTATTATTGCCGCCGGAGTTCTGGGCGCACTTCTTTTGAGCGGCTGCTTTTCGCCTAAGCCGCAGAAACAGGTGCATCAGATTACCGAGCGGAGCCGGCCGAAAACCCTGACCCGCGACTATATGATCAAAAACAACGACCTCCGCGGCTGGCAGGACACGGACGACGATGTCATGCGCCGTACCGCCTTCCGCATGTTGCTGGACAGTCCCGAGCACCGTATGCCCACCGCCCGCAAGGGCCTGACCGACCGCGACCCGGTCATCCGCCGCAGCGCCGTCTACGCCCTCTATGAGACCGATCACGAAAAGGCCCTGCCCGAAATCACCAAGCTCGGCAAGGACCCCGATTACAACGTCCGCTACATGGTGGCTCTTTGCGCGTCCGCGCTGGCCAAGGAAAACAGCGCCGACGCCATGCTTTACCTCGAAAACACCGCCAAGCTTGACGACGATGCCCGCATCCGCCAGTTCGCCACCCGCTCCGCCTGGCCGTTTTACCGCGACACCAAACTCCTGCGGGACAAAATGCCCGGCACACAGCAGGTCACGGTCGTCAAATCCATTAAGCTCCCGACCGAAAACTGGAAGTTCCAGCTCGACCCGAGCCAGAACGGCCACATGGAAGGCTGGCAGCAGACCGATTTCGATGCCGCCGGATGGAATGCCATCGATATCGGCCCGTGGCAGGATCAGGGCGTAGGCAACTACCGCGGCGCCGCCTGGTACCGCATTCAATTCAAAATGCCCGAGCAAATCGAATGCAAGGCCGTCGAACTCGACTTCGCCGGAATCGAGGACAGCGCCTGGGTCTGGCTCAACGGCGTTTATATCGGCCAGTACGACCTGGGCAAAAAAGGCGGGGCCAAAGCGTTCCGGCTCGATGCCACCCAGGAAATCCGCTGGAACACCGAAAATCTGCTGGTTGCGCGCGTAGTCAACAACTCCGGCAAAGGCGGCATCGTCAAACCCGTCTCGGTCGATCTCCTGAAATAATCTTTTCCGGAAGATTATGGCGAAAATCAGGAAAAAATACGATCCGGAGTATATTCCCGAGGCGTTCGATTCACTGGCCGAACGCAAACGCTCCAACTGTTTTCTGCGCGAAATCAAGGGGCGGCGCGACGAATGCGTGAGTATTTATCTGGACGGGCAGCAGGTTTTCCCGAGGGCCAAGTCGATATTTCCCGTCCATGTCCACCAATCCTACGAAATGATCATCCCGAGGCGGACTTACCACTGCGAGCTGAACAAAACGCCTTTGACCGTGGATTACGGGAACTTCCTGATTGTCCAGCCGGACGACCAGCACCTGGACTACCTGACGCCCGAGGAGCCTTACTACTCGTTCCGTTTTAACTGCGCCATGCTGCTTTCGGGTATGCGGGTGCCGCGCATCCTGAAGGACGGCATTGCGCCGGAGCTGCAGGTGGCGCCGATTGTCTCCAGCGACGCGGTCATGCAGTTGATCGAGCTCCACTGGAACGAAGTCGAGCTTTTTTCCGGCGGACGCTTCAATGTCTGTGACAGCATCTTTCAAGCTATTTTCTGGAAATGCGTCATGGGCTATCCGCACGAATTGCTCCATGAATATTTCATCCAGGATTCACACGATGAATTTCAGCTGCGCCGGGTGATGGCGGTATTCGAACAGAACCGCAACAACATGCCGGATATCCCGCTTTTTTGCCGTCAGACCGGGATGAGCCGCTCCTCGCTGGCGCGTTTCTGCCATGCTTATTTCAACATGCCCGCCGCCAAGGCTTTCATGCGTTACAAGATGAATTATGCTCAGCGGCGACTCCGGGACAACCCCGAACTGAAAATCAAGGAACTGAGCGAAGAACTCGGGTTTACCGATCAATTCCACTTCTCAAAAACCTTTAAACGTTTCTTCGGCTATAATCCGTCAGAATGTTAAATTTGGGCGTTTTATACATGCGATGATTCTTTTGACCATGTTCAAAACCGTCTTTTCCGTGTATAATATAACCAATGTCTGAAACTAAAGAAAGGGCCCGCAATATGAGAAAAAGAAATTCGAATTTCACACTTATCGAGCTCCTGGTGGTGATCGCCATCATCGCGATCCTGGCGGCCATGCTGCTGCCTGCGCTGAACAAGGCCCGCGAGCGGGCCCAACGGATCACCTGCACCAGCAATTTGAAGCAGATCGGCACCTCCGTCCACTCCTACGCCGGGGATTTCGAGGACCGCCTGCCCCTGTGCAATACGCATGACTTTGCCAAAGATCCTTATACCGCCACTGCTTACGCCAGTATGCCGCAGCAATGGCTGCATGACGGCAATCGGAAATATCCGAAAGGCCTCGGCGTGTTGATGGTCAACGGTTACCTCCCCTATACGGATGTCGAGTCGCCGCTGCTCCCGCTGTTTCCGCTCCGCTGTCCTTCCGGCGAGAAACTCTATCCTGAGCGCTATATGACCGACCAAAGCGGATTGGCGAATTACCTGAAAGCCTGGACTACTTATATTTATTACGGCGGCTTCATCAATACCGGCGCTTATACGGTTTACGGCAAGGCGCTCAAGGACAAAGTCACCCGCAACCCGCGGGCGATCATCGCCATCGACGACGCCATCAACACCACCAATCTGGGCCAGCAGGGACACGGCCCCGGCGCCAATGCGCTTTTCCTCGACGGTCACGTGGAGGAGATGTACCCGATTCTGGCAAATGCCGACGGCTCGACCAGCGGCAACCTGAGAATGTATGAAAAACGCTTCTTTCAGTAATTAAATAACATGGATCGCTCTATGAAATCAATTATCCTGGCTGCGGTTTGCGGCTGTTCGCTGATCGCCAATTGCTACGAAATCGTTTTGCCGGCCAATCCGGCTCCGCATGAACAAAGAGCTGCGGCCGAGCTGAATCACTATATTCCAAAGGTCGCGCAGGTCCTGACGCTTGACGGTACCGAACCGGAAATTCATGTCGGCCCCACCGACGCCGCCAAAGCCACCGGGCTGGACAAACTCGCCAGCGAAGAATGGGTCATCCGTTCCGACGGCAACAAACTTTATCTGACCGGCGGCGGAACGCGAGGCACTCTTTATGCCGTGTATCATTTTCTGGAGGACCAGCTGGGAATCCACTGGTTCACCGTCGACGAGGAATATATCCCGGCGCCCGGCAAAATCAATCTGACGGCGCTGGACCGGAAGGGCAAACCGTTTTTCGCCCACCGCAGCATTGCGCGCTGTTTCCGCGGGACCCTGCCCTTCGACAAAGGGCTTTTCGCGGCACGTAATCGAATGAATTTTGACGCTAATAGTTCGATCGCTGCCGAATACGGCGGCGGCGATTCCTTCGGGCAGCCGTCTTTCGTCCATACGTTCGGACGCTATTTCTCCAAGGAACAGTATTCGCAATATTATACGCTACTCGGCGGTAAGCGCGGCACCGTGCCGCATATCTGTATGTCTCACCCCGATCTGCCGGAGATGTTCTACAACAAACTGCTGGAGTACATCGCCAAATCGGAGGAACAGGCGGTTAAACAGGGGCTTGAAGTGCCGCATTACTACGACATCAGCCTCGACGATGGCAGCTACAGATGCGATTGCGCCCCCTGCGCCGCCGCCATGAAACAGCCCGGTGGGGGAGTCCGTCTGCTGCTCGGATTGCTCAATCCGATCGCTGAAAAACTGGCGACCGCCCGGCCGGACCTGACGCTGACCACGCTCGCTTACCTGAACGTACTGGAGCCGCCCGCAGCCGCCAAGATCGCCCCGAACCTGCTGGTGCGCCTGTGCGATACCAAGAGCAACCAGGCGGCCCCGATCACAACTCCGGGCAACCGTCTCTGGGCGGATATCGTCAAAAAATGGGGCAAACTGAGCTCGAATCTCGGCATCTGGGATTATGGGATCACCTATGCCTTCACGGGATTTCCGTACCCGGGCGAAAGGGTCATGCCGCAGGATCTGCGTTTTTACGCCGACAACGGCATCAAGTTCATGTTCTGGGAACTGGAAGTTCCGGAGCTGGCGGACATGTACGAGCTGAAAATCTGGATGACCATGAAACTGATGGAAGATCCGTATCAGGACGCGACCAAACTTTACGATACCTTCATGGACAAATATTACGGCCCGGCGGCCCCGGCGCTGAAAAAATTCCGCGATCTGGTGGCGGAAAATGCCGACCGCAAAAAAGTCTTCATCGACTGGTATGCCAAAACCACCGCATTCAAGCACCTGAACGCCTCCACACTGCCGGAAATGCAGTCCTGTTTCGACGAAGCGGAACAAGCCGCCGCTGCCGACCCGCTGTATCTGAACCGGGTAAAACGCGCCCGGATCGGTACCGACCGCGCCTGTTACATCATGTTTCCGATGCTGCTGGCCGAATACGAAAAATCCGGGTCCAAGCGCGAAAACTATCCGTTGAACCGTGCTGAAATCCTGAAACGCGCCGAAGCCAACCGCCTGGCCGCGGTCGAAAAACTCAACCCGCGCTGGGGTACCACCAAAGAGAAAATGCGCGAGGCCGTCACCGCCGAAATCAAGCGCTACGGCAATATCCCGCTGACCTTGCGCGCACCGGCCAAATTTGCCAATGTGCCATTCTTCGATTTCCCGGCATCCGAAGCCTATAATCACAAGAATACTGCCAAGTTGATCGACGACCCGGAATCCGAAACCGGTCAGGTGCTTTACCTCCTCACCGGCGACACGGTGCCATCCGAATATAACATCCCAATGGCGTACGGTGCTTATGAACCGGCCACCGCCACGGCCTCAAATCAGAACCGCATCCGCCAAATTCCCGGCCGCGGCTACCAGTGGTACAAGCTGATGACACTCAAACCGCAGGACTCCACCTATATTTACCTGACCGGCAAATGGTACATTCAGTTCCACACCGGCAACCCGACTCCGGGCCTCGACGAAAATTATGACGTCTGGATCCGCCTCAAATTCGCCGGCCCGGCCTATTTCCCCGGAGACAAACAGCCCAACGCGATTTACTTCGAGCGTCTCATCATGACCCCGGCGAAATAAGCTCAGGGTTTGGCAATAACTTTAAGCTGCACCACGCCGTTTACCGGGTCGATGCGGCGCTGGAATGCGAGGACTTCTCCGCGTTCCAAAGCCAGTGGCGGCACGACGTCCCGCGGTCTGGACATGCCGCTCTGCCTCAGGCCATTCCCGTGCGCCCAGAATCCCACCCGGACGGTTTCCCGCCCGATCGATTCGCCGTTCGAACTCAAATCGACCACCTCGTCGGTTTCGGTCCGGTAAGCATTGGTGTTCCGTATCGGCGTCATGATCAACGGGAACACCAGTGTCCTGTCCGCAATTTTCCCCACAACCAGATACTGAAAGCCCGACGCTTGCATGGTCAAATATGGGTGCCGCGTGGACCGCTCCGGCTTAAAAGTGCGCTCGGCCTTGACCCGGAGCAAACCGTCGGCGCCCGGCTTTTCGCTGAAGTCGAGTGTCCACAGCATTTCTTGCGGAAAGCTCTCCGGCGCGGCCTTGTAAAGTTTCAACGCGCATCCCGACCACTCGGGGGTACCGTCCAACCCGGTAAGCAGTTTGGCCAGCTCCTCAGCCGTCGCGCGGTGGGCGTCGTCCTTCAATTTGCCAAGTTCGGTCAGACGCGTTTCAAACGCCACCTTGTTCCGGCTCTCCCCCAGGTACCGGATATCGATAACCAACTGCCGCTGATCCACCCGGATGTGGCTGGCAGTTTCCAATTCATAAGTATCTCTGGAATGCTGGTCCATATCGACTGGCCGGGTTTCCCAGGAACAGGCCCAGAACTGCTCTTTGTCGGCGCCAAACCGCTCACGCCGGTATTTGACGACCTGCGCGTCCTTGCCCAGGTCTTTCACGCTGAGCACGGAGGAACTCTGCCTGCCGTCCAGCCGGCTCAGGCGTCCCGGTTGATCCGGGTTCGGAATCACGCCGAAGTTCAAGATCAAATCCTGAAATTTGCTGTTTTCAAACTGCAATACCACCACTTTCCGGAACCGGGTGACATCGTTCAACGCCAGCTCGACCGTCTGTTGGGTCGTACCCGCCGCCGCCAAGGTCACGACGTACAGATTGTCGCCCAGCGCCGCATACAAATCCTTGCGCAGCGCATCATTCTTTGCACTGAGGCGAAAAAGCGTATCGATGTAGTTGCCGAAATTGGCATCGTTCCGCGGATCGGCTACTACGTCCGCGGCCAGGCGACGGAACTCCGGCCCGAACGCCGGTTGCTGCTCCGGCTGGTCTCCCGCGTTTTCCAGTGCTTTAAACCGGGTCGCCACGGAAAGTTCCGGCAGCGTGAAGAATTTTTCCAGCAATTCACCGCGCTCTTTCAAATCCTTCACCCCGTTCAGTCCGCGCGACATGACGAAGGCCCGCAGATCATTTTCCCGCAGCCAGGCCGCCAGCTCGGCATCCTCTTTATTTCCCTCGGCTTTCCACTGCACCACCAATACCTGCGGCAATTCAATTTGAATGTCGCCGAAGATGCGATCTTTTCCCTCGGAAGGCCACCACCAATACATCTCCGCGCCGATAAGGCGCGATTTGTGCTCAAAAGAAAGGTGGTCGGCCCGGTTTTCCGTTTTATCCGGATGCAATCCGCGCTTTGCCAACGCGGCGCTCACCGCTACCAGGTCGCTCTCCCAATCGCCCCGGGTAAATGTATATAACTCATTGCCGCCGCCCTCAATGTTATCCGACGACGCCAGCTTGCGCCATTCGCTCACGCCCGGTACTTCCAACTCGCCTCCGGACGGAACTTTCGCCCGGAACCGCTCGGGAAATTCCGGCAGCTGGACCGCGTCGGGACCGCGGAAACGCCGCAGCAGCGGATTCAATTTCCCCGCCATATTGTTCACCACCTGTTCGATCCCGGCCTTGTTCGAGTCCCGTTTGGCCGCCTCGGTGAGCCTGAAACTGAAATTGAAATCCGGTATGGTCACATGGCTTCCCCAGTTTAAGCGGAAGTGGTCCGGCTGTAAACTGCGCAGCACATAAGCCGGCTTGCCCGCATAGCTTTTCTGGATATCCGAACCGGCGGTCAGGATGATCGGCAACTGCTTCCGAAGCTCCTTCGGCACCCCGCTCAACTCCGCTTCGGCCTCCGGGGCCGAGACCTGACCCCGCCCGAGCCAAAAAATCATCGCCCGCCGGCGGTCACAGGACAACACCGGCGCCCCGTAAGGAACCACCTCGCACGGCTGCGGCAATACCTTGGCCAACCCCGCGGCCACCGCCGCCGTTTCCGGTTCGGGCGTGCCGACCAGGATATAAATTTTCTCGAGATAAGGGGTAATCTGGTCTCCACGGACCGAAGAAAACGTATTTGCATTCATCGCCGTCGACAAGGAGGCGGTAACGCGGAAATCGGTACACGTCCCGAGCACAATCATCACCACCGCCACGCCCGACACTGCCAGTTTGTGCCATCCCTTCGGCCCGGAAACCCGGGCGGCGATTTTCGCGTTCGCCCCGCGCCGCCAGTAAAACGCATAAATCACAAACAGCCCCGCCAGCACCATCCAATAACGCGCATAAAAGTTCTCGATAATCACCACAAAGCTCAACATCCACGCGCCCACCATGATATTGCGCCACAGGAGGCTGCCGTTCAATACCCGTTTCGGAGCCATGAAAAGCACCAGGGCCAACCCCAGCCCCAGAACCGGCAGAACCAATGCCCACGACGAGAAAGAAGCATTCGGCGTGAAACTCACGTGACGGTCGAACCGGAGCAGCCCGAACATGAACAGCACGCTCAAGCCGAAGCAGATAAACAGGATCAACTGCAGTCCCGCATAAATTTTGCAAACAGCCACCGCCATGCGCAGCATCAAATCCGGCACCGGGGCCACCTCTTCCGGCACCGGCAGCACGCCGCAATTCTGCGTCAGCAACTGTGCTTCCTCCGGCGTAATCGTACCATCGTTGCGCAGGTTTTCGATGGCCTGTTCCTCCGGCGGCGCGTTCAAACGGATGCGCCGGTTATAGCGGTCGCGCCCGAACATAACAAGCAGCGTCACCGCCATGACCACCCACGCCACCAGTGGCAAAGTATTTCCCAGAAAATTAAAAATATCCAAATAAGTTTTCATTGTTCCCCTCAGCAATTTTTTTAATTGAAAATTGAAAATTGAAAGTCGAAAATTATGGAAAGGGAAGAATCCCTTTGGCCCTCTTCAATGCTACAATAACCCAATGTATATATTCTTCTCAATTATCAATTTTCCATTATCAATTTTCCATTACACTAAAGTGCTGCCAGTCGCCGTGCCGCTTCTTTTGCGTCAATGCGTTTTTCTTCAAGTTCCCGGATGATTTCCATCCGCCGTTCCTGCAGGTCGCCATCCAGTTGCCGCAGGCGTTCGATCACGCCGTCAAGCTGTTGGCGAACCGTGGGATAGGACAATTTCAACACGCGGCCGACCTCTTTCAGCGAACCGGCCGACAGTACAAAAAGCTCGATGAATTTCCGGTCATCCGGCTCCAACCGGGCCAAACGCGGCAATTCAATCTCCCCCTCCAACACCAACGCGCAATCCGGGCACCGGAAACGCTCCGCCCGCAACCGTCCCCCGCAGTTCTGGCAATGCGCTGAAAATTTTTCTCTGGCCATATTTAAGATCTCCTGCTAATTATGATAATCTATTTTTAAATAAAATCAATATGAAATTAAATAATATTGATAAATATTTAAATAATCTTAATTTTTAAGCACAAAAAATGAACCTCATGAACACGAAGTTCACGAGGTCCATGTTTTTTCCGGTTTTTATTTTTCCAGAGAATGCAGGTTGTTGAAAAACTCCACTACGGTATTCTGGTGCGCGCTGCCGAAAACCATCCAGGCGCCATCCTGCTCCAACCCGAGCGAGCCGGTGGTCAGGACGATTCGCCCTTTGCCGTATGGCATTTCGAGGATGTACGGGGCTTTCGTACCGTCTTTCTTGCGCATGGTCGCCAGCATTTGCCATTTGCTCCCCGCCGGAATATGGTAGCCGGAATACGGCGTACAATAGAGTTTCAGTGATTTTTCGAGGTCATCCGGCTTGCTCAGCCAGTCGCCGGGCTGCATCTCCTGGGTCTTGCGGAGCCGCCACGCGTAATACTGGTTTCCGGTCCAGTTCAGCGCGAAATCGCGGCTGCCGAAAATCCGTTCAAAATTGAACTCGCCATCCGCCCCCAGTACCAGCAAGCCGCCGTTTTTCACGTACTCCAGCAGTTCGGTGCGGTAACAGGATTCGGGCAGCTTGTTTTCGTTCATGCGGACCGCGACGATATCAAATCCGTCAAGCCGCCGCCCGGCCATACTTCCCGGGTCGGTCGACAACGAAACCTGCCAGCCGCCTTCCATCAGTTTGGAGCGCAAGCCAAACCGGTTCTTCCGGGCGATTTCCGCCTCCGGGATACTGATCAAGACGGATTTCTCCACCCGCTCGAGCTTGTTAAAATACAGCACGGTTTCCGGGTTGCCGCCGATCTTCAGTTGACGGCAGTCGCCGGCCTTCAGCTTGTCCGGAAAAGTTACTTCGTTGCCCGATTGCGTCCGCACCTCGCCGTTTGGGCTGGTCAGGGTTATTTTCTGCGGTGTCCCGTCAACTTTAACCGTGACCGAATCCGCCGTCCACCGGATCGCGTATTCCGGGCTGCTGCTGCGGGGAACATTGACCATCGAATCCGAGTTCTGCCAGTAATAATCGACCAGTTTGCCGAATAAATCCTGCTCAAATTCAAGCTGCTTCCGCTCGCGTTCACCGGAAACCTTTCCGGCAGCGGCTCTAAACAATTCGCGCGCCTCGCCGACAATTTCCGGGCTGAGCAATTCGGCGGTGCCGAGCACCGGCGTGGCCCCGTAACCGCTGAAATGCCGCCGCTGCGAGTTCCAGCTCCGGTCCAGCATCGTATGATACCGGTACATTTCCTCCGCCGCCGCGGGATAAACATAATTGCAGAAATCGCGGATCAACGCATCCACATCCGCGTCCGGCTCCCACATCAGCCGGGAATAGAGGTAAAACGCCAGGCGCATCCGGACCCGCGAGGGCCCCCACGAGGCCGAATAAGTACCGGAAACCTCCGGCATCACCGCCGCCACATTGTTGTCCCGGAAGAATCTCGTCTGGTCGGACAGCCAGGAATAAAGCGGCACCATAATCACCGGGTCGAAAATGTCGAATTCATATCCGTAAATGCCGGTCGGAATGCCGGATTTCAGCCAGGGCCCCCACTTCTTCAATTCACGCGCATTGACCTCGCAATTATCTGCAATTTTGTGGGCAAAGCAGCGCCCGTACGGCGCGTATTCGATGAACTCGTAACCGCTCACATCGCATTTCGGATAATCAATGTATCCCTGATAAGCGATGGAGGCGAAACGCAGCTCCGGATGCGCCTTTTTCAGCCTGTCCGACAAACGCCGCAGAAACCGGAACCAATTCGTCGACACATCAACCTTGCGGCACTGCGCGCAAGTGCAATACGATTGGTTGTCGGAAGGATAAAATCCCAGTATCTCGATCTCGGGAAATTCTTTCATGAATTCGGTGAAATAATTCACCACATAATCTTCCGCCCCGGAACTGTTCCAGCACAATTGCGCGGCGCTGCGCTTGCCCTGCAGTTCGGCGAACCAGTCGGGATGCTCCTCCAATGCTTTTTTCGGATCGAGTTTCAGGAATTTCGCATCGATGTTGTGCCCGGAATTGAGCACATAAAATCCGAGCGCCGACCGTTCGGCGATCCGCTCCGCGCCCCCGGCCCGCCCATGCCGGATGATATTGCCGAAATTGCGCGCCAGCCACGTCTCGAGTTTCCGGTCCGTACCGTTCAGGAAATGATACCCCCGGTAGCGAATCTCCGGGTCTTTGTTGTAAGCGAGTTCCGGCAGTTCCAGCGCTTGCCGGGCCGGTACGAATTCGCCGCCCGGTTCATTGTCCGGCCAGAACCAGCGCACACCCACGGTATCGCGCAGAAATGTATAAACCGCATGCAGTACCCCGCGATCCGTTCGCCCGGCCAGATACAGATTGCCGTTCAGGGTATAAACCGCGCATTTCTGTTCGCCGCCCCGGTCCAGCTGCAACTCCTTTTCCACGGCCTTGATCGCCGGCATATCCTCCGGGGTACCGATCACAATCGCCTTGCCCGCCGGTACGGCCCCTCCCCGGTTCACGGGCAAAACACACCCGGCCTTCTGCAGATAATCCCCGAGTTCCTTCGCCGCCGTGAGTTCCACCGCGGACGGTTTTTCCGGCAGGTAAATCCGCCACTCCGTCCGTCCATTTTCAAACAAAACCGTTCCGCCCCAGCCAGTCAACCACGGCAACATCAATAATACTAAAATCTTCTTCATTCTCAATTCTCAATTCTCAATTCTCAATTAGTTTTTAAATTCCGTCCAGATCCGAATCCCAGGGCAGAATAGTTGCTACCCAACCATTGATTTTGGAGCTTTCGATCGCGATCGGACGTGCCCCGCCGTCGACAAACGCGGCATGGGCATTGCCCATCGTCCGGCTGGGAACCGAAACCCGGTGCCGCGCGATCGCCCACCCGGTCTGCGCGTCGAAATACCCGGAATAATCGTTAACATAAGCAGCCACGCCGCTTTTGATCCCCCGGGTTTCGACGAATGACAGCATTTCCGTGGGGCGCTTCACCTGAGTGACCTTGACGATCTTGGAACGGAACGTATTGTTGTAACCGTACGATATGCTGTACGAAAGCCTGTATTTGCGCACCGACTCCTGAGTGTCCTGCGCCAGGTGAGTCGGGCACCACCAGACCGGGTTGCCGGCCATGGCGTCCGGACTTCCGGTCTGGAAAAATCCGTCGCCGGGGCCGGGAGCGGTCTGTATGTACGGATATAGCCTCGCCGGGTAAATCCAGACATTGGTCGAGTTTGCATTGTACGGCAGCATGATATCGTCCCAGTCGTTGGCATACATCAGAGCACTGCTGCCCACCTGCTTGATATTGCTCAGGCACGATGTCGCCATGGCGCTTTTCCGGGCATTGGACAGTGCCGGAAGCAGCATTGCCGCCAGTATCGCGATGATCGCAATTACCACCAGCAACTCGATAAGTGTGAAAACTTTTCTCATGAAACCCTCCTGTTACTTGTTTGTTCCTGTTTAAAAATCCAATTTCCAACGAAATACTTCCGGCTCGAATGTCCGGTGTCCATTCTGCAGCATGCCCATCATTTTCTGCGCGGCACGCTTGCCGATTTTCATGAAAAGCTCCTGGTCCATGCCGGAATGCAGGCAATGAATCTGCAGCCCGGGATACTTCCGCCTCAGTTCGCTTTCATCCAGGCCGTTGCTCAAAAGCAGCTTGACCTTCCGTCCATCCGGGTGGTCCTTCAGGATATTCAGCACCGTGAAATGCAGCGAGTTCTCCCATTCGCAGAAAATACCGTCGATCGTCCCGGCGTCAAGCAGCGCCGGCAGCACTTTCTCGGCCTCCTCGGAATCCATGATGCGCAACTCCGGTTCGAACAATCCATGCGGTTTCAGGGCCTCGCCAAATCCACGGAACATGCTCGGGCTCGCCCCGCAGAACAGCACCCGCCGGCAATTCCGGTTGACAAAATACTGTCCCCGCGCAAAGCCGCTGTATTCATAGTCCACTCCGACATAATTGCTTTTGGCCCGGACAAAATCGCTCCACGCCGGAGTCGTCGCCACCACCGGGTACCCCTCGTCGATCATCCGGTCGATGGCCGGCACGTAAAAATCCTCCGGGCCCATCCAGAAAATACCGTCCGTCCCGATGTTGTAGATCTCCTCCACCGCATGCTCCGGCGAACTGTCCAGCGTGACAAACGTGGTCATGCAGCTGATTTTCTTCAGTTCATAAAGAAACGCCCCCAGCACCACCGTGGCATAACTGTCCACATACACGCAGCTCCCGCTGGTACCGATAATACCGACCGAGTACGGCACCGCATGCGAATAAGCGGGATTCGAAAACACCCCCCGCCGCTTCGGCAGCTGGATCAGATAACCGATTTTCAGCAAGTCCGCCACTGCCCGGTGCGCGGTGATCCTGCTGACATTGAACTTCTTGCACAGTTCAAGTTCATTCATCAGCAATTCCGGTTCCGGCCCGGACTTGGCCACACATTGAATCAGAAACCGCTTGATCGGCTGTGTGAGAAGTACCTGTTTCCGGAAAACCATAGAACCACCTTCTTTCGTTATCGATGACTGTTTGATAATAATTATACACACAGGATCGGATTTTGCAATAGCCGGAAACCATAATTTCTCAAATTTATGTCATATTGATATGACACTAATTATCCTTAAAGTTCTATCGATATCGCATTGCCATTAAAAAATCCCACAATGGAATATCGCAAGATTCCATACTTCCATAATTGATTTTTCACGCCCAGGATGTACAGTTAAAGGCAGGGGACAATGAAGTCAAAGAAATATTGTTTAAGGAGATATTATTATGAGACACACCATATTCCTGATTGCCGCCATCCTGTCCGCCGTGTTCCTGGCCGGCTGCCAGAGCCCCAAAACCGAACCCGGCAATCCGGGCGCCGTGCTGTACGCCGAATGTTACGAAGCCGCCCGCGCTTCGGTCCAGAGCGCTCTCACCAGCCCGAACTTCACCGGCTTTCTCGCCCAGTACCGCGGTGAGAAAGGCGACCAGAACGCTATTCCGCTGCTACAGATCGCTTCTCTGAAAAATCAGACCCGCGACACCAATCTGCAGATGAATCTGGTCATCGAGGAACTCTGCACGGCCCTGAAAAATTCCGGCCAGGTCACGACCATGCTGTGCCCCGTGGGAGACACCCCGCAGCCGGCCGCCAAAGACACCGAAAGCCCCCGGCTGAACATGGATGGCGCCATCACCTCCAACACCACCACCGAAGGCGGCACCACGGAACAGGTCTACACCTTCAACCTCCGGATCACCGACACTCAAACCGACCGTGTGATCTGGTCGGGCAGCCAGAAATTCGGCACCCGGAAAACCCGCAACGTGGTCAACTGGTAATAGGAAATTTTTCCGAAAAACGCGAAAATCAGCCAGGAACGCTGACCCACAAACCAGTGAACTTTTTGCCGTTAATTTCGTTTGGGCTATTGACAATTCCGCATGGCTCTGCTATAATATAATGTAACGGTTATGAAACAGTTCATTAACAGATAAGAAGCAGAGCATCATGCCACCAAAAAAGAAGTACAACGAAATGCTGCGCAGTGATATCCTTCAGGCGCGTTTCAGCTATGACGAGCCGCTGCCGTCTTTTCGCCAGCTGGCCGAGCGCTACGCCTGCAGCACCGCCACCATCAAGCGAATGGTCGACAACCTGCAGGACGAGGGACTGGTGGTCACCATTCCCGGCAAAGGCTCGTTTTTCACCGCCGGCAAGCCGGTGCCGCGCCGCCCGCAGAATAATATTATCGGCATTGTCACGGTTCACAACCTCTGGCAGGAAAATTTCATCAAATGCCGCAACGAATGGCTGAACCAGGGCTGGATGTTCGCGATTTACGATGCGTTTTTCGACCGGCAGGCCCCGAATCAGGAACGCCAGTTTCTGCTGCAGGCGCAGGCGGAAGGGTTCCGCTCGGTGGTCATGGTGCCAACGCCGTTCAGCTCGGAAAACACGTCGCTGTTTCGCAAGCTGCGGCAGGAGGGCATCAAAATCGCCCACATTGCGCCCGACCTGGCGGATCTGCCGCAGGAAACCTTTTTCCTGCAGGATCACATTTCCGGCGGCAGGCTGGCGGTCAAAGCCGCCCGCGAGCGTGGTTATGAATTCGGCGTTTTCACCGACATTTCGCTGCCCAGCGCGTTCAAGCGATTGATGCATCAGGGGATCGTCCAGCAGGCCGAAATTTCCGGCTTGAAGCTGCTTCCGGCCTTGAATATCGGTTACTGGAACGACGACGCTCCGGCCGGCGAAACCGAAACGCGCCGCCTGTACAAACAGTCAAAAATACAGGGCTACGTCGACATCCTGCGCTCGCTGCCGCCCCGAACGGCGCTGTTCTGCGCCCAGAGCGACTTGGCCGACAGTTTGTGCACGGTCCTGAAACACAGCGGTCTGGAGCCCGGCAAAGATATCGGAGTCCTGGCCCTCGACAACAATACCCCCGGCCCGCGTCCGGTCAGCACCGTCACCTACGATGTCGCCGATCAGATCCGTACCGCGCTGAATTACGCCACGGACAATTCCATCAGCGCCATCAAGCCGATCCAGCAATATTTTCAGCCGGAATTCACCGATAACAATACGCTATAAACCAAACAGGAGTGAACGATGTTTCGATTTGCAATGATTGCATTACTGACAGTTAATGCGGTTTACTTGAATGCCAACGATCAACGTCCGGCGTTCGACAAAAGTGCTTACAAGAATACGATGTGGACCCAGGCGAACCCGTGGTTCCCGCCCAATATGGACCGTGTATTCCGGGCGGGCGGTCCCGATTACGCCATGAAACGCTACCCGGCAAATGCCGTCGACATGTGGGCGGAAGTGGCGAAAGTCGCCAAGTCATACGGCCTCACCGGCATCCAGATGGAAGTCATGATTCATGTGCCGCCGGACACCGGCACGCTGAAAAATATGTTGGAGGGCTTTAAACGCGCCGGCAACGATTTCAAGCTCGCCTTCATGATCTCGCCGTGGGGCAATGCTCAACAATTCGCCGAATTCTTTGACCTGATGGCCGACGAACTCGCCAACCATCCTAACGTCTACCGCCTCGGCGGCCGCCCGGTCATCACGCTGTATCAGGACCGCGCGATCAACAAAACTCCGCCCGAGCAATGGCAGAAGTGGTTCAAACCGGTCGAGGACAAGCACGGCCCGATGATTTTCCTGATCGATGCGGCGTTTGCCGAGCCCGGCTCGGTGGAGAAAATACTGCCGTATGTGGACGGTATCACCATGTACGGCAACTGGAGCATAGCCATGCAGCGCGACCTCTTCAAGCACGTGGTCCCGGTCATGAAAAACAAATACCCGGACAAGATTTTCGAGGCGGCGGTGCATGCGACTTACCTGTCGCACTTCAGCGGCGGCGGCGTGCGCCCGCGGCTGCTGGATAAGTATCTGGCGTCGTGGAATATGACAGCCGCGGCCAAGCCGGACGCCATTGTCCTGACCAACTTTTTCGACATCTACGAGAACTCCCGCGTTCTGCCGAGTTATGAACTCGAAGATGTGCTGTTGAAAACCGCCAAGGCCCGGATGGCGGACTTCGCCGGGCAGAAGCTCCCCGGCGACAATCAGCCGGACTTCCGGCTCGTCAACTTCACCGGCATTCTGATCGGTCAGGACGCCGCCTTCGACGTGGTCGGCTTCCCGGTCAATCTGGTCAACAAAAATTTCGAATTGACGCTTGAGCTGCTGGCCCCGAACGGCAACGTCGTCCACACCTTTCCGAAGTTCAGCCTGAATCTGGAGAAGCTCGCAGTCGGCCGCAATAATCTGTCTACGTTGACACTGGCGGAGCATTACGCCTTGATTCCGCGCCTCTCATGGCAGCAATCCGGCGGCACGATCCGTGGTTCCATGACCGGCATGCCGACCAATCTGGTCAGCTCGATGCTGCCCCACCGGCTTTTCTGGAGCCGCGGCTCGCAGAACCGCCTGGCGATGAAATCGGTCGCACCGTGGAGCCTCAACGGCTGCGGCACCGGCGAAATGGCGCAATACCCTGCGGACGGCGTCGGCGTCATCCTCTCCAATTCCATCCAGGAAGCGCCGTGGTACCACCAACGTACCGACACCGCGGGCGACCACGTCCGGATCATGCGCAACGGCCTGGAACTCACCAGTTTCAGCAAACGCGACCTGAACCTCGCCATGCCGGTTCACCTGCCCGACCCCGGCGGCAGCATCGACTATTATCACCTCGAACTGGAAAACCGTCACGGTGTGCGCTTTACCACTCAGCCGGTTTATCTGACCGCCAACCGCCGTCCCGGCAAAGTCACAGTACCGGTTTTGACCACCGGCAACCGGATCGCTTCCGCGCAGATCGACGCCGCCCGGATTCCGTTTTTCTACTACCCCGGCAATGAATTCACCGGCAATCTGTGGCGCGACCAGTCCGGTTACGAGCATCACGGCCACGTCAACGCCCGCTGGGACGGCGGCAAGCTCGCCACCACCGGGTATCACTACGAGCACCTCGGTATCCCCGGCTCCGGCGACCCGGCCGGGGACCCGTCGTTTGAACGCGATGCGGACGGCTCCGGGTTCCGCCGCTTCAAAGGCGCGGGGTTCGTCGCCATGATGGGCGGCACCGCGTTCCCTTACGCCTCGACTTGGGAAATGGAACTCCGCATCCCCGAGGCCCGCCAGCAGGCGATCCTCAGCACGATCCAGAATCAACTGAATATTGCCATGAGCAGCGATGGTTACCTCACCGTCAGCCGGAGCAACCCATCCTCGAAACAAAGCGCCGTGTTGAAATCCAAGGCCCCCTTCCCGCTCGGCGCCTGGACCAAACTCACCGTCGTTTACGATATGGCGAAACTCCGCTTTTACCTCAATGGCGAACTGCAATCCGAAGCCGCCATCCCGCCGGACCGCGCCCATGAAGACTTGAACTCGGTATACTTCGGAGCCAGGGCCAGATTTCCGCACGGCTGCTTAGAGCCCTATTATCAGGGCGACCTCCGCAACCTCCGGCTGTACGGCAGAAACTTATCCATGGAAGAATGGTTATAACTTATAGAAAAAGGAGCTGAACTTATGAACAAAAAATCCGCAATTTTCACCCTCATTGAACTCCTGGTCGTGATCGCCATCATCGCCATCCTGGCGGCGATGCTGCTGCCGGCCTTGAACCAGGCCCGGGAAAAAGCCCGTGCCGCCAGCTGCAGCAACAACCAGAAGCAACTGACCTCCGCACTGATTTTCTATACCAACGATTACGACGCATTTTTCCCGCCGGCCTATGGCCAGGATAAAATCTGGGCCATGAAAATCCTGCCGTATGTCGGAATCGAAAACACCGTCGCGGAATGGAACCCGCAGAAGTACCAGGTCTACCGCTGCCCGACCGACAATTTTTCCCAGTCATGGATGATTACCAACAATCATTACGGCAAAAACAGCTATGTCGCCAATCTCTCCGTCATAGACGCCCTCGGCGATGACCGCAACGTCGACGGCTGGAAGGGGCCCCGGAAAATATCCGGCTCCAAGAACCCCTCGTCGCTGATCCTGCTGGCGGAATTTCATAACTCCATGAACGCGGTTCACTGGAGCGACGGCAACGACGTCAAGTGTTACAATTCCGGCTACGTCGCGGAATACACCATTCAAGGCGGCACCGACTTAACCGACCCCGGCAAACGCGGCTACCACAGCAGCCAGAACAACTGGAGCTTCGTCGACGGCCACTCCGCCCGGTCTAGCTATCAAGCCACCCGCCAACCGCTCAACCTCTGGACCTGGAAATAACCTCAGAAGCGGACGCTGATCTTGCCCGGCGCGGTTAGCTTGCCGCGGACGGTATTTCCCTCCGCGACACCGATGGACGCGGATTTCGGCGCCCGGTCGAAAATCAGTTCGAATTCACCGTGATAAGCGGTTTCCAGAATCAGCTCGTCGCCGCACTGTTCGGCCGAAATGATCTTGACATTGGCATCCAGCAGCTGCGGCGCATCCGTGACCGGGCTGACCGCCAGCAGGCGGCTGGCATGCGCCCGGAGCTCGAATTTCATTTCACCGGCAAAGTCGAATGTTTCACCGCTCCAGACATCCGTCAGGCGGTAATTTCCTTCGGCCAGCTTCAGGTCCCTGGCATTGAATTCGATTGTTTTGAGCTCTTCGCCGGTATTGAAAATGCCTACGGTCCGCAGCGGCAGCGCCGGATTTCCTTCCAACGTGCTGAAATGCGGTGTTTTGAAATAGAGTGTGTCCGCCAGTTTGTGCTTTTTGGCCCGGTAATCGTAACGCGCCAGATAAACGTCCTGCCCGTTGTTCGGATTGCAGACGGCTTTTTTCAACATGCCGACGCGCGGATGATCCTGATGCTGACTCAGCAGTCCGGCAATTTCCACCATCGAATGTGTGACCAGGCAGTAGTTGATGCAGAACGCCGCTTCATCATCCGACAGCCCCGGCAGCAGCCCCACCGAATCGCTGTTCGGCACAAACAAATCGCCGATGTGCAGCGCAAAACACGCCACGCCCCACAGGAAATTCGTCCGCACATAATCCCAGTTGCCGCCGCCGATATCGATGCCGTAACGGTAGTTGGTGAAAAATTCGCCGAGAAATGGATTGCCCATCACGATATCGCAGCCGGTCTGCAGATAGGCGTCGGCGGGAATGCGCTTGCGAACCTCCTTCAGCCACCAGTCGCGCCACTGATAACCGGACGCGTCCTTGCGTGCCAGCAAGTCGTGACTGTCCTCAAACGCATAGCTCCAGAAGTCGTGTTTCATCCCCTCGAAACCGTATTCACGGAAAAATGCATCCAGTGCCTTCTCCATATATTCCCGGACCTCCGGCAAACTCACATCCAGCGGCGCGCTCTTCGCCACCCGGTAATCGTAGTCAAAAAACCACTCCGGGCGCTCCTTGTAAATCGGCGTATCCTTGGGGCAGAAACCGCCGATCCATACCGCCGGGCGTAGCCCCGCCTCGCGTACCTTGTCGGCAAAATACCTCAAACCGTGCGGAAATTTCACTTTGTCCACTCCGGCCTCGCCCTCATACGGCATGCCGAGTCCATGCGCAATCTGAACTCGCGTGGCCTCCGCCGCATAACCGTCGTCCACCTGCAGCCATTTGACCATGGGGTAATTCTTCCCCAGGAATTCCGCTTCACGCAGCAACATTTCCTCACTGATATTCCGGGACAACCCGTCGTTCCACGATCCCCAGACCATCGAGTCGCGGTTGATCGCACTCGCGCCGTACATCGGCGGCAGGTGCTTGCGGAGCTCGGTACTGTAGCGTTCGAAAAGCAGTTCGAGATCATCGGCATGCTCCGTTGTGCCGAGGTACCATTCATCGACCAATGCCTCGCCAGGGGCCAGTTCCAGATACCCGATCGCCTTGAACCCGGAAAAAATCTCCAGCCGCACCGCATTGTCCTGGTGCGACACCAGATAATTATGGTAAAAAACTTTCTGGCTCAGCGTACCGTGCACCAACCCATGATTGCCGCCGTAATTGCCGAGCAGAATCGCTGGAAACGGCTGGTACGGCGAGCGTCCGATTCGGTCGCAAACCACGCCGGGGTCCGCCCAGCGGTTTCCCGCCTGCGCATCAAACGCGCTGTCTTTCGCGTCCTCCGCCGAGCGGTTGTAATCAACGGCGAAGGTCATCCGTTCATAAATCCGCGGGTTTTCGTTGTGATAGAAATAATCATCTTCCGCCGCACCGCCGAAGTAAATGCCGTCCAGCATCACGCCGAGCTCAACCAACTTCCGCGCCTGCCCGGATTCATTGCGGAAATAACGCCGGCAGAGAATCTCGTCGCCCTTGATCTGGAAATGAAAGTCCTCGCCGAATTCATTGCCATAACGGCAACTAACCCGAATATAGTTCATACCGGCATTTTCACGGACTTCACCCGGCAGCACCCGGCCTTCGGTGGTTACGGCGAATGACTGGAACCGGATTTTCCCTGAGTTCAGGGCGGACAGGGCTGTTTCAAATTTTTCCATGGATTTCCTCTTGTATTTGAGCTGATATCTGATGATGACAGGGTTGGTAACGTCCGGGGATCAGTTCCGCCAGCATTTGTTTGGCGATTTCCTGATACGGATAATAAGCGGATGCCGTTTCGCGGGTAATCACATCTTCATAACAATTGCGGTCCGCCAGCACGATTTGAATATTCTCCGGCAGTCCGAAGTTTTCGTGCAGGCTCCGGCGGCTGTCGAAGTTCCGGATGATGGCATTATCGACAATCAAGGCGTCGAAATCGTGTTTTCCGAGCTCCCTGCGAATTTTTCCGATCTCATCTCCGGTGATGATTTCCTGAATTCCGGGCACATCGTATGACGTCAACCCCGGCAGCCTGGAAATCGCAATTCTCCGCCGGCCCCGTTTCTGCAGCAGCGCGGCCAATTGCAGGAGGCCGCCGGTCCTGCCGGTTTCCCATATCTGCCAGCGTTCCAGAAATGACTGCCTGGCGGAACCCTCGTGCCAGATCAACCCGACCCGGCAATTTTTTTCCAGCAACAGCGGAAAAACTTCCTTGAACCATTCACCGGCCAGGATGACCCGGCTGTTGGCGTCCAGATCCGCGAGCAAACCCCAGTTGATATCCTTCGGATCGTTGGTCGCGGTCAGCGGCAGCGCCTCAACCTTGCAATTGCAGTTTGCGGCCGCCTGCAGCAGTCCGAACAGCATTTCGCTGTGGGTCCGGCGGCTGGAAATTCCGCTGGCCTTTTCGTAATCGGCACAGGGCAGAAGGTAAGTGACCGTCAAAGGCTTATCCAGCGCCGCGACAAAGGTCCCCTGCCCGCGAACCCGCCGAATCAGACCATCCGCCTCCAGCTCGCGCAGCGCACTCCGCAGCGTATCGCGCGCCACCCCGAACTCCCCGGCCATTTCCACTTCCCGGGGCAGCAGCATCCCCGGCGGCAAAACGCCGTCGCGGATCTGTTCGCTCAAAGTTTCATAGAGTTCGCGGCTCTTTTTCGGAGTTCTCATAACTATACCTGATAATTCACAGGTATAATTATATCCCAAAAAATCAAAAAGTCAATCCCCGAAAATGAAATTATAAGGCTTCTTCGACATGATGGTCGGTATTACAATTTGTTTCGCCCTTCAGGCGACCCGCCTTCGCCAAGGCTACGGCGAGCCAAGCCAGCGCTATCCGCGCGCTGCACCGCGTCCGGGTAGCACCCGGCGGCATGTCTATTTTTCTTAATTATTCTTTCTTAATTCTTAATTCTTAATTGCTTGCGCAGCAAGCTCCTGTATCTGGCGGGGGTTATGCCGTGGCGGAGCCGGAAATGTTTGATCATATAGTTGCTGTCGCAAAAACCGCACTGCAAAGCGATTTCGGCGATGGGCAAAACGGTTTCTTCCAGCAATCCGCGGGCTTTTTCCAGACGCAGATTGATCAGGTAGGACAATGGCGAGGTGCCGGTGGCCTCACGGAATTTCTTGGTGTAGTGCGAAACGCTCATCGCCGCGTTTTTCGCCAGATATGCCAGCGGCAGCGGCTTCTCCGGCGATTTCTCCATCAACCGGATCGTTTCGAGGATGCCGCTCGCGGCTTCCACCGAGGCCTGATGCGTCGTGGGGTCGACCCGTCCGACAATCAACAGAAACTCGATCATCGCGGCCCTCGCATAAAACTTGAATCCCGGCTTGCACAGCGAACATTCCTGAATGATTTTTTTCAGACAGTTTTCCGCCGCTTCGCGGTCGTTCAAGGGCAAATGCACCTTGTCCGTACTGCGTTCGAACAGCGTCTGCCATGAACGAATCTCCTGCATCCCTGCCAGCTCGGCGGCCACGAATTCGCGGGTCAGCCCGATGTTGTAAATCGCCAGATTGCGGCCATTCTCATAGCCGTGCAATTCATCCTGCATGACCGAAAACACATCCCCCTGAATCAGCCCGTACGTCTGCCGGACGCCCCGGCTGACGATATTATGCACCGCATACCCCTGCGCCACAAACACGATTTCGAGGAAATCATGATTATGCTCGGCGATTTCGGCCTGCTGCCGGCCGTACTGTACCCACAGCGGCAGGTCCGGTATTCTGAAAAATTCATCTCTGGAATATGTCTTCATCATAAAAAGCGGATCGTTCTATTTTTCCATGCGTTTGTTATATGCAAAAAATCCGATTGACATTATAATAAGATATAACACGAAACTCGAAATACAAAGGAGTTCGCATGAATATCAACGCAAAAGAGTATCACGACAAAGTACGCGGCTGCTGGATCGGCAAGAACATCGGCGGCACCATCGGCACCCCCATGGAGGGCAGAATCGAAACCAACAACGTGGATTTTTACACCCACGACCTGAACGGCACCCCGCTGCCGAACGACGACCTGGACCTGCAGCTGGTCTGGCTCACCGCCGCCGAATACCACGGCATCTACCGCCTGACGCCCCAGCTCCTCAGCGAATACTGGCTTTACAATATCATCGGCCCGTGGAACGAATACAGCGTCTGCCGTTTCAACATCGCCAAAGGACTTTATGCGCCGCTCTCCGGCTCCACGGACAACGATGCCTGGAAGAACAGCAACGGCGCCTGGATCCGCTCGGAAATCTGGGCCTGCACCTTCCCCGGCTGCCCCGACGAAGCGATCCGCTTCGCCTACATGGACGCCTGCCAGGACCATTGCGGCGACGGCATTTACGCGGAAATGTTCACCTGTGCATTGGAGTCCGCCGCCTTCGTGGTCAACGACCTCCGCACGCTGATCGAAATCGGCCTCAGCAAAATCCCGGCCGACTGCCGTGTGGCCCGCAGTGTCAAGCTCGCCTGCAGCTGCTACGACGGTGGCGACGACTGGCTCACCGCCCGCAACAAAATCGTCGAAGACAGCAGCGACCTCGGCTGGTTCCAGGCCCCGGCCAACGTGGCGTTTGCGGTAGTCGGACTGCTTTACGGCGAAGGCGATTTCGGCAAATCCCTCTGCCGCGCCGTCAACTGCGGCGACGATACCGACTGTACCGCCGCCACCGTCGGCTCCATCCTCGGCATCATGTACGGCGCGTCCAATATCCCCGAAAAATGGATCACACCGATCGGCGACAGCATCAAAAATATCGCCATCAATATTTTCGGCCGCCCGCAGATGGGGCATTTCCCGAAAAACATCACCGACCTGACCGACCGCGTCATCAAACTGGCGAACTCCGCCCGGAACGAAAATCCCACGCTTTTCGCCTTGAGTGACGGCCAAACCGAACTCCCCGCGGACTACCTGGCCACCCTCCACTCACAGGATGCCGCCGCCAAAATCTGGGCCTACTCGCCCTACCAGCTCTCGTTCAGCGTGCCGTACGGCGAGATCGTGATCGACTACGAAAACGGGGTCAATATCGCCACCGGCGAGGAGAAAAAGATCAGCGTCGGCATCTGTAATTATCTGGGCAATCAGGACGAGGTTTATTTCACCTGGCACTGGCCCGAGGGCTGGACCGCCACTCCGGCAAACTGCAGCGTCATGGTCAAGCTGAGCTGGGACGCCCGAGTCGAGCAAACGGTTCAGGCGGGGCCCTTTGCCAGCAGTATCATTTACGTTCTGCTGGAAGTGCGTGTTTCGGGGCGGCTCAACCCGATTATACTGCAGGTGCCGTTTCAACAGGCCGGCAGCGTGGCTTATCTCAAGAGAGGCAAACCGTGCATCAAATCTTCCTTTGACATCGAGCGTAACTGGGCGAGAATCAAAGCTTAGTAAAAACGCGCTTGGCGTTTTCGTAGAAGATCTGTTCGTGATATTTTTCCGGGGTCAGGCGTTTGATGAGCTCGATATAGGTATCGATCCGGACCAGCGGCCAATCCGTGCCGAACATGAATTTGCCGTAGTCCGAGAGATAAGCCATCCACGTTTGCAAATGCTCAGTGTAGCCCTTGTAATCCCGGAAAAAATCATCGACCGTGAAATCACCGGCGGCCAGACCGGAGAGGTCGATGAATACATTCGGATTTTTGATCGCTACTTCTGTGGCGTCGACGATCCACGGGTTGCCGTAATGCGCCATCACGAAACGAACCTGCGGAAACGCCATCGCCAGCTCGTCCACGGTCAGCGGATGCGAGTATTTGACCAGCCCCCAGTTGCCGGCGGTGTCGCCGGTGTGCAGAACCACCGGCACATCATATTTCTGCGCCAGCTCATAAAACGGGAAATGCATCGGGTCAGCCGGGTAAACATGGTTGTAGCCGGTATACATCTTGATGCCAACGCATTGCGGGGTCCGCAAATGCTGCTCGAACTCCGCCAGCGATTTCCCGAGGTCGCATTCCGGTATGGCCGAACTGTTGACCCCGCAGCAATAAGCGATGAAATCCGGCTGGTTATAATGCTCCACGTCGAAGTCGCCGCCAAGGTCCGGGGTCTGCGGCGCGCAAATGCCGGAGCGCTCTTCGCCGCGGGTCCCCATGGCAATGGCTTTTTCCACGTGATTGTCGGCAAAAGCCTTGGCCAGAAATTCAACGCTGTTGACCTGTCCGGACTCCTCGGCGGTATGGCTGAAGCCCGGGTTTTTGCAAAAATGTATATGGGTGTCGATAATCTTCATTCAAAATTCTCCATCTTTTCTAATGCTTTGCGAACCGCTTCGCCATTGAACCCGCGCGAGACCAGGAAGCGGTACGCTTTTTCGCGGCGCTTGCGTAAATCCTGTTCGCGCATCAGGGTCGGCATTTTCCGCTCCAGCGCCTCGGCCGCGCGCTCTTCCGGCGGCGATTCCTCGTCCAGCGTCGAGAGTTTTTCCGCGATCATGTCGGCGGGCAGCCCTTTGCTGCGCAACTTCATTTTTATCTTGAAATCGCCATGACCGCGCGAGGCGAGCTCATTGGCGTAATCTTCCACCATCTGGTTGTCATTCAGATACCCCTTTTTCTCGCACTCCTTGATTACGGCCAGCACGGCGGGGTAACGGAACTCGCGGGCCATCAATTTGTCGATCAACTCCCGGCGCGAATGTGCCCGCCGGCCCAATATCCGGATGGCGCTCTTCATCACCTGAAGTTCTTCGTCGGTCATCCGTGCAACTCCGTTTTGTTGATGATAATGTCGGCCCATTTATTCATCTGCACCCAGAAACGTCCGGTATTGACGGGGGGCTCGTCCAGCCCCTGGGCGGCGGCGAGGATGTGGTCCATCAGGTCGTGTTTCTCCACGTTGACGTCCGGATCGGGGTCGAGATTTTCCGGCAACAGGCCGTTTTCGCTCAAAATCACCAGTTTCATCATGGCGGCGCAGCGGGCGCGCTTGGCGGCGGCATTTGGATCGTCGGCCGCGATCTGACTCAGCATTCCGAGAATATTCAGCGCCGCGTCAAACGTTTCCGGGCACGGCAGTTCCGGCTTGGCCGACTTCAAAATCAGCTCGCCGAGCTCGGAGGCCAGCAGGAAATTATCCGGCACCGCGGCCAGTTCTTCACCACAGCTGGCGATGATTTCCGCCTGCCGCAGATTGTGCAGCGTCGACTGGGGGCTGACCGCGTATTCCACCTGAATCTCGCGGAAAAGATCCGCCACCGGAAACTTCTTCTTGCTGAATGCCAGTTCGCCCTTCACCACCAGGTCGAGCCGTCCATTCTCCGGGGTGACCCCGGCGATGATCAAACTGGTTTCGCGGTACGGGCTTTTTCTCAGGATCAATAATTCGGTAGTCAGTAATTCACTCATTTCGGCGACCATGGTTGTTGATAATCTTCGTTTCGGGGAAAAAGTTCGCGGGCGCGCTGGAGGTATTTTTCCGCGTCCGCCTCTCGATGCGTCATCCGGTACACCCGGTGCAAACGGTGGTTGATCGACGCCCGCTGCGGCGAAAGCTCCAGCGCCTTCAGGTAATACCGCTCGGCCGCGTCATACAGTCCGCGGCCGAACATAAAGTCACCGGCCACCTGCCATGGGAACGGCGAATACGGGCGCAGCTTCACCACTTTGTCCAGAGCCACATTTACCTGATCGGGAGTGACCCGGTAGAATTCGCCGGGCTTCTTCCCCTGCGGCGAAGCCAGCTCGCTCAGTTCCGCAAACGCTTTTTCGCCCTGCACCATTTGATAACTGTTAACGGCGCCGGCCAGGGCCAGCCACAGCGCCACCACCATAAATATCCCCTGCAGGACATACCGGTTGATTTTCGGCGCGGCACGTTCTTTATCGTCATCATCCGTCAGCAAAATGACATGGAGTCCAACCAGGTAACACATCACCGCCGGCACCTGCATATTGGTG
This sequence comes from Victivallis vadensis, assembly GCA_040391785.1. GTDB lineage: Bacteria > Verrucomicrobiota > Lentisphaeria > Victivallales > Victivallaceae > UBA5239. Next base: position 28,593 of record JBEBXH010000017.1, read on the forward strand.
TCCACCTGCGAATGCATGGTACCGCCAATGATCCCGAGCAGAACCCAACTGTCAATGTTGGAGAAAAAGCGTTCCGTCGAACGGCGCACCTTGCGCCAGCCCTCCCACAGCGGATAAAGCAGCGTCGCCAGGCAAACCAGCCCGCCGAAAATACCGCACTGTCCCAGATAACCCGCCAGCATGGAATGCGGATCGTGCGGAGCCTCGGCACTCGGGTAGTTCTTGATAATCATATAATCGTGAAAGAAATCACCCCAGCCGGTACCAAACAGCGGATTTTTCGCAAAAATCTCCAACGTCGCAATCTGGTAGTCCAGCCTTGCCGAAAGCGAATGGAATCCGCGCCCCATCTTCCAGATAAAGATCCCTCCTCCGACCAGCCCCAGCAGCATCACCGCCACGATACCGAGCCGGATTTTCCAATTCACCGGCGAAATCAGCACCAGCAGAATCACCGCCCCCATGGCACAGGCAAACGCCGCCCGGCTCTGCGTCATGCCAAACGGTATCAGCATGAGCAGTATCCCCAGTACCAGGAATACCGCCCGGCCCCCGCTCTTCGGCTCGATTCGCTCCCCGAGCTTCCAGCACAACCAGAACAGCACGGGCAGCATCATCAGCAGAAATCCGGCCAGATTATTACATGAACTCAGCGTCGCGTAAATACGGCTGTCGTAAACCCGGGCTTTCATATCCCTGGACATGGCGATTCCGGTATCAATCTCCTGCTGCTCCATGAACCGCCGGGTTTCCTCGAAACTCACCAGCCGCTGCTCCCAGCCCATCAGCGCCACCAGCGCCGCCGTCCCCAACATGATGAACAGGAATTTTTTCCGGAACGCGGGCCGGTTCGAGAGCATCAGGTACACCGACGCTGCGTAAGCGCCGATCCCCAGCCCATGCGGAATCTGCATCAAAACAAAATCTTTGGTCCCGGCGTTAATCGCCCCGATGTATCCGACCAGCCCCAGCAGCATCCACAACCCGGCGGCCACAAACGCCTTGAACTGTTTCTCCGGGCGCGGCCGGAACCCGATCAGCGCCAGCATCAGCACCACGCCGCTGAACAGCGGAAACATCGTCACCGGCCAGGTGATGATCAGCCATGAGAACAAATCCGCCGGAAACAGCGCGGTCGTTTCGGGAATCCCCACCAGCGAACCGAATTTCAACGGGGTGATTACAGTCATGACGACGATGGCCGCCATGGCGATTTTTTCCAATACCTTCAATTTTCAATTTTCCATTTTCAATTTTCCATTTTCAATTTAAATATAACTTTGAATCACGTCAAAGCAACCGATTAAACTAAAATTTACCGTATCTCAAACTTGCATTTACCGATATCGGCGTTAATTTTATTACAGAAACCAGGAGAGATTAATTGCTATGTATCGATTAATATTATTTTTATTTTTGACCGTTCCGGCACTGAATCTGCCGGCTGACGATATCGTGACCATGTACCGCAGCGGTAACTACAAGGCTGTGGTCGACAGTTTCAACCGCCTGTCCGCTGCCCCCTCCGCGGAACGCAACAAAACGGCGCATTTCGCCGTACTCTCGTTCGGTAAACTGAAGAATTATCCGCAAGCTCTGGCACTGTCCGAAAAAATGATCGCCGAAAACAAAGACAACAAAGCCTGGGAATGCCGTTTCAAGCTTCACCAGATGAAAGCCCTGGGGCAGCTCGGCCGCCAGCAGGAAGCGCTGAAGATTATTCCCGATGCCGATGCGGTTCCACCTGCGTTCACCGGCGAATTCTACTGTCTGCAGGGCGAACTGCTGGAGCTTGACGATCAGTGGCGCAAAGCCGTCGAGGCCTATGACCACGGCGCCCAGGCCAGCAATAATTTCGCGGGCCGCGCCAAACTGATGCTCGGCAAAGCCTACGAGAAAAACGGTTTTCCGCTCCCCGCCCTCGAAGCGTATCTGCAGATGTTTTCCATGCTGAATGCGACCACCGCGGACCGGCTGGAAGCCCTCAGCGGAGCCCTTCGTATGCTCGATAAAGTCGACCGCAACCGCGAAGAAGTCCAGGACGTACTGCTCATCCTCCCCGCCGAACTGAAAGTGGCCGAAGCCGGCAAGGCATTCAAGGCCGGCAACAAAGCCGGTGCCGCCAAAATGCTCGATGAGATCGCCGGCAATACTTCATTGCCGTTGTCTTTGCGTGATTTCACCGGAACAATGCGGAGGGGCTATGAATAACAACAGAATCCAGAATATTTGTGTTTATTGCGGTTCATCCGATGATACCTCGCCCGTCTACCGCGACACGGCGGAGCGGCTCGGCGCACTGATGGCCCGGCGCGGCTTCAATCTGGTTTACGGCGGCACCGCGGTCGGAACCATGGGAATCCTGGCCGACGCGGTACTGAAGGACGGTGGCAAAGTCATCGGCATCATCCCCTCGCGGATGCCCGGCGAAGCGGCCCACCACGGCCTGACCGAGCTCATCGTCGTCGACACCATGCACACCCGCAAGCGGATGATGATCGAGCGCGCCGATGCACTGGTCGCCATGCCCGGCGGCTTCGGCACCATGGATGAAATCATGGAAGCGTTTGCCTGGCGGCAGCTCGAGCTGCATCAACTGCCCTGCGTATTCCTGAATACCGCCGGATTCTTCAATCATCTGATGCGTTTCCTGGAACACGCCCGCGCCGAAGGATTCCTGCGGCCCCGGCACCATGAACTGATCAAGATCGCCAACACTCCGGAAGAATTGCTGGACCATCTGGAAGCAATATGACCGAAAAATTCGCTATCCTTGAATCCAAAGTCCGCGCGATTCTGGAGTCCGCCACCGGCTGTCACGATTTCGACCACACGCTGCGCGTCCTTGCCAATGCCCGCCGCCTCGCCGCGATGGAAACCGGCGCCGACCTGACGGTCGTCGAAACCGCCGCGCTTCTCCACGACATCGGCCGCCCCGAGGAAATCGAGTCCAAGGGCAAGCACTGTCACGCCCGCTACGGCGCCGAAACCGCCGCCGCCATGCTGCAAGAGCTCGGCTGCGAACCGGATTTCATCGACAAAGTCGCGGCCTGCATCCGGACGCACCGCTTCCGCGGCAAGCTGATCCCACAGACCCTGGATGAAAAAATCGTTTACGATGCCGACAAACTCGACTCGATCGGTGCGGTCGGCATCGGTCGCGCCTTCTATTTCGCCGGGCGCGAGGGTGCGCGGCTGCACAATACCGCCGAGGAGGCCTTGAACTCCGCCGAATACAGCCGCGAGGACTCCGCCTACCGCGAATACCTGGTCAAGCTCCGCCACGTCGAAGGCAAAATGCTGACCGCCGCCGGCAAAGAACTCGCCCGCGACCGCGCCGAGTTCATGCACCAATTCTTCGACCAGCTCAATTCCGAGACCGACCAGTAAAGTCCCGCAACATCAAATTACCACACACTTCACATAATCAACGCCTTACACAAATCGCATTCTAGGTGTGCCATAATAAAAGCCCTATTTTGGAAGTCCCTTATATTGACTTTTCCGAAAAAATTCATATAATTATATCAACGAAACAGGTCAGGAGCAAATACATGAGCAACAGCCGATTTCCTGCAATATCAATCGATATTGAAGAAAAAATCACAAAAGGCTATTATTATGGCCGCATCCCTGCGGTTGAATCCCTGGTCAAAGAATACAATAGCTCGCGCCAGACTGTGACAAATGCACTTCGTCCGCTGATTCACAAAAAGTTATTGATTCCGAAATCCAACGGCACCTGGATCAACCGGAGATACCGCATAAAGCACGGGATAATCGGAATTGTGGTTCCGGTATCGACCGATACCATGATTCATCATTACGATTTTCAGTCGCTGGTTGACCGGATTCAAGCGGACGGACGGGATATTCTCATCCTGGATATTTCCCAATGCCGCTTCTCGCCTAATATGAAAAGTTTTTTCGGCAACCATTTTGAAGGATTTATTTTCACCAACAGTACCTTGACGGTGGAAGTCGCTTCTTATCTGGATAAACAGAAAATTCCCTTTGTATCCTGCAACCGACTGCCGGTTTATCCTCATCTGAATTTCATCGATTATAACAATACAGGTGCCATCGGGGAGATCACCGGCAATCTGGTACAGGCGGGGTACCGCGATATCTGCCTGTTCTTTCCAGCCAGACTTGAGGGCTACAATGATATAGTCCGGAAAAACTGGCACCATATCAAAGATGAACTTGGGCTGCCGATCTCTCAGGCGGACAACTTCAAATACAACTGGCGAAAAAGTGCGGAAGAAAACCTGCAGTTACTGCTCAAAGGCATCATTCATGACAAATCATGGCCCCAGGCGCTTATTTTCTGGAGCAATTTATTTAAAATGATCGATTTGATTACCTCGGTCCTCCCTCCGGAATGTCTGCTGATTGCGCCTGCGGGCGAAGAACGGGAATATCCCTCGAATGTGATTCTGACCAGGAAGCCGAATCAAGGCAAGCTGCTGCAGGAAGCCTATCAGCTCCTGCGGGAATTGATGACCGCACCGGGCACCCGGCCCAGGCACCAATACATCGATATGCCGATCAGCTATCTGCAACCTATTCCCAAATATCACCAGCCTGCAGGTTTTGAATCATTACCGCCCTCCGGCAAAAACTCAGTAAACAAATTAACCGTAAGGATATAAAACAAAATGAAAAAGACGCTATTCACACTCATTGAACTCCTTGTCGTGATCGCTATTATTGCGGTACTGGCCGCCATGCTGCTCCCCGCGTTGAACAAAGCCCGCGAGCGCGCCCACGGCAGCGACTGCGTCAGCAAGCAGAAACAGATCAGTCTGGCCATGCTCAGTTTCGTCGACGACAACGCCGGGCTGTTCCCTTTTGCCCTGAAAATGCGCGGCGGCACCAGCTCGGGTAAATATACCGAGGTCATGTGGGAACAATTTCTTTTTCCTTACCTCAGCATAAAAGAGCGGCCGCCGGTGATTTTCACCTGCAAAAGCCACCGGGATTGGAAGGAGTTTACCGATACCTATAATTATTATTACTGGTTTGCCTCGACAAACGGCAGCAGCTACGGTTACAACGGTTATTACTTCGGGATCGATGCCGCCACAGTGACCGCCGCCACCTTTGTCCCGCAAGCCCAGCTCAGCAAAGTTCAGCAGCCCGCCAAAACCATCCTGACCGGCGAGCGCGGCTCCTACCTGCTTGTTACCCCCGGCAAAACGTCCAACAAACTCGGCGGCTGGAACAAGCAGCAGCACCTCGGCGGAGCCAATTTCTCCTTTATCGACGGCCACGTGAGCTGGCATGCCTCCAATGCCGCCGGCGCCAGCGAAATCAACAACTTCGGCCAGGGCACCACCGAAGAAATCGACGCTTACTGGAGTATTGAAAAATGACCAGATACTTCCTCCTCATGATCTGTCTGCTGGCCGGTCTTCCATGCCGCGCCCAGCAATTGACCAACGGTTCTTTTGAAAACAAACTTCAGCAATGGCGTGCTTACTGGTTCAAATCGGAAAAGGGCGACACCAGCAATCTCGACGCAACCTTGCTCAAAGACGGCAAACACAGTTTCCACGCCGTCGTCAATGGCGAAAAGAGCCGCTTGAGCCTCACTTCCGATCCGCTGACGGCGGAGCCGGAGCAGACCTACCGGGTCGTTTTCTATTACTACACGGTACCGGCCAAACTGGATGGCGCCTTTACTTTCCGGATTCAGGCGCGCGACGCCAACGAGCAGCACATCGGCTACTACTGCAAACGCGACCTGCCCGGCACCGGCAACCTCTGGATCAAATCCGAGATCATCTTCACCGCGCCATCCAATTCCGCTACGGTCAAGCTGGAGTTTAATTTCCACGGCCCGAACAGCGAAATCTGGCTGGATCAGGTCAGCTTCGCCCGGGCGTTCGAGGTCAAAACCGCGGATTTCGGCCCGATTTACCCGGATAATCGCCCGCTTTACGGGGAACTGCTGCGGCCGGATACTGCTCCGGATAAACCGCGGGTGTATCCGTACTGGAGCTATTATGTCGGCGAGAGCTATCGCGACACCGCCGCCATAATCGGGGTAGAACAATCCAATGCCGGAGAATTCAAGGAAGCGGGCGAATACCACCTGGCGCCGTTTTATCATTCGTTTTACCGCCGCCACCCGGCATTGACCCTGCAATACCAGACTCCGGTCCTGTATTATCCGCTGGTGAATGTGCTGGAACAGTTCAAAAAGAAACGCCCCGGACAATCCGGCAAGCCCTGGGGCAACGATCCGGAATTCGTCAAAACCGGCCTCGACGTCATCGCCGGAAATCAGTTTGACCAGGGCCTGCCGGATGATGTTCCGCGCATGGTATTCATCGCCGATGAGTGGGCCGGGTATATCACCAATCCGGCACTGGCTGCAGCAAATCCGGCTTATCTGGAATCCGTTCGCGAAGAGGTGAAAACCAAATACGGTTTCGGCAAATTCGACATCCCCGAATCGGCCAATGACTCCGACCCCTTCCGCCGGATCGCCTGGATGCGCTGGAACGCCGATTTGAGCGTCGAAACCCTGAAAACGATCGCACAGGCCCTGCGGGCAAAATATCCTTCCGCTCAAATCCTGGGCTTCGACGAATGGGCCGCCGCCACCCCGCACGACTGGTCGCGCCTCGCACAGTTCATTGATCTGCAGCCGGGACAAGTACTCCCCATGGAAAGCGGGTTCCGCCAGTTCGCCGCCGCCTATATCGCCAAATTCCATGCCGACCTCACCGGCAAACCGGCTTATCCGTATCTGCAGTTTATCAAATACCCTTCCAGCATTACGGTCGACCGCCTTTACGACTGGAACGATCTGCTGTTTCAGGGCGGCGCCGAAGGCATCTTCGTCGGCGCGGTGGAGTGGTTCGACCGTTCCCTCGGACATCCGAAATTCAGCGACCCGGAAAAATGGGAGGCCATGCTCAATATCATCCGCCGCACTCAGTCCATGCCCAAATTGAAATTTCCGGAAAATCCGCAAATGGCCGTCCACTTCGGCAGTTACAGCCTGATGGCCAAACTGCGCAACCCGGAAAACCAGCTCTATCCGGTCTTTTCCATGCTCGGCCCGCGCTGCCGCAGCTGGTTCACCATTACCGACGATTTCCAGATCGAACGCGATCCCGCCCATTGGGACAAATATCAGGTCGTGGTCATTACCGAAGAAAAATACATTTCCGAAGCCCTGCAAACCGCCATCGACCGTCTGCTTGAGCGCGGCGGTACCCTGATCGTACTCGACCCCGAAGCCTTCAGTCACCGGATCGACGGTACGGACCTCGCCGATTATCGTCGCGAGCTCTTCGGCGCCCGGATAGAGCCGTCGAATGTCAGTTCGCAGGAAATTACCATGCAGGATGGACGGAAATTATCGAATCCCGATTCATCCAACTGGAAAATCACCGTCGACGATCCCTCTAATGTCAAAGTACTGGCGCAATTCGACGACAAATCCCCTGCCCTGATCGAACATCGTCTGAAAAAAGGCCGCGTCTGGCTGGCCGCCTTCACCACCGCCAACGATTACACCGTCGACTCCCCGCAATGGGTCGCTCAATGGCGCCTCTGGCTGCAGCAGCTCAATATCCGACTCGACGAGCCGGTCTGGCGCTTCCAGATTCCGCGCGATCCACTCACCGAAAAGATCTGGCGCAAGTACGCCTGTGTCTCCGGCAACGGCATGCAGTACGTGCGCAATTTCCCCGATACCTCCATGAACGCGGCGGGCACAAGCGTGACCTACCAGTATCAGATCCCGCCCCGGCAGATTCCCGATGACGGCACCAAACTGATCAATCGCACCAAAGCCAAAGAACTCAAGAAAGACGGCCAATCCGGCGTATTCACGGAAAAAGACAAGGTGCAAATCGGAAACTGGGTAGCCGAATTCGGCAAAGACGAAACCGCCGCCAACGCCATTACGTATGTCTTCGACAAGCCCTACCCCCTGCGCCACGGGCGTATCTTTTTCTCCGGCACCCTGCCCGCCTGCCGCGTGGAAACCAGTACCGACGGCAACAATTGGCTACTTCAAACCGAGCTTCCGCAAACCGATGCCGACCGGGACATCCGGATGGCCGAATTCAGCCTGAACACCGCTGCCCAGCACCTGCGGCTGGTATTGGCAGAACGCCCTGCCGGCACCATCCTGACCCTGGTGGAAACGGACTTCTGGGCGGAGAAATAAGGAGAAATAAGCGGAATATTTCCGGGCTCCGGGGATTGATTTTTGCGGGATTGCGTGTATAATAAATAATTAACCAATGGTTAATTAAAGACAAAAAACACGTAATTCCCGCAAAAATGCACAAAACATCTCCGTGTGAAGGAAGTACTCATGAAAGTGTACATCATGACCGACCTGGAGGGCCCCAGCGGCGTCAACGGCCGCAGCGACGGCATCGGCAACAAGATCATCAACACTGAAATCGCCTGCAAGCTCCTCATCGAAGAAGTCAATGCCTGCTGCGAGGGCCTGCTCGAGGCCGGCGCCACCGAAATCGTCGTCTGGGATGGCCACGGCGGCAGCAACTCCATTGATATCACCAAGTTGCACCCGGCGGCCTCGCTCGGCACCATCGGCGGCGATCTGGCCCCGGTCTGCCGTTCACAGGGCTTTGACGCCGCGATCCAGCTCGGCGCCCACGCCATGCAGGGAGTCATGGACGGTTACTTGTATCATACCTACAACAGTCACGGAGTGGCTGAGCTTCTCCTCAATGGAGAGCCCATCGGCGAAATCGGCATTGGCATTCTGGAATCCGCATATTTCGGCGTACCGACCATTCTGGTATCCGGCGACGCCGCCGCCTGCCGCGAGGCCAAAGCCTTCGCCGGTCCCCAACTTTACACCGTCGAAACCAAACAAGCCATTTCGCGCTATACCGTGGTCAACCGCCCGGTTGGCGAAGTTCATTCCGAGCTCCGGGCGGCAGCTGCGCTGGGCTTGCGCATGCTGAAAAAAATCCCGCTGAAGAAAATCGCCCCGCCCTACGAACTCCGTTATCAGGTCATGTGCCCGAACCAGCTCGATTTCTTCGAAAAAATGGGCGCGGAAAGAGTCGACCACCAGACCGTGATTTTCCGCAGCGACAATTTCATCGACGTCTGGGCGCAGCGCAACGGCTGGGCCCCCGGCGTCCACAACCGCAAATGGCGCATCTAGTCGCCATCTGCATCCTCGACCTGCAGAAATCTTTTTATCCACAAAATTACACAAAAATACACAAAATTTTTTTAATGAATTTTCTTTTTTGTGATTTTTTGTGTTTTTTTGTGGACAGAAAAAAAGAATATTTTCGGGATTTTATGAAATGTTTATTTGCATTATGGGCATTTCCGTATTATATAATTTATTCAGAAATTGCGCGATGCAAAATAACCAAAGGAATATATGTCCGATTTCAAGATAACTGCAGCCATTTTAGCAGGGGCTCCGCCGGAAACAGCGGATACCCACCCGATTCTTGTCGAGATTATCGACAAAACTCTGTTTCAGTACCAGATCGCACAGCTCATCAAAGCTGGAATCTCCCGTATCGTAATCTGCACCACCGACGAACTTGCCGCGATTATGAAAGAAAAATACGGCACGACTTATGAGGACGCGGAACTCATTTACTCCAGCGAAGCCACTCCCCTCGGCACCGGCGGCGCGCTGGTCAACGCCATGGAATATTTCAACACCGAAGATATCATGATCCTGAATGGCGACGCCTATATCGCCTGTAATCTCCTCACCTTCATCGAGTGGTATTTCGATACCCCGCGTTTCGATGCCGGCATGCTGCTGGCCGATGTGGAGGACGCCGAAAATTTCGGGCGCGTCCGCTTCTATGACGACAATATGATTTATCATTTCGAGGAAAAAGGCAAGTACCACGGCCCCGGGCTGGTCAATGCCGGTATCTATATCATGCGCACCGATCTGCTCGACCTGCTGCCGAAGGACCGGCCCTCATCGCTGGAAAGGGATCTTTTCCCGGCCCTGGTCAAGGATCACAAATTCTATGGCCTGCCGACCATCGGCAAGTTCATCGACTCCGCTTCGCCGAATGCAGAATGGAACATCCGGACCTATCACCGCAAAGATCTTTTCGGTTAATCCGGTTTATTTGGTGTAGAACACGACTTTCAGGCACTGGATAATCAGCGGAGAGAGGGTCACCAGCCAGTAGCAGGCGTTGCAGCAGATCACGGCCAGCAGCAGGTTGTTGCGTTTTTTCTCATCCGACCAGAACACCAGGTACTGGATGGAGAAAATACCGTTGATCAGCATGAATACACAGCATACGGCCACAAACATCAGCCAGGTGCCCTGTTCCCACTGGACCATCGGCTTCAGGATCATATAGGCGTTTAAGAGAAGTCCGATTGCGGCAGTGCATATACCGAATATATAGAAGTTCTTCATAATTACTTTTTACAAAATTCCCATGATTTCAACATTGTTTATTTTCGGAACTACCGCATTCTTATAGGATTCCGACAACTTATTTAATGTAGCCGGGTTCGCGCCTTTTTCTAACAGAATTTTAATTATTTTCTCATTATTATGCCATTTGGCACAATGCAGCACGGTGTTGCCGTCCACATCCACGGCATTGATATCCGCGCCGTTTTCCAGCAGCAGCTTCACGATTTCGATATCGGCATTCTTCCGCGCCACGGCCATATGCAGCGGGGTATAACCGCGGTAACTGCTCACATTTACCTTGGCGTTGTACTCGAGCAGTTTTTTCACGGTTTCCAGGTCGGATTTCCAGCAGGCGATGTGCAGCGGGGTGTAGCCGCGGTAATCCACGGCATTGCTATCGACCGGCCACCTCAGCAACAGCTCAAAACTCGGGCAGAGCTTCGGCTCCGCGGCATGATAATAAACCTGGCTGCGGCCCTGGCGGTCCTTGACATTCGGCGAGAAGCCCCGGTCCAGCAGGATGCTCATGCACTCGAGCTTGCAGGCATGCTCCAGCACGTCGTCGGCCCGCGCCGCCCCGTTGTCCATCAAAAAGGCGATCAAACGGTAGTTGCCGGTCATCACAGCGAGGCGCAACGGGGCCATATTGTTATTTTCGCCATTGACCGAGGCGCCGTCGCGAAGCATCTTTTTCAGGGCCCGGAACTCCACGCGATAGTCCGGGCTGTTCAGGCTGTCACCGCACTTGTCCAGAAATTTCTCATCGATGGTAATCTTCCGGTACTGGCAACCGACGCACAGCAGCATACAGATCAATGCCGGCAATATCAATTTCATTTTCCGATTCCTTTTTATTTATGACGCTGGGATCCCGTCAATTCTTAGCGGATCAACGAACAGAAAAGCGATAAATCGTCGTCTGCCGGTACGTTTCGCCCGGTTTCAGCACCGTGCTCGGGAACCCCGGGTGATTCGGTGAATCCGGGTAATGCTGAGCCTCGAAACAGAAACCGCTGTGCCGCTTCATCGTTTTGAAACGCCCCAACCCTACCTCGCCGTGGAGGAAATTCGCGGTATAAAACTGCACGGCCGGCTCAGTGGTGAACATCTCCATCAGAATCCCGGTCTTCTCGGCGTAAGCCATCGCACAGGGAACCATCAGTGATGCAGTTCCCGGCTTGAAAATATAATTATGGTCGTACCCCACAAAGCCCTCCGGCACATTGGCCATGGCTTCGTTCAGGCGCTTCGGCATGGTAAAATCGAGATTTGTGCCCAGCAGACTGCGGATTTCGCCGGTCGGCACATGGGCGGGGCTGGCGTCGACCGGAGTATAGGTCTCGGCGTTGATGTAAATCTCGTGCCCGTAAATCAAATCGCTGTCGTCCAGGTTGAAATAACTGTGGTTCGTCAGGTTGACCACGGTGTCCTGATCGGTTTCGGCGAAATAATCGATAACCAGTTCATTGTGCTCGGTCAGGTGGTAAATCACTTTCACCTTGCAATTACCGGGAAAGCCCTGGTCGCCGTCCGGGCTCAGCAAAGTCAACTCCAGCGCACCGTCCACTTCTTCGGCCTTCCACAGTTTTTTGCCGAAACCGTACATGCCGCCATGCAGGCAGCACCCGTTGCTGTTGCTCGAAAGCGAATACTTCTTGCCGTTCAGCTCAAACGACGCGTTTGCAATGCGGTTGGCATAGCGCCCCGCGATCAACCCGAGCGCCGGCGCATTCACCTCATAATCGGCAGGATCCGCAAATCCCAGCACGACCTCAAATGATTCCGCCAGCCGGTCCGGCACACGTATCGACACCACCGCTGCACCCCAGTCGATGATTTCCACCGCCGCCCCGGAGTTGTTTTCCAGGCGAAAAAGCGTGACTTTACTGCCGTCGGACATGGTACAAAACGGTTTACTGCTGATTACTGCCATAAGTCGTCGTTCTCCTGAATTCCCGGCGAAACCAGCCGGGTGAAATTTTTGAAATGCACCTTGCTGCATCCGCGCAAAGCCTCTTCGCCGAGTTTATGATAAATCTCCACGGCAGTCTGATCGGCCTGTACGCCGCCGCCGCGCGGAATCTGAATTTTCAGCTCTTCGCCGATTTTATCCAGCCCATTGATAAACGCTTCCCGGGCCAGGATCGAGGCCGCCGCCACCGCGGGATCCGATTCGGCGCGAACCTGCTGGTCCAGCTTGATATTGCGCCCGTTGGTCATCAACGCGTTCTTAATCAGGCTTTCGTTGGCAAATTTATCGGAGAGCGCCCGGGGGCAATCGGGCACTTTTTCCAGAATATTTTCAATGGCGCGGGCATGGCCCCAGGCCAACAGCCGGTTCAAGTTCCGGAATTGCCCGTACAAACGGTTATAAGCGGAGGGGCCGATCGCCACCAGGGCGAATTTGCCGTTCAACGTCTTGCGGATAATCTGCGCGAGATCCCGGATTTTCTTGTCGCTTTTCACGGTTTTCGAGTCGCGAATGCCGAATTCGAGCAGTTTCCGCGAGGTAAAATCGTCCACATAAGCCGCCGCAATGACCAGCGGACCGAAGAAATCGCCCTTCCCGCTTTCGTCGACTCCGACGTGCGGCTTAAAGCTCTCCGGCGGCAGTTCCGCAGGTTCGTCTTTCTTGCGCGGCACCTCGATTCCGAGCTCTTTTTCGTAGCCGAATGTAGCCTGCTTCAGGATTTCCGGCTCAAGGATAAACATCACAAAATCGCCGGTGCCCTGCCCCTGTACGGTGAGCTTGCCGCTCTGGTAGGCCACTACGTTGACTTTATCAAGCGTAGCCTTCCAGCGGCTGTACGGCACCTGGCTGAACTTCCAACCTTTGTCGTGCAGCAGGGATTCGAGCTCGGCACACTGCTCCGGCGTCACCGTGCAAACATACGAAGTTGGCAGTTTCTCCGGGTCCATCGTCAGGAACTGACCTTTTTCAGCCAGGCTTCGACGAACATATCGATATCGCCGTCGAGCACTGCCGCGGTATTGCTGGTTTCCGCCTCGGTCCGCAGGTCCTTGACCATCTGGTAAGGCTGCAGGACGTAGGAACGGATCTGGTTGCCCCAGCCCATTTCAGTTTTCACGCCGGAAATCGCATCGGCCTCTTTGCGGCGCTTTTCTTCCTCGACTTCATACAAACGCGCTTTCAGCATCTGCATGGCGGTATGGCGGTTCTTGTGCTGCGAACGCTCGTTCTGGCACGAGACCACGATCCCGGTCGGGATATGGGTGATGCGGATGGCGCTGTCAGTCGTATTCACGTGCTGGCCGCCCGCACCGCTGGCACGGAACGTATCGATCCGCAAATCTTTTTCCTCAACCTCGATATCAATGTCCTCGGTGATATCCGGGAACACGTCCACCGAGCAGAACGAGGTATGGCGGCGCGCATTGCTGTCAAAAGGCGAAATCCGCACCAGGCGGTGAACCCCTTTCTCGCCCTTGCCGTAGCCGTAGGCAAACTGGCCGGCGACTTTTAAGGTCACGCTTTTGATACCGGCTTCGTCGCCCAACTGGATATCCATGATCTCATCCTTCCAGCCGCGCCGTTCGAACCAGCGGCGGTACATGCGCATCAGAATATTGGCCCAGTCGCACGATTCGGTGCCGCCGGCCCCCGCATGAATCGAAAAATACATATCGCCGGCGTCGAATTTGCCGGAAAGGAAGCTGACCAGCTCGATGCTGTCCAGTTTTTTGCTGAGCCCGACCCAGGCGGCATCGGATTCTGCGAGCATGGAATCATCCTCGGCGGCCAGCTCAAGCATTACGGCGAAGTCTTTCACTTCGTTCTCGGCTTCCCGGTATGGCTCGATGACGTTTTTGCAGGCGCTCAGGGCCTCCACAGTGGCCTGTGATTTCTCACGGCTGTCCCAGAAATCCGGGGCGGACATGGTTTCTTCCAGGCGTTTGCGTTCGGCGATCTTATCGTCAATTTTCAGAAATTTTCTCAAATGTTCAATCCGCGCATCGGCCTCCTGGCTCGCGGACATCAGTTCATCTAAAGTCATTTATCCCTCCGGGACAGTTAAGAGTTAAGAGTTAAGAGTTAAGAGTGTTCTTAATCCTAATCTTGGGGCAGTACGGGAGTTTCAAACTGAAGTTTCTTTTCCGGCATCCACGGGGATTCCCAGACGAATTCCGAAAAACGCGGCTCGAAGATGTTGCCGGGCTCAAATCCCAGGAACAAAATATCGGTAACGCCAGTGAAGGCGCGCATCACGGTAAACCCGGCCCCTTCGCAAGCCCCGGCAATAAAGCCGAAAAACGGCGCTTCGGCATTGCGGTACAGCATGCAGCGGAATACTTCCATCCAGCAGGTACCGACATTGACCACGCCGCGCCCGACATTGTAAAGATTTTTACCGATGCCGCCGCCGGAACTTTCTTCCGTCTTTGCGGCCACCGGTGCCGTTGCGGCCGGAGCCGGAGCTTCAGCTTTGGTTTCCGCCGCCGGGGCCGGGGCTGCTGCGACCGGAGCCGGAGCCGCCGCGGTTTTCTCTTCTGCTGCCAAAGGTGTCAGGCTGAACAGAAAAAGTACTGCCGCCGCCGCCAAAATACTGAGGATATTCTTCATTGCATATTACCTGAATTAATTGAAAATGATCAACTATCAATTTAATCTGTTTTAACGGCAAATCAAGATTAAGATCAAAAAAATGTCCCGATTTTTGATTGAATAATCGGTGATTGCAGATTATTTTGTAGAGAAACAAATCGAGGGAATCATTATGAACGTCAATACCATTCATGCCGCGCGCTGGTGGACGGCGGAAAATGCGCCGAACGTCCGCTGCCGGCTCTGTCCACGGTTCTGCCTGATCAAAACCGGCTGGACCGGTTTCTGCGGCGTGCGCGCCAATATCGGCGGCAAGCTCGGCACCATCGCCTACGGACGCCCGGTATCGATCAACGTCGATCCGATCGAGAAAAAACCGCTGGCCCGCTTCATGCCCGGCACCAAAACGTTCTCCATCGGCTCCTTCGGCTGTAACCTCGGCTGCAGTTTCTGCCAGAACGACTCGCTTTCGCGCGGTTATTACGACATGAAAAACCTGCCGCGCTACTTCGGCCCCGCCGACGTCGTCGAGCTGGCACAAAAGCA
Organism: Victivallis vadensis; assembly: GCA_040391785.1. GTDB lineage: Bacteria > Verrucomicrobiota > Lentisphaeria > Victivallales > Victivallaceae > UBA5239. The sequence continues at coordinate 44,126 of JBEBXH010000017.1, forward strand.
CAACTGCCAGTCGGTCTCGTACACCTACAACGAGCCGACCATCTTCGCCGAATACGCCATCGACACCGCCAAACTCGCCGCCGCGCAAGGCCTGAAAAATGTGCTGGTCAGCAACGGCTTCATCACCCGCGAGGCAGCCGGGGACCTCTACCCGCATATCGACGCCGCCAACATCGATATGAAAGGTTTTTCCGAAGAGTTTTATCACGGCCTCTGCGGCGGCTCGCTCAAACCCGTGCTCGAAGCCATCAAATACCTGTACGACCTCGGCAAACACATCGAAATCACCAATCTGGTCATTCCCGGCAAGAATGATTCCGACGCCATGCTCCACGGGTGGTTCGACTGGGTTGAGGCCAACCTGAACAAAGACGTTCCGCTGCATTTCTCGGCCTATCATCCGGCCTACAAACTGCACGTCGAGCGCACTCCGCGCGAAACGTTGTACAAGATCAAGGAATACGGCGAAAGCCGCGGCTTCACCTCCGTATTCCTCGGCAACATTTAATAGCGGAATGCCTTGGCTCCGAAGGGGGCAACTTCTCCGGATTGCGTTGAGCCGTCCGGCTGCGTAAACCGGTAATTGCGTTTGTCCTTGCCCGGATTCATCAGCAATAGAAGCAAATTGCCTTTGCCGTTGCTCAAGACCTCGTAATCGGCACGGTCCCAGCCGGGAATTTCAATGCGTCCTGATACTCTCTCGCTCCGCAGGAAAAATTCCTCGTGATCGGCCATAATCCGGCTGGCGGTACTGATACCGTCAAACGTCCTGCCGTCGAGCGTGGAAAAGGCATAAACCAGAACCCCGGCGCTGCCGTCGGCGGCGCGGCGCAGCAAAGTTGCCGCCGAAATGAATGTCGGGCTCGTATATTCCTTCAGATCATAAGGATAGGCGATCGTGCCCAGCATCAGCGGGGTTTTCCCCAGTGCCGTACGAGTGGTCTCGATATCCTTGACCGGACGGCCATAGCCGCAGCAGCCCAGGTCGATTTTGTCCGCCAGCATGCTCCAGTCGACCCCGTAGAAGTGTTTGGTTTCCTCATTCTGATAGCCGCTGTAGACCGAGAATGTGACCTCCGGCAACTGCTTGCGCAAGGCTCCGCGGAGCATGCCGGCGATATCGGCCATACGGCGGTTCATGAACACCGTCCATTGAGGATAATATTTGCTTTTGATCAACTCCGGCGTGACCTCTCCGGTGATCTTCTGCAACTCCCGGAAATTTTTCAGACAGCGCGGGCAGAAACACGAAATATAGGACTCCAGCACCCGGTGCTCATAATCCCAATCCACGTGGCTGGACACCTTGCGCCGCTCGATCCACTCCGGCATCCGGTTGTCGAGATACGCCTTGAAATCAGCGTCTTCCAGAATGGCCGAAGAACAGATGAATTTCGTGCTTTTCTGTCCCTTGAAATCGACCAATGCCGAGCCGGGGTGCTGCTCCATATACGGTATGCAGCTGAAGTTCCAATCGGCAAAATTGATCATCGTAAAAAATTGATTGCGGGAAGTCCGGTGACTGTTGTTTTCGGTCACGCCCATGTCGGCGAAATTCTCAACCAGCTTATCGCGGAGCTGCAGATCATCCATCGACGCCAGCCATCCGGCCCACATCTGAATACGCAGCTTTTCCGGCTGCTTGCCGTTCAACGCCGGCAACAGTTTGACCGGCAGTTTCTGCGGCAGTTCGCGGACGGAACTGGCGGCGCTGCCGCTGTGGAAATAAACCGCATCATCCGTCCGCTTCGACTCCCGGGGCGCCCGGAAAACGAAGGCCACGTAATGATGTGACGCTATATTCGTATTATAGTCCACCTCGTCGAGAAATCGCACCGCATAACGGCGGTATTTCCGGCCATTCCACTCGACGCTGCCGACAGGCTCGGTTTTGAGCTTCCACCGGTTGTAATAACCGGACGCGCCCTCGACGGCATACTCCTCCGGCAGTTCAAAATAAACCGTATAATCATCCACCGTACTCCCCGGAATTCCGTGCGGGCGGAACAGAATCTGCTGCAGCCCGCCGCGGTTGACCGACACCCCCTCTTTCAGCCAGTTCGGCCAAATCCGGGTATCCTCCACCAGCAGCGTCGTGCGGTACGAACTTCCCTGCCGCTGCCAGGTTTCATCGACCCCAAACGTATAATCGCCAATCTTCAGCGTGCCGGGCTTGGTCATTTCGATGGTATTCCGGCCATTACTCAAAGCCGCGCCGGAACGCACACTGCCGCCATTCAGCAAAACGTCTGTTTCCGGAGCAAACTCCATCGCCACTGAGCGCGACTGCATTTTGTAGCGCGGCGACACATAATACGGCGAGAGATCCGCCGGGTTGCGGAAGGCCCATTGAAATTGCATAACTCCGCTTTGGTTAAGCTCAAAATTCGCCTCGGTTCCATCCGAGTAGAAATACCGGGGGACATTGCCGAACTGAACCAGAACATCCGAGCGGACCGGGCGGTTGACCGTCAGGCGGTTTTTGCCCGGCACCAGCTCGGGGACTTTCGCCGCTGCGATCCCTTGGACTTTATCGACGAATTTGAGCTGGCCGAACGGCGAGGTATGGAAACCGGTATCGATGGACTGCCAGGCGCTGCTTTCGTTGCGGCTCTTTTCCACTCGCCCGGCGATCACGTTCCACATCGCATCCTTGTCCGGTGCCTTGCCGAGGGCGGACCACGGTATCGCCATTTCGACCGTCCAGAAACCGTCGCCGCGCGCGGTCGCCACCCGGGCATTTGAGTTCCAGGAGAAATCGCGCGATTCCCAGTAATTCGGCCCCTTGCTCCTGGCATTGAGCAACGCACCATTAGCATTTACGGTCAAATCGTAAGCGATGCCCGAAGCCGGGTCGGGCTGGAGCAGCAGCAGTACGCAGTCGTCATTGAAAATCCGGGGATTGCCATTGTCTTTGATATTGCTTTTGAATTCATGCAAACGATTGGCCTCCGGCACCAGACAGGACTCCTCGCAGCGCCAGAAAACATACAGATTTTCGGCATCGCGGCTGAAACGGACGGTTGTCTGCTCGACGGCGAAACGCCCCTGCCGGTTAAGCGAAAAAGGGCCGATTTCGACTGCCTCCTGCCAACAGGAATCCTCCATTTTGCCGTCCAGCACCGGCGGAGTACCGGTAAATCCGACCGCCGCCAGCCCGGCATCAGGAGCAGCCGGCACGGGAGCGTCGGGGTTGTTCAATTCCGGTTCGGTGGATACCGCAATCCGGTCGAGCCATATTTCCGTTTTCGGATCGCCCGCGTAGTTGACGATCACCTCCGGGTAAGCCGCCATGGCCGCGACCGGCCCGATCTTCAGCCATTCCCAATTGTCCTTGCCGCTGAAGGATACCTTAGCCACGGGCTGAATTCCATTGAGCAGGACAATTTCCATGGTTTCGGCGGTGTTCTTTTTCACCCGTACATAGAAATAAAGCGGACGGCTGGTCAGCGGCACCGGCACTTGAGCGGCCCGGTACCAGCGCTTACCCCAGACAGCCAGCCCATTGGAGGCGCCGTCGGCCTTGACCACCTTGCCATTGGAGCCCGGTACCTTTTCCGCTTCCCAGTCGATCCGGGGCACGGCGGTATCGGCAAGCTCCGGGTCAGGCAGCTGCTCCGCCCTGAAATTCCGTACCTGAAACGCCGTCGCTCCATCCGTGAGCGAGTAAATCTGGACATTGAACGCCGCTTTCGTCTCGTAACAGGTCATTTCAAACGGTTTCCACGCATCGGTGCTCAACGCCTGCGGAGGCAGATAAGCCGTGCCGCTGCCGGTGAAAACCGCCAGCTGGATCTTCCCCTCACCCTTAGCCTCGAAGCTGATTTTGTTGCGATGCCCGGGCGGTAATTTCACCGCGGTGCGGATTCCGCCCATGCGGGCGGTGGCGGACACACTGATGATATCGCCGTCAACCGTTGAAGTCGCCTTGTCAGCCTGCCATTTCAGCTCCTGCGCCGAAAGCACGCCGGTGCAGAATAAAAGAATCAATACCAGTCTCATTTTCCCATCTCCTCTATTTCAACGGATAGAAATTGTCATTGGAGATTTCCCCAATTGAATGCATCGCCACATGGCCGTCCAGAAATGCCACCCCGCCGCGGTTCGCATGCGGGAAATACATACCGGTCAAGTCGCTGTTCATCCGGTAATCCCACTTGGTGCAATAGTTATAATTGGTGGCCCCCAGGTCGCTGCCGGTCCGGTAGGCGTCGGCGAAGGTCAGCAACGTGCTCGGCCGTGCCACCTGGCTGCGCTTCACCCGCCCATAGGTACCGGCTTTCGGATATACGGATGGCAGTTGGTTATAGCCGTAATCGGCATACGCCCAACCGGCCCATCCTTTGTCATTGACCGGGCAATCCACCGGTCCGCCCGGCTCAATCCCGGCATAGGTGGAGTCTTTCCATCGCATATTCAAGTACTGCGTGGCGAAAAACGAGGTGCTGGTGGCGGTAACCCAATAAACATTGGCGCCACTGGCCCCGTAAGGAAAAATATACTTGAAAAATTCCCCGTTATAGTCGTCCTGGTAAGCATACAGGGCTGATCCCAACGTTTTCAGCTTTCCCATACAGGTCACTTCCTTGGCTTTCTGTCTGGCATTGTTCAGCGCCGGCAGCAACATGGCAGCCAGGATCGCGATAATCGCGATGACTACCAGGAGCTCGATGAGTGTAAATTTACGCCTTCCCATATCAATCCTCCGTAAAGTTGATGTTGTGTTTGGCTGTCAGATAGGTCAGGTAACGGTCATACAATCCGTGCGCGGACGGAAACAGGGAATAAGGACTGAGGAAATGCGGCGCTTCGAAGGTGATGATCTTCTCGGCCCACTGCTGGGCGGCTTCCAGCTTGAACTGCATTTTCTGCCATTCGATCGGGGGGAAGCGCCACGGCATGTCGCGGTCGAACGTTTCGAGATTGGACCAGAATGCGACATTGTATTCGGCGGAAAGCTTGGACGTCGCCTCCAGATACTCGGGCAATTCCCGGAAATCGACATGCCCGTCCATGAACGCCGCCTCGTCGATCAACTCCCCGACCTGATCGTAGATGTAACGGAAATGCTTGACGTGCAGTTCCGGCGTCATAAAGGACTGTCCGTATTTTTTGCCGGCATACCGGGGCGAAATCAGGATACGCTTGGTCGAATCGTAGGATTTGGCCTTGAGCATGAGCGGTTTCCAGATCAGGTGCTGGTGAAACTTCATATCCCCCTCGTGGCTGATGTACCAGCCGTAGAACGACGGATGATGTCCATAACGTGCCCAGAGTTCCTCGATCAATTTGAGGTTGACATCGATCTCGTTTTCCCAGTCGTTGACCCGCCAGAAATCATTGGTATCGAACAGCCCCACATACATTTTCAGCCCGATCCGGTCGGCCTCGGCCAGCCAGAACTCCACCAGGTCGTCCTCCTCGTACAGCGTGGTCCGCATGACCGGCGATTTGTACATGGCCGAATCGCCCCAGCCGACCCGGATCATGATGCAGGTGTCCATGCCGATGCGCTTCATGTCGGTCAGCTGTTTGCGCCAGACTTCGCGGGTCCAGTTGTTGGAGGGAATATCACTGGCGACTCCGTCCAGGAAACTGCCGGAAACAATTTTGAAAGGTACGTTCATTTTATCCTCATTACTAGAAGTTTTGTAAATGCGCCTCAAGATAAGGCTTGAGCCAACAGGATTCGACCGGAGTTCCCGCCAGCATATCGGACAACTTGCCGAGCGCCTGATATCCCATTTCGTACAAAGGCTGGATGACACAGGCCGAATCGAAAAGCGGCAGCGGATCCCCCTTCGGCGAATCGTAACGAACCGGCCAAACCTCGCGGTTCAACCCGACTCCACGCTGAATCAGCTTCATGGCGATCAGCGAACTGAGCTTGGAAGTCGTCTGAAACATGCCGTGCGGATACGTGCCGATCCGGTCCAGGTATGCCGTGACCAACGGGTCCAGCACCTTGCGGTAGTCCTCATAATCGAAATTCGCCTTGTTCACCGGATACTCGAATATATCCACGCCGTTTATTCCATTCGCCTTCAGCGCCTCAACAAATCCCTTGCTGCGGAGCACACTGTAACGGGGCGGCGTCTGGCAGACGGAAAATTCCCTGCAGCCACATTCCCTGAGCAGATATTCAGCCGCCAGGGCCCCGCCATATTCTTCATCGATATTCAATGAAACCATATCCTCGAAGATATTGTCGTAACCGTCGTTATGGCTGTTCATAAAAATGATTTTACCGCCGTTCGCCCGGTAAGCCTCTATTTCCTTCCGGAGCAAATCAGGATCCATTTCGCGCTGCATATAAAAGAGGACCCCGGTATTTTTCTGCTGGTTCATCGAATCGAGAAACCCCAGATAATCGTTCGGCCGGGAAAAATAATGCAATGTCAGAGGCAAGCCCAGCTCGCGGGCCGCGGTGGCGATCCCCATGGTCAACTGGCTGATCTGCGTCGTCGCCCACGACGGAACCAATACCCGGATGGCCGGCGTCTGCCCGCGGCGCAAAGACGCGGCATGCAAATTGGCCGAATAGCCCATTTCCTGTGCCGCCCGGCGGATTTTTTCCCGGGTTTCATCGGATATCTTGTCATGCTTGCCGCGCTGGCTGCTCAGCGAACGCGAAACCACGCCCAATGAGAATCCGGTTTTCCGCGCAATGTCAATTTGTCGAACCATATTTTATCATCCTTTTCAGCGGCGCAATCGATTGTTCCATGTTAATATTATAATCCTGAACCCGGTTTTGTCAATACTCCCGCGACGAATTTTCCCGAATTTATTTTCCCCGTTGCCAAAAGCCATTTACATAGGACGAATAAGACCTATAGGAGATATAGGAGACCAACTCTTGAGCTCAATAACCGTTTCCTATATGTCCTATTCGTCCTATGCGTCCTATTAATTTGCTTTATTTCATATCTTGGGGGATTGACTTTTTGATCATTTAGGCTATAATTAGGATAGTGACCATTTTATACAACGGATAATAAAAAAATGTCTGAACTGGGTTTTGTACCGAAACATTTGTTGGTGGCCGATAAGATCCGCGCGGAAATTGTTTCCGGAAAATTGCGGGTGGGCGACCGTTTGAAGCCGGATACGGAGCTCGCGCAGCAGTATGAAATCAATAAGCAGACCGTGGCCAACGGCATGGCCGAGCTGGTCAAAGAAGGATTGATCAGCCGGGCTCCGCGGCGCGGTTCGCTGGTCATCAGCAATACGCCGGGGCCGGGCAAGCGCGGCAACATGGTCGGAGTACTGACCAGGTCCACCGGGCACATGTATCAGGACATGGCACGCGCCATGAGCCGGGGACTGGTGAAGCACGGCCTCTATCCCGTCTGGATCAACGAACAACTATTTCTGGACGCCTCAAACGAACCGGACAATCAGGAAATCCTGAAATTGCTGGAACGCCTGATTGCCGACCATCCCTTCGGCCTGATCATCGATGCCGACCGATTCATGCCGTTCAATGAAATTCAAAAGAACCTCGCGAAAACCGGACGCCTGGTCTTCGTCTACCATTACCTTCATGAAGAACGCCTGCCGGGCGCGTATGTACTGGTCGATCTGGAAAAAGTCGGCAAGCTCATCGCCAGCCACCTGGCGAAAAATGGACACCGCCGCCTCAGTTACCTGACCGCCCCGCAGGAAAAGCGGAGACCGTATTTTGAGACCCCGCATGAAATCATCTGCCGGACCATGCAGAAATACTGCAATGACAATAAACTCGAATTCATCGCCGAAATACCGGAGCGCTGCTTCAAAGGCGAACCGATTGAAGCGATCCTGTCCGATTTCCGTCAACGAAATCTGATGCCGACCGGATTCGGGGTTCATTCGGATAGCTTCGCCGTCAATGCGGTAATGCCCGCGCTGGCAAAACTGAAACTCCGGATGCCGGAGGATATCTCGCTCGTCGGCATGGGCGATACCCCGTGGTGCCAGGAAACCACCCCGCCCCTGACCTCCATCTCGCTGCAGCCTCAGGAAATGGGCGAAATGGCGGTGGCCCAGCTTTTCACCTCGGGCAATACGGAACATCGAATCAAGCCGGAACTGATTATCCGGAAATCGGTTAAAAATTACAACCTTTAAACAGGAGAAACTATGAAAAAGCGAACGCATTTCACACTTATTGAGCTTCTTGTAGTTATTGCTATTATAGCAATTCTCGCAGCATTACTGCTGCCGGCGCTGAACAAAGCTCGCGAAACGGCCAAATCCACCAAATGCCTCAGTAATCTCAAGCAGATCGCCCTCGGCAGCGACATGTACGCGGGGGATCATAAAGATATGTATCCGGCATGGAGTCCGATCGCCTGGTATTACAATCCATGGCGGCTGCTCCTGGAGGGAAAATATGTCACAGAACCCCTGATCGGCTGCCCGGCAATTGAACAAACCCGAACATTCTACGACTACAGAAAATACGGGCGCTCCACCTATGTCTGGGAAGCCTCCTCCGGCTGGTGGAGCTCGGTCCTGTACGCTCCCGCCATCAAAAGCGGCAAGATCGCCAAGGATGCGTCGAATTGTGTCATGACCTATTGCTCAGGCAATTTAGGGACTATCAGTACTGCCCGGGCCAGCATAGGTGCGGATTTAATATCCACCGAATTTGAATACCCCAGTCAGAATCAGCATCAGGGCCGGTTCCACTATTTCGCGGCTGACGGCGGCGCCCGGAGAACCGGCGTCGATATTCGTCCTTACATCGGCTGGGTCGCCAGAAGAACACAACTTGGTCTCACCGCCAATCAATTTTTCTAACTCGGAGAATTTTCATGAAGTTCCTGTCCCTGACCATCATTCTGTCGTTAATTGCCATCCTGACCGCAGCGGAGGACCACCGCCCGGCATTCGACAAATCCCCTTACAAAGGCACGCTGTGGACGCAGGTCAATCCCTGGTGGCCGCCGAATAAACCGCGTCAGTTCTATCCATTGGGCGGCCCGAACTACGCCCGCAAGATTTACCCGGGAAACCCTGTTTCATACTGGAAAGAAGCTATGGAAGAAACCCGGAAACGCGGCATGACCGGGTGGCAATTCGAACTGGTGGCCTCAGCCCCCGGCTACGGATATAATTTCAAAAGTGAAATTCTGAAAGCGGCCGAAGAACTCGGCGAAGATTTCAAGCTGATGCCCTTTGTGGGGCTTTTCCGGCAGGGCGACGTGGAGCTGGCCATTAAGCAATTGAATGCCCAATTCGACATATTCGCCAAAGAGTGGAAGGAACATCCGAATATTTATCGCCTGAGCGGCCGTCCGGTGATTTCCGTTTTCACCCCTTTTGATTATACTCCTGAAGAATGGGCACGGATCATTCCTCAATTCGAAGAGCGCTTCGGCCCGGCCGTCTGGCTGATGAATATCTGGTGGAAAACGTACGACGTCAAAAGCAAACCGCAGCAGTTGCGTGACTATCTCCCCTATTTCGACGGTATCACCGCTTATGCCAACTGGGGCAGTCAGGATGAGCTCTACCGCACGGTCGGCGAGATCATGCACAAGGAATTCCCACAGAAGATTTTCGAGGGCTCGGTACATAATACTTATTCGGTTCACTATTATCACGGCGGCGTACCGACTTATCTGTCGGAAAAATACCGGAAATCCTGGCAAACGATGGCCGACAACAATGTCGATGCGGTGGTCATGACCAACCTTTTCGATCACTGGGAAAACTCCATCGTCCTGCCTTGCTATGAGCGCGAGGATTTCCTGATGCGTTATGCCGAATACCAGATGCACGGGATTTTCGGGAAAAAATTCACGCCGGCCTCCGCCCCGGAACTGGTCCTGACCAATTACATCGACATCATCCCGGGACGCCGCGCCATCCGTTTCGAGGTGATCGCGTTTCCGCTGGCGCCCGGCGTCAAAGAACGGACCATGGAATTCGCCGTGGAAGTGTGCGATTCCGCTGGTAACGTACTGCACACCTTCCCCTCGCAACAAATCACGCTCGACGACCTGCAGAGCCATGTATTCGAATTGCCGCTGGAGAAGTTCATTGACCAGCGCGCGGTGATCCCGCGCATCGTCGGTACCTGGCAGGGCAAGGAATGGCAAAGCGATTACAATCCGCCGACCATCCTCGACACCTCCATCCGCACCAGCTGGATGTTCTGGGCCCGTTCCAGCCGCAACCGCGTTCCGCTCAAGGAAAACGAAGGCTGGAGCCTCAGCGGCACCCTGCCGGGCGGTACTCTCAACTGGAACGAGGCAAACGGCTGCGGTTTCTTCCGCAGCATGATTATGCCCGCCGACGCCATCGCGGATAAACGCCTCCGGATTATCCGTAACGGCATGGAATGGCAGTCGTATTCCGCGAAAAACCTGAACCTGGGACGCCCCTTTCTGCTCCCGTTCCCGGTCGCCGCGCTGAACTATTACTGGCTCGAGCTGGAAACCGCAAACGGCAACCGTTTTCAAACGTTCCCTGTCTGGGTGGAATCCGGCCTGCGCAAGGGCAACGTGAAGCTGCCGATATTTCTGGCGGACAAACGGGTTATCCAGACGTCAGTAGAGGCGGTGCGGGTCCCGTTTTTCCAATACCCGTGCCAGTTCGACTCGGGCAATATGCTTCTGGATGTTTCCGGCTATAACCATCACGGCCGCCGCCAGATCAACGGCAACGTCAATTACGCTTACGGCTCCCTCGGCGCGACCGGGTACTACCATTACCATAACGGCAACGTCGGCGGCGCCGAAAATCCGATGTTCAAACGCGATCCCGATGGCCGGGGTTTCCTGAAATTTGACGCGGCAACGAAGGATTTCTATATCATCTCGGGCGGCACGGCCTTTCCCTACGCCGCCACCTGGGAACTGGAGTTCAGGGTCAGTGAAATCGGCACTCCGATGACGCTGATCGGCACCACCAATAATCAGATCAATATCCGGCTGGACAAGGACGGTTTCCTGATCGCCTCGCGCGGCGGCGTGGCCGAAGGAATCGGCGGCAAGGCGCCGAGCACCAAAACCACGGTTTCAGTCAAATCGAAAAAGCCGGTTTCCCTCGCCAGATGGCAGAAAATCGCCGTCGTGTACGACCTGAATAAACTGTCGCTGTATCTGGACGGCGTTTCGCAGGGCTCCGCGGCAATCGCGCCGGACGGCGACCACGAAGGCATCACCCATCTGGCCGTCGGTGCAGGACTCGGGATGCTGCACAATCCGCACAGTTATTTCACTGGCGATATCCGCAACATCCGCCTGTACGGACGGAACCTCGCCCCACAGGAATTCCTGCCCTGATCAGAGTTGTGACTCCAGAGACGCGATCTGCGCTTTGATGCGCGGCGCGTCAAACTGATAGCCGTGCGCTTCGATGTGATAACCGAAGCGCACGTCTTTTTCGACCAGCGGCAACAGTTTTTTCAGATTCTCGAGTTCGGCGGCAATGATTTCACGGTACTGCGGCAGGAACTTATCGTCCCATTCGCGGCGCAGCGCGTAAACCTGACAGAAGTGCAGCGTACTGGTGAAAAGATACAGGCAAACCCGCGCGTTGTCCAGCTCGGCCTCGACATGCTTCGAGTTAATGCCATTCAGCCCGGCGGCCAGCAGCTCGACGCCCTGCGTCCACTCGGCGATCATCCCGCGGAAGCCTTCGATTACTTCCTCGATCGTGTACCCGGCCAGCGACTCGGTCATATCATCGCCGCGCTCGTCCAGCAGCCACGAACGGCCGGCCGGTTTGCCGGTCAGCGGCTTCGGCTCCATCGGCAAGATACAGGCGTAATTGGTGGGACCCACATACAGGAACGGAATCGAAAACGGATGGAAATTCATGGCATCGGCGAATTTGCCCCAGGCGGCCGCCACCTTGCCGGTGTCCGCGCCGGGGAAATAATACGCTGCAAAATCGTTCAGCGCCTGTTCCTGGTCCTGCGATACGCCGTCTTCGAGGAAGTAATTCAATGCCGCGGTATTGGCGGTAATCAAATTGCCGAAGTTCCATGTGCCCATAAATCCGGCCAGCTTCATCTTATTGACATTGACCGCTTTTTTGTAAATATTGCCGATGATCGGCAAATTTGCCACCGTCGCCAGTTCGTGCGTGGTGCCGATCTGCAGTTTGGCCATCACTTTCAGCCCGCGGTTCGCCGCCAGCTCCCATGATTCGGAAAATTGCGCTGAGGGCCCGGCGAAGCCCAGCGAATACTCGTCCATGGTCCGCTCTTTGCCCAGGATCATCCGCTTGCCGCCGCGCTCGAAGTCCGCCATCATGATCACGTCGATCGGCAAGTTCGAAATGATGTTCCAGCATGGCGCTTCCTCGTACATGGTCCACGACCAGTTCCAGGCGATGATCTTCAAATCGCCGCTCTGGCTGCGGATGCCGTCGCGCACCAGCTGAATCACTTCGTTGACGACTTCCCACGGCTTGCGGTCGCGGCAGTTCGGACACTCCATTTCGCTGAACGCCCAGTCGCCGTTGGCGGTGAAAATGCGTCCGCGCCGCGACCAGCAGTGCGCCGGGTATTCCGAAGCGGTGATCATGATGATCCCGCCCAGCCCGGGCAGTTGACGCGCCAGTTCGGCGGAGGCGTTGTACAGATATTTTTTGACCGGTTCCGTCGAGGTACACATGGCGCGCACCGCCACCATTTCGGTGTGGTCGCAGCCCTGCAGTTCTTCGCGCTGCCCCATGATTTCGGGGTGATTCTTGAATACCTCGTGGTCCTCGACCAGCGCGCGCGGCGGCTGCATATACAGAAATACCTTCAAGCCGTATTTCGCGGCGCGCTCGATTAAAGTGGAGAGACGCCGCTGGTGTTCCGCGGCGTCCGTGCCCAGCTCCGGAAAATCCGGAGTCTGGACAATGTTGTGGAGCTTGGCATGAATCCAGACCGCGTTGAAGCCGGAATCCGCTATGCTTTTCAGTTCGGCATCGGTATATGCCTCAAGCACATTCCAGGTTTCTTCCCCGGCCGGGTTGTATCGACGGCTGAATTTGCCGAAATCGCTTTTCGACGAACGCCAGATTTTCAATAACTCATTCATGCTCTGCCCCGTATGTTTGGCTTACAGTTCGATGATCTTCATGTATTTTTCGGAAAGGATCTCGACACCCTTTTCCTGGATCGCCACACCGTTTTCCCAGCGCAGACCGAAGTCCTTGTCATAGAAGAACGTATCGACCTGGAAGGTCATGTTCGGCACCAGCTTGTAGGTGGATACCGATTCCATCCACGGGCGCTCCACTTCCATCATGCCGATCGCATGGCACGGACCGTACAGCATGTACTTGGCATAGCCCTGCTTCTTGACCCATTCTTCGTACTTCTTGACCACGTCCGCGGCCGGCTTACCGCCGCCCATCAGTTCGATGGTCTTTTTGTGGGCCTTGAGGCCGAAAGCCAGCAGATCCGCCTGGTTCTTCGGCAGCGCGCCGATCGAGAACGGCAGACCGACACTGGAGGAGTAACCGCAAACGCGGGCGCCGATGTTCAGCTGGATCATTTCGTTCTTGCCGATCTTCTTGCTGCTCGGACGGCAGATGGCGTTGTTGGTACGCGGGCCGCTGAAGCAATACAGCGCGTGGCCTTCGTATTCGCCGCCGTGCTTGTAGATTTCGCGCTGGGCGATACCGATGACCTGGAATTCGGTCATGCCGGGCTTGATTTCGCCGAGAATGGCGTCGATGGCCAGTTCGCTGATCTCATAAGCCTTGCGCATGCAATCCAGTTCGTTCTTGCTCTTGACGAAGCGCATCGACTGCAGCGTATCGTCGGCCTTGACCAATTCCACCTTCGGCAGTTCAGCGGCCAGGGATTCGAGCACCGGCATCGGGATGATGGCGGAGCTGACGATACCCAGCTTTTTCAGGTTCTTGACGCCGGAAGCCTTGACCACATCTTTCCACGAAGCCACCGCGATGCCCGGGTAAGCCGGCTCGGCGGATTCGCGGTACGGGATCATTTTCAAAATGGTCGGAATCACGCTGCGGCCGCGGGCATAGAGCTCGCTTTCCGGGCCGATCAGCAACACCGGGGTACCGGTCGCGGGCACGAAAACACCGGCGGACTCGAAGGTCGGCCAGTATTCGGAGAGGTAACGCACGTTCGCGCAGTCGCACTCAATGCCGTGCACAAGGGCGGCGTCCAGGCCGGCGGCCTTGATATTGGCCTGGAACGTTTTCATTCTTTTCTGATACTCGGTAGCTTTGATTGTCGGTGCCATTTTATTGACCTCCATGGTTATGTTCAGGAAACTTTGACTTGTTTGGCTTGCAGGAACTCGGAACCGCGCGAACGCAGCAGGTCGATCAGCACGTCGAGCTGTTCTTTAGCGTAAATTCCGCAGTTTTTGATGATGAACGGATCGGGCAACACCGCGCCCTCGCCGTAGTGCAGCAGCCCCTCGGGCATCTTGGCGAATTCCCACGGGTGCATGTAGAAACAGATGAACGGCTCCACGCCACGTTTTTCGCAATAGCTGATGTATCCATCGACATGCTTCATCAGCGCCTCGGCGCTCTCGGTGCGCCACAGCGGCCACTGGTCCATGTCGCGCCCGAACTCATCTTTGGAATCCATCGAGAGGTCGGCGAAATTCGGCAGCTGCACCAGCTTCATGTCGCCCTTTTTCGTCCAGTCCGCGCGGGACGGATGGTACGGCTCAAGCTGTTCGCGGTAGAAATACATCGGGTACGTGGCATCCGCCACATAGCCAAGGTCTTCGAGCGCGTTGCAGACGGCGGTGGAGCCCCACAGCCGCGGGCAGCGGAACGACACCGGGCGGACGCCGGTGGCTTTCTCCACTTCCTCGGTGGCGCGCTTGATGCGGTTCGGGATCTCCTCCGGCAGCAGCGGCATGGCGCCCGGGATTTCAAAAAGCGCGTCGCCCACGGTTTCGTGATACAGCGTATGACAGCCGATTTCGTGGCCGGCGGCGATGACTTTCTTCGTCACTTCGGGATTTTTCTGCGCCGCGTCGGCGGTAAAGAAAAAGGTAGCGGTAATGCCCTGTTTGTCCAGCACATCCAGAATCGCCTGCGTTCCCTCTGCGTAACCTTTATACCAGGGCGTCCAGCTCCCGATATCCGTCTCCATGTCGAATCCAAAGACCGTTTTCATTGTTTACCTCTTATATGAAATCGATTTTAAAACACTTTTTCAGGCAATTCTTCAGCTGCGCCTCCGACCCTTTCAGGATCATCGTCATCGACTTGAGGTGGCTGCCGGTAAGAATGCCGTTTTCGGAATTCATCGGCGCAATGGTTTCGAGCTCATGGAAACCAAGCTCCGCGCCGTTGAAAATACTGAACTGGTCGGCGGCCGAATAAACGCCGTTCGGCTGGTCGTTGTCGGCAATATTGAGGTACTGCCCGTCATGCCGCACCGAAGTCGAACGCACCACCAGCAGATTGCGGGCGGGGTTGTACGAACCGATCAGCTCCGGGCGGCAGCAGGATTTGATCCCGATCTGCAGCCGCGCCAGTCCACCCAGGTCAAAGCGGAAACACTTGCCGTAATACGACAGCCGCGAATGCGGGTTCCCGTAAAAATCATCATTGATGCAATCCTTCGCCTCCCCCTCGAGCCGACCGAAAGCGATAATGCCCTCGGCCCCGGTCAACTGTTCCAGCGACCAGGCGGCCACGACCACGTCATCGGTCTTGTACTCCGCCAGCGGCGTCAACGCTTCGTCAGTGTGATAAGCCAGACCTTTCAGCTGGTATTCGCGCAGGATTTCGCCGATGTCCTCGGTGAATATATTGCGCTCGAGGCGCATTTTAATCGCCCGGCCGCTGCGGTTCATCAACTCCATATCCTTGCCGATGGTCGCGCGGTCCGCTTTCTGAGCCACCGTCACCGTTTGCTGACGGTTGATCGCGTCCTGGACGATCCACTTGCCGTCCGGTGAATAATTATAGGCAAATGCGCCGCCCTCGGGCGCCGGCCACAGCGAATTACCGCCGATGTTGTTGAATTCCGTCGGATTGGGGTTGGCTGCCAGATCGTCGCGGAACTGATGAATCAGTTCATCGCCGACCGAACAGAATATCCGCCCGTTGAGTTTGTTCGAAACCCAGACCGCACCGTCGCCGCAATCCAGTTTCAGTAGCTGTTGATCGATTTCCCGCAGCCGCTTCAGCATAGCACACCTCCTGCCTGATACCAATGATTATACATCCCGCCCCGGAACAATCAACCCTTCAAAACACCTTTTTCATTGATTTTTAATTATATCGATATATATTAATATCAGCACAATACCACCCTATTTAATTATATCGATATATTATATATTCAAATACTGCAATTATCCAGCAAACAAACCTGCCGCCGGTCATCCGTTTAAAATATTTTCTCCGAAAGTCGTTTTTTTGTCGACCACCCCTCTTGACAAAATCCAAAATAAATGTATAATAATCTCACAACGGAAACGTTTCCGTAAATTATAAAATACAGATGATAAATGCAAGTAAAAACGAAAAAAATTACATTATCCGAACTTGCTAAACTCTGCGGCCTGTCAAACACCGCAGTCAGCAGTATTTTGAATAATTATCAGAACTACAAGGTTCCGGAAAAAACCCGCCAGAAGGTATTTGACATGGCCGCGCAGCACGGTTATTTGCGCAATGAGCTGGCGAGGGCCGTCATCACCGGCCGCAGCAGGGTCCTGGCATTTGTGGCCGACGGGGAAACCAATTGGGAATACGTCAGCCGGGTCCTGGATGGTGCGCTTCACATGGTGGCCGCCCATGATTACTCCTTGAAAGTCCTTGCAATCGCCTACTTTAAGGAATGCTTTCCGGACCAGTATCAACGGAGAATTGTGGAAAAGCTGCTGAAGCAACAGGTAGAAGGCGTTCTGCTTTATGACCAGAATGGCGATTTTATCGAAGAACTCCGGGAGCAGCTCCATCAGAAGAATATCCCGACCTGTACCGTGAACTCAGATTGTCCGAAAGGCATCTGGGTCGCTTCCGACGACTATAGCGGCGTCAAAATGGCGGTCAAACATCTCGTTGATCTCGGGCACCGCCGGATCGCCTACATGGGTGGTACGCCTTATTCCACGTTCTATTTTTCCCGCGAACGGCGGCGCGGTTATCATGATGCCCTTCACGAATATCTGCCCGGCGAGAAACTGCAGGAATTCGCCTGCCGGCGGACCGAAGAGGACCTGCAGGCCATGAGTGGTCGGATGCTTGATGCGCACCTCGGTGAATTTACCGGAATTATCTGCGAAACCGATTTCCATGCGGTGTCCATCATCCGCGAGGCCATATCACGCGGAATCCGCATTCCCGATGACTTATCCGTTGTCGGTTACGCCGGACTGAATTTCTGCAAGTATGCGGCTCTGCCAATCACCACCATTGCACAGCCGTTCGAAGAAATAGGCCGTATCGCCACGAAGCGTCTGTTCACGGCCATTGAAAATAATGAAGATTCCTGGAGTTCACCTGAAGATATCAAGTTGACGTCGGAGCTTATCGTTCGCCAAACAACCGCTCCGCCAAGGAGTTGACACAATTTGCATACAATACCAACAAAGGAGAAAGAAATGCACATGCATAACAACCGCCGGAAGAATTTTACACTTATAGAGCTCTTAGTCGTAATCGCGATCATTGCGGTACTTGCCGCCATGCTGCTGCCCGCGCTGAACCGGGCGCGGGACAAAGCAAAAACCGCCCATTGCATCAGTAATCTCAAACAAGTCGGCCTCGGCATACACCAATATGCCGGCGACTATGAAGATTGGGTGCCCTTCGGCCTCGATGCTGCTGGTTCCAAACAATTTCTGTCTCTGCTGAATCCATATTTTGGCGGCAAGGAGTATGACGGGCTAGGCACGGTAAACTTCGCCAAAGTGTGGTATTGTCCGGCCGTTCCTCTTAAAAGATTTGTCGATATCCCCTGGGGTACGTCGACCAATTATCTGCCGAATTACCGGTACAATGGACGCATAGGAAAGCTGTCATACCCGACAAACCCCATCTATTTCGCCCGGAAACTCACAAAATGCGCGAAGCCGACCGAAATCGCCATGGTGATCGACAGTCCAACTCCTGCCAATACTTACTTCAATTTTTTCTTTGAGACCAGCGGCGGAAGTTCAACCCAGTTCGACCATCGCCATACCGGGCGCATGAATCAACTGATGGCCGACGGTCACGCGGAATCGACTGTTACAGTGTTAATTCCTGCGGCACAATTCTATTACACTTATCTACTGACCGATTATTACACTGGCAATCAGGTGTGGTGACTATGAAAAAACAACTGTTAATCCTTATTTTGTTGTTGCCGATTCTGAACATGATCGTATCGGCAGGAGATTTGAATCTGGCGGCAGATGGAAAAACCTCATACGTTATCATCGCACCGCCGCAGAGCAAAGCGCTGGACCTGATTGCTGCCAAAGATTTGCAGAAATTCCTGCAGCAGTCCACCAGCGCGGATTTCCAGCTGGTCCCGCTCGAAAAAGCCAGCGGCTACCAGTACCGGATATTGGTCGGAGCCGAGGCGGCAAACCTGGTCGATCCCACACTGACGGCCAGACTGGCCGATCAGGAAGCCATCGTCAAGACCTATGGCAATGACTTGATTCTGCTTGGCGAGGGAACCCACGGCACTTCTTACGCCGTATACGCGTTCCTGAAGCGCCAGCTCGGCTGCCGCTGGTTTACCCCTTACGGCGACGAATCGGTTCCGGGACATCAATCGTTGTCGGTCAAACCGCTTGAATACCGGCTCAAGCCCGATTTCCGCTACCGCAACATCATGTTGAGCTATTATTACCGCAATCCCGATTCCGGGCTGTTCTTTTTCCGCAACGGCATCAACGAAGCCGAAATCGGCCTGCCCAGTAAAACGTATCCCGAGTTGCGCCCGAACAGCGACATCCTGAAGATGAACGCGCCGAACTGTCATACATTGTTCAGCTACCTGCCGCCCGAGCCCAAATACGATATCTGGAAATTCGGCGGTAACTTTTTCACCACCAATCCTGAGTATTACGGCATGAATGCGAAGGGCGAACGGGCGCTAACCATGCAATTGTGCTTCAGTAACCCGGAAATGCGCAAGGTACTGACCGAACGCGTCATCCGCCGCATCAAACAATTGCGGGAAATCGGCCTGGTCAGTATTTCCGCCATGGACTGGGGCGAAGCCTTCTGCCTCTGCCCAAACTGCCGGGAGCTGACGAAGAAATATGAAACCTCCGGCGGTCCGCTGTTCGATTACCTGATCGAGCTCTGCAATCAAATCAAAGCCCCCTATCCGAAAGTAAAAATCTCGACGCTCGCATACCGCAAAAAACAGAGCGAGATCCCGCCGAAAATCAAAGGGAAACTGCCGGAAAATCTGTTCATCATCTTCGCCCCCATCGACGATGACCTGTCAAAAGACTGGACCGATCCCGGAAACCGGTCCACTTACCAAAACCTCCAGCAATGGTGCCGTATCGCCGAAAACGTCATGGTCTGGTATTATCCTCATATCTACAACTGGGGGGCGCCGTTCCTGGCTCTGGACCGGATGACGACCGATATCAAGCTGATGAAAAAAGCCGGAGTCACCGGTGTTTTCTTCCAGCACACCGTCGGGCTTCAACACGGCTATAATTTCGCGGAAATGATGCCCTATATTATCGCCAATCTGTATTTCGATACCAATAGCGATGTGAACGCACTGGTCCGTGAATTTACCGATGCCTACTACGGCAATGCCGCTCCGCTCGTACGCGAATACGCCGCCGATCTGCAGTTGCAATGCCGCCGGATCCCATACCGGCTCCACGAAGCCTCCGCCGAAGGAATGTTCCCATACCTGACCCCAAAATGGTTGATGCATTGGAACGCCAAATTCGACGAAATGGAAAAGCTCTGTGCCGATCAACCAGACCCCCTCGCCCGGGTACACGATTTGCGGCAGTCGCTGGACCTGGCTATACTGGGTTACAAATACAAACGGATCAAAAAAGAGTTTCCGAACACCCCCGAAGTCGAGACCATCCGTCAACGCCTCGTCGAATATGCCGGTCCGGCCCTGGAAAAGCGCGGCCGCTCCAATGAGCTGAAAGGTCGTATTGAGTTCATCCAAGCCCGTGCCGACATCGCCGCCGGCAACGCAGCGAAACTCCCCGCCCCTCTCACAGCAAACGATGAAAAAAACGCCATTCAAATCTTCCTGCCGAGAACAACTGCCAACACCGCCGGTTCCGCTATGGGCTGGGCCCGGTCCAATAAGTTGAAAACCTTTCCCTTCAACATCGGAATTTTCAACCGTGCTACGCAAAAAGGTGTCATCGGTCGAAAAATCGAACAAAAAGACATCAAACCGGATCGCTTCCATGCCTACAAAATGGGGCGGACCAGCATACCGTACGATTGCTATGTTCACTACCTGGCCTATTATCAATACCTTCATGACGCCTATGATGCCGAAGCACCACAGCGCGAATATGATGTCTACGCCTCCTTGAAATTCGAAGGCCCGACCTTCGGCTCCCCGGATGCGACGGAAGACCTGGTCTGGTTTGACCGCCTGATTCTAATTCCAGTCAAATAATTCAGTCGATTATGAAATGTCTTAAGTTATCTTTAGAGCTTATCAACTAATAAAGGAAACAGGATGATGCAGCGCCGGAATGTCAGTCATGAAGTACGAAAAAATCGGGGATACCGGGGTATCTACGATTTTTCCGGACAAATGAATGACGTTTCGCCGCAAATCAGGCGTTTTCTCTTATTAGTTGATAAGCTCTTAATCTTGGCCTTGTTCCTTGTTTTACCGACAGTAGCATCTGCGCAGCAAGAGCAAAATTTGTTGAGCAGCAAATATTCGCTGCAGGAATTACAGCGAACGCTGATACCGCAAGCCCAATGGAAACCTTTCCCGTCGGTTGACGACCGCGCCAGATGGGCGCGAGCCGACTCGAAAATGATGGCATCGTATATTGCGAATGCCGAACAATACCTCGATTATGATTGGCCAACGATTCCGGCGACCCTGTCCTTATTGATTGTACGTACAGGTAACCGCAGCGAATATCAAAAGGTCAGTTTTCAGCGAAGAACGGTCTTAGGCACTTTGCTGCTGGCTGAAATAGCCGAAAATAAAGGTCGTTTTATGAATCAAATCATCAATGGGATATGGGCTATCTGCGAAGAATCGTGGTGGGGTGTGCCGGCGCATCTGCCGGGGACCCCCGACTTGGCCGGGTTGATGGATGTGTCGAAACCCTTCGTCGACCTTTTTGCCGCCGAGACCGGTGCGCTGTTGTCGTGGGTTGATTATTTCTTAGGTGACAAGTTGGATGCCGTTTCGCCACAATTGCGCAAACGTATCTACAATGAGGTGAATTACCGGCTGATGGAGCCATTGATGAACCAATATCACGGATGGATGGGCAAGACCGCGGGCGGCCGCGGGCCTAACAATTGGAATCCGTGGATTTGTTCCAACTGGATCAATTTTGTGTTGTTACTCGAAAAGGATGATACCCGTCGTGCAACCATGATTAACAAAGCGCTGCAGGTGCTGGACGAATTTTTGAATCCCTACCCGCAGGATGGCGGATGCGACGAAGGACCAAGTTATTGGAGCGCCGCTGCCGCTTCGTTGTACGACAATGTGTCGCTGCTCAACCTTGCCACTGACGATGCCTTCCGTTATGTCTATGACGATGAGCGGTTTTGCAATATGGGGAAATTTATCTACCGGGCGCAGATCAGTGAAAACTATTTTCTTAACTTTTCCGATACAAGCCCACGGATGAATGTCGACGCCGCTATGGTCTACCGTTACGGCAAAGACATCCAAGACCCCACGATGATGGCGTTTGGCTCTTATTACCACCGCCCCAAACAACTGTCGTTTTCACGCATACATTTTTTTCGTAATCTCTTCGACCTGTTTTTGCTGGACGAACTACAGGAGGCCAGGCAGGAATTGCCTTTCCTGAAGGATGTATGGCTGCCCGATCTGCAGGTGATGGCTTCGCGCGATAAGGGGGGCGCTACCGACGGTTTTTACGTAGCGGCCAAAGGCGGACATAACGATGAAAGCCATAACCATAACGATATCGGTAACTATGTAGTCTACTACGACGGACTGCCTCTCCTGATAGATATTGGCAGCGGCAACTATACCGCCCGTACGTTTAGCGGTAAGCGCTACGATATCTGGTTCAACTGCTCCGATTATCATAATACGCCTACCGTCAATGGCGTTACACAAAAGGCGGGAATGACATTTTGCGCTTCAGACGTCGGTTATAAAACGAGCGAGGCGATCGTTCAATTTTCGTTGGATATCGCCAAAGCCTATCCTGCCGACGCAAGTATCAACTCGTGGGAACGCACCGTCACGCTCAATCGCGGTAAAAACGTACAAATCAGGGATGTGACGAACCTGCAAAAGGCCGTTTCGGTGGTTCAGCACCTGATGACCTGTTACCCTTCCGAAATAACGAAACCCG
This sequence comes from Victivallis vadensis, assembly GCA_040391785.1. Lineage (GTDB taxonomy): Bacteria > Verrucomicrobiota > Lentisphaeria > Victivallales > Victivallaceae > UBA5239. Next base: position 66,601 of record JBEBXH010000017.1, read on the forward strand.
GCGAGGTAACCATTCACTATAAGAACAAAGACAAAAAGATTGTCGATTTTATCGTAAAATACAATGCTCAACAGATGATGGCTACGGTGGAAAAAGTGAAACTCGAAACCGAAGAAGACAAGGGCGTGCTTTCTAAATGGGGAGATACGATTTATCGGATTAATTTTGAGGCCAAAGACCCCAAGATAAAGGATATCTATTTCTTTGAGATCAAACCCGGAAAAATATGAAAAATATACGGAGTATATGCGCAGCCGGGTAACGTTGAGCTCAGTAGAGGAGGCTCCGCGTTCCTCGCATTCATCTGGATTATCCTTTTTCATTTGACTATGCCCGGTAAAACAGTATATTAAGTTCAATTTACCAGGGAACTTATTGTGAATCGCGGCAAACCGGAAAAATATATCGCGCTGGCGGAGGATATCCGCCGCATGATCCAGGAAGAAAAGCTGAAAGCGGACAGCCCCCTGCCCTCCGAACGCAAGCTCTCCGAACGCTTCGCCGTCAACCACCTGACGCTCCGCAAGGCGTTGCGGCTTCTGGAACAGGAGAAGCTCATTTACAAGGTGCCCAGCATCGGCAATTACGTGGGCGCGCGCCCCTACAGCGGCAAGGGCAAGAATCTGGTCGGATTTCTCATCCCGGACCATGAAATATTCTTTTATAACATCCTTGCCGAGCTGGAAGAACGCCTGACCGGAGCCGATCTGCACCCGGTTATCCAGCTGACGAACAGCAACCGCCGCAAGGAAGAGGAATTTCTACGTTTCTGCATTGAGGAAGAAATCGCCGCCCTGATCGCGGTACCGAACAGCGAGTGCCAGTCGACCTACCGCGAGCTGCCGTTTCCAGTGATCTTCTTTGATATTTTCCTGCCGGGAATGCCGGTACCATATGTAGTTTCCGACGACTACGCGGGCAGCGCCAAAGCCACCCAGCACCTGTTGAATCAGGGGCACCGGCGCATCGCCCACATCGGCAGCATGCATGAGCGCACCTCGGAACTGCGCGCCCGCGGCTACCTCGACACCATGCGCCGGGCGAAAATCGAGCCCTCGGCCGAATACCTGAAGCGCAAGGAACCCACCCGCCAGTGGGGTTTCTACGCCGCCCAGGAACTGTTCGTCCTGCCCGAACCGCCCACGGCCATCACTTGCGGCAACGACACCATCGCGGCAGGCGCCATCCGCGCACTCTCGCAACTCGGCGTCAAAGTCCCCGACGACTGCGCCATTACCGGGTTCGGCAACACCGCCGTGGCGGAGGACCTCGACCTGACCAGCGTCAGCCAGCAAACCGCCCAGATCGCCTCCGCCATCTGGAATTTGCTCCGCATGCAGCTGGCCGGCCGCAAGACCCCGCCCGAAATCACCATCAACACCACACTGCAAGTCCGCGGCTCCACCAGCCCCAACCAGTCAAAATTTAAGAACCTGTAATAAAAAAGGCACATAAACCTATGAATTCGAAACGTATTGAAGCGATTGACGGCTTGAAAGGTCTTTGTGCGATTTGGCTTTGCCTGTTTCATTACCTGCTTGCCTTCGCTTCTTTTGGCTATATCGGCTGGGAGAGTGGCATTGCCTACGCAGACCGCGCGGCCTGTTATTTCCGGTATTTCCCGTATTCGATTCTCACCAATGGTTCCTGGCCGCTCTATCTGTTTTTTGCCCTCATTGCGTTCATTCCGGCGTTCCGCTATTTCCAGACCGCCGATGCTGAAAAGATCAAGCGGCAAGCTGTGATCCGCTATTTCCGCCTGATGCCGCCGATTCTCGCCTGCGTGTTGATCGTCTATCTGGTCTATTGCTGCGGCGGCTTCTTCAATCAGGAACTCGGTGCTCTCCTCAATAACCAATGGGACAAAGCATTTTATTCCGCCCGGCTGTCACTTGCCGGTGCGCTGGCCAATGGTTTCTTCAAGGCCCTATGGAATGGCAATAGCGATTATTGCAGCGTGCTCTGGTGTATGAACGTGATTTTCTTCGGTTCTTATTTCTCCTACGGCATCCTGCTCTTTTTCGGTTCGATCCGAAAACGTTATTGGATCTACGGGGGGCTTTTTCTGTTGAGTTTCGCCATACCGCTTTATACGGCATTTCTTGGAGGGATCGTCGCGGCGGATCTGCTGGTTCACCGCCGGAATACCGCTCCGCCTGAATGGCGCGGCTGGACACTGGCCATATCCGGTATAGTGGCCGGCAATTTTCCCGAAGTATGGCTGCCGCCCGGCATTACCGTGTTCTCCGCTTATGGGATCGGCACATTTCTGTTTCTGCTCGGATGCGGAGAATCGGCAAAACTCCGCAAACTGTTGTCGAACCGCTGGCTTGTCCGCACCGGAGTTTTCTCGTTTGCGCTGGTCCTGACCCACTTCACGGTGCTGATGTCTTTTTCCGCGTGGTTCTACCTGAAGATGAACGCCTTCGGCATGCACTGGCTGCCGGCCCTGGCCTTGACTCTGGCCACGGCTGTTCCCGCCCATTGTATCTGCACGGTATTGTTTGAGCGCTTTATCGAGCGCCCGTCAGAACGTTTCTCCCATTGGGTATACCAGAAACTCACCTGAAAATACCCGAATTCAGGTTGAATCTCCCCGCGATCGAGTATAAATTAAAGGATTATAATCAATAACAACAAGGTACAATCATTATGCAACTGGTTTCTGATAACATCAAGCAGGCCATGGGCGGAGCGTCTTTCATCCGCAAAATGTTCGAAGTCGGCATTGAACTGAAAAAAGAATACGGCGCCGAAAACGTCTACGATTTCAGCCTCGGCAATCCCGATGCGCCGCCGCCGGCCGGAGCCGCGTCCAGCCTGTGCAAGGTGGCCGAAACGGCCGGCGAGCCGTTCGCTTTCGGCTATATGCCCAATGCCGGGTACCCCGAAACCCGCGGCGCCATCGCCGGCAGCCTCACCCGCGAACAGGGCGTGGACGTGCCGGTATCAAACGTCATCGTCACCACCGGTGCGGCGGGCGCGATCAACGTGCTGTTCCGCGCCATTCTGGAACAGGGCGACGAGGTCATCTGTCCGGCGCCGTATTTCATGGAATACCGTTTTTATGCCGGGAACTTCGGCGGCGTTTTGAAGCCGGTCCTGAGCAAGGATTTCACCTTCGAACTCGACATCGACGCCATCGAAAAAGCGCTCACGCCGCAGACCAAAGCCATCCTGGTCAATTCGCCGAACAACCCCACCGGTCAGATTTACACCCGCGCCGAGCTTGAGGCCCTGGCGCAGGTCATGCACCGCCACATGAAAAAGACCGGCAAGGTCCTTTATTTGGTATCCGACGAACCGTACCGCGCGCTGAACTTCGACAGCCACGAAATCCCGTCGCTGTTCGACATTTACGAATACACCGTGATCGTCGGTTCGTATTCCAAGACGCTCTCGCTGGCCGGCGCCCGTATCGGTTACCTGGCCGTCTGCCCGTCCATGCCGAACGCCATGGAACTGGTCAACGCCGCCATCATGACCAACCGTATCCTCGGTTTCGTCAACGCCCCGGCCATCGCCCAGAAGCTCCTGACCTGCATGATCGACGAACAGATCGACCTGAAGATCTATCGCGAACGCCGCGACGCCATGGCCAGGGTCCTCGACCGCGCCGGAATCAAATACAATTTGCCGAAGGGCGCACTGTATTTCTTCCCGAAATCCCCGCTGCCGAACGACGGCGACTTCGTCAACCTCCTGCTCAAGGAACGCATCCTGGCCGTACCCGGCGCCGGCTTCGGCACCCCGGGCTATTTCCGGCTGGCGTTCTGCGTCCCCACGAGCAGTATCGAAAATTCGGCGGACGGCTTCGTCCGGGCCATGCGGAATCTCTAAACCCGGCCAGTCTTCTGTTATTAACCACGGAATACACGGAAATCACGGAAAACTTTTTGATGAATTCATTTTTGTGATTTTTGTCTGTCTTGCTGTAATCTTGGCGAAGATGGATGTTTTTTATGATCTTCCCAGATTTTCCGTGCTTTCCGTGTATTCCGTGGTTAAAATTTTCACTGCCAAATTACGCAGAACCCCTGATCAACGGCTGTGATTCAGAGCATTGACCAGCGCGCGAATCGCCGCCAGGTTGATGCTCTCGTCAATACCCGTGCCATAGACCGTTTTCCCGCCGACCCGGGCGCCGATGAAAGCGATGGCATGGGCATTGGCGCCGCGTTCCATCGCGTGCTCGTGATATTCATCCACCTGAATTTCCGGAATATCCGGGCAGTTCCCGAACGCCGCCACCGCCGCCTCGATCGGTCCCTTGCCGATTCCTGAAATCCGGCGCGGTTGACCGCCGACGGCGATCTCCATCTCTACCTCGGTATCTTTGACCTTCGGTGAAGCAGGGCGGCGAATCTGGAAATCCGTTATCGCGAACTTCGCATTCGCGGGCGATACGATCCGCTCCTGAAAAATCCGGTAAACTTCCCTCGGCGTCACCTCTTTACCGGTCGCTTCGGCCTCCTGTTGAACCGCCCGTGCCACCATCGGCTGCATCGCTTTCGGCACATAAATCCCATACATGCTCTCCAGCACATAGGCCACACCGCCCTTGCCGGACTGGCTGTTGATCCGGATCAGCCCCTCGTAATCCCGCCCGATATCGACCGGGTCCAGGTGCAGATACGGCACCTTCCAGCCCTGCCGGAAATAATCGCCGATTTCCTGCCGCTGCGCCATGCCCTTGCGGATCGCGTCCTGATGCGTCCCCGAGAACGCCGTAAATACCAGTTCGCCGGTATATGGCGTACGCGGACTGATCTTGATCTCGGATACTTCCTCGATGAACGCCGCGATCTCCGGCAGGCGCGAGAAATCCAGCCCGGTCTCGACTCCGCGCGACTTCAGGTTCAGCGCAAACGTGATCAGATCCATGTTCCCCGTGCGCTCGCCGTGACCGGCCAGCGTACCCTCCACCCGCTCCGCCCCGGCCAGCACCGCCAGCTCGGCGGCAGCAATCCCGCAGCCCTGGTCGTTGTGCGTGTGCACGCTGATGACCGTTTCCGCCATACCGGTATATCTGCGGCAGAAATACTCGATTTTATCCGCGTATTCGTTGGGGCCGCGCCGCTCCACCGTCGACGGCAGGTTCAGGATGAAATCGCCCTTCCCGCGCGGCTTCCACTCGATCCGCACCGCCTCGCACAGCTCGACAATGAAGTCGATGTTGCTGTCGGAAAATTCCTCCGGCGAAAACTCATAATTGATCGCCCCGCGCATTCCTTTCGCCTCGATCGCATCGGCAATCATCCGCGTACCGTCAGCGGCGATACGGATCAGCTCCTCATGTGTTTTGCCGAAAACGAATTTCCGGTGCAGCTCGCTGCCCGCGATATAACAATGCACCATCGCCTGCTTCACACCCTCGATCGAAGCCATGGTCCTGTCGATCAGATCCTTGCGGGCCGCAGTGAAAACCACGATCCGCACATCCTCCGGAATCCGGTTTTCGACAATCAGCCGCCGCACAAATTCAAATTCCTCGCTGGACGCCGCCGGGTAAGCCACCTCAATTTCCTTGAACCCGATCCGGCACAGCATTTCGAAATAACGGATTTTGGTCTCCACATTCATGGGATTGACAAACGCCTGGTTGCCGTCGCGCAGGTCCACCGGCACCATAACCGGGGCTTTGCTGATGCGCCGGGTGGGCCAGACGCGGTTTTCGATCTCAACAACTTCGGGGGCACAATATTTCGGATAATCACTCATTTTTATATTCTCCAGTATATGATAATTTGAAACAGGGTGACCCTGCAGCGGCAGAATACGAAAAGACGAACAGATAACACCGCGCAAAGTCAGGAAATCAATACACCGGTCCGGTTGAGATCGAATCCGCAGGGGAAACGCAAGGCGTCTTTACTCAAGCCCGGCCGGCGCAAGTAAGTCGCAGAAGGAGAGAAATCGTGGAAACAGCAAAAACCGGAACAGAAGCACTGCCGCTGTCCTCAAAAATGCTGCGATTGTATTTTTTACAGTCCATATTCCACAATTTGTTGCTTATATCGTGTTGCATTCTTTATGATTGCAATTCGGTATTACTATAAATATAATTCATTCGTTAAAATTGTCAAGCGGTTTTGAAAAATCCTTCCATCGCGACCTCGAAATACCCTTCCATTCTATTTTTAACGAAAAAATTTACAATTCAGCTTGATGAAACTGAAAAACGCGCTATTTTATAAGACCATTTAGAAGGCATATCTTTCAAAGCGGAGAGGTGGCTGAGTGGTCGAAAGCAACGGTTTGCTAAACCGTCGTACGGGTAACCGTACCGGGGGTTCGAATCCCCCCTTCTCCGCCATTTATATCATAATCCACTGATTTTAAGCCGATTGCAAAACCGACTTTTTCTGTCGTTTTTGTCCCATGTGGTACACGAAATGGCCTCTTCTCCGGTTTGCGCCATAAACTCTTCCTCGGAAAAAGTGCGAAAATAAGCCGTATTTTTTAGACAGATTCAGAAAAATCAGTCGCATGTCAGAAGACTCAATGAATTTACCTGTACAAATTGATTGAAAATCATTTTTTCAATCAATGCAATTCTCTTTTGACGGGGTTTTCGAGGCTGTTCAAGTTGTAAACGGAATAATAGGGAGCAAAGCGACCGGTTATGCCGGATTACTGCTTGACCGCGCAGAAAACGCTGTTATTTCTAGTCACAGGCAGTCGGATAATCGTCTCAGAAAAACTGTTTTCTTGATTTTATTCAAAAATTTCGATCATTTTTGAGGCTATTTATGGTTTAAACCGGAGAAGAACCCACGAAATGGTGACACATCGCGTCACTCATAACCAAACCACTGATTAGTACCATAATTTTTCTACAAAATATTCCAGAAATCGTTTGACAAATATATTTCCATATAGTAATTTATTATAGCAAAATATATTACACGGAAACACATTTGAGTGAAAATATGACAATGAACAGGCAGATTGGATTTCTGGTGTCGCTCATCAAACAGTATGGCGGACGGGCTTTTGAAAAGATGTTGATCGAACATGGAATTGAAGAATTTAACGGCCCTCAGGGGCGAATTTTGTACGTGCTCTGGGATAGGGACGCAATCGCCATTCAGGAGTTGTCTCACAAAACCGGGTTGGCCAACGCTACCCTGACCAGTATGCTCGACCGTCTGGAAAACAACGGGCTTGTTGAACGTAAACCGGATAAAAACGACAGAAGAAAAAACCTAATCGCCCTGACCGCCAAGGCACATTCACTGAAAGACGCTTATGAAGATGTTTCGGACCGTATGACCGGCATTTTTTATCAGGGTTTTTCCGATAAAGAAATCACACAGTTGGAAGCATATCTGGAGCGGGTACTTGACAATATCCGTGAAGCGGAAATACAGCAGAACAATTCGAAAAAATAAAAATTCCCCCACATAACAAAAGGAGATAGAAAATGGACAAAAAAGAACTCACACAAATCGTCAAGGACATGATTGCCGCTCCTTCCTGCTGCCAAGAACTCAAAGACGCAGGACAAAAATGGCTTGATGCAGTTGACGCTGATGCCAAAAAAGCCGCCGCGGCCGCGCTTCTGCTGGAACTCCGGGAGGATATATTAACGATTGAACAGGTCATTGAATTTGTTGAATCTCCGCAGGGTGCGCAGATCTTTGGTGCGGGAAAAGCGAAAGTCATAGCGGAACACGCTCATGAAGTCAAAGCCAAAGGCGGAAAATGGTGCGACTGCCCCGCCTGCGCCGCTGGTTTGAAAATCCTCGACAATGCTTCTCTGCTTGCCTGAAAAATTTCTTTGCAGCATGGGGACCGCGTGATCCCCATGCCATTTTCGATAAAAAGGACCGCACTTATGGAACTATATGAAGCTATTGAAAAACGTCGCACCGTCCGCAATTTTGCCGCAAAACAGGTACCGGAAGAAACCCTGAACCGCATTCTTGAGGCCGGACTGAAGGCACCGTCGCATGACCATGCCCGTGACTGGCATTTCATCGTCATCCGCCGGCCGGAACGCATGGCCGAAGTTCTGCGGCATGTCGCCGGCGGCGCGGACGTGCAAATGGACATCATCAATCATTGGGATACCGCCACGGAATGCCAGAAATCGATGTATTACGATGCAATTCCCAAGCAGGTGAAAATGCTCTCGCAAAGCCAGTGTCTGATATTGCCGTTGTTTCGTGCCGGAGTTGATCTGATGACGCCCCGCGATATCAGTTCCCTGAACTCATTTGCCTCGATCTGGTGCCTGATCCAGAACATACTGCTGGCGGCCACCGCCGAGGGCCTGGTGTGCTCAATGCGGATTCCGATCTGGGATGAGGAATCCTATGTTTTGAAAAACATCCACGCGCCGGAAGGCTACCGGATGCCGTGTTATCTCGCCATCGGCTACGCTTCGCCGGATGCAAAGATTATTCAGCAGGTGGACCTTTCGGCTGCCGAACGTATCCATTCCGAAAACTGGTGATCGTGATATATAGCAGCAACTCTAAAGTTCAGCTGAAAGAGAGACAGAGAGCGGAAGCCACTATTTCTGAATACCATTATTGGAATTTTTCCAGAAACAGGCTATTGTTACCGGATGGACGAATATGACAACCAACCGGAATTTACTGATATGAAAATTATTCAAGCTAATCTGACTGAAGCTCAAATCGAATTTATGCGCGAAGAACTGAGCCGGACCTGTGCCGCTGCTATCCGCGCAGGAAAAATCGTCCCCTCTCTGAAAATCACTCTGGAAGCACGGTGCTGCGATCCGGTAAAACCGGATCATTCGCCGTTCCCCGTATATGCCCAACGCAAACGCGAGGAACAACGTTATTCGCTCGAAAAATCCGCATCCGCCGTTAGCATCCGGGGTGGAGGTTATCCCGGCGTATTGTATGGTCTTTATGCGTTGCTGCGCAGGGAGTTGGGCGCGGACTGGACCGGACTGAATGATGAAGACATCGTCTTCCACCGGCATCCGGCTCCGGAGAAAAATGAAGTCACCCCGGCAGTTCCGTTTCGCGGGGTGGAAAGTTCCCCCACGGATCAGAATCTGGAGTTCTTTGCCAAATTTATGCGCTACCTCGCCCGCAATCAATGGAATATGCTGCAACTGAATGCCACCCGCTGGGCCGATTGCCCGCGACAGCAGGAATTCGCCGAGTTGGGGGCATTGTGCGCGATCGAACTCCATATTGGCGGACATGCGATCGAAATGTTCCTGGATGACGCGGTTTTCGAGCAGCATCCGGAGTATTTCGGTTTCCGCGACGGCCACCGCTGCCTGAAAGGCGCCGTCGAAATTCCTGACTTGAACCTGACTATTCCCCAGGCCCGCATTCAGTCATGTTACTCCAACCCGGAGGCCTGCCGCCATATGGCGCAGAACATTGCCGCCTATCTTGAAAAGCACCCGGAATGTCCGGTTTTCTCCCTCTGGCCCCACGACGGTGCCAACAACTGGTGTCAATGCCCTGAATGCCTGAAAATTACCCCTTATGAGCAAATGCTATTGCTGGGTCAGCAGGTGCTTGAACTCGCCCCGCGCCCGATTTATCTGGAGGTGCTGGCCTATTGCTCACTGCTGACTCTGCCGAAAAAACCGGCTAACCTGGAGCGCGTTTATACGATTTTCTGCCCTTATCTGCGTTTTTACGATCATCTCTTTTTCGAGCCGCGCCCGGCGGAGCCCAAACAGCGCCTGGGCTTCTCTTACCCCGCCCCCGACCCGGTCTGTCCCGATGACGACCGGGATTATGGCGTATTGCTGAACGACTGGCTCGAATATCTGAAAGATAATCGCGGTACGTTGGGGATTTTCGCCTACTATCAGTTGCTGTTTTTCGACGAAAAGAACCGCCGTGACCGGACACGTTATCTGCGTTTTCCCGATCCCGCCATCGTCGCGGCCGAGCTGCGCAACTTCATTGATTCGGGCATGCTGGTCTACTACGACTGCTCGCCCCCGTATCCCAATGTGTGGCCGGATGCCCGGCTCTACAGTTTCTATTCCCGGCTGCTGATCGATCCGGCAACCGACGAAAACCGCTTGATCGCCAACCGCAAAGAAGAATTGCTGGGCGCTGCCGCCCCGATCATCGACAGCATAACCGCAACCCTCGACCGCGATGTCCGCGAATGGGACCCGGCACTGACCGGGCAGCTGGCGGAGGCCTGCCGCAATTTGCCGCCCGACCGCGCCAAACGCCTCAAATTATGGCTCGAATACGTGTTGCTCGGAAGCGCGTCCTGCCGCGCGGCCGAACAGCACGATGTCGCCGCGGTGGAAAAATTTGAAAACGAAATCATCCAGCTTTTTGAGGATAATCGCGAACTGCTGCAGGATTATACCAGCATCGAAGGCATGATCCGTTATGCCACCCGCTCCCGGACGATTTCCGCCAACCTGAGCAATATTCTGGCATAAATGGATGAATGCGAGGAACTCCGCGTTCCTCGCGCTCCAGCGGCAGATCGACTGATCTGCA
>JBEBXH010000018.1:0-75364 GCA_040391785.1 Victivallis vadensis
ATGGCGAAACCTCCCTGCCGGGTCTTTACCTGGCGGGCGAAGGCGCCGGAGCCGCGGGCGGCATCATGTCCGCCGCCGCCGATGGATTGAAAGTAGCGGGGGAAATAATTGACAGTTGATAGTTGACAGTTGATAGTTAAAAAGAAAAAGAACTCGCTACCGGCCGAGTCCCGCCGTAGTGTAACGAAGGCGGAAGGGCGGAAAATGAACGGGACGCATGCGACCAGCGGGTTTTTATGCCCATATGTCACATACGTCCCATTTGTCCCATAAAAGGAACTTGAGTTATTTGGCCTTGACGCTTTCGACCTCGATCACCGGGATTTTCCAGTCGCCGCTGACGAAATACCGGGTACCGGTCAGGGTCACTTCCTTGCCCTCGAAATTACCCATCCGGGCTTTTTTGCCGATCAGATAATACTTGGCGGTGGTGTCCGTAAAGCTCGCGCAGAGCGCGTGGGTGATTTCGGTTTCCCCGGGGGCCACCGGCTGCAGCACGCCGGAAACAGAAACCTTTTTGGCCGAGCCGGCCACATAGGGCAGTTCGCGTTTGGCGGTGGATTTGGGGGTGTCGTCGGTTTTGCCGGGTTTGGTTTTGCCGTCGTCCTCGCTGGAGGCGACCTGATTGCCGGGGATCTTGGCGTAATCGGCATTGGATACCGTGATATATTCCTTGCTGACCCAGGCGGTCATGCCGGGGAGCGGAGCGATTTTCACCCAGAGCTTGCGGCTGCTGTCGATCACTTTGACTTCCTGCCCGGCCTTGGCCTGCATGTAGGACTGGTGTTCGACGCCGGGGCCGCTGCGGAGCGAAGCGGTTTTGGTGATTTTGCCGTCGGCCACGGAATCGGCCGCTACCCACACGGCGGCGTTGTCGGGAAGCGCGATTTCGTACCAGCTGCCCTGACTTTTGATGATATTCACCTGGTCTCCGGTCTGGTAAGAGCCCACGCTGGTGTATTTCTGTCCGGGCTTGACCCGGATATTGAGCTTGTTCGCCTGAACCTTGCCGGTAAATGTTTTGTTTTCGGCTTCCTGGGCCAGGAGGCCCGACGCGATGCCGCCCGTCAGCAGCACGGCCATAATCATTTTCATGCTCTTCTTCATAAATTTCTCCTTACTACAGAATACCGCCTTGTTTTTATCTTATTATGTAATATGATTCAAATTGGCGGAATTTAAAGTCAAGTCCGTGATAAAATTCACTTTTTTTAATCGGAAATGTACTTTGTCATTAGTCTATTGCAGTATATATTATGAAAAATGTCCAGGGAGGCAATATGAAATCGTTTTTACATCTTCTCGTAATACTGGTGCTCGTGATCATCGCCGTGGGGTGCCAGACCGTGCCGTACAGCAACCGTTCGCAGTTCCTGACCACCTCGGAGTCCGAAGAAGCCACGATGGGGCTGGAAGCCTGGGACGAAGTCCTGAAAACCGAAAAAGTCAGCAGTGACGCATTTTTGAACGCCGCGCTGAAACGGGTCGGCCCCGCCATCGCGGCCGTGTCCGACCGCAGTGATTTCAGCTGGGAATTCAAAGTTTTCGAATCCAACACCGCCAACGCCTACTGCCTGCCGGGCGGCAAAGTCGGCGTTTACACTGCTCTGTATCAATACACAGCCAATGATGCCGAGCTGGCCGCGGTGGTCGGCCATGAAGTGGCGCACGCCATCTGCCGTCACGGTGGCGAACGCGTTTCGCAGGGCACCTTACAGAACCTCGGGGCCACAGTGCTGAACCAGATGACCAGTTCGGAAACCGCTATGGCGATTTACGGCGTGACCACCAACCTGGCCGCCATCCTGCCGTACAGCCGCAAGCACGAGTCGGAAGCCGATTACGTAGGGTTGATCCTGATGGCCAAGGCCGGTTATGATCCGCAACAGGCGATCGCATTCTGGAAGAAGTTCGGCAATCTGAGCAGCAGCAAACTCGAAGAATATTTCTCGACCCATCCGAGCGGTACCACCCGCATCCAGGGGCTTCAGGATAAGATGAATGAAGCTCTCTCCTACTATGAAAAGAGCGTCAAAAAGGGTGTGGGTACGACTTATTCAAAAGAAGAGCTGAAAGCAGCCTTCGCCACCTACGCGGAAGCAAAGGCTCAGTAGTAAAAGATATGCGAGGAACGCGCAGGCTCCTCGCATTTATACTGTGGTTCAACCGATATTGATCGGCTTGCCGGTGGCGGCGCTTTCGTAGATGGTGTCGAGGAGACGCATCACGGTCAGGCCCTGTTCGCCGGGGGCGGGGGTGGGCTGGTCGTTGACGATCGCTTCGAGCAGCGAATACTGGGCGTTGTGACATTCGGGGACCGGCGGATGCAGTTTGGAATCGTACTGGCAGCCGGCGATTTCCCGGTAGAGCTCGACTTCGAACTCGTAGGTGCCGTTGACGTTGTACTGATGCAGGCCGCCTTTGTCGCCGAGCAGACGGGTTTCCATCAGCTCGTTTTCTTTGATATTGCCTGCCCAGGAAGCTTCGAGCTCCAGTGTGGCGCCGTTTTTGAATTTGATCATGGCGGCGGCGAAATCTTCCACGTCGTAGGTCTTGCCCTGTTTGGCGGCAATGGCGGAGGCGATCGGATTGTAAGTGCTGCCGATGACCCATTCAGGCTCCGGATAATTCATCAGCCACAACGCGAGGTCGAGACGGTGCACGCCGAGGTCGATCAGCGGGCCGCCGCCGGCCAGGGCCTTGGTGCCGAACCAGCCGCCGAACCCCGGCATGCCGCGACGGCGCTGCCACACGGTACGGCCGAAATAGATGTTGCCGAGTTCACCGGCTTCGATCAGCTTTTTCATGGCGAAGCTCTGAGGACGGAAACGGAAACTGAAGTTGATCATCAACCGGCGGTCGCATTTTTTGGATGCGGCGAGCATCTCTTCGGCCTCGGCGGCGTTCATGGCCATCGGTTTTTCGCAGAGGACGTGGCAACCGGCTTCGAGCGCGGCAATGGTCAGGTCCTTATGGAACTTATTGGGGGTAACCACCGATACGATATCGAGTTTCTCCTCGGCCAGCATCCTGGCGGCGTCGGTATAGGTGGAGGGAATGTTGTATTTCTCGGCCACGGTGGCAAGGCGCGCTTCGTCCATGTCGGCGACGGCGACGACTTCACCCGCGGGATGGCTCTGGTAGCCCTCGATATGGGATTTACCCATACCGAGGCCGATAATGCCGATGCGGAATTTTTTCATATTCAGCCTTCTTTGGTCGGATCGACGGAGTAGACGGTTTCCGGTGCGGGGGAGTTCGGGCAGGTGATTTCGAGGTATTCGGCCGGAGCCGCCCAGCGGACCGCGTTGTTAATGATCGTAACGACTTCCGGCTGATCGAAAATCGGGAACGTTTCGTGGCCGGGGGCGAAGTAGAAAACCTTGCCGTGACCGCGCTCAAACGTCACGCCGGAGCGGAATACATTGCCGCCCTCGTACCAGGACATGAAAATGATTTTGCCGTCCTGCGGAATATCGAAGCGCTCACCATACATTTCGGTATGCGGAATCACGAAGCTGGCGGGAATCCCTTTGGCGATGGGATGGCCCGGTTCGATGGTCCAGATGCGTTCTTTTTCGCCGACTTCGCGCCAGAGCAGCGAACAGGTGGTGCCGAGCATGCGCTTGAAAATCTTGGAGAAGTGGCCGGAGTGCAGAACAATCAGTCCCATGCCGGAGAGGATGCGTTTCTGAATCTTGTCGACCAGGGCGTCGCAGACTTCGCCGTGGGCGATGTGACCCCACCAGATCAGGACGTCGGTGCTGTTCAGAACTTCGTCGGTCAGGCCATGTTCGGGCTCGTCGAGGGTGGCGCAGCGGACGTTGATATCGTCGGCTTTCAGGTGGCCGGCGATGGCCTGGTGAATGCCCTGCGGATAGGCTTTGCGGACGAGGTCGCCGGAGCGTCCTTCGTGTTTTTCGTGACGAAACTCATTCCATACGGTGACGTTAATTTTTTTGCTCATAAAAACAATCTCCTGCGTTTGATTGTGATATTAAGATACTGCCAACTGCAATCAAATCAATACCCATTGAATATGCAAAATGTGATATCTATAATCAAAATGTGACACCTCTTCGAATTGGACGGCGGCGGCGGTCAAGCCTTTATCCGAATTGGCGCCGTTCATCCTGAGCATTGAACAGGCTCCGAAAGTCATCCTTGGGAAAATGCAGAAAGCACAGCTTCGCGCCTGGAACGCGGATGGGAAAACAGCCGTCGTCATTACCGGGATCGGCCCCGGCGAATGTATTGCCGAATTCACGGTCCCCGGCAAAGACAATCTGAAATCACGCTATGGAATGACCGAAAACCTCGGCGGCGGCAAATACCGCTTCAAAGGCGAAAACATCTCCTCCGATATCCTGTTCAGTGAATGACTTTTCCACTGGCAGGGTGCTCTCTCCGCAGAGCGCCCTGCCAACTGAATCCTCTCTATTTCGAGGCGGAAGTTGACCATTTCTCCCAATGGTAAAAACAACCAGAAGGTAGAAATATCATGAGTGATTACAGTTATCTGTGGAAAAGAGAAAACCCCTTTTATTCGCTGCACAAAGAAGTCTGGGAACGCTCCCGCGCCGCCTACTCCGGCGGTACCGACTACATCGATCAGGCCCTGATCAAACACATCTCCGAAGTGGACCTGGAATTCGCCGAGCGCCGCAGCCGCGCCTATTATTTCAACTACCCGCGCAAAATCGCGCGTCTGATCACCCAGTATGTGTTGTCCGAGGAACCCCGCCGCCGCGACGTCGCTCCGGAGCTGGAGGAGGATTTCTCGCGCAGCGGCCTGCGCACCAACGAAGTCATGCGCCAGTTTTCAACCATGCTCAATGTGTATGGCACGGCGTGGCTCCTGGTGGACATGCCGGAGTTCTCCGGCGAACTCGATCCCGAGCGCCAGCGGCGCGAGCGCATCAGACCCTACGCGCTCACCCTCTCCCCGCTGGCCGTCGTCGATTGGAGTTATGGTGAGGACGGAGCGCTGGACTGGGCGGTGGTGGCTGAACACGGTACTCATGGTCCCAACCCCTTCCTTCCTCCCGTACGGTTCAGCCGCCGCCGCCTCTGGACCAGAAATGAGTGGTACCTTTTCGAACGCGAAAACAACACCGGCACGATTCACCTGAAAAACAGCGCCGTTCACGGCCTCGGCCGCGTGCCGCTGATCCGCGGCATCGAATCCGATGGTTACGGCATGGACGCCAGCCACTGGTTCGAGGACGCGGTACGCATTTCCGACGCCATTTTGAACAACGAATCCGAGGCGCAGATGAACGCCGTCAAACAGATGTTCGGCGTGCTCGTCATCTCCGAAGGTTTCGCCCGCAGCGCCCGCAGCAATACCCCGGAACAGGGCGAAGGCAGTCCCAAATTCAGCCACGTACTCGCCCGCTCCGCCGCCATCTGGGAGAGCAACGAGGAAAAAGGCATCAGCCGCTACATTTCCCCCTCCGGCATCGAGACGCAGGCCATCCGCTCCGAAAATCTCCACCTGAAAAAAGAACTTTTCGACGTCATCGGCCTCGCCGTACAAAAGGAAAGCGCCACCGAGCAGACCGCCGAATCCAAAGCCTGGGATTACCAGAACGTCAAGCAGTTCCTCGTCACCCGCGCCGATATCCTCGAACAGACCGAGCTGCTCGCCTGGGAGCTGATGCACAGCTGGGACCGCAGCGTGGAAATCCCCGAGGTCGTTTACAACCGCGATTTCGCCGTGACCGACCTGAAAAATTCCGTCGAGGCCCTGATCGGCATCGAGCAGCTTCACCAGAGTACCGAGTTCAAAAAGGAAATCGCCCGCACGGCCGTCGTCCTGCTGGAAAAGATCAACAAGATCACTCCCGCCGTCCGCCGCCGCATCCTGGAGGAAATTGAAAATGCTTGACGATAAATTCATCGAAAAAGTCACCATCCGGATACCCGACTCCACCCTCGACGGTGTGATGACGTATCAGGAATACGCCGGCCACGCCATAGTTATGGATAACACCACCACCCAGGTCGAGCCGAAGTCCAAAGTCAGCCTGCACCGCACCTTTCTGGTCAGGACCAGATGCGAACCCATCCCCGGCGCCGTCATCGTCTACCGCGGCAGGGCGCACCACCTGAAAACCGTCCGGAGTTGCCGGATGCTCACCGGGCAGCTGGAATGCTACCGATGCACAAGTTGAAACCGGCGTTCGTCAAGACCGCCGACCAGCTCCGGGCCATAAAATTAATCAAGAGCCGCGCCGCCAATATCCTGTTATTCGGCGGCTCGCGCTCCGGCAAAACCTTCATCCTGGTTTACGGCATCATCTGCCGCGCGTTGCAGTCGCCGGGCAGCCGTCACGTGATCCTGCGCCACCGCTTCAACGCGGTCAAGCAATCCGTCGGCTACGACACGCTACCCAAGGTCATGCAAATGGCCTTCCCCATGATCCGCTACGAGCTCAACCGCAGCGACTGGTTCATCAAGCTCGCGAATGGCTCCGAAATCTGGCTCGGCGGCCTCGACGATCATTTGCGCGTCGATAAAATTCTCGGCAAGGAATATGCCACCGTCTATTTCAACGAATGTTCCGAAATCAGTTATCACGCCGTGACCACCGCCATGAGCCGCCTGGCCCAAAAAACCGAGGTACCGAACAAGGCGTTCTTTGACTGCAACCCGAGCGGCAAATCGCACTGGAGCTACCAGCTTTTCGTCCAGAAAATCGAGCCGCAGGGTAAAATACCGCTGAAGTTCCCCGCCCGCTACGCCTGCATGCAGATGAATCCGCACGGCAACTCTGCGAACCTGCCCCCCGGCTACATCGAGGAAACCCTGAACGGTCTCCCCGAGCGTCAGCGCCAGCGCTTCCTCGAGGGCTCCTGGCTCGATGACGTCGCCGGCGCCCTCTGGCAACGCACCATGATCGAGCCGTTCCGCGTGGCAGGTGCGCCGTACCTGAACCGGATCGTGGTCGGGGTGGACCCCGCGGTTACCTCGCGCCCGGATTCCGACGAAACGGGCATCGTGGCGGCGGGCATCGGCCCCGACAATCATTATTACGTGCTGGCCGACGCCTCGCTGCACGGCACCCCTGCCGAGTGGGCCCGCGCCGTCGACGCCGTCTACCGCCGGTTCCACGCCGACCGGGTAATCGCCGAGGTCAACAACGGCGGCGAACTGATCACCGCCAACCTGCGCAACGTCAATCCGTCGCTGAGCTGCCGCAGCATCACCGCCTCGCGCGGCAAATTCGTCCGTGCCGAGCCCATCGCCGCGCTGTACGAGCTCGGCCGCGTACACCATGTCGGCACCTTTCCCGAGCTCGAGGACCAGATGTGCAACTACAATCCGCTGATGC
The DNA here is from genome assembly GCA_040391785.1 of Victivallis vadensis. GTDB lineage: Bacteria > Verrucomicrobiota > Lentisphaeria > Victivallales > Victivallaceae > UBA5239. Next base: position 7,338 of record JBEBXH010000018.1, read on the forward strand.
CCCGCAGTTCCAGCCCCGACCGCATGGACGCGCTGGTCTGGGCCCTGACCGAACTCTCCGCCACTCCCGGCGGCTCCCGCGCTATAATCGCCTGAAACAGACCTCCGCCAGGTTCATATACACAGCTTCGGGATCGAGCAGCTTTGTCGTCCGCAGCTTCAATACGCCGCTGCTGCCCGGAGCGATATTCAGTACGCCGATTTTCGAGCTGCATTTCTCATGAATCGGATCGGTGATTTCGCCGTCCGCCTTCAGTTCACTGCACAATGCCTGACCGCCCCAGACAACCTCCACCTCGCGCGCCCCCAGCCACGGCGTTTTGAAATTCTGCTGCACGGTGGTCAGCATGACCTCGTAACGGCCACCCTGCGGGAAATTCAATTTCCACGCGCACCAACGGTCCGGCAGATGCCAGTTTTTCAGCGTGCCGTCGCGCTCGAGCTCGCCGCCCGGCACCAGCCGCAGCCGCCCGTCCTGCGGGATCAACTCCGGCGACACCACCACGGCTCCGGCCAGCTTGACCTTGACCACCGGCAGCAGCGAATCCGGCCGCTCCGCGGGCAGTTCCAGCACCAATTCGTCCGGCGTTTGCGTAAACGGCACGTCCGCCGAAATCACCTTCGTTTGCAGTCCGCTGATCCTCAACGGCGTATGCCAATCGCGAATGAAAAAATTCAGCTGTTTATTACCCTCCGTGCAATCGCCCCAAGCGAAATCCTGCGGAAACGGATTCGGACCGGTGCCGGAAATCGCGTCCGGGTTTTGAGCATGCCATTTCGCGAGTTCGCTCAGGATGTCGACCGATGCCGCCGGGAAGCGCCCGGTCGGCTCCGGGCCGATGTTCAGCAAACAGTTCGCATTGTGCCCGGCGATCATCGTCAGCCGGTTGATGACGCTCTGCGCCGTTTTCCAGTTGTGGTCGTCGTACTTGAATCCCCAGGTATCGTTCAAGGTGATCGGGCACTCGACGAGCTTGTCCGACTTGGCGAACGCGATCTGGTTGTCGCCGAGGCTCTCGAAGTCGCCGCAACCGTTGCCGATCCTGCTGTTAATCATGCACCCCGGTTGAAGTTGCTTCACCAGCTTGCGGAGTTGTTCGCTGAAGCGTTTCTCGATGGTCAGCGGACAATCGCACCACAGCTCGCCCACCGGCCCGTAATTGGTTAAAAGTTCGGTGATCTGCGGCAGCGCCTTATTCTCGAAATACCGCTCGAAATCCTTGTTTTTATAATCCGGGAAATCCCAGTCGTTGCCCCAGGACATATCGCCGGCATTCAGGTAACAATCCGGGCCGGGGTCGCCGCCGTCCGGGTCCGCCCAGTCGAGGTGGTGCGAGTAATAAATCCCCAGCGTCACGCCGTGCTTGCGGCAAGCTTCAGCCAACTCCGCCAGTATGTCGCGCCCGAACGGCGTGGCATCCACAATGTTGTATTTGCTCACCTTGGAGTGATACATGGCGAATCCGTCGTGATGTTTGGAGGTGAAAACGATATACTTCATCCCCGCCGCTTTAATTAGCCGGATCCACTCGTCCGCGTCGAAATCCACCGGATTGAACCGCGCCGCCAGCTCCGCGTATTCCCGGTTGGGAATACGGTATTTCGACTGGATCCACTCGCCGATATAATCCATGGTTTCGCCCTTCCAGCGCCCCCCGGGCAGCGCATACAGTCCCCAGTGAATAAATAATCCGAATCTCGCATTTCTGAGCCAGTTGTTTTCCATAAAAAATCTCCGTTAAGATTGTTGCATATTATTATAACCGCTCTGGCAAAATCTGTAAATGGATTTATATTTATGGAAAGATGGACTTTTTATGAAAAAACATCATTCGGCAAGCAAATCGGAATATCGTATCCTGAAAGACGGCGACGATCTTTTTTCGCGTCTCGATTTTGAGCTGATCACTATCGGCCATACGTTCAAAATTGACCCCTGGCAATATGATTTCTGCGGACATCCGTTCTGCCGGATCTATTACCTCGCGGAAGGCAGTTTCCAGCTCTCCTATATTGATGGATTATTTACACTGAAACCCGGCCATTTGTATCTGATTCCGGCATCGCATCCTTTTGAATATATTTATCGCGGGCCCAACGAACATTACTGGCTGCATTTTTCGTCGCTGTTTTTCAACAGCCAGCCCGCGTTCAACCGTCCATTGACGATAAGCGAAGAGGTGCTTCCCGGTATTCGCGACCGGTACCGGGCCATCATGAAACTGGCCGGAAATAAAGGGAGTATCGCGCAGCGTTTCAAGCTCAGAACCAAGTCGATGGAACTGCTGCTGCCCTTTCTGGAATCGATTAAAATTCAGCCCGATTATCAGGACTCCGGCAAGCTGATGCAGGCGGTTAATTATATCGAGCAAAACCTGTCGCACGACATCGAAATCGCCACGCTGAACAAGATTGCCGAGATGCGGCAGGAGGAATTTTCCGCCGCCTTCCGGGCGCACTTCGGGCTGCCGCCCAAACAGTACATCTGTACCCGCAAGATCGACAAGGCGAAAATCCTGCTGCTGCACTCCAAACTGAAAATCGCCGAAATCGCCGCCGAGTGCGGCTACGACGATGTCTATTTCTTCTGCCGGATCTTCAAAAAATACGCAGGGGCGACTCCGACCCAATACCGCAAAACTTATTTCGTCTGATCCTTGTCCAGGACACGCCCGTACAGTTTATCGAAAATCGCCAACAGACTGTTCACTTCCTCTTCCGACAGCACCGTCATCATGTCCCGGGTTTTCTCCGCATAGAAAGCATCGATTTTCTTCAATTCTTCCTTCATTTTGTCGGATACTTTGATCCGGATGGCGCGGCGGTCGTACTGATCCTTGGTCCTGACCAGAACTTCTTTCTGCACAAGCACATCGATCATTTCAGACGCGGAGGCGGGGCTGATGCCCAGCTTTTCGGATATCTCCTTCAAACTGATCCCGTCCGGACTGTCCTCGGTCAAATGGACTACCGCCCTGAACGCTTTCATCTGGCGAAATGTCATATCTTTGAACATCTGCTTGAGGACCCCCGAATTTTTCATCTCCAGAGTGATGTCCCGCAAATAATCCGTCAGGAAAAATCCTCTTTGCCAGATCCGACTGTATCTGTCGTTTGAACTCCACATAATACGCAATCCTCCAATTACTTCGGAATACCAAAATATACCACAGATGAAAGGATTTGCAACAAAATCAGGGAATTTTTTTATTCATAAAAAATTATTGGCGACCGTTGCAGCCGCCAATAATTTTCGTGTATTTTCGTGTATTTCGTGAACAGAAAAAGCGGGGGGTTTAGCCCACGATCTGGCTGTCACCCTGCGAGAGGAAAATCCCCTGGAAGTTCATCTTCAACTGGCCCGGATTGTCCGAAGCCGCCAGCGCTTCTTCCTCGGTGATGATCCCTTCCTGCACGTGGTCGTACAGGTCCTGGTTGAAGGTCTGCATGCCGTCGTTGCGGCCGGCGGAAATGGCGCCGGGCAGTTTTTCCAGTTTGTCGTCGAGAATCAGCTTGGAAACCAGCGGGATATTGATCATGATTTCGCAGATCGGGGCGCGGCCGCCGCCGAACGCTTTCGGCACCAGGCGCTGCGAGATCACCGACACCAGATTGTTCGCCAGCGATTCGCGGATCTGGTCCTGCTCGTCGCGGCTGAAAAAGTCGAGGATACGGGTGATCGACTGCGACGCGTTCGACGCGTGCAGCGTGGTGATGACCAAATGCCCGGTATCGGCGGCCTGCAGCGCGGCTTCGAAGCTGTTGCGGTCGCGCATTTCACCGACCATGATAATGTCCGGGTCCTGGCGCAGGCAGTGCTTCAGCGCGCTGGCAAACGACTCGGTGTCGATCCCGACTTCGCGCTGTTCGAAAAACGATTTTTTGTCCTCGAATTCATATTCGATCGGGTCTTCGATGGTGATCACGTGGCGGTTCATGTTCACATTCACGTGTTCGAGCATGGCGGCCAGCGTAGTCGACTTACCGGACCCGGTGGTCCCGGTCATCAGGATGATACCGCGCGAACGCTCGGAGAGCACCTGCAGCACCGGCGGCAGTCCGAGTTCCTCAAAGGTCATGAGCTTGTTTTTCACATGGCGCATGGTAATGCTGATGGAGTTGCGCTGGCGGTGGATATTCAACCGGAAACGGCCCACTTCTTCCTCAAGGTGCGACAAGTCGAGGTCGCCGGTTTTTTCGAATATGGCGATCTGGGCGTCGTTGGCGACTTCCTTCATGAAGTGCATCAGCATCTCATAATCCGGCACGAAATCCGTTTCGACCAATTCGCCGTCCAACCGGACGAAAACCGGTGAATTCTGCTTGATATGGATGTCGGAAGCTCCATTGCTCACGGCATAGTCGAGCAGATTGTGCAGAATTGAGTTGATCATAGTTTATCTCCTTGTTGTTAATCTCATTTATTGTAGGGGCGCATCAGCGCCAGCATTTCGCGCACGGCCTGCTCCATACCCACCATTACCGCGCGGGCCACGATGCTGTGCCCGATATTCAGCTCCTGCAGGTGTGGAATCTCCAGGATCCCCGCGATATTCTGATAATCGATGCCGTGTCCGGCATTGACTTTTAACCCGATTTCATGCCCGTGCAGCGCGGCCGCGATCAAGCGGTCCAGCTCGGCGCGCTGCTCCACCCCGGACGCGTTGGCAAACGATCCTGTATGCAGCTCGATATAATCCGCCCCGATCGCCTGCGCCGCGCTGATCTGCTTCAGGTCCGGATCGATGAAAATGCTGACGATGATCCCTTTTTCCTGCAACTCCTTGGTCGTGGCGGCCAGATTGTCGAACTGCCCGACCACGTCGAGCCCGCCTTCGGTGGTCAGTTCCTGGCGCTTCTCCGGCACCAGACAGCTGCTGTGCGGCTTGACCCGGCCGGCGATTTTGACCATTTCCGGCGTGGCGGCCATTTCCATGTTCAGGAAATTGACGCTGGCCTTCAGCTCCTCGATATCGCGGTCGTTGACATGGCGGCGGTCCTCGCGCAGGTGCGCGGTAATGCCCCATGCCCCGGCCTTTTCGCAAAATCTCGCCGCTTCCACCGGACTCGGATACTTGGCCAACCGCGCCTGACGCACCGTCGCCACATGGTCGATATTGACACCCAGTTTCAACATGTTCGTTTAAACTCCTGTATTAAAAGTTAAGAAAAATTCTCTCAGTACGATCAGCTCGTTTTCCACCGTCTCGCCGCGCGACATCAGCGGCATGACCAGATACGGCAGCCGCCACTGAAATTCGCGTCCGACCTCCAGCCACGGCTGCAACAGGCGGTTCACCAGCCGGTTCCCGGTTTCGGGCTCGTAAATAAAATGCACCAGCCGTACGTCGAACCGGATCCAATGCAGCATCTCGACCAGATTCAGCTCCCGTCCGGCCAGTTCATGCGGGTGCACGTCGATGGCGAAACCAATATTCGGGCACATCAGCTCGGTCAGAAATCCCAGATACGCCTCCGACGTCCCCTTCGCTTCCGCCAGAAACGGCACCCGTACCGGCAGCAGCAAATACAGATTGTTGCGCAGCAAATCCGCCGCCAGGCGCTTGATCAGCGTCACCGTCTCGTACCGCCGCTGCGGTTCCTCGAAACAGCTCTCCAGCCCGAAATCGACCACCACTCCCGCGGCCCCCAGCTGCCCCGCCGTGTCCAGCAATACCCCCATCTGCTGCAGGAAATGGGTTTTGATACGGTCCGATTGCACGCCGATTTCACGGGTCAGCTCGCTCGGCATCAACCCGTTGAAATAAAATACGCCCGGCAGTTTGCCCACCGGCAAAGAATGATTCAACAGCGCCCCGGACAGCTCCACCGCCCCGAACACATCGTTCAACTGCGGCAACGGGCACTCCGGCGGCATATGTAGCAAACTGATTCCGAAACGCTCCGTCATAGCCGCCTCACCAACCCGCCTTCAGCAGCGTATCCATAGTCACATCGCTGCCCTTGCCGTAGCCCATCAGCCCCAGTTGGTGCCGCACGTATTTGGCCAGCAGGTCGCTCTCCAGATTGATCATATCGCCGGTCTTGCGCTCGGTGAGCGCCGTTTCGCCCATGGTCAGCGGAATCAGGTGCACGCTGAAACTGTCCGCCTTGACCGTGACCGGCGTCAGCGAAATCCCGTCGATGGCGATGCACCCCTTGCTGATCAGGTACGGCCGGAGTTCTTCCGGCAGCTCGATCCACGCCTCGATGTCGGCGCCGTTCTTTTTCGTCCCCAGGAAACGCCCCACGCAGTCGATGTGCCCGGTGACGATATGGCCATCCAGCCGCCCGCCCGCCTGCATCGAACGCTCCATATTCACGGCCGCGCCGAGCGGCAGACTGCCGAGGTTGGTGCGCCGCAGCGTTTCTTCCATCACGTGAAATTCAAACGAACCGTCCGCCAGCGTTTTTTCCAGCGTCAGGCAACATCCGTTGCAGGCGATGCTGTCGCCGCTGCGGACCGTGCCGCTGAATTCCTTGCGCGGGGTCAATACCAGCTTGCCGTTGCCGCCGGCCACCTTGCGTTCCTTGATGGTTCCGGTTATTTCAATAAGTCCTGTAAACATGACGATAATTCCTTACGATAGTGCATCAATGTAATACCACCTTGAAAAAGTTGCAATCCGGATTCCGCAAAAGAAATATATATTTCTTCTCCAAACAATCCCCTCAGGAATTTTTCGAGCCTTTTCGTGTGTTTCGGAGGCAAAGAAAAACCCCGGAAGGGTTGGCTGCCGGGGTTGGAACGTAATGGGGGGAACGGTTATTTTTTGACCTGGCCGTTTTCGAAGTATTCGATCATTTCCTTCGAGAGCTGCGGGATGTCGCAACGGTTGTTGCCGGTACGCATCGATTGGTGCCCCATCACGCCGGCGGCGACCGAGTTGCGGGCCGCGATCGGCGAGGTGTTGGTTTTGGTGCCGTAACGCACGAAATTCAGGAAGCTCTGGATGATGCCGACGTCGGAGCCGCCGTGGCCGCCGGCCAGTTCTTTGAGCTTGTAAATGATGTCGGGCGTTTCGCGCGGACCGCGCTGCGTCCAGACATGCACTTCGGCTTTGCCGTGGTCGCCGATGTTTTCCACGCGGCCGCGGGTGCCGATAAAGGTGTAGTTGCGTTCGGCGTCGGGCGTGTAATGACACTGCATATAAGAGGCCTGCGAGCCGTTATCAAGCTGCATCAGAATCATGGCGTGGTCCTCCACGTCGATGACCGGGGAGAAACCGGTCTGTTCCAGCGGCGGCCACTGGTTGACGTCCCATTTGGCACAGCCGGGAGTTTCCGGGGAGCGGCGGCCGCATTTGTCGTAAACGGAGAGCATTCCCATGCCGACGACCGACTTGGTGTAGCCGCCCATCAGCCAATGCATGACGTCGATATCGTGAGCGCCCTTCTGCAGCAGCAAGCCGTTGGCGTTGCACTGTTCGGAGTGCCAGTCGCGGAAATAGGCGTCGCCGCCGTAGTTGATGAAGTGGCGGCACCAGCCGGCCTTGATTTCGCCGATCAGGCCGGAATCGATGACTTCCTTCATCTTCAGGACTACCGGGAAATGGCGCATGTTGTGGCCGAGGAAGAGTTTACTGCCGGTGGACATGGCGGCTTTCAGCAACCGGTCGCAGCCTTCGATGGTGATGGCCATGGGTTTTTCCAGGTAAACGGCTTTGCCGGCTTCGAGCGCGGCCACACCCTGTTCTTCATGGCAATAGTCGGGGGTCATGATGAAAACGATGTCGAGTTCGACTTGCTTGAGCATATCCTTGTAATCGGAAAATTCCGCCATATTCGGAATTTCTTCCCTGGCCAGGACAAACGCTTCCGGATTGATATCCGCTCCGGCCACGATCTCATAGCCTTCTTCGGGTTTATGGGCCTGCCAGGCGTGTCTGCCGCGGCCGCCGACACCGATCAAACCGATCTTCAAAGTCTTCATCATCAATTTTCCTTATCTATTTTTAAGGTTATCGTTTGAATCATGATGTTTAATGTAATAAATTAATCGCAAATATCAACTTCAAAAGATATTTTTTCAGCAAATAATAGATATGGAAAATAAACCGGGGATGTGCAATTTTGATCAAAGCAGGTCATAATAACCAGGGATTTCCACTGAAACTGCTGGCAGCGGCCAAGGTCCGGACCGAGTCGCGAACAGTAGTTATCGGGCGAGAAAATTACCACGAATATACCTTCGAATACATCGTCAGCGGACGCGGTTTCCTGGAGATCAACGGCCATTCATACGAACCGGAACCGCAGAGCATTTATATCCTGCAGCTCGGCAGCACACACCGTTATTGGCCGAACCGGCAGGACCCGTGGGAAAAACTCTTTTTCGCGATCAACGGCGACATGGTCGATTACCTGCTGCGCGCTTATCAACTGACGGACACCTATTATATCCCCGGCGCCGCCAAATTGCTGAAGCATTTCGAGGCCATGCACCGCCTGAGCTACCACAGCGACGACATCAACCATCAGGCCGCGGTGATCTTCCATCAATTCGTCGAAGGCGCGGCGCAGATTGTTCACGGCGAGGAACATCACATCCCGCTGGAACTGGAAAAGCTCAAAGCCGAACTGGACCGTCACCTCGAACAATCTTTCGTGCTGGAAGACTATTGTCAACGGCACGGATTTTCGGCGGCACACCTGATCCGCAGTTTCCGTCAATTTTTCGGCGACACGCCGTACGGCTACCTGATGAACCGGCGGATCGAACTGGCACAACGGTTGCTATTGTATTCGCAGTTTTCGATCAAAGAAATCGCCGGGCGGCTCTGTTTCTCGGACCAGTATTATTTTTCCAACTACTTCAAGCGCAAAACCGGCATGTCACCGCGCCAGTTCCAGAAAAATAATTAATGCTTGACGATGCGGTAGATCAGGTAGGCGCCGACCATCTGGTAGACCAGGTTCGGCAGCCACAGAAGGTATTGCGGCTTCAGAAACGGGTAGGACGTCAGCGATTCACAGATGATGATCGAGAGGAAGTAAAGCCCCGCCAGGACCACGCTCAGGAAGATCCCCACCGACGTTTCGCGCCGCGAGGTCCGGATGGCCAGCGGCAGCCCCAACAGCATGAACGCGATCGGCGAGAGCGCAAACGCGATCCGCTGGTTCATTTCCACTTCCAGCTTGGTGGTATTCCGTCCAAGCTTTGTCTGTTCGAGGTGGATGCAGGCGAACAAATCGCGCATGGTCATGTATTTGGGTTTGATGAAAACATCGCGCTTATTGAACTCCTGTCCATAGTTGAAGGAGAATGAAATTTTTTCGCTGAAAGCCCGGGTTTCCGGCTTGGATTTGCGGTCGCGGATCATGCAGTCGAAAAGCTCAACCGTCAGGATCTGGCGCTCTTTGTCGACAAGGAACTTGCCGCGGTCGGCGGTGATGTCCTGGTCGTACTCGAGACCTTTGTCGTCCATGGTGAAAATCTGGACGCCTTTGACTTCATTGTTTTTGACTTTATCGTCGATATAGATGAGGTTGTTTTCGAACCGCACCTGCCGGCCGGGTTCAAAGACCGCGATCGGGTTTTCGATGACCGCGCCGGAAATCAAGCGCCGCGATTCGCCCAGCAGCGGCGGCCCCACATTCAGCTGCAGGTACAGGCAGACCAGCATCATCATAAACGCCATCACCATGATCGGCGAAATAATCTGCAGGATCGACACTCCGCAAGCGCGCATGGCGGTGATTTCCGAGTCCGCCGAGAGCCGCCCGAAAACCAGGATCACCGACACCAGGATCGCCCACGGCACCGTAAATGTCAGCACAATCGGCATGGTGTACAGCGCGAACTGAAAAAAGTGTTTGACCGGAATTCCCTGCGCGATATGGTCGATGATCTCGATCATCCGCGCGCCCAGCATGGCAAAGGTCAGGATGCCGATAGCCATCGAAAAGGTCAGCAGAAACGCTTTCGCCACATATAAATTAAGTGTTTTCATCTAAAACTTAAGTCTCCATTAACCAAATAAGATACACGCTCAACCCCCTTTTAGCAAACTCATCCGGCAAAAAACAGGGCAAAAGTCTTTGCCAAGGGCCACCGACACCGCTTGACAACGATCTCAGATGTTGTATTTTAGTCAAATATCAAGTCAATATTTAATTCAAGCCAAGGAGCGAATTGTGGATAAGGTAAGGATTATTTTCAAAACACATCTGGACATCGGATTCACGGATATGGCGGAGCGGGTCAAGCAGAAATATTTTTCGACCTTTATCCGGGATGCGGTGGCTACCGCCGATGCGTTCCGCCGCGATAAAAGCGGTTTCCGCTATGTCTGGACGGTCGGTTCGTGGCTGATTCGGGAGTATCTGGAGCGTTCGTCGGCGGCGGACCGTGTTTTTCTGAAGAAGGCGATTTCGCGGGGCGATATCGTATGGCACGCCCTGCCTTTTACGCCGCACAGCGAATACGCGGGCGGCAAACTGTTCCGCGCCGGACTGGCCATTTCCCAGGAGCTGGACCATGAGTTCGGCAAGAAAACCATTGCCGCCAAGTTGACCGACGTGCCGGGGCATACCCGGGGAATCATTGCGCCGCTGGCGGAGGCCGGGGTCGAGCTGCTGCACATCGGCATCAACCCGACGTCGGCGGTGGTGGACGTGCCGCCGGTGTTTCGCTGGCGCGATTCCGGCGGGCGTGAACTGCTGGTGATTTATCAGGCTTCCTACGGGGAGTCGGTGCGCTGCGGCGACACGCTGTACCGGATCGAGATGACCGGCGACAACCAGGGCCCCCATTCCCCCGCGCAGGTCCGCGCAATCCTCGCGGCCCATGCCGGCTGCGACGTCCGGAGCACCACGCTCAATGACCTGGCGGAAGAACTTCGCCCGCTCTGGGACAGTTTCCCGGTCGTGACCAGCGAAATCGGCGACACCTGGATTCACGGCGTGGGCACCGACCCGGTTAAAACCGCCCACTTCCGTGAACTCGAGCGACTGTATGAAAGCTGGGGTGATTTCCCGCAAAAACGGACATTCGAGCGGCGCCTGCTCGAGGTAGCCGAGCATACCTGGGGCATGGACGAAAAGAAATATTTCCCGAATTTCTTCGACTGGGACGGAGCCAGACTCGATATTCCCATGGCGCGGCGTTTTGCCGCCTCGTGGCGGGAACAGCGCCAGCTGATCGACGGGGCCGTGGCCATACTGCCCGATAACCTGCAGCGCATAGCCCGGCATTCGCTAAGGCGGCTGACGCCCCGCCCGGGCAAACTCCCCAGCTCGCCCACTCACCGGAAAGCGATCGAAAACGATTTTTTCCGCCTGGAACTCGATCCCGCCAGGGGCTGCGCCAAATCGCTGCTGGTGAAGGCGAACGGATTTGAGTTCCGGCATCCCGGTCTGCTGTATTATCATAATTTCACTCGGCAGGATTATAACCGTTTCCGGCGCCAGTATCTGCGCCTCCCGGAGGAACCGTGGGCAATCCACGATTTCACGAAACCGGATATGCCGGATGCCGCCCCGGAAAAAGCCGCCGGGTTTCCATCCGAATTTCATGCGGAAAAAGACCGTGTTCTGTTCATCTCGAAAACAAGCGGATTTTTCGAGCGGCTCGAAACCGAGTACCGGCTCGGGAAAACCCTGGAAATCCGCATCCGCTGGTTCGGCAAGACCAGAACACGCAGACCCCACGCAGCCTGGGCGTCATTTCTCCCCGCGCAGCCGGTCAAGGAATGCCGTTTGCTCAAGCTGGACGAGGAAATTGATCCGCTCGACGTCGTGAGCCGGGGCGGACGCACCCTGCACGCGGTACGTTCCGTCCGGCTGGACGGCAAGGTAACGGTCACGCCGCTGGATTCGGCGCTGGCCGCTCCGGGCAAGATGTCGCTGCTGGATTTCCACGATCGCCTCCCGGACCTGAACCGGGGCATCCACTTCAATCTCTACAACAACATCTGGGGAACTAATTTCCCCATGTGGTTCGGAGACGACATGGAATTCCGCTTCATTATCGCGCCGGAGTGATCACCCCTTGATGCGAAACGCGCCGGGAGTTTTGCCGTAGAATTCGCGGAAGGATTTGATGAAGTAGCCGGTGTTGATGAAGCCGCATTGCTCGGCGATTTCGTCGATGGAAAAATGGTTTTCGCGGACCAGTTCCATGGCCAGCTCCATCCGCATGACTTTTAGCGAAGCATTAAAATTGTGTTCGTCGTAGCGGCAGAAAAGTTTCGAGATGTGCGAAGGGTTGAGCTGCAACGTCCGGGCGACCTGATCGCGGTTAATCGGCAGGTGCATATTTTCCACCATGTAGCCTTTGATCCGGTGATATGTCAGCAGCGACTTGCTGCCGGGCGGCGGCTGGTCGTGCTGCAGCTGATCGAAACAATAATCATGCATGAAGGTGAGCAGCTGCCGGCTCAAATCGATTTTGTCATCCTGCCGCACGAGTTCATTCAGGGCCTGCAGAATATCCCAGCCGGGCTGCGGCATGGGGGCACTGGTGTGGTACCAATAGTGCCTTGATACGATTTCCTTGCCTTGCATTTCCGCCACCGAAAATAAAAACCGGATGTATTGCGGGAAAAAGACCAGCGTAAACATTTCCATCGGCTTCATTTCCTCTTTGAGCGGCGGGATGGTCAGGGCGTAGCGCGAGCAGAACAGGATATTGCCGGGGGTCAGGCGGATGCTCTGCACCTGGTTGTCGCGGCAGATCCGGTAAGGATGCTCGCCGCTGATTACCGACATGATGCGGTGCAGCGGATGCATATGGTGTTTGAGCTCCGGAATTTTGGTGCGTTCGCTCAAACGGATGGTTTTTATGCCGGTGCTTTTCACGCGGCGGCTGACTTCGAAAAGCCGCTCTTTTTCTTCCGGTTCAAGTTTGATCATTTCACTCATCATAAACACTATTTTCCAAAAAGCAACATTATGAGAATCAATACCACATTTATCGCATTGACAAAACACTTGATTTTGGATATAATATACTATGAATTCAAGAAAATAAAATGGTTATTCGAAAAAAGCAACATATCAACCAAAGGAGATTTCACCGATGAAGACGGCGAAAATGAATTTCACCCTTATTGAGCTCCTCGTCGTGATCGCGATCATTGCGATTCTGGCAGCCATGCTGCTGCCGGCGCTGAACAAAGCGCGCGAAAAGGCCCAGACCACCAAATGCCTGTCGAATGTGAAGCAATCCATACAGGCGGTGATCCTCTACAGCAACGACTACAATGACGAGGCGGTGAGGTATTTCACGCCGAATGGTTCCAACGATGTTTTCTGGGCCGGTTACCTGGTCGGTTATGCCAAGGGTGATTACCTGCCGAAGGATCCTGATTACAGGGTGGCCCGCTGCCCGACGAATATCAATCCGACTGGTGATAGCCCCTCGATTTTCAGCTACGGCATGAACAATGCTTTTCCGGCAAACGTCCTGTTCAATACCGACACCACAAAAACACCGCGCTGGGGAATGCTGGATTTCAAGAAGATCAAGCGTCCGGCGGCGGCCATGATCCTCGGGGATTCCGTGCACCGTACCGCCTATGTCGGCAGACAATACGGTACGCTGGCTTACAACGGCTGGGACTACGGAATCCACATGCGCCACAGTGAGCGGGCCAACCTGAGTTTCGCCGACGGCCATGCGGGCACCTGCGGGCCCAAGGAAATCGTGGAATCGGCAATCGACCTGCTCGAAAACCCGGCCACCGTGGTCCGCCTGATGTACGGCAGCGGCACCCCATATCTCAGAATCTGGAATTAACCTGAACGGAGTATATTATCCCATGAAATTCAAATCTCTCGCCCTGACCTTCGTCCTGATACTCGGAACCGGCAGTTTCGCCGCACCTCAATATACCGGCCCGAAAAGCAGCGACAAGTGGAGCCACCACGCAAACGCCCCGAAAATGGAGCAGCAGGATGAATCGATCCTGCTCAACAATCCGGAGGTCACGCGCAATCTGCATTTCATCTATATTCCGGTGGAAAAGGGCAAACGCTACACCGTCAGCTATGAGCTGAAAACCGAAGGAGTGGAAATCAAGAAGCCCCATCGCGGCGCCACAATTTTCATTGAATGGGCCGACGCCAAACATAATTTCGTGCGCGGCGGCGATTACCGCGGGGAACAGCAGTCGCCGGCGGAGTGGACCAAACTGCAGAGACTCTCACCGGTGGTGCCGGAGGGTACGCAATACCTCAAATTGTACGTGGCGCTCGAAGGCGCGGGCAAGGCATGGTTCCGCAATTTTCTGGTGACGGAATTTACCGGTTATCAGGCCTTGAATGTGTCCGAACCCGCGCCCGGCACGGTGCTGGACAATGTATTTCCGGAGTTCAAGTGGCAGGATGTCAAGCGCCCCTGCCAGGTGACGATTGCTTCCGACAAAGCGTTGACCCGCGACCGGATGGTATTTGCCGCCAATGAACCTCAACTGAGGATCGACAAAGAACTTCCGCCCGGCAGCACCTGGTATTTCATAATACAGGATACCCCCATGTATGTAAACGACAGTTTCAGAAGCGAAATCGGAAGTTTCTCCATCGCCAAAGACGCCGGCGTCTGGCCGCCGCAGGTCAATCTGCAGTACGTTCCCTCGACCGAGCCCAGGCCCACGCTCAAAGTCGAGGTCCGCGCTCCCGAAAAAAGCACTACCGGGATTTTCATCAACGGTCAGGCCGCGGAAATCGTGTCCGCTTCGAATAACACATTCACGTTCCGCCCGGCGGCGGATCTGGCGAATGATGTTCACCGCGTTGAATTCCGCATTGCCGCCGGGGAACGGCAGGAAACAATCAGCCGCTTTTTCTCCACAGCCAAACCGGTCAGCAAGACCACATTCAAGCAGGGGATCACCTACATCGACGGCAAGCCGTTTTTCCCCATCGGCACCTACGAACCGCTGCATGCCAACCGCGACGACCTGACCGGGCTCAAGGAAGCCGGGTTCAACTTTGCGCACAGCTACGATTATACCGCGATCAAGGAAACCACCCCGGAAGCGGTCAAGGCCCACAGCGAACGCGCCGCGAAATTTCTGCAGCACGCCGAGTCGGAAGGCCTGAAAATCCTGCTCGGCATCCCGCGCAATCTCAGCAAAAGCAGCGATATGGACAGCATTTACGCGTATATGAAACCGCTTGTACAGAAATATCCGGCCCTGTTTGCCTGGTATCTTTACGATGAGCCCCTCCTCTCCAAAGTACCGGTAAACGTAATGGCGAATTTCTACCGTTCATTCAAGGAAATCGACCCGTTCCACTTCGGTTATACGCTCTATGCCGACGCCGTGATTTCGCTGACCAAAGATGTTTACGAATATGCCGGTCAGGCCGACGCCATCGGCAGCGATCCCTATCCCTCGTGGCGCGGGAACAAGGATAATTATATCTTGGTCAAGAGCTGGACCGAAAACTGCCGCAAATTGGCGGGCGAGGACCGTCCGGTCTGGATCGCGCTGGAAACCTTCGACCCCGACTACCTGTGGGACACCGGCAAATATTACGGTCAGGCCGGGCAGCACGGGCCCATCGTCTACCCGGATTACGACCAGATCAAGTGCCAGGCGTTTCTGGCGCTGAGCGGCGGAGCCAACGGCATCATTCACTACAGTTTGCCGCACCGCGCTTACGATATGCTCAAGCATGCGCCCGAATCCTGGGCCGGCATCGGCAGGATGAACCGCGAGCTGCAGGAAGTCGCCCCCTTCGCCACGCACCCCGGCAAGAACAACGTCCTGACACTGGAACTGCCGAAGCCGCTCGTTTACTGGACACGCGACAATGCCGCCGGCGAGACCATCATCGCCATCATCAACCCGACTTCCGGCGAGTGCGAACTGGACTATACGCTGCCGGTCGGGCGGCGCCCGGTCCGCAGGTTTTACCAGGAGAAACAGGATGGTCCGCGGCTCAAAACCAAATTCCGCCCCTTTGAAGTAAAAGTTTTTTTAGCAGGTAAATAAATGATTGCACCGGTTCTGGAAAAGAAAGTCGAAGTCGTTGATCTGAAGTTTGATATCGCCATGGCCCGGCCGGGCCAGATGTACGGCTGGCCCGGGCTCACTCGGGCGCGCAATGGCGATTTGCTGCTCGCGGCTTCGGAGCGCAAATTCCACTGCTGTCCTTTCGGCCGCGAAGTGGTCGCGCGCTCCTCCGACAACGGCCGGAGCTGGAGCTTGCCGCTGGAAATTTACAACAGCGAACTCGACGACCGCGATTCCAATCTCCTGACCATGCCGGACGGCACCGTAATTTTGAGCTGGTTCAGTTCGCTGTCTTTCCAGGTCAACTGGCCGGAACGGGCCGCGCGGGTTACGCCGCAAATGTGCGAGGAACTGGTCGGCTCCTGGCTGCTCAAATCCGCCGACAACGGCCATACCTGGGACAAAACCCCCACCCGCATGCCCGCCGGCAACCACATTTCGCCCAGCGTACTGGCAGATGGCTCGCTGTTGACCTGCGGGGCGGTGGGCAAGGATTATTGCGTTTTCAAATCATCGGATTGTGGTCGGAGCTGGCAGCAGATCGGTATTGTCCCCGGGCCGAAAAAGCCGGACGGTCATCCGATTCTCAACGAATCCCATCTGCTGGAAGTGGCCCCGCGCCGTATCGTGGCAATGTTCCGTTCGTTCACGGGCGATATCTGCCCCATCTATCAGTCCGAATCCGACGACGGCGGACACACCTGGAGCCCTGCCCGCGAGCTGCCGGTCATGGGTTGCCCGCCTCAATTGCTGAAACTGAAAAACGGCGTGTTGATGTGCTCGTTCGGACACCGTCAAAATCCCTACAGCATCCGCGTCATGTTCTCGCACGACCTCGGCCGGAGCTGGGATTTCGATAACATCGTCACGCTCTATGAATGGGAGGATGCGCCGGACATGGGGTATCCCACCAGTTTCGAGCTCGGCAACGGCGAGATCATGACGGTGTTTTATTGCAGCCGGCGTGACAAAGCACCGGAGAGCAAACTCCCGGAGGGGATTTTCACCCTGCGGTACAAACTGAGTTTTCCATAATGCTTGAATACGAGGACATCCGGATTTCACGCTCGGGCGATCAACTGGTGATCGCCAATTCCGTTATTATGCGGACGCTGGATTTGGCCATGGGCGCACCGCGAACGGTTTCGCTGTGCGATGGCGGCGGGCGCGAGTTCACCGCCCCGGACAAGCCACACGCGGATCTCTCGTTCATCGGGTTGAACCATCCGGGCAATGAAAAAACACCGTGGCGACTCCGCGATATTGCCGCGGAAGTGCTGCCGGGAGATCTGTTCGATTCGACGCGTGTATGTGTCCGGCTGGCGATGTTCGAACCGGTGGAGCAGGCCGCGTACACCCGCGAATACTTCATCTATCCGGGGCTGCCGGTGATCGCCGTGCAGAACTTCATCGAATGCCCGGTGAAGCCCAATATTTACTGGAGCCGGCGCGGCGTTTACGCCCGGAATCAGGCGGCGCCCGACTACCGTCACCTGGCCGAGAGCTGTGCGGACAGCATCCGCCCGGCGAGCGGTATCCGCCCGGAGTGCTCCGTCGAATTTACCGCCATCACCGATATCACCGACGAACTGGTCGCCATCCATCCCGCCGAGGGGGAATTGCTGAACGGCAATTTACTGTTCTGTGCTGCCGCCGACGGCGCGGGATTCACCTATCTGCAGGAAGCTCCGCCCAGCGGCGAGCGCCGCGATTACGAGGCCCACGATTTCCGCCTTGACGGCGACACAATTCTCTCCTGCAACTGGGGCATTCATCCGGCCGAGCTGACCCCCGGTAAAACCTTCCGGGGCTACCGTCATGCCCTGATGATTTTTCATTCGGCGGCGGAGCGGAATTTCCTGCTGAAAAAATACCTGCGGACACGCTTCCCCTTCGATGTGCCGAAACACCACTCCATCCTGATCAATCCGTGGGGATGCGGCTGTTTCCCCAAGTTGGTTAACAAGCAATTCCTGCTGGACGAAATCGCCGCCGCGCCGTCGCTCGGCGCGACCCATTATCAGATCGACGACGCATGGCAGACCGGCGGCTCGCTCTCCGAGCTTTCCGGCAAAAACCGCAAAGTCACCCCGGAATTCTGGACCATTTCCAGCGAACGGCTCGGCGGTTCGTTCGACGCGCTTGTGAGCGCCGCCCGGGCCGCCGGGGTTGAGCTCGGGCTATGGCTCGCGCCCTCCGCGAACAGCGACTACGACGACTGGCGGGAATTCGGCGCGATGGTGTTGGATTATCACCGCCGTTTCGGCTTCAAAATGTTCAAAATCGACTTCATCAAAATCCGTACATACACCGCCGAGGAAAACCTGCGCGAACTGCTGGCATACCTGCGGACGGCCTCCGGCGGCGAAGTTTACTTCAACCTCGACATTACCAACGGCCAGCGCACCGGGTATTTCCATTTCCTGGAATTCGGCAACGTTTTTCTGGAAAACCGCTACGTCAGCCTCGGCATCGGATATCATCCGGAAAAAACGCTGCGTTCGCTGTGGCGCCTGAGTCGCTTTGTCCGCCCGCAAATGCTGCAGATCGAAGTTCCGAGCCCGGACGACATCAGCGCGGAATTCTACGCCGCCAAACCGTGGTGCCATCCGGCGGAATATCCGGTCGAATACTGGGCGGCGATCGCCTTTTTCGCGAGTCCGCTGCTGTGGCTGGCGCCCTCGCGGGTGTCGCCCGAAATCCGCCGCCGGATCAAGGGCATCATGGACCTGCACTTGCAATACCGAGACCGCATTTTCGCCGGGGAAGTTTTCGCCATCGGCGATGAGCCCGACGGCGCGGCCATGGCGGCACTGCAGTGCCACGATTTCGCTGATAACACGGGCTTGCTGACCGTCTATCGTGAACTCGGCAATGCGAAGGGTGAAACCGTGCTGACCATGGATTACCTGCCGGAAAACCCCGCCTGGAAAATCATCCACGGCGAGGCCGAAATCACCAGTCTTGCCCCCGGTCAAATCCGCCTCACCATCCCCCAGCGCCCCGGCTTCGCCATCTTCTCCTACTGATCGCAAGCTCCGATTCGCCTGCCGGACCGGTGGGAAAATAATTGCAAAAAAAACAGACCGGAAATCAGCACTCTATTTGTATTTTCGGCAAAGCTATCTATTCTTATTGATAAAATCATTAAAGCTAAGGAAACGAGAATGGATAATCGGCACTATTTTGAACGGTTGAACGAGCTTAAAAAGAATCTGGGCAAGGTGATTCGCGGCAAGGACGAGGTGCTTGAGTTGATGGTCATCGCCATCATGGCCGACGGGAACATTTTGCTGGAGGACGTGCCCGGCGTCGGCAAAACCACACTGGCCAAGGCGCTGGCCGCTTCACTGGACAGCCGTTTCACCCGCATCCAGTTCACGCCGGACCTGCTTCCGGCGGACATTCTCGGCAGTTCGATCTACAACCCGAAGGACGGTTCGTTCCAGTTCCGGCCGGGGCCGGTTTTCACCAATATCCTGTTGGCGGACGAAATCAACCGGGCCTCGCCGCGGACCCAGTCGGCACTGCTGGAGGCCATGAGCGAGCGCCAGGTGTCGGTGGAGGGCAAGACGACCCATCTGGAGCGCCCGTTTCTGGTGATCGCCACTGAGAATCCGGTCGAGTACCAGGGAACGTACCAGCTGCCGGAAGCGCAGCTGGACCGCTTCGCCATGCAGCTGACGCTGGGCTATCCGGAAAGCGAATTCGAGCTGGAAATGCTTTTTGACCGTATTAACGGCGACCCGGCCACGACGCTGCAGGCGGTATTGAACAGCGAGGAAGTGGTGGAGGCCCAGAAGCGCGTCTGTCAGGTGAAAGTGGAGAAATCGGTGGCGGGCTATATGCTCGAGCTGGTCCGGGCCACGCGCGCCGACAACCGGGTGGTACTGGGGGCCAGTCCCCGCGCGCTGCTGCTGCTGTCGCGCTGCGCCCAGGCGGCGGCTTTCCTGGTTGGCCGCGAGTTTGTATTGCCGGAAGATGTGAAAAAAGTGGGGGTGGCGGTATTGTCGCACCGTCTGGTCCTCGATAACAAGACCCGTTACTCGGGTGTAACCGCGCAGCAGATCGTCAAAGACCTGCTGTCACAGACCAAAATACCCGATTGATGAAACTGTTTGACTCCTACAATCAGAAGATGGAGAAATTTCTGGACGGCCCGGAGTGGTATCAACTGAGCACCCTCGAACGCCGGCCGGGCCACTACCGTCCGCCCACGGTAGCGGTGTTTGCCTGGATCGCGGGTTTCCTGTGGCGCTCGCTGACGCTGCAGGCGCTGCTGCTGCTGGTGCCGGGCGGGCTGATTTTCCTCTATAGCACGATTTCGCTGGAGTCGCCGATTCGGGTGACGACGATCGCCATTTTGATGGTGATGATCGTGGAGGTGTCGATCGGTTACGTGTTCCGCCCGCGGCTCAGGATCGAGCGCTCGGTGCCGGAGCGGCTGCGCACCGGGGCCGAATTCAGCATCGGCTACCGCGTGACCAACAAACGGCGGCTGCCGACCTGGGATATCGAGCTGGACGCCTATCTGCTGCGCAAAGGAGTCAAAATCGACAAGGCGGCCAGCGTCAGCGGCATCGCCGGCGGCGAAACGGTGTTCCTGACGGCGCACGGCACCGCCACGCAGCGCGGGGTATATCATCTTTATTCGCCGATTGCCGACTCGCTCTTTCCGCTGTCGATCTCCAAATGGAGCTGTTCGAACAAGGAGCTGAAGCAGGCGATCCACGTCTACCCGGCCTTTACCACGCTGAACAACCTGATTTTGCCGACCGGGAGCAAGTTCCAGAAAAATGGTACCTCACGGGTGTCGAAAGTGGGCGAATCGGCGGATTTCTATGGCTGCCGGGAGTTCCGCGAGGGCGACGATCCGCGGCACATTTACTGGCGCGGCAGTGCACGCTCCGGGCAGTTGATCGTGAAGGAGTTCCAGAACGAGTATTTGAGCCGCATCGCGCTGGTCGTGGATACCTACATCCCGGACCGGCGGAAGTGGTATTCCTTCAAAACCAAGACTTATTTCAAAGAGCTCGAGGGCGGGCTGGAAATCGCGGCGGCGATCACCGACTACCTGACCCGGGGCGAATACGTGGTGGACATCTTCGCGGCGGGCGACAAGGTTTATCATTTTCAGGCCGGGCGGCACCTGGCCTGTTTCGACAATATCCTCGATATTCTGGCGGAGGTCCAGCCGAATCCCGACCCGAAGGTCAGCGAGCTCTCCGATTCGGTGATGGAGGAGATTTCCGGCATCGGCAGCGCGCTGGTCGTGCTGCTCGGCTGGGATGACGAACGGGCGAAAATGGTGGAGCGATTCCGGGAGTCCGGCATCAGCATCAAGGCGATCATCATCGACGCCCCGCCGGAAGCGCCGGACTATCTGGTCAGGCTCAATTCGGACGACATCAACTCGGGGAAAGTACGCGACCTATGAATAAATCCATGTCACAAGTCGCCTGGTCCGCGGTCATCATAGCGCCTGCGCTGCTGCTTTTCGTGATCGTGGCGGACCTGCCGCATGTGTTGTTGATCACGGCGGGCGGTTACGCGCTGTCGTTCATGCGCCGCAAGCAGATCGTCTGGACCGACCGTACCATCATTTACACGCTGGTGGTCATTGCGGTGACGGTGGTGATGCTGGACCTGGTGTTTCCGTTCAACCGCGAGCGTTTCGGCTATGTGACCATGCTGATTCAGCCGCAGTTTTACACGGTGGGGGCGTTTTATCTGGCGGTGGCGCTGACTTTTTTCAATACCGGCAAGTCGATGATCGGCGGGGCGGCGGCGGTGGCGGTCTTTTCGCTGATCGCCTCGGCGGACGTGTTTAACTTCAATATGCCCAGCGCCCGGCTGCCGTTTGCCGAAGCGGTGGTCAACACATATTTCTACAATTTCTATGTCTGGACGATGTGTATTGAAATCGGCCTGATCCTGATCGCGTTCCGCCACACGGTGCCGCTGCCGGTGGCCTCGCGCAAAAGCCTCGGGACTAAATGGGTGATCATGGCGATCATGTGGATCGTGCTGCCGCTGCTGATTTACGGCGGGTTCAAGCTTTACCGGCACTTCGAGAGCGAGCTGCGCCGCTGGGAAAACATGCTGATCCGGGTGAGCTCGCGCCAGACCTGGCGGCGCGGCCGGACCGCCGTATTCAGCAAGGAAACCAACCTGCACCGGATCATGAGCCCGGAAGTGTTGGCCAGCCAGCAGCAAATCATCCTGCGGTCGATCGGGCCGAATCCGCCGGGTTACATGCGCGGCCGGGTTTACGAGGAATACATGAACGGCATCTGGAAAGAGGCCGCCGGGCAGAAAGCCACCGAATCACTTGCCGGCAAAGGATATGGCGGCATGATCACCTATAAGAGTTTCTTTGTGCGCCCCGAAAAAGCCGAGTACAAATACGAATATCAGATTTATCAGGACAGCAACTTCATTTCCGATGTGCTGCTGGTGCCGGGCGCGGTGAAACGGCTCGACGCCATCGCCGACCACATGACCCTCTCCGAAAACGGCATCATCAAGCTTGAGGACTGGCAGAAGGACGGCGGCTACACGGTTTTCGCCGACGACAGCGCCGATGAAGCCTATCCGGCCCCCCCCGCCGACCCGCCCGAATACCTCCTGCAGTATTCTCCACGACTGCAGCAGGGGCTGCAGGATTTTCTGGACGCCGTGCCGGGGCTGGCGGCCGCCGCCACCGACGAACAGCGGTTCATGCTCCTGCTCAAGTATTACCAGGACAATTTCACTTACAGTCTAAGCTGGGAGGCTGACCCAATGCTCGACCCGGTGCTTCATTTTTTGAAAAACGTCCGGCAGGGGCACTGCGAACTCTACGCCGCGTCGATGACACTGCTGCTCCGGCGGATGGACATCCCGGCACGTTATGTGACCGGATTCATCTGCGCCGAGGGACATCCCTCCGGCAAATATTTCGTGGCCCGCATCGGCAACGCCCACGCGTGGCTGGAGGCTTATGACCGCGACCGTAAACAATGGGTTATGCTGGAGCCGACCCCGCCCACCGAAATCGGCGGGGCGCAGGGCGACTGGGACACCATCAGCGACTGGCGCGACCGGATCGGGCAGAGCTGGCAGCAACTTATGGCCAACCTGCGGCGCGGGCTTTTCGCCGAGGCCATTGCCGATGCCGCGGTGTTCATCTGGGAGGTGGTCTGGTTTATCGTCGCCAATCCGTTCGGCGTGCTGCTGATCATCGGGGCGGGGATCTGGTACTGGCGGCGGCGTCATCGCCACCGGAAAAAGCTCTCCGCGCTGGCGCAGTCGCGCGAAATCATCGCCCTTGGCAAACTGTACCGTAAATGGGCCGATAAATGGGAAAAACGCCTGTCGCTGTCACACGAACCCGGCCGCAGTTCCAGCGAGCTCCTCGATCTGCTCCGCAATTCCAATCTGCTCAAGCCCGGGGAACTGCAGAAAGCCGAGGCATTCATCCTTCGCTACCAGCAGCTCCGCTTCAGCGGCAACCCCGTCACCCGCGATGACCTGAAACAACTCCTTCAGTAGTTACGGGCCAGGTCATTCTGCCCGCTTTTGCATATCCGTTACGATGTCCATACTCCCTGCCCCTTGACAAAAAAAGAATATCGGCTATAGTTTCAGGAAAGGAAAAAAGCAATGAAAAAAGATTCCGGAACCGTCAAGTCGGTGTTAAAAGCGCTCTCCGCGCTGGACTTTGTCATGGAGCAGTCGATGACCCGGCCCGGCGTGGGCCTCTCCGAAGTCGCCGCCGCGCTGGACATCCAGCCCACCACCACCCGCAATATCCTGAAAACCATGGAAATCGCCGGTTACATCGGCCGCGCCGGCGACCGTCTTTATGTCCCCGGCCCCAAGTGTTACGGCATGAGCCGCGGTGCCCGCGTGGCCAACAAACTGCTCAAGGTCATGACCCCCGTACTCGACCGCCTGGCCGAGGAAATCGGCGAGTCCTTTGTGGTGGTGACCCTCTTCAACGGCATGCGCAAGGTACTGCTGCGCCGTCAGGGCATGTCCCCGATCGTGGTGGAAACCAGCAAAGCCGAACAGGACAACATGGCGTATCAACTGGTGACGACCCGGATCATGCTGGCTTTCGCCTCTGAGCGTGAACTCGACCTTTTCGTCGAACTCAACGGCCTCCCCGGCCGCGAATGGGACGGCATCGACAGCCGCGTCCTGCTGGATGAACATTTGCACAAGTTGAAAATGGCGGGTTATGCGGAAGCCCTGGCCGGCGGCAGTCTTTACGCCGCGGCGTTTCCGTTGCTGGACAGCAGCGGCATGATGCTGGGCGCCATCGGCATTCACATGCCGTCCTTCCGGGTGACCCCGGAGGAAAAGCAGAAAATCTTCGCCGCCCTCCACGCCACCCTATTCACCCTCCAGGACCAGCTTTAAATAAAGTGACGGACGAGTGACGGATCAGCTTTTAAGCTCACTTTCCGGGAAGTGACGGACGAGTCGGCAGTATCTGAACCGGGATGTCAAATACCAATTCAACGCGGTTAACCTGGTCCGCCGGATTGGGCAGGAACTGAATGCTGAATGCTGAATAGAATCCTTGAGACTGCAGAGCATTGCTATTGGGGCCAGGGTTGGTAAGAGTGTTTTTTAATCCGCTTAAAACAGGATTGATGAATGACGGACTTGTCGACAAATCACTGACGGCCATTCTTCCCTTGTCATAACTGAACTTACCCGTCAGTTCTTTCAGGAAACGAATGCCGATGAGTTCGCCGTTTTCCTTTTCCATGACGATTCCGCGAAGCGTGAAGTCGGCATTGGTGCAGGGAGCTCCCGCCCCATTGCCAATACTTAAAAGATAATAAAGCTCGTAACTGAAATCGCCAAGTGAACTTTGCCCCAGCTGAATTTTGCCGGAAGAACTGCCCGCCAGAAAACCGTCCGTCTTCGAAACCGTGTATTGCTGGCCGCTCGCATCCCCGGAAATTTCCATCAGCTTGACACTCGCCACCTGCGTTTTCTGATGAAAACACCCGCTAAGCCCCAGACAGGCCACAACCAGAATCAGAGAAATAGCACGCACAATACCCCCCTTTTCAGTTCTTAAGTTTCTTTCTCAGCCAAAAACGCTTCCGGGCAACGTTTCGCCGTTGCATCACGCCCGGGCAAGCGCCCGGCGGCATGTCTATTTTTTTGAATTCGTAATTCGTAATTATTTCCAGACAATCACGCTCGGATCATACCCTTCCGGGGCCTGATAGCCGAGCAGTTCGATAGTCGTGGCGCCGAGCGAACTGATGCCGAGACCGTCACGCAACTTGATGTCGTATTCGCCCTTGGACTCGGGGTCGTAAATGATGCACGGCACCGGGTTCAGCGAGTGACTGGTCTTGCGGGCGATTTCGCCGGTTTTCTTGTCGCACTTCACCGCACCGGTTTTGTCGTGTTCGAACATATCGTCGGCATTGCCGTGGTCCGCGGAGATCACCAGCACGCCGCCGGCCTTCTGAACCGCTTCGGCAATACGCGAAACGCTGATGTCCACCGCGCCCATCGCCACCAGCACCGCCGCATACACGCCGGTATGGCCGACCATGTCGCCGTTGGGCAGGTTCAGGCGGATATACTGGTATTTGCCGGACGCGATCGCGTCGCAGACATAATCGGTGATTTCGGCGGATTTCATCCACGGGCGCTGCTCAAACGGCACGATGTCGGACTTGATTTCCACATAATCTTCGAGCTTTTCGTCGAACTTGTCGGCGCGGTTGCCGTTATAAAAATAGGTCACGTGCCCGAATTTCTGGGTTTCGCTGATGGCCAGCTGTTTTACGCCGGAGGCGCAGAGGTATTCGCCCACGGTACGGTCGATATCCGGGGGATTGACCAGGAACTGTTTCGGCACATGGAGGTCGCCGTCGTATTCCATCATGCCGGCGTACTGGACGCTCGGACGGCGGCCGCGGTCGAATTTGGTGAAATTGTCATCTTCAAACGCATTGGTGATTTCCTGGGCACGGTCGCCGCGGAAGTTGAAGAAAACCACCGAATCGTTGTCCATGACCGGGCCGACCGGGGTCTTGCCGTCGTCGGAAATGACGAACGGGGGGAGGTCCTGGTCGATGGCTTTGGTCTTTTCGCGGAGCTTGACGATCGCTTCTTCGGCGGTCTTGAAATAGTCGCCCGTGCCGTGAACGTGGGTTTCCCAGCCCTTGCGGACCATGTCCCAGTTGGCGCCGTAGCGGTCCATGGTGATGACCATGCGGCCGCCGCCGGAGGCGATGCGGAAATCGACGCCGTCCTTGTTCAGACCAGCCAGAAATTCTTCGAACGGCTGCACGTAATCGAGGGCGGAGGTTTCCGGCACGTCGCGGCCGTCCAGCAGGATGTGGACGCGAACTTTCTTGACCCCTTCGGCCTTGGCGTCTTCGATCATGGCCCTCAGGTGGCCGATATTGCTGTGCACGTTGCCGTCGGAGAAAAGTCCGAGGAAATGCATTGTGGAGTTATGGTCCTTGACGTTGGCGACCAGTTTCTTCCAGGTGTCGCCGGCGAAAATTTTCTTGCTCTCCACCGCGTCCTCGACCAGTTTGGCGCCCTGCGCGAATACCCGGCCGCAGCCGATGGCGTTGTGCCCGACTTCGCTGTTGCCCATATCGTCATCGGAGGGCATACCGACGGCGGTACCGTGGGCCTTGAGCTTGGTGGTGGGGTAATTCTTCATCAGGCAGTCGAGCTCGGGGGTGTAGGCGTTCAGGAAAGCGTCGCCCTCGGCGAAGCGGCCGAAGCCCACGCCATCCATGATCAGCAGCACCACGGGGCCGCGGCGCCCCTGGAATTTCGGATTCTTGTTCAATTTCTGGAGCATGATTTTATTTCCTTATTATAAATATATATGATTCGATTAAACGCGGTGACCGTCTTCGCGGTTGGTCAGGATGCCGCGCTTGGAACTCTCGGCAAAAGCGAGGAATTCCTCCACTTCGGGAATCTGCGGCAGCTCAGCGCGGCACTTGGCATAAGCCATGGTCAGATTGAGGTCGCTGCGGAAGACGATTTTGTAGAGATCCTGGATCACCCGGATGGTTTCCACGGTGAACCCGGCGCGGCGCAGCCCGACCACGTTGACCATTTTCACGCCGCCGTTGCGGCCCTCGGCCATCATAAAAGGCGGAATATCCTTGGAAAAGACCGAACCGCCGCTGAGGATTGCGAGGCGGCCGACCCGGCAGAACTGGTGAATGGCGCAAAGTCCGGAGATGAACGCGCGCTCGCCGATTTCGGCGTAACCGCCCAGCACCGTGCCGCAAACCAGAATGGCGCCGTCGCGGACGATGCAGTTATGGGCAACGTGTGAGTTCGCCATCATGAAAACCCGATTGCCGACCACGGTCTCGGTGCCGTCCTTGGTACCGGCATTGACGGTGGTACATTCGCGGAAAATACAGCCGTCGCCGATTTTCACGGCGCACTTGCCGCCGGCAAACGCATAATCCTCGGCGCTGGTGCCGATGGAGGCAAAGGGAAAGATCAGGTTATTTTCGCCGATCGTGGTATAGCCGGTGACATGGCATTGGGCAATCAACCTTGTTTTGCTGCCGATAACCACGTCGGGTCCGACATAACACATTGGTCCGATTTCGACATCATCGGCCAGCTTAGCGCCGGCTTCAACTACGGCGGAAGGGTGAATTTTTGCCATTTTCTGCTCTTATCCTCACATATTTGCAGTTACATCTCACACAGAAACACTAATATAGCAGAAAAATGCCGAAAAACAATCACATTCCGTAAAAATTACCGCGGGATCCGAAAAAATCCGAAAAAGTTGTAAAATATCACTTCCCGCCGCGACAGCGGATCTGAAAAACCCGTTCCTCACCCGGTGCGAGCGTGAAATCCCCGGTCAGGAATTCCACCGTCATCATTTTGTCGCCGCACCAGACATACACCCCGTCGAAGTCCGAACCATCCAGGGTCAAACTGCGAGTCGGGGACTTGACCGTGACCATGGAGCCATCCCATTGGTTCCGCTTCACTTCGGGGAGAAAATCCATTTTGCGGTCGTTTTTCGCAAAAATATGGTTGCCCGTTTCCTCGCGGGTCAGCCGGACGCCGCCGGAAGTGATTTCATCGATCACGGCAAACGGCATATTGGCGATTCTCAGCCCGAGCGTCACGGAGCTTTTGCCGCGGTTGGAAACCCGGCAGCCGATGACAAAAGTATTACCGGGTTCCTGCCGGAATGTTTTGCGCAGTTCCAGCCCCTGATAAGGAAAGTCCGCACCGGCATCCTGCGACTGGAAAATATAGCGGAAACCCACCTCGGGACTACTGTTTTCGACCTTCATTTCATCCAGCACAAAAGGATACGGCCCCCTGACCCGGGACTGGTCGTACAGCATGATCTGCCCCAGATAGCGCTGCGCCACGGCGTCGTGCCAATAGATGATTTCGCTTTTCTGCAGAGCATCAATGATCAGGCGTTCCTGGCCCGGATTGATCATCAGCAACACCGGCTTTTTCGCCCAGGCCGGGAGATACCAGCGGATCGAGCACTGATCTTTTTCGATGCCGTTCAAGGCACCGCTGCCCCCCTGCTTCTGCCGCAAGGCATCCAGCTCGGCGGCCAATTTCGGTTGATCCGCTGCCGGATCGCCCGCCTGATACTGAAGCACGTCGAGCGGGGCGATTTTCAGCAATTGCCCCGCCACTTCCAGATAAAGCGGGTTCCAAGCATCGTAATTGAACGCGGTAAGGAGTTTTTTTCCGTCCAGTTCATGCACTGTATAACGCAAGGCATCGGAATAATCGGGGTAGGTGATGCTGATTTTCTGTCCGGCTTCATTCACCACTTCGGCCTCGCTGGAATTGGCGATCTTGACCGGCAGCGAATCCGCCGGCAGCCGCTTACCCCGCTGATAAAACGCCTCCGCCCGCGCCACCATGCCATAGGCGGAATGCATAGCCTGGAAATACGCGCCCGGCAGCAGGTCGTCCGGCCAGAAACCGTAACCCGTCAGCCCCAGCGCCGCCCCGGCCACGATGTTCTGGCGGATGCCCTCCGGTGTATAGCGTTTGAAAAAGCGCTCCACCCGCTCCGAGGGGTCGGCCAGCGGCAAAACCGGTTTCGAGAGTTTCTGCATGCTGAATGCCATGTCGTCGAAAAACGCCGAACCGCAGTAATAAGGCATTGGCATATGCCCGTCGACATATTTGTCAGCCATCAGACTGTCGACCGCGCACCAGTAGGCCACCGTGCCACCCTTGGCGTGCAGATTGTCGGTACACAGCCAGAACTCAACGCCCGGCATTTCGCGCTTGAAAATAGTGGAAACCTTGCGGATCATCCGGTCGTTCAGATCGACCATATAGTTGAACCACGCGTCTTTGTAGCGGCCCTTGGCCACTTCTTCCCGGGTGGGGACCTGCGCCAGTTTTTGTTTTTCCGCAAAGCGTGCCAATCCCTGCGGATCGACTCCGTCCGCGCCGGGTTCATAATTGAAATAGATCCTGCGGCAATCCGGGTAAAGCCGCCGGATGGCTTGCGCCCCCGCCGTCAGGTATTTCTCGTAACGCTGCTCGGGGTCATCCAGCAAATACCAGGCAGGCACACTGAAATCGACCGTACGGCCTTCGAGATCAATCATCGGCGGCACGGTGCCATCCTGCAGCCATTGCCGCCACTCCCGGTTGGCGGCGGTCATTTCGGGGTGCGCCACGATGATGAACTGTTTGTTGCAGCCCACCATATAATCACGCACCGGAGCGGACGCATTGAAATTCCCCCGGAAGGCAAAAAAATTGCTGCTCAGACTGCGGTAAAAACCGGTCATGCGCCGGGTGATATCGTCAGAAGACATGTCGGAACCAGCGGCCGACGGTATGGCCAGGGCATAAGATTTCGCCGCCTTTTCCGGTTTGTCTAAGGCGGGCAGGACCCGGACCGGATGCGAAGCCTCGGGCACCTGACGGTTGCCGAAGCGGAACGACCACGAAATTTCCCCCGTTTTGCCGGCTGCTCCGGGAACCGCCTCCAGATAGAGCCGGAAATCATTCGCCGAATGAGGACGCCCCACCGCCAGCTGATTGTACCAGCCGTCGCTATAGAAAAAAGGGATTTCGTACTGATTTTCTTTAACCGTGAACGGCAGCTCCTGCGCCTGTCCATAGGCGTCGATCCGGATGCTGGCATAGCGCAAGCGCAGAAACTCCGGTAGTTTCAGAAGCATCACCGGTTTGGTCTGCCCGAGTTCTTTTTTCGCTTCGGCCGTTACCGCCCAGGTATTCGGGGAGAGTACAGCGGGCAGGTTTTCCACTACCGTGTAGGGTTCATTGTCCATGAACTTGAGCGGAAAAATTTCGCCTTTGAAGTATTCCCCGCCATTTACCGAAACCATCGCCGCCAGCAACAATATAAGCATGTGAATTTTCATGCCGAATCCTCTGTCAGTTGGCCGGGGTGCCCTGGTCGGCCCTGAAGCCGCGCCAGTGGACAGTTTTGTAGCGGTCGTTCATGGAGCCGGGCACGCTGCCGTCATTGTTCGAGAGCCCGAGCAGGTCATTGACCGAAGATGCCGCGGCATGCCCATCCACATAAACGAGGTTGGTCATGGCGCCCCCCATACCGCTGGTCAGCGTAGCCGTGTCGGCCGTGCCGAGCGTCCGGACATCACCTGCCCCGCCGTGGCGGAAACGCAGCCGGTAACACGCCTCCGCGTGATTCGTGTAAAATAAACGGTTTGAATCCCCCGCGAACATCGCCTGCGACGCCTGTGTCAGCGCACTGAGTTTCCGGAACATGTACCTCGTAGCATAGCTGGGCAGGTCGGACGTGAAGCCATTCACTCCGCTCAAACCGGTATTGATGGCATAATGCGACGACTCGAAACCCGTGGCACTGAATCCGGCCGCCTCCGCCGGGCACGACAATGAATTCCCCACCGTAGGATAGCCCATGGCCACGGAATTGTAATATCCGTTGTATTTCAGGTCAACAGGAGCGGGCACGGTGGCGGAAGTGAACCAGCCGGCATTGCGGTAAACCAGAATCTGTACCCACGAAGTATTTACCCCGGTGCCATATTGACCGGGCACGATCCAGTCGTCATAGTCCGCGGAATACATTCCCTGGGATGTACCCAGTTGTTTGAGGTTGCTGAGGCATTGCGAAGCATACGCCCGCTGGCGTGCCTTGTTCAGCGCCGGCAGCAGCATTGCCGCCAATATCGCGATAATCGCGATCACCACCAGGAGCTCGATAAGTGTAAAACGGAATTTTCTGATTAACATGTGATTTCCTCCTTGTTGAGTATCTTTTTTGATTTTGACGTATGAGATGGCCGCTTGACCGATAATTCGTTCAGGTGTTCCTCGCCCAGCAAACAGCCGGCGGCGTTGGCCATCAGCTCCGGGCCGGCGCTTGAGCTGCGGATGCCGGTGGCGATCGGAACGTTGCGGAAGCCGTAACTGCTCATTTTGTAGCGGACGACGTTCAGCGTACACGCCGGGACGCGCGACGTCCACTGCGGCAGGAAGATCGCTTCGGGATTCAACAGATAGGCGAGGTTCAGGACCGCATCGCCGATATACGAAAAACATTCGCCGACCAGCTGCTCCACGAACTTGTCACCCCCCTCGATGGCGCTGACAATCTGCGGCACCGGAATATAATTCCAGTCACGCAGGTATTGGTCGGGAATCCGGAACTTGCGCCCGCGCCGCGCCGCCGCAATCACCTGCTGTCCGATCAGCCCAAAAAGCGCGTGACTCTGCAAGATCCCCGTCCGCCCGTCCTGCACCGGAATGTTGTCCTCGGTGACCTTGAGGTGTCCGAGTTCCCCGCTGTACATCTGCCAGCCCCGGTAAAGTTGCCCGTTGAAGAACATCCCCGCACCCAGCCCGTCGTCGATCGTGATGAAATTATCCATATCCGCGGCCGCGCCGAATTTTTTCTCCATCACCGCCTGGATATGGCTGGTGTTGATCAGGAACGAATCCAGTCCGCAGTGTTCGCGGAAATATTCCTTGATATTGATATCCGCCTCGACGAATGCCTGCGAATAATAGACCTGCCCGGACTCGAAATCCACAAATCCCGGCAGCGCAATACCGATCCCCAGAATCGACTCTGCCCCGACCTGCTGCATCAGCGAAATGGTTTTCTGGCGCAGTTCCCCCAGGAAACGCTGCTGCATCCGCCCCTCGTGAAGCAACGGACGGCTGTCGACCTCCTCCCGGGCAGCGTTCAACAACACAAGCCGGGGTTCCTCCAGCGTCAACGCCGCACCCAGCGTATAAAACAAATCCTTGCGGATATGCAATCCAAACGGGCTGCGCCCCGCTTTGCCGTTGATGTTTTCCTGTTCGAAAAGCAATCCGGCGTCAATCATGCCATTGACGGTCTCGGTAATATTATTTTTGCTGAGGTCGAGCCGGATGATCAATTCACCGCGCGAAATGCCCGGCGACGAATAAACCGCCTGAAGTACCTGCAGATATTTCCGCCGGTACGTTTTGCTGCAATTGATCAATCCTGTCAAGTTCATTACTGTTTCCATTTTTCCTTGACATTAATTATATGAGCCGCGCCCGGTTCTGTCAACACTTTTCAAGAATTAATCCAAAAAAATGCAAAATTCGGCAATATTTCATCCCAATTTGGGAACAATTCAGATCATGCACAGATTTCCGGCAGATTGAACAGCCACCCCGAACACGAAGGCGCGCGGAGTTCCTCGCGTTATAAAACTTGTACACAACGTGCATTATAATCTCATTTTATATATTTTCATTATATATTATTATGAACATCTCATATGATTTTAAGCTTTTTATCATTAATTTTATTAATTATTATAGATTATGCTATTGACAGATTCAGGGGAAGCCGTTATAATAGTAATAAAAATAAGGAAATTAGTATGATTCTGGAAAAAGATTGCGGCACCGCCCTGAAAGAGAACAGCGACAAACCGCTGTACCGTCAGGTGGCCGATCAATTGCTGGCACTGATTGCCGAGCAGAAACTGCCGCCGGGCGCCCAGTTGCCGCCGGCCAAGGAACTGCAGAAGTATTTCAATGTCAGCGCGATCACCGTGGAAGCCGGAATCCGCTTGCTGGTCAAGGAGGGGTATCTACGCCGCCGTCCGCGCCTGGGGACGTTTATCTGCGACAATCCGCCGGATATTGAGCACGAGAAAATCATGTCGGAGAACACCATCGGCATGACGATCAAAGTGATCTTCTGCCACATCGCGCCGGCGGATATTTACTGGTCGCTGGTGTGGGATGAACTGGTCACGGCCGCGCCGTTTCTGAACTGCGACAAATCGTTTGCCATTCTCAATTCGCACGAGTTCAGCGACGCCGAACTGCAGCGCTACGCGGGCGGTTGCGACGGCGTGGTGCTGTGCGGTTATATCCCCCTTGAACTTGTCAAATTGCTGGAAAAGAAAAAGATGCCGTTTGTGATGATCGGCGGGTTGAATACCGGCGCGCCGCCGCCATCCTACGCCGATTCGGTGCAGCACGACGAAATTCACCGCGCCTATATTTCCACGCGTCATTTGCTGGAACTCGGACACCGCAACATCGTCTGCGTGGTCGGCCCCTCCGGCAGCCGCCTGGCCGAGGAACTCACTGCCGGTTTCCAGCAGGCGATGCTGGAATACAAGATTCCGCGCGAACAGCATTATATCGAAACGATCGAGGCCCATACGGTTGAGGAAGGGCAGCAGGCGGGGCTGCGGATCCTGACCCGGGTGCCGCGCCCGACCGCCGTCAGCGCCTGCGACGACCGCCTGGCAATCGGCGTTTACAAAGCGGCCACGCAGATGGGGTTCAGCATCCCGGAGCATTTGAGCCTGATCGGCTGCGGCGGCCTCGAAATCGGCAAGGTGATCACGCCGGAACTGACCACGATGCCGAGCCATCCGCGCCGTTCGGCCAAAATCGCGCTGGAAAAACTGTTTGCCCAGGTTTTCGATCCCAAACACAAGCGTTCAGCCACGATCCTGCGTTTCGACGAGCTGGAAATCGGCGGCTCCACCCGCTTCATCCGAAGCGAGGACGGAAATCTCTGAAAAAGATATCCGATTCAAGCCGATAGAACTGTAAGAATTAATCGCAAATTAAGGAATATAAATGTCGATCCTGATTTTAATAATTGTCTTCATACCGCTGGCCGGAATTCTGGCGGCGGCGTTTTATTCACGCAGATACGTGCGCGACGTGGCCGATTATCTGGCCTCCGGGCGCGTGGCCGGACGTTATGTGATCAGCGTGGGCGACCTCACGGCCGGGCTCTCGGTGATCACGCTGGTGGCGCTGTGCGAACAGAATTACCAGTGCGGCATGGCGATGGGATTCTGGAACACGCTGACGATGCCGCTGGCGATGTTCATGTCGCTGACCGGTTACTGTGTGTACCGTTTCCGGCAGACGCGGTGCCTCTCGGCCGGACAGTTTTTCGAGCTGCGCTACAGCCGCTCGTTCCGCATTGTGGCCTCGATCATCCGCACGCTGGCGGAGATGGTGACGAACGCGATCGGGCCGGCGGTGGCGGTGCGCTTTTTCATTTATTTCCTCGGCATTCCGCACAAAATACCGCTTTTCGGGCTGCAGATTCCGACGTACGGGGTGCTGGTGGCGATCTTGCTGATTCTGGCGCTGGCGATCATCTGGCCGGCGGGGCGGATTTCGCTGCTGATTACCGACTCGATTCAGGGAATCATCAGTTACCCGGTATTCGTGATTTTCACCGTATTCGTGCTGACGCAGATTTCATGGTTCCAGGATGTGGCGCCGGTAATGCTGGACCGTGCCCCCGGCGAGAGCTTCCTGAACCCGATGGATATCAAGGACCTGCGTGATTTCAACATTTTCGCGCTGATCGTGACCATGACCGCCTCGGTGCTGAACCGCGCCGCCTGGATCGGCAACGACACCACCAGCTCCGGCCGCACTCCGCACGAACAGAAAATGGCCAGCATTCTCGGCACGTGGCGCAACGGTTTCGCCCAGACCATGATGATCCTGATCGGTATTTTCGTCATCACCTTCATGCTCGGCAACCGCTTCGCCGGAGACGCCCATGAAGTACGCTTGAACCTGACCGACAAAGTCGCCGGCGAAGTGGTTGCCGGCGAAAATGTCCGCGCCCGAATCAACGCCAATGTCGCTGAACTGGCCGTGCCCGCCCATATC
The DNA here is from genome assembly GCA_040391785.1 of Victivallis vadensis. GTDB lineage: Bacteria > Verrucomicrobiota > Lentisphaeria > Victivallales > Victivallaceae > UBA5239. The sequence goes on from JBEBXH010000018.1 coordinate 42,481, forward strand.
ATCGGAGTGGATCCGCCGTATTCGCGCACCAGCAGCCCCGACACCGTGTTCCTGGATGCCACCTACGCCGCGATTCAGGCCGAAAAAGTCGAAAACGGCAACGCCATGTTTCAGGAATTCCGTTCGCTTTATTATCAGATGATCATGCCCGTGATGCTGAAAAAAGTGTTCCCGCCCGTCCTGATCGGCCTGTTTGCGCTGCTGATGATCATGCTGCTTCTCTCCACCGACGACACCCGCATTTTCAATGCCTCCAGCACCATCGTCCAGGATATCATCATGCCGTTCAAAAAGAAGCCCCTGACGGTGAAACAGCATATCCGCTACCTGAAAATCTGCTCGCTGGGGGTGACGCTGTTCTTCTTTGTGGTGTCGCTGTTTTTCGCGCAGCTGGATTATATCAATATGTTTGTGATCATCATGTGCGCGGTGTGGCTGGGGTCGGCGGGGCCGATTCTGGTGGGCGGACTTTATACGAAGTTCGGGACGACCTGCGGGGCGTGGTGCGCGCTGATTTTCGGCTCGGGGCTGTCGATCCTGGGGCTGATCTGCCAGCGCAATTGGGCCTCGCTGATTTATCCGTGGCTGGACCAGTGCGGCTATGTGAATTCGCTCAGCCTTTTTCTGGAAACGGTATCGTCACCGTTCAATCCGTACATCATCTGGACGATGGACCCGATCAAATTTCCGATCAACTCCATGGAAATTTACTTCATGTCGATGGTGCTGGGGGTGGCGGCGTATATCATCGGCTCGCTGATTACCTATCGCGAGCCTTTTAACCTCGACCGCATGCTGCACCGCGGCATCTACAGCGACGAAGGCGAAGCGCCGAAAAAGGAATCCTGGACCCCCCGCGCCATTTTCCGCAAACTGATCGGCATCACCGACGAATATACCACCGGCGACAAAGTCATCGCGTGGAGCGTATTCTGCTGGTCGCTGGTTTACAGTTTCGGCATCATGTTCTGCGGCGTGATCATCTGGAACGCGGTCAGCCCGTGGCCGGCGGAGCGCTGGGGCGTCTATTTTTTCATCACCACCATCGTGGCGGCGCTGACCGTCGGCACGGTGTCGACGATCTGGTTCCTGATCGGCGGCATCATCGACATCAAAGCGCTTTTCCGTGACCTCGAAGCGCGGGTAGCCAACCCGTTGGACAACGGCCGCGTCGAGGGCCACGTATCGCTGGCCGACAAAGCACACTTTGAAGAAATCGAACACAAAGACCAATAAAGGAGAATACGCAAATGGAACAGAGAAAGCAATTTACCCTCATTGAACTCCTCGTCGTGATCGCGATCATCGCCATCCTCGCCGCCATGCTGCTGCCCGCCTTGAACAAAGCCCGCCAGAAGGCCCAGGCCACCAAATGCCTGAGCAATCAGAAACAGTGCAGCATGGCGCAGCGCCTGTACATGGACGATTTCGATGAGAACCTGTATTGCCGCGAAACGCAAGGCGGGTCCGACTACAATCCGCCGTGGGGCAAGATGATGTCTGAACGAGGCTATATTACCGGCATCAAGGTTCTGCACTGTGCCAATTTCACCCTTACTCCGGCATTCAACCCCAACGATTGGTTCCAATCGTATGCGGGAGTGATGGTCGGCTCGGGTAGTTCTTCGGTGGATTTCAAGCAAAAAGCAAGAACTTCGATCAAGCCCTCGGAATTGTTCATGGGCGGCGACGGCGCCAGAATTTCCGCCACCGCATCGCTGCCGGATTACCGGATGAGTACCGGAACTTACGTTTCCGGACGTTCCGTACCGGTTTTCTGGCATAGCGGTACCGCCAATATGTGGATGTACGACGGCCACGCCGAGCCGATCCGCTTCCACGATATCCGCGGCTGGAGCAATTCCAAAAACAGCAAAATAAAATACCACAATTCGTCCTACGCCGGTTATTATTACACCTTTTCCGGGGCGATTCTCGATAATGATTTCGCCACCAATGTCACTTTATTATAACGAAAGGAAAACAGCATGAAATATCTGATCGCACTTTTTTGCCTGATGGCGCTGGCCGTGAACGGCGCGGAAATCGTCAAACTCGATTATCCCGCGCAAGTCCGCGCCGGTGAGGAACTCAAACTGGTCATTCACACCAAAGGCGCTCCCGGCGAAACCGTGGTTTATGAGTTCAACGGCGAAACGCGTACCGCGCCGCCCGACATGATTTATTATCCGGCCGCCGACTACAAAACACAGTATTCCAAAGTCGACGGCGGCGCAATCACCAGCGCCAGCAAATACCACACGCTCTGCACCATGCCGTTTCCGCAGGACCAGAACAAATACACCGTGTGGGTCCGCTACAGCGACGGCCCTGTGTGCCTGCGCCGCTCCGAAAAAGAACTCAAGTGGTCCTGGAAGGCCCCGGCAAAGATGGAATGGGTCAACCTCGGCAGTTATGACGCCGCTACCGTGGGCCCGGCCCTGTCGGTGATGGGCTCGCCGAAAGAACCCTTCGCCAGGGTCGAGGCCGTGATGCTGACTACAGCGGATGCCAAGGCGTTCACGCCCGGCGCTTACCCCCCGAATATTTTCAGCTGGAAGCCCGGCCAGTCCGCCATCGGCAAACATGAACTGAAAATCAAGGTAAACAGCGCCGAACAGACCATCAAATTCGAAGTCACCGGCGCAGCGGGAACCGCCGGAAAACAATTCACCATCCCCGCGGACCGCCAGCTCCCGCTCGAACCGGCGAAATTGAATACCGATCCCGCAAATTACCCGCTGTTTAACTTTTTCAATGACAGTTACCGCAAGCAATTGGCTGCTAATCCGTTCAGGCTGAAATTCAATGACAAATTCATGCTGCCGCTGAAATCCAACGAGTACCAGAAACTCGCCGACACCGTCGAATTCGATATCGGCAAGAAGGTCGCCGGCCTCGCCTTTCTGCTTACCGAATACTGGCAGGGCGAAGTGAATCAGGAAATGGCGCATTTCGTGGTCAAATATGAGGACGGTACCAGTGTGAGAATTTCGCTTCGCGAGGAGGTTGAAGTCTGCGGCAGTTTGCGCAACCGCAACCCGCAGGGCGCGATCTTCGCCGGGATCGTCAACTCCGAATCCATCGAATACCACCTGACGATCCTGCCGTGGGTGAATCCGTCGCCGGAAAAGACGATCAAATCGCTGGTGTTCTCGAATGTCCGCACGGTTTTTTCCGAGGCGGAAAACAAGATCATTCCGTTGAATGTAAGTGAAGTTTCGTCGCAAATCCTCCTGAGCCTGGTCGGCCTGACCGACAAAGCCGATGTGGCCGCGCTGGCCGCCGCCATGAAACGCGGTTCCGGGCAGAACACGGCTACCGCCGATATCACCATCGATTACGGCCGCGCCGGCGGCAAAATCCATCCCGCTGTGTTCAGTACCAACGAAACCGGCGTCATGACGGCCAACGATGTGGATTTCGACCACTACCTGAAGCAGATGAAAGAGATCAACTGCAAGAATTTCCGTTTTCACTCCGGCTGGAACCTTGAAATGGTCTATCCGAATAAACTGGACAAACCCAACTATGAGCCGCTGGTGAAAACCATCCGCAAACTGTACGCGACCAACCCTGAATGGCAGGTCATGATCTGCTTCAACTCCATACCCAAATACCTCGATCCGAAAACCGCCGAGGGGCGCAAGCTTTTCGCCACGCTCTGCGCCGACCTGCTCCGCGAGCTGAATATCAAGCGCAAGCTGAACGTCAAATACTGGGAAATTTACAACGAAGTCTATTTCAAGAAAATCGATGAGGACCGGGCGCTGTGGCACATGTACAACGAAGCCGCGGAAGCCATGCGCCAAGTCGATCCCTCCATCAAAATCGGCGGTTATGCGCCGTGCTGGCCGGTGCTCGGCAATATCCGGGACTTTTACCGGCATTGCCACAAAAATACCGATTTCATCAGTTACCACAAATACCTGACCGGTTCCGCGGCGACCGCCACGGACTATATCATGAAGCAGACCAATTCCTTCGCCGAAGACGCCCGCAAAATCCGCCAGATCGCCGCGGAAATCACCCCCGGCAAACCCATTGAACTGGCGCTGACTGAATACAACATCAACTTCAACTGGCAACCTCATGATCCGCGTCAGGCCACCTACGTCGGCGCCGCCTGGCTGGCCTCGGTGCTGAACCACCTGATCCGGGCTGATGTGGAAATCGCGCAGACATGGCATTCGCGCAGCGGCGGCACCTTCGGGCTGATCTCCCGCGAGGGCGAAATCCGGCCGATGGGCAAGCTGCTGGCTGTTTGCAACAACTACATCAGCGGCGATTACGTCTGGACACAGAGCTCAAACGCCGATATCGAATGCCTCGGCTTCCGCAACGATAAAAATGCCGGGTTCCTGCTGGTCAATAAATCCGATAAAACGACCCCGGTGACGATCTCGGTGCTGAATCCGCCCACGTTCAAGGAAAATTTCATCGTTCCGGCCGGACAGGCCTTCGCGATCACCGAAGCCGGATTCAACGTTTCGCAAAGCGCGTTTCCGCAGGAATTGAAGCTGGCCCCCTACGAAACGCTGGTCATCGTCAATCCGTTGAATTGAGTCAGCCGCGGAAGATGCGTTCGGGGTTGATTTTGGGCATGCCGGGGCGCTTGAATTTGGCGCGGAGCGCGTTCACGTCGTACTCGGCGCGCACGGGGAGGATCGAGCTTTTCACCGTGTCGTAAATCGCGGCCGAGGCGCGCCAGTCCATGTCGCGCGGCTGCCCCACCGAACCGGCGCTGATCAGGTATTTGCCGGTCTTTTTCGGCAGCGTGCGGCGGTGCAGCATTTCCATTTTGATCACGCCGTTGACCGCGCTGAAAATCAGCGGAATATGCACGTGCCCGCAGAAAGCCAGGTGCGATTCCTGCAGGTAAAAGTGAAATTGCGCGGTTTTCTGGTCCAGGATGTACGGCCAATATTCGCCGGAGACGCACTCCAGCGACGCGTGAACCAGCTGGATACCCTCGATTTCGGCCTGCAGCGGCAGGCGGTCGAGCCACTTGAGGCGCTCGTGGTCGAGGTGCGACTGCGTCCACAGGACCATGATCCGGGCGTAATCCTGCATGTTCCACTCGAGCTTGTTCGCCACGTCGGCGGCGAAAGCGTCGTGGTTGCCCTTTAACGACAGCACGTCGTGCTCGATCAGGAAATCGATGCAGGGCGCGGGGTCCGGCCCGTACCCGACAATATCGCCCAGGCAAACCAGCTTGTCAAAACCGCGTTTGCTCAGTTCCCGATAGATCGCCTGCAGTGCTTCGTAATTGCTGTGGATATCGCTGATGATGCCGATCCGCACTCGTTATGGTTCCTTTCTGACTAAAATTATTCATATTAATTATAACGCTGAGATGCGTGTTTTGCAACAATCGCGCCGGAAATTTCACGGACATTATGTCCATAATGTTTACGCTCCGGGCTCTCAATGCTTGCATTTGCCGTTTTTTTATGATATAATGGCTTCAAGGTGAAGATATGGAAAATTTTTTGATCCGCAGAATCCGGGTTTTGCTTTTGATGCTATTTCTGCTCGGTTTGACTACGGCCGGGGCAGTGGAACAGACTACTTTTGACGTGATTCAGGGGGCCAAGCGCTGGGACCGGGTAAATAAACTCTGGGAACTGGCCGTGGGCAACCCCCAGCCGCTTTTTCCGGACGACAATATCCTGATCCGCGAATTCGACGAGCTGAAGATCGGCAGCAAGGAAACGCGCCTTCTCCAGCTCCCTTACTGGCCGCGCACCGACGCCGAATTCACCTGCGTGGTGGAAATCGAGGCCAAGGGCAGCGGCATGCTGACCATGACCCACCGCAACCAGCGCAATTCGATCGTCGACCAGTGGGACGAGAATTTCAAGGGGTCCGGGCTGGTGGTTTTCAACTGCATCTGGCCTTATGTGGTCATGGATGAAAAGGAGAAATACGAGTCCAGGTTTAGCCTCTCGTCATCCCGTCCCGTCGAGGTGAAAAAACTTTACATTTACCAGACCATGCGGCAGATTTTCCGACTGGATTCGCAGAATCCCTTCCGGGGGATCATGTTCAACCGTCCCGCCCCTGCGAACAGTGAAATACTGGACAGTATTTCCATGACCAGGCTGAGCGAGCAGACCGTGCCGCTGATCACCAGCAGCGGCGGCGGGCTCGGTTACGGACTGCCGATGCCGGTTTTTGCGCAGAACGGCTGCGGGGTCATGTGGCGGATGTTCGGCGATGTTTCAATCATCGTCAATGCCAATGCCGAAGCGAGCGAGGGCAAACTTCACCGCCGTTCGTTTGAAGTCGGGCGCAAGGGCGAGTGGAAACAGGGATTTTTCGCCATGGAAACCGCCTGGCTGAACCGCCTGGATGCGGACGGCTACTGGGTCGGCTCCATGGGCGAAAAACAGAACCTCCTGGCCTCGATCCGCGGCGGCAGCGGCGGCGATTCACTGCTCGATTATGTGGTATTCATCCCCCAGAACCGCATCAATTTGCCGAAGGGACACAAATACAAAAACATGCAGTTCCGTTTCCAGGGGACCAACGGACTGTTCCAGCGCGCATCGTTTGAAGTGCCGCCGGAAAGTGAGGCCGTGGCGATGGTCAACCGCAACCCCGGTATCCAGATCCTGTGGCTGATCAAGAACGAATGGCAGCTGGGCAACGTGCTCCGCGTTTACCTTGATTCCTCGCTGGTCGTCCGCGAGAACTCCATCGTTTTCATCGAATAAGGTACATCGCGCCGGTCAGGCCGTTGAATTCCGCCGCTGCTTCCCAGATGATTTCCAGCTTGTTCGTGCCCTTCCGGCAGAGATCGTTGATCTCGGAAACGAGGTTCCGCGGATCGTAAATCCGGGCGTGTTTGAACGGCGGAATCTCTTCGCCGTTGACCAGCACCCGCGCCTCGCCGGCGATGGTTTCGCTCTCGGCCAGGATGAACAGCGCGCCGTCGTGATACTCGAACTCCGCCGTAAACACGGCATGCGCCGGGTAAATCCGGCAGGCCTGCGGCGAAAGGTCGAAAATCGGACGCGGTTTCCGCCGCTCAGGGTAATCTTCGTAAGTTCCGGCGATGTCGCGCAGCAGCGCGTGGCGGCACTTGCCGTAATCGCGCCCGCCAAGCGTCACGTGCCAGTCTTTCAGCACAGCATGAAGGTTCGGCAGCGGCGGCACGTAATCCCATTGCGGATGCTCCATATAATCGAAGTCGAAAACCGGGAAAATCTCCGGCAGGAGATACTCCGGGCATTTGATCTCGTCATCGCGCAATTCCAGTACCACGGCGTCATATCCAGCCAGCGCGAACCGCTTATCGGTCAGGCGGTGGTAAAAGTCGTTCATGACATTGCACAGATAAACGTTTTTGTCCGTTTCGATCCGGAAAATGCCGTTGGCGGATTGATTATTGAATACGTACAGCACGTCGCCGCGGAACTGCGTCATCAGCGAGGTCGCGGCAGCGGCATTTTCCGAATAAAACCGGAAACCGTCGCGCCCGACCAGTTCCGCAGGATCGTTGACGATGCCGATGCCCGCCTCGCGGAATTTACCCAGATACGGACGCTCCAGCTCAAACGGCAACACCAGCGTATCGTACTCCTTGGTGCCGCAGCGGACCTTGCCGTTCTGCACAGGCGCGGCCCCCAGCGTTTCCTCGTCGGCCAGTTCAAACTGAATCTGGTGATCAAGCAGGAACTGAACGCATTCATAGAGCCGCTCGCGGTACTCGCGGGCCAGCTCCATTTCGGCAGGCATCAACATCCGGAACACGGTTTCCGGGAAAAGCACGCAGACCGCAGTCCGGCTCCGCGCCTCGCCGAGCTTGTGCCCGAGCTTTGCCGCGTATTCCCCGAACTTGCTGAATTCCGGGTAATCCGGCGACTGAAAAAAGAACGATTTACCGGCGTCGTCCTTGCGGAAACCGTCGTAGGAATAGTGAAATCCGTGCGGCACCAGCCAGTTGACGCCGAGCGCGTACAGCCAATGCATGTTTTTGCGCATGCCGTCATGCCCGAAATTGTAGGGGTTGCAGCCGAAACATTCGCTTTGGACGCGGTGCTCGCCGAGCTGCTCGGCGGCGGACGAAACCAGCTTGCCGCCGAGGTTCAGCGACTTGAAGTTTTTGCCGTCCGGAATATTGGGCGTGATATGGTCGAAACCGGGAATTCCGACCTGTTTCTGCAGCGCGAACATATTCATGCCGTTGGTCGCCGCCAGCGGATCTTCCTCGCCGATGCCGTGTCCGCAGAGCTGGATGCCGTGCTCCTTGCACCAGCGGTTCACCGGCTCATAAAACGACTCAACGAAAAGCTCCTGTACGGTCTGCCAATAAGCCAGGCGGAGTTCGCGGTTTTCGGCGCTGTTACCACGGAAAATCCGGTGGTAATTGCCTTTGAGCGGCCGGCCGCGGCGCTGTTGAAACTCCGCGTCTAGGCGCGGCGTCCAGGAGAACCAGCCGCCGGTAGCGGTTTCGTCGGTGAAAATCCCCGGGACCACATTGCCGAATTTATCGCCGAGGCATTGGAAATATTTTTCATGGGTCAGCTCGATGAACTTACGGACGCAGTCCGGGTTCAGGTTGTCGGGAATGTGGCCGTATTTGCTGTTTTCGACCGTGTCGGCAGTGACGGCGTAGACCTTCCAGCCCGCCGGCACCTCGATTTTCAGCTGCAGATGCGGATAAAACGTCTCCGCGCGGTAATGGAAATATTCCTCTTTGCCGAACAAATGCACATAATACGGGCTGCGCCAGCCGCACTGGAAAAAGCGGCTGCGAACGACCCCGACGTCGTCAAAAATATCCTGTGATTCAAGCACATTTCCATGCTCGTCGGTGCGGACCATCAAGGCTTCGATCAACCGTCCGTCGCCCAACGAAACATCGATCGCGCCCGCCTCGAATTCATGGAAATTCAGACCGCGCGCCGCGAACTCGGGGTTATCCATGAATACCCTGCCGCCCGCCGGCCCGCTCGGAAACGGGTCCTCGTCATAAAGCCACGCCTCCATGCCGAGCTTCTCCGCCTCCTCGACGATGAAGCGCATGAGACCGAACCACTCGCGCGAACCGTACGGCGTTTTGAGCCCCGCCCGCGGGTGCATGAAGAAACTGCGGATTCCCTGCTGGTGCATGAGCCCGATCTGCAGCGCGAGTTCCCCGCGCTCGAGCTCATGATTCAGGAACCAGAACGGCGCCGGGTAATAATCCCGAACCTCTAAATTTTTCAAGCTGTCCATATGATCCAATTACCGGTTTTTTTGTACAACACAAACAATACCCGAAAAACCGGCACATTCAAGCTCGGTTCTCACTTTTGATTCAATCTTGAGGTTTCGCTGCCGGATATAATTCCGCGCTCAGAATTTCCAGTTTTCCGGTTCCATTCACCAGATTCAGGAACACCGTGCATTTGTCCGCGTCGGGAATAATTCGGCCCCGGAGCACTTTCTCTTTTCCGTCCGTGCCGGGGCTGCTCAAATTAATATTTCCACGGTTCAGTCCCGGCTGCGCGGAGCTGCGCAGCCAGATGTCGAAGCGGGCATTGAACCCTTGCGGCGTCCTGAAACGGACGCGGAAATCATATGCCTGCCCCTTCACCACCGGAATATTCTGGTGAAGCCTGCCCCACACTCCCTTGTAGGCGTTGGCGTCTCCGGCCTCGGTGCAATCGATCACCAGCGGATATTTTTTGAATTGAAAGGTGAATTTGCCGCTGCGGATATCGGCTTTCCAGTCTCCGGTCAGAACATTGCCCGGGTGCGGCCCCACAGAATCCGCTTCCTCAAGCGACAGGTAAATCGGCCGCCAGATACCGCTCAAACCGTTCTGTTTTTCAACCCGGACGACAAGATGATTTTCGCCCTCGACAGCTTTGCCGGTAATATCGATCTCGAAGGGTTTTTTCCACGAATCCGGATCGCCCTGGTATGGAAAGGGACGATCCGCTATTTTCTGGCCGTTCAGCCAGATTCCGGCGCTGCCGTCCACCGCCCCAAAGGTCAGTTTCAATAATTGATCTTTGCCGACGCTTTTCACGTTGAACGAGGTGCGGTACCAGCCGACGCCCTTGAAAGGCGCGCCGTGGCTTTCCGCCCATTTCAGGCCGGGCGGCTGCTTTTCCCAATGCGAATCGGTGCCTATCGGCTCCCAATCCCCGGATTTCTCCGCAAACCATTTTTCATTGATGCCGCTGTTGCGGGGATCGAAGCGAATGGCCCAGTTTTCCAGCTCGCGGCTGTTGTCGTCCAGCAGGGCCAGATGGAGCGGCCAGTGGCGGCCTTCCAGATAGCTCGAGACACTGATATTGGCGTAGCCGTATTGTTCATGATCCTGCCGGAATTGCTTTAATTTTTTCAAATTCCGGGTAAATTCTCCGGTTTTTCCGTCTTTTTTGTACTGGCGGAAACCGCGTTGCGTATCCATCACCAGCGCGGCATCCTCCAGGCCCATGCGGACGAATTTGATCCGGGCCGTGGCCGCCGGGTCGCCTGCCGCGTTTTTCAAAGCGGTGTCCAGCAGTTCGAAACTGCGCTGCATGATTTTGGGAGTGAAAATCGTATCCGCCTGCAGAAAGAAGTCCGCGTAATTTCCCCCTTCGATAAAGTTCGAATCCCCGCCCTTGCCCTGCCGGGTGGCCTTTTCCAATACGGAATAATATTCCCTCATGGCCGGAGCCGCCGCGCCGAACGCGGCAAAATAGTCGTTTTCCAGCTCCGCGATGCTTTTGTTCATACCGCTGCCATGCTTGGAGGCAATGATGTAGTTTGTCAGGCCGTTGGCCCCGTACATGCCGGTCAAAGAATCCATATCGGAGGCGATCAACCCGTGGTCGCGGGCAAAATCGAAGCAATCCACGAAGTCGCGGTAATAAACCAGCGGAAAATTATGCCCGTCCAGCGTGAAATTCGGGCGGAACATCAGGCTGACGCCGTTGTCGGCCCACCCCTGCCAGAGCCGCTTGAACATGGCGACCTTGGCATCGGTCCACGGGTACATGATCGGCGGGCAGAAACGCAGGATGATCCGCTCATTGAGCTTGGTATTTACCGGTGGTTCGTAGTAATTGGCATAAATACAGCCGATGATGCGGTGCGCCGGATTGACCTTGTCCGCTTCCTGCTGGACAGCCTGATAGAATTTGGCGTAACGCTCCGAAAGTGATCCGAGCTCGCGGTGCCACTGCGGATTTTTCGTGCTGAATTCCCGCCGGGCACGCTCGAGCCGTCCGGAATCGGTGTCGGCATCGGCCGCCATGCAGTTCGGACAAACGCATTTACCGGCGGTATCGTTCTCGTTGCAATTAATGATGTCCGAGGGTTTGCCGCTTTGCCAGTCCTCGACGACCCGGGCGATGAGCCCCCGGTCGGTCACGCACATGCTGACCAGGTCGGGGCGGCCGTTGTAAAACAGCGGATCGGGACGCCGGGTACCATCGGGCAGCAGATTGAAGTATTCAGGGTTGCTTTGGCCGAACCGTTCCAGATATTTGGTGAAGGCGTGTCCATGGTTGAGGTTGTCGATCATGGAAAAACGGTGGCGGCGCAGCCACAAAGCCTCGTCGTCGCGGAATTTCGTCGCATTTTTGGGATTCGACCATGCTGCGGGGTTGCATGACTGCCGCCAGTTCGCAAAGCGCAGCGGCGGCTTCACGGTCCATTCGCCGTCATTCAGCGGGATGGATGCTTGTGCCGGGGCCAAGGTCCCCTGTGCGCCGGGCCAGAGCCAGCGGATCCCGAGCTCTTTTTCCAGAAGGTCATACACGCCGAAAAGCGTTCCCGCCGCAGTACTGCGGTTCAGTGCTTCACCGGAACCGTCGACCCCGGCGATATCGATCCGGTTGCCGGCAATACGGACTTTGGCGGCATTTTTTTCCAGGCCTGTCAGATCAAGATTAGAGGCCCTGCCGAGATAAATCCGGGCATTGGCCGCGCCGGGCGCCGTCACCACCGGCAGGGCCGTTCCCGTGACCAGTTTGACATGCAGCGCCAATTCGCTTGCCGCGAATTTTTCCACCGCCAAAGCATCCGCCGGAATGACGATCTCCGTTTTTTCCACCAACACGGCGGCGTGAATGGAAACGGACAGACAGAAAAGCAGAATTATTTTCAATTTCACAATTTATCCTCCGTTCAGAATCAAAAGACCCAGGATTTATACCAGGGCGAGGTGGAATCCTTGTCCTTGCAGTTGATGACCTCCTTGACCAGCGATGCGTGTCCGTCAACCCAGCCTATATTCACCCCCATTCCCGTCGGATTTCCGGGCGGAGGGGTATTTGACGCGGCCCCGGGCAGCACCGGACCGCTTGCCAGGCTCGGATGCCGGTAATAAGTGCGCTCGAAATTATAGGATGCCACAGCAGTACCCGAGCAACTCTCCAGCAGCCAGATCATGGTACTCGGGCTTGTAACCTTGGAAATATTCGCTCCATACGTAACCGTACCGATCGTCACTGCACCACTCAGAGTCAAGTTACTGGCGTAGGACAGCCCTTCGGCGCCAGCGATGACTTTGTTGGAGTCCGCCGTATAGGCCGGAGTCTGGTCAGACGGGCATTTGAAAACCTTGATGACATCAGTTTTCTCAAAAGTCGGCTTGCCGTCAACGATCTTGACATTGGCCCCGATGTATTCGCCGATCAACTGCGTCAGAAATACCCCGTCGCCCCCGCCGACTCCGCGCCTGGGAAAAACGCCATTGTCGTCAATATACATATTGGTCCCCATCCCCAACTGCTTCAGATTGTTGAGGCAGGTCGCGGCATGCGCCTTTTCCCGCGCTTTGTTCAGTGCCGGCAGCAGCATGGCCGCTAGAATCGCGATAATCGCTATCACTACCAGCAACTCTATGAGTGTAAATGATTTTCTTGGGTTCATTTCTTAATCTCCATTGTTTTTTATGCAATTGTTAGCGATGGTACTTGTTCTCCGTTCTGCAGTGCTTCCAGCTTGTCAAAAGCAATGTGAACCATGTCTTCCATTAACTCGCTCACCTGGATAACCGGCGCGGACAAGGTGAAATAGCGGATCTTTTCGCTGGTCACGATCAGCGGGTACAGATCTTTACGAAAACCGAAATGGCAGCCGAATAGCTGGCAGATTTCGTTGGCGACACGGAAGTCGATGGCCATGACGGCGTCGAACGGCAATTCATCCGCTGCAAAAACATCGGCCATGGTGTCGAACATCCCGTGGTGGAACCCCGTGCCCCAGTAGACGATCGACTCGTCGAATTTTTTCCCGTGCTGCTTCAGCGCTTCCTGATAAATGGCGAAGCGCTCCTGCGCGTGCTGCGGTTCCCGGCATTCCTCCACAAAGGCCAGGCGCTGCACGCCCCGGGCAAAACATTCATCCAGCGCTTTCATGGTCGGGCGCCAGCTGTCGCCATATACCACATTTGTGTTGCGGGTCATGGAATTGTTGTATTTGCCGATGATAATCATCGAGATACCCAGTTGCCTCAGCACGGCGATGATCTCCGCGTTGATATTACCGCTGACCAGAATGCCGTCCACCCGGCCGTCGCGCAGCACGGGCGGCAACTCGTAAATCGAATCTTCCTTGCCGCTCAACTTGACCAGCGTCAGGTGCAGCTGGCGGTTGATCGCTTCAATGGCCATGGGGTTGACCAGTTCCACGTACGCGGGGTTGGAAAAATCGCGGTCGACCAGCACAAAGGCGATGTTGGAGGTGTAGCCGTTGCGGCTCTTTTTCGTCAGATCCTGAATGCTCGAGTTCAGCTTGTAATTCAGCTCATCGCAAGCGGCCAGCACCCGGTCGCGGGTCGTGGCCGAAACGCTGGTATTGCCGTTGAAAACTCTTGAAACCGTAGCTTTCGACACTTTCGCCCGGTTTGCCACATCATCCATGCTGATCATACTCGAAAATTCCTGTTGAATTAGATTTCATGAAACCTGTTACATGACTAATTATACAGTCAAAACCCAATCTTGTCAACACCCCGAAACGAAAAAATTGGAGAATTGGTCGCCACTGCGTGGCTGAATTGGCCGGCACCGTTGGTGCCTGAATTGGAGAATTGGGGAAAAAGCTTCTATGTTTGTCCGACTCGTCCGACTTGTCCGATGTTTTGGGTTCAGAAGCGGAGGTTGTCCCAGGGGTATTGCTGGTGGAGGGCTTCCGGGTGCTGGTGCTTGAACCAGGTGATCTGGCGGCGGGCGAATTGCCAGGTAGCGGTGATGATGTTCTGACGCATGGTTTCGTGGTCGATCTTGCCGTTCAGGTGGTCGGCGATGATGCTGTAGCCGAGCGCTTGCCAGGCCGTGGGCGACTCCAGCAGGCCGTTGGCGATGGCGGCGCGGGCTTCGTCGATCCAGCCGGCTTCGAGCATTTTGTCAGTGCGGTGGGCAATGCGCTGTTTGAGTTCGTCGCGGTCGCGGATCAGGTTCCAGACGGTGGCATCGTAACGCAACTGTGGTTTATGCAGCGTTTGGAGTTCGGTCATGGACTTGCCGGTGAGTGTATGGACCTCCAGCGCGCGGATGAGTTTGCGGCGGTGTTGGGAGAAACGCTCGTAATCCCCGGGGGATTTTTCGCGCATGATTTCCTTGAGCTTTTCGAAGCCCTCGTCGTGATCGTACAGGCGGTCGAGTTCGGCGCGGAGTTCGCGGTCGCCCGGCAGCGGGTCCAGCCCATAAAGCAGCGCTTTGATGTACATCCCGGTGCCCCCGGCGATGACCGGCAGACGGTTGCGGGACCAGATATCGGCAATGGCTCTTTCGGCCAGTTCCAGAAAAGTGTAGACGTCGACCCGGACGGAGAAATCGAAAACGTCGATCAGGTGATGCGGCACCCGCGCTTTTTCTTCGGCGGAGGGTTTGGCGGTGCCGATGTCGAGACCCTTGTAGAGCTGCATGGAATCGGCGGAAATGATCTCTCCGTTGTTCTCGGCGGCGATGCGGAGCGCGAGCTCGCTCTTGCCGCTGGCGGTGGGTCCGGTTATGACCAGCAGCTTATTCATCCTTGGACGGCGGAGGCTCGGCGGCGACTGCCGTAGCGGCTTCCTGCTGCTTTTTCAGTTTCTCGTGGGACGGCCGGATCATGACCGAGAGGAAATAGATACCCAGCCCGATGCAGATCGCCATATCCGCCACGTTGAACGCCGGCCAATGGCTCCTTCCCCAGTAAAAATCGAGGAAGTCGATAACTTCGCCGCGCCAGACCCGGTCGATGGAGTTGCCGATGATGCCGCTCAGGATGATGAAGAGCGCCCAGTAGCGCTCGGTCCAGCCCTCGGTGAGCCAACGCATGAAGCAGATGGCGGCGGCGGCCACGACCAGCCCGATGACCAGGAGCAGCCAGACCTGGCCCTGCAGGACGCCCCAGGCGGCGCCTTTGTTGGTCACGTAGACCAGGTCGAAAAGGTCGGGAATGACGGTGATATGATTGCCGCGCAGGTGATGCGCGGCCAGAATCTTGGTGACTTGGTCGATAATCAGCAGAAGGGCGCCGAAACCGGCGGCCCAGGCGATGACATGGCGCTCGCGCGGATTGATTTTCAGGTCCTTCTGAATCAGATTACTCAACATTGGGATTGCGTCCGTTGTTTTTTTCGCGGATGGATTTGCACTTCACGCAATATACGGCGTAAGGACGATATTCGAGGCGAGCTTCGTTGATCCGCTCGCTGCAGTCCTGGCAGAAACCGTATTCGCCTTCGCTCAGGCGCTCGAGGGCGCGCTCGATCAGTTCGAGGACGTTGCCGTCTTCGGTGAGGAGCTGGAGCTCGATTTCGTTGCGGGAACTATCGCTGCTGACGTCCGCCATGTGAGTGGTGACGCCGCGTTTATCGAGGTTATCCGAATTCAAAGCGCCTTCCAGGCGGACCTGCATGCGGCCGGTGATCTGGTCATGCGCCGTCATCAGCAAATCATAATATTTTTTGTCGGCGGCAGACGGCCGCTTGGGTTTAGCCGGGGCTTTCGCGACGGGCTTAGCCTTGGCAACCGGTTTCGCAGCTACTTTAGCTTTGGCCGGAGCTTTCGCCGCGGGCTTGGCAACTACTTTAGCCGGGGCTTTCGCGACGGGTTTGGCAACTACTTTGGCCGGGGCTTTCGCAGCGGGCTTGGCGGCTGCTTTGGCCACAGGCTTAGCAGCAACTTTAGCAACCGGTTTCGCTATAGCTTTGGCCTTGGCCGGAGCTTTTGCGACAGGCTTGGCGGCTACTTTTGCCGAAGCTTTCGCGACGGGTTTAGGTGCGGGTTTTACCGGAGCTTTGGCAGCGGGTTTGGCCTTGACCGCAGCCTTGGATTTGGCGGCAGGTTTGGTCACAGCTTTCGTTTTCTCTATTTTGGCCATTTCGCACCTCGTCGTTAAATTGCCTGAATATCGGAACTGGCCGATTAATATATCATAAAAATTAGATATTGCAATGGTATTTTGATATTTGTCGGATTAAATTAGGGGTTCAGGAGAAATCAGGAATATGGATGAAAAGCTAATTGATTTACATATGCACAGCACGGCTTCGGACGGTTCATTCGCCCCGGCTGAGCTGATAAAGATGGCGAAAGAGCGGCATTTGTACGCCGTGGCACTGACCGATCACGACACCGTGGCCGGGCTGGAGGAATTCATGGCCGCGGCGGAAAAAGACCAGGTCACCGCGGTGCCCGGCGTCGAAATATCGACCACTTTCGATCATCGCGAAGTCCATATTCTCGGACTTTTCATCGATTACCATTCGGCGGAACTGAATGCATTTCTGGATATGGTGCGGACCCGGCGGCACGAGCGTAACGAGCGGATCATCGCCAAACTGCGCGAGCGCGGATACGAAATCACGCTGGAAGACGCCACCGCCATGGCCGGCGGCGACGTGGTGGGCCGTCCGCACATCGCCATGGCGCTGCGGGCCAAATACGAATTCGAATCGATGCAGGATGTGTTTGACAAACTCCTGAAAAAGGGGCGTCCGGCTTATTCGCCGCGCGCGCTGACCAGTCCCTACGAGGCCATCGCTCAGATCCACGGTGCGGGCGGGGTTGCCGTGTGGGCGCACCCGATTTTCCGGCAGCCCAACGAATATCAATGGTGCCGCAAAGGAATCAAATACCTGAAAAAAGCCGGATTGGACGCCCTTGAGGTTTACTATACGAGTTTCAATGCCGATCAGACGGAAGCGCTGCAGAATTATGCCGTGGAATTCGAACTGGCGGGCTCCGGCGGCTCGGACTTCCACGGCATGACCCACACCGAAACCCAGATGGGCATCGGCAACGGCGGCCTCCGGGTACCGTATGAATTCTATGAGAATCTCCGCGCTTTGGCCGAACGATATAAAAATTGAGAATTGAGAATTGAGAATTGAGAATTGAGAATTGAGAATTGAGAATTGAGAATGAAGGAAAGGGAGGAATCCCTTTAACCCTCTTTTGATAAAATTTTTGGAGTTGAGGTCGAATTTTGATAAAAGATAAGCTCTTTCCCCAATTTTCAATTCTCAATTCTCAATTCTCCATTTTAAAAATTTATCCCGGAATTTTCATCGCGGCCGGGGTGATTTGTGGTGGCAACAGTTGGATTCTGGCGGCGGTGGTGGGAGTGCTGCTGATACC
Organism: Victivallis vadensis; assembly: GCA_040391785.1. Lineage (GTDB taxonomy): Bacteria > Verrucomicrobiota > Lentisphaeria > Victivallales > Victivallaceae > UBA5239. The sequence continues at coordinate 60,045 of JBEBXH010000018.1, forward strand.
GTTTTTCCGCAAAAAGCAGGTGCTGACGTTTGCGGCGGCGGCACTGCTGGCGCTGGTGATCGGTTTGATTTCGGGCTACCGGCCGGCGTCTTCGTATTTGAACCAGCTCGGCGAGCGCGACGCCGCCGCTGAAATCAGGGTCCGCGTGACCGATACTGCTTACGGCGGCGAGAAAATTCCGTGGCTGAATCCACCGATTTTTTTTCAGGCCCGGATCGTCGCCATGCGGCTGAACGGCGAAAAGGATTTCGTTCCGGCCGGCGGCAAAATCATGATCCGCGCGGAGGATGCCAAACCGTTTTACGGGGATTTCCTGCAGCTGAACGGGGTGTTCCGGCATCCGCGCAACGAGTCTTTGTACCGGCGGCATATCGTCAAGGCGGACTCCGTGGAGGGAGGTGAGGGCGTTTACGGCGTGATCGGATTCGACTACGGCACCTATTTGAACAACCGGGGCATCGAGCGAATTTTCTATGCCTCGGAGTGCAAAGCGGCCGAGGGCGAACCGGGGATTTTTCAGAAGGCCTACCGGCTGATTTTGCGCGGACGCGAAGCGGCGTTGGCGTCGGTGGGCTCGCACATGCGGACCGATGAAAACAAGGGGATGATCGCGGCGCTGCTTTTCGGCTGTCCACAGGGCGTGACCAAGGAAATGCGCAAGAGCTTCATTTTCAGCGGTACCGTGCATGTTTTCACCGTCAGCGGGCTGCACGTGGGGATCGTGGCGCTGCTGGCGGGAATGATGCTGCGCGTGGTGCCGTTTCGCTGGCGTTATTTGCTGATTCCGGCGGCGGTGTTCGTGTATGTACTGGCCACGGGGATGAACGCGCCGTCGATCCGGGCGTTTACCATGATCACGGTGTGGTGCCTGTGCCGCGCATTTCTGCTGAAAACGCCGGGGCTGAACCTGGTACTGGTGGCGGCGGCGCTGTTATTGCTGTTCAACCCCGGTTATCTTTTCGACATGGGGTTCCAGTATTCGTTCATCACGGTGGGTTTCCTGATTCTGTGCACGGGCATCGTCACCCGGATCAACGACGCGATTTTCGAGCGGCAGCGCTGGATTCCGGCCACGCACCTGGGCTGGCGGGCGCGGATGCTCCGCAAATGGGGCGGCAGCTTCTGCGGCACGCTCTGCGGATGCACGGTCGCATGGCTGGCCGGGAGCGCCATCGCGCTGACGTATCAGGGGATCTACGTGCCGTTTTCGGTGATGGCGAACCTGCTGCTGGTGCCGCTGGTCTGGGTGCTTTATCCACTGGCGCTGCTGGCTCCGCTCTTTGAACCGGTGGCGTGGCTCATGGAGTGGATCCTGGGGGCGATGCGGGGCATCTGCGATTTCTTTTATTACTGCTTCGAAAGTACACCGTGCGCCAAACCGCCGCTGTGGTCGATTTTCGTCTTTTTCCCGGCGCTGGCGCTGATGCTGGCGGTCAAACGCAAAACTGTGGCGTTCACCGCCGGGGCGGTGGTGCTGGCGACGATCGGTTACTGGCATTATCTGGCGCTGGCGCGGCCGCCGTCGGTGATGGTGATGCACGGAGGCGGTTCGAACGTCCCGGCACTGGTCATTTCCGCCCCGGCCAGCGATGAAGCGGTCATGGTCAATGTGCCTTCGTACGAGGCCGGTTCCGCCGCCGCGTACCTGCTGCGCTCACGCGGCGTGCAGCACATCGGCAAACTGCTGTTTATCCGGGGCCTGAAAAACCACGTGGCCGGGGCCGAGCGGCTGCTCGACTCGATCGTGGTCGACGAAATCGTCGTGCCCACGCATTTTTCCAAACGCGAATACCTTCACCGGATTCTCGCCGCGACGACGCAAAAAGTCCGCGATTCAAGCACCAATCCCAAATTATCGACTGAAAATCAGCACAGTGTCATTGAATATTCCTATGGAAGCTTTATTATAAAGGCGGATGTTTTGCAAACGGATCACGGAATCACCCGGATTGTCCTGACCGCGTCCGGCTACGAGCCGGTGTCGCTGGAACTGACAAACAGCAGTATATTGGAAATCGAAGAATATGAGTTCAGGTAAAAAAATGAAGATTTGCCACGTCATCACCCGGATGATTGTGGGCGGCGCCCAGGAAAATACCCTGTTCACGATCATCGGCCACCTGCAGAAAGGGCACGAAGTGGTGCTGGTGACCGGTCCCACCTCCGGGCCGGAGGGCAAACTGCTGCAGAACCCCGATCTGCCGGAATTCGAGGTCATCGAGATTCCGTCAATGATCCGTTCGGTGAACCCGCTGCGGGATTTCCAGGCGTATTCAGCAATGAAAAAGCTGTTCAAAGAACGCAAATTCGACGTTGTCCACACCCACACATCCAAGGCCGGGATCCTGGGGCGCGCCGCCGCGTGGGATGCGAAAATACCGGTGGTGGTGCACACTGTCCACGGACAGGCGTTCCACCCCTACCAGAGCAAATTCAGTAACTGGCTATACCGGACGGCGGAGCGTTTCGCGGCGAAGCGTTCGCACAAAATTTTCGCGGTGGCGCAGGCCATGATCGACCAGTGCGTGGCGGCGAAAATCGGCCCGCCCGAACTTTACAAAGTGGTTTACAGCGGCATGGAAATCGAGAAGTTCCTCGACGCCAAACCAGAACCCGAACTGCGCGACAAACTCGGCATTCCCGAGGGAGTGAAAGTGATCGGCGCCATCGGGCGGCTTTTTCCGCAAAAGGGTTACGAATACATGATCCCGGCGGCGCGGCTGATTCTCGACGCCCACCCCGAAACCCATTTCCTGATCGTGGGCAACGGCATTATGCGCGAGGAATACGACGCCTGGATCGCGAAGCTCGGCATGACCGATAAGTTCCATTTCGCCGGGCTGGTGCCGCCGGATCAGGTCTGCCGCTACACTGCGCTGATGGATATTCTGATGCACCTCTCGCTGCATGAGGGGCTCCCCCGCGCGGTGGTACAGGCGCTCGGCAGCGGCAAACCCGCCATCGGTTTCACGCTCGACGGCACGCCCGAAGTGATCATCCCCGGCGAGACCGGTTTCCTCGCCGCGCCCGAGAGCGACGCCGAAGCCGCCGCGGGCGCCATCAAAATTCTCGACGACCCCGAACTCGCCAAGCGCATGGGCGAAAACGGCCGCCGCCTCGTGGCTGACCGTTTCCCGTGGCAGAAAATGGCGGATATCCTTGAAGATGAATATGAACAACTCCTCTCAGAAACTCGCTGAAGTTCTGCGCCGCTACGGCCGGATCGCCATCGCCTTCTCCGGCGGGGTGGACAGTACGCTGCTGGCCGCCGCCGCCATCAAGGCGCTCGGCCCCGATAACGTGCTGCTGATCAACGCCGTCACACCGTTCGCCGTGGACCCGGTCGGCGAATGGGACGCGCCGCTCTTGCGCCTGGAGCTGGACCCGCTCGCCTGCGCCGAGGTCGCCGCTAATTACCCGGACCGCTGTTACCACTGCAAAAAAATGCTGATGACCGCCATCCGCGAAGCCGCCAACGAACGCGGTTTCGAGCACGTGGCGGACGGTTTCAACAAATACGATCTCTCCGACTACCGTCCGGGGGCGCGGGCCGCCAATGAACTCGGACTGGTCCATCCGTTCCTCGAAGCGGACATGGACAAAGAGGACATCCGCGCCCTGAGCCACGAATACGACCTGCCGAACTGGAACGCCCCGGCCGACGCCTGCCTCGCCTCGCGAATCCCGTATCACACGCAGTTGACCCCGGAGCTGCTCGACCGCGTCCGGCGCGCGGAAAAAAGCCTGTCCGAACTGGGCTTCCGCGGCCACCGCGTGCGCTGTTTCGGCAGCGAGGCCCGTATCGAGCTGCAGCAGGACGACTACGCCCTGATCCCCACCCACCGCGAAGCCATCAATCAAGCCCTGCTGCAAGCGGGGTTCAAGAAAATCCTGCTCGACCTGCAAGGCTACCGCCGCGGCTCCCTCAATAATTGACGCGTCACAATTGTTGCAGTGGGCCAGTAAATTTCTTTTAAACACGGAAAACACGGAAAAACACAGAAAAATTCTTTTGAGATGTATTTTTCATGGTTCCTTAAAAAATTTCCGTGGTTTTCCGTGTTTTCCGTGTTTAAAGAAAAAAGAATGAGGTATTGCGGCTTGAAACTTTGTTAATTTTAACTATAATATTATGATGTCGTATAAATTTTTACAGGATATGAGTATATGAAACAAATGGATGTTCCTGTTCCACCGCCCATGGCCGAGTGGGAGTTTGTCAGGGAATTGAACCGCCCGGTGGCGCGCAAATTGCGCAAACAACGCAGTCAGGCAATGGCGGGAGAGGCCGATTTGAGCGGCGGAGTCAAGGTGGTGCAGGAATTTCCGGACCCGGAGCTGCTGCTCGATACCGCTTATGCCGATCTGAACACATTATTGTCGGAAAACGGGCTCAGCGGAAGTTATCCGGTCGTCACCCGGCAGATTGAGACATCCTGTTTCGAAGAGTATTCCATTGAAATCACGCCGGAACGGTGCGTGATTGCGGGGGCGGACACGGAAGGGATCCGGCGCGGTATATTTGAGTTCGAGGATTTGCTGCAAAGCGCCGGGGGGCCGTTTATCAAGTGTCAGGTTATCCGCCGCAAACCGTGGTTGAAGAGCCGGATCAGCCGCTGCTTTTTCAGCCCGGTCAAGCGCTGGCCGGTCAATACCGACGAACTGCTCGACGATATCAATTATTACCCGGACGAATATCTGAACCGGCTGGCGCATGAGGCGGTCAACGGCCTGTGGCTGGTGGTGTCGATGCGCGAGCTCTCCGAAACCAGTTTCACCCCGCTCGACCCGCAGGCGGAGCAGCGGCTGACCAAGCTCAGGGCCACGGTCCGCCAGTGCCGCCGCTACGGGATCAAGGTTTTCCTGTTCTGCATCGAGCCTTTCGGCGTGGGCGAGGGCGATCCGCTATTCAAGGAACACCCGGAGTTGTTCGGGGCCAATGCCTGGGGACGGAACTGTTTCTGCCCCTGTGTGCCGGAAACGCGCCAGTTCATCCGCGAAATGTTCGATTATGTATTCAGCCGGGTCGACGGGCTCGGCGGGATCATCAATATCACGCACGGCGAGCGCCCGACCACCTGTCTCTCCGCCACGTCCGTGCGCGACAATACCCCGGTGCCGTGTCCGCGCTGCGGCAAGATTCCGCACGGCGAAATCGTCCGCCAGAGCATGCAGGCCATCAAGGACGGCATCCATAAGCATCAGCCGGACGCCCGGATTATCAGCTGGTTCTACATGCCGTATCCGTTTGAACTCTCCGAATGGTCCGATACGCTGGCTTCCTACATGCCGGAAGGGGTGATCGCCCAGTTCAATTACGAATCCGGCGGCGAGCTCGAGCAGCTCGGGCGCAAGCACTATGGCGGCGACTACTGGCTCAGTTACGTAGGCCCCGCGGCACGCTTCCTGAAGCAGGCGGCGGCGGGCAAAGAGATTTCGGCCAAGCTGCAGGTGGGCTGCGGGCACGAGCTCGGCACGGTGCCGTTTATCCCGGCCCCGGAGCAGATTTACCGCAAGTTCAAGGCCATGAAGGAGAACGGCGTCGAGCACGCCATGCATTGCTGGTACCTCGGGAATTACCCGGGATTGATGAACCGCGCCGCCGGACGGCTGGCGTTTGATACGTTTGAAAGTACCGAGGCCGAATTTCTCGAGCGCCTGGCGGCCCCCGATTGGGGCAGTGCCACGGCGGACGCGGCAAAAGCCTGGCATCTTTTCAGCGAATCGTACCGGCAGTTGCCGTTTTCGCTGATGTTCCAGTATTATGGGCCTCAGAATATGGGCTCTGGCTGGCTGCTGTCGCTGTTCCCGGAGCTGAAACCGCTGGCGCCGCCGTGGAAACCGGATTTCACTGTTTACGGCGATGCGCTCGGCGAATCCATGGCCGGATTTGACCTTGAAGAAGCCCTGATGCTGGTCCATGATATGTTTGAAAAATGGCAGCAGGGGATTGCGCTGCTCACGCCGCACCGCGCAATTTTCGCCGGCAACCGCGAGCGCGAGATCGATATGATTTTGATTCACGCGCTGGGGCTGCAGCTGATGAACGCCAACAATGTGCTGCTTTTCTGCCGGCTGCGCGAGGAACTTTTCAGCAAAAACGACGATTCCGTACTGGAGCCGATGCGTCAGCTGCTCGAATACGAGATCACGCTGAGCCAGCGCCTGGCCAAACTCTGCACGCTCGATTCGCGGCTGGGCTTCCAGTCCGAGGCCCTGTGCCACCGTTATTATCCGGCGCTGCTGGAGTGGCGCTGTACCCAGGTCCGCAAGGTGTTGGACGAAGACTTCCCGGCGCTGAAACAGGCGCTGGCGGACGGTACCACCGCCTGGGATTATTTCATGACCCAGCCCGAGGCCCCGACGGCGGCCGCCCCCGGCGAATGGCGCGGCTTCTGGAAATACGAGGTCGAGGGCGATCAACTGGTGATCAGCAGCAAGGTCAAAAACGGCGAATTGTGGATTTACCTCATCGACCGCTGCGGCAACCGTTTCCCGGACATGTGCCTGTGGAAGGCCGACGGCAACGGCGTGCAGATGACGATGGAGAACCTCAGCCACGTGACCGCGGAGAAATCTCCCTTGGTGGCCGCCATCGCGGCCAGTATAACCGCGGACGGTATCGAGCTGCGGCTACCGCTGGACAAATTGCCTGTGGACGACAGCGGCAAGCTGAGGATCAACCTGAAGAAGGTCGAAAACGACCAGCGGGAATTCGCCTTTGGTGAGGGGTATCCGCACCGGCTCTATCTCTACGACTTTTCACCGCACGAAACCGGCCTGATCTCAATCAAGTAACCCGGACGGACGGTCATCAGTACCAATGCGGCGGCCAGCAGCAGGTGGGCAAGCATATAAGCCGGCATGATCAGACCGTTGAAGCGGTGGAAATTCAGGAACTCTTTCCATGATATCACGGTATCGGAGAAAAGGATGAACGCGATGCCCGCGGTATAAATGCCGCGCAGGGTCATTGTGCCCCTGATGCCGGCCGCCGCCCCCAGCCCGACCACCGAAATCACCGTGTAGAGGAGCACCGCTGCCCCCAGCGCGGCATCCGGCATGACCGGCATCAGGAAAAAAACGCAGTAAATCAGGTAAATGGGCAGTGCAATTCCCAGGACATAGCGGTTTATCCGCCCATAGCTCAGGGCGAACACGAGAAATCCGGTGTGCGCCAGGAAAAACGCCGCGATCCCGAAGAGAAAATAATATTCGTGTCCGCCGCCGCGGTTCCGCAGGAAATAATCCCCGGCCAGCGAAAGAAGAAATGCCGCCGCCACCGGCACTGCCGCCCACTGCCGCCGGTAGATGCCGAACACGCAGGCCGCCAGAAAACCGCTCATTGTGATGCAGTCCACCCAGTTCATCGTTTCCTCCAAACCAACGCCAATGCCTGATAAATCATGTAGCAGAGGAAAAAAGCCACCAGCATTTTCTGCATAAATGGTTGCGTCGGGCGCGTCGGCAGCATATTCGCGTGGGACGATAAATGGTTCAGGCACAACCAGAGTACGATGACAAAGCCCCCGAAAATGCACCAGCAAATGCTTTCTGCCCGGCCCCCGAAGCGGTTATCGGCCTGAAACACCGGCAGAATTATGCCGGCCCCGATGCTCATGGAAATATAAGTCGCCCAGTTATGCAGTTCCGGCTGGATGTTGTACGGGATCAGTCCGATCGCGGCCAGTCCGATGCCGCTCAGCACCCCTGCCACGATCATGACCCGCCGCGGCAGCGCCTTTCTGAACTCCAGCGCCCGAAAAATAAAATATGCTGCCGTAGCGATTCCGGCACCCACCAGCGCGGTATTGAAAAACAGGCAAGAGATCCAGTTCGCCGACCCGTTTTCATGCCGGGTCAGGCCCAGCGCACTCAGAAACTGCATCGGCCACGAATAAGGCTCCGGGTAAAAACACATGGCTGCGCCGAAGGAAACAAGAACCACGATTTCCATGGCCAGCATACTCCAGCCGAGTTTCCGGTATTTGCTCATACTTCCTCCTTACCGGGGAAAATCAACGATTACGTTTGTAATTTCAATATAACCGTCGGCATGTCCAAAAGCAAGCCCCCGGACTGTTTTTTTCGTAATCTTACATAATTCAGCTTCAAAGTAACGAAATTACGACGAATTAGTCCGAAAAATAGTCTATTCCGGAGCTGACAAAATTTTCCGTTCCCGACATTTTCCAGCACAAAAATTTTATTGAAAAATTTATCGAAAAAAATTAAAAAACACTTGCAATGTCTACTCTCATGGTATATAATATAAATAGATAGTAATAATACAATGTTTTAAGACTATCGAGAAGGATGTGCCGGGATTCCGGTACTGATGAGTGAGCCCCTTATCCCAACTCCGTTCCTGTGGTTAATCAAACGACTGCAGGACGGAGACTTTTTTTGCCCCGATGGATGGACGAAAAAGATCGAAATGGCATAAAGGGCGGCTTCCGCTCGGCTTTTGGCGGAATTGTCCGGCCGCCGGGGTATCGATAAAAACTATGCCATTTCCTGAATTTTTCCTTGTAAAAACGGGTATTTGGACTATGTTTTAGAAGTAGGACCCGACAGTTAATAGCAAAGGTAAATTCATGATCCGAATCAATAAATCAAGAATCCTTTACTATTACATTAAATTTGCCAGAGAAAAAGGCACGCCAGACTATATCGCACGCGGTTGGTCGCTGGGCGTGTTGATTGGTTTGGCGATTCCGTTCGGGTTTCAGTTGTTTATAGTAATACCGCTTTCATTTTTGCTGAAGGCGTCGCGAATCGGGTCGGTGGCGGGTACGTTCATCACCAATAATTTCACGATCATCGTCATTTACCCGTTTCAGGTATGGCTGGGGAGCTGCATTTTCGGCAACCCGATCAGCTATGCGGCGGTGAAGGGGGATTTGAAGCAGTTTGTGGCTGAACCGAGCTTCAAGGCGCTGGCGACCATGGGCGGCGAGATTGTGGCTTCGTTCTTCATGGGCGGTTTTCTGCTGGCGGTGATTGCGGCGCCGATCGCTTATTTCGGGGTTCGCGCGCTGGTGATCCGCCACCGGAACCGGGCGGAAGTACGGCGGTGGAAGCGGCTGGATGCGTTATTGAAGGAAGCCGAGGCATCGGTGGATGAAAATATAAAAGAAGGGAAAATTGGAAAATGACGTTGACTAGGTACGGATTCAAGGAATGGTTCGGCGGCGCTGTAATCGCCCTGGCTCTGATTGCGGTCGGGATCTTTGTTTACCGGTATGAAAACCTGCATTGGGTCACCTATGTCCTGGGCGGGGTAGCGGTGGTCGGCTGGGTTTGCCTGGCGGCGTTTTTCCGCAGTCCGCACCGGACGATTCCCGGCGATAATTACGTCATGGTCTCCCCGGCCGACGGCACGGTCAAGGACATCGAGGTCCTCGACGAGTGCGATTTCCCCGAATTCAAGGGCCAGCGCGTGGTCCGGATCGGCATTTTCCTCTCGGTCCTGAACGTTCATGTGAACCGTGCCCCCTGCGCCATGACCATCAGCTCCAAGCACTACCGCGAAGGGCGCTACCTCGACGCGCGCTCGCCCGACTGCATCAAGGAAAACGAAGCCATGACCATTGTCGGCAGCGGCACGGTGGGCGAACACGTTTACCCGGTGGCGATCCGCCAGATTTCGGGGGCCATTGCCCGCCGCATCGTCTGTCCGGTCGAGCCTGGCCGCCAGCTGATCAAGGGTGAAATTTACGGCATGATCAAATTCGGCTCCCGCACGGAACTCTATTTTCCGGAAAAAGCCGACATGAAGATCTGCGTCAACATCGGCGAAGCGGTCTCCGGCGGCAGTACCATCCTCTGCCGCATCCGCGACTCAAAATAACGGTGCAATATGCGGGTTCAGAAGAAAAATTTCAAGGAATTCATGGTCAATAACCGTTGGCTGAAATATGTGCCGAATTCCTTAACACTGTGCAATTCCCTGTGCGGTTTCGCCGCGATCCTCTATACGATCCGCGCTTTTCACGGTTCCGAATACGATGCCCGGGCGTTGTTTGTCAGCGCCTGGATCATTCTTTTCGCCATGGTGTTCGATGCGCTGGACGGTTTTGCGGCGCGGATTTTCAATGCCGCCAGCATGCACGGCATGCAGATGGACTCGCTGGCGGACATGGTGACCTTCGGGGTGGCGCCGGCGGCGATCATCGCCGTCATGTCGCACTGGGTTCACGACTTCTCCAACACATTCGACATCTACGTTTATGCAATGAGCTGCATCTACATGGGTTGCGCCGCCTTGCGGCTGGCCACTTACAACGTTCACGCGATCATGCAGAAAAAGAGCGGCGACGGTTTTTCCGGTCTGCCCTCGCCGGGCGGAGCCGCCGGGGTCTGCAGCGTGCTGTTGTTTTTCAACAGCGCCGAACTGTATGACCGGTTTTCCCTGGAACTGGCCATTTACCTGCCGATTTACGCCGCGCTGCTGGGCTTCCTGATGGTCAGCCACATCCCGTATCTGCACGTCGGCAAATGGATCTTTTCGGCGCGGCGCAACGCCCGCAGCTTCATCATCCTGGTGATCCTGATCATTCTCATCGCAATTTTCCGGATTTACGCGCTGACGATTATCATCAACATCTACATCTTTTCCGCTCCTGTCATTGCATTTATCAAGTGGCTCAGGCGCCCGAGAACAAAAGACATGCAGCCGGCGGCAAGTTAACTGGAGGTTCCCATGAAATATCTGATTACCGGGGGAGCGGGGTTCATTGGCGGTCACCTGACCGAATCGCTTCTGGCGGACGGGCACGAAGTCAAGGTGATCGACAATCTGTCGACCGGCTCGGCGGATAACCTGAAGGCGGTGACCGGCAACCCGGCGCTGCGCTTCGTCAAAGCCGATATTCTCGAATATTCCGGGCTCGACCGCGACATTGCCGACTCCGATATCGTCATTCATCTGGCCGCCGCGGTCGGGGTGGAACTGGTCGTGCACGATCCCGTCCACACCATCATTACCAACGTTCACGGCACCGAGCGCGTGCTGGACAGCGCCGCCAAGCACCACAAGCGCACGCTGATCGCCTCCACCAGCGAAGTCTACGGCAAATCCAAGGAAGACGGATTCAAGGAAACCGACGATCTGCTGATCGGTTCGTCGTATCATTCGCGCTGGTCGTATGCCTGCAGCAAATTGCTGGATGAATTTTACCTGATGGCGCACCACCGGGCGACGGGTTTTCCCGGCACGGTTGTCCGCTTCTTCAATATCGTGGGGCCGCGCCAGACGGGGCGTTACGGCATGGTGGTGCCGCGCATGGTCACTGCCGCGCTGGAAGGCAAGCCGCTGCCGGTGTACGGCGACGGCAATCAATCGCGCTGTTTCTGCCATGTTTTCGACGCGGTGAGAGCGGTTCGCGGGCTGGCCGAGTGCGACGATGCAATCGGCAAAGTGGTAAACATCGGCAGCCGCGACGTGATGACGATCAAGGGCTTGGCCGAAACCATCATCAAGCGCCTCGGCAGTAAATCCGGGATTGAGCTGATTCCCTACGACAAAGCTTATGAAAAGGGTTTCGAGGATATGTTCCGCCGCCGTCCCTGCACGGAAGTCATCCAGGGCCTGATCGGCTGGCAGTCGACGCTGACGCTGGAACAGATCATCGACGACGTGGCGAAAGAAATAAGAAAGAAGAATTAAGAAAGAAGAAAAAGAAACCTGCCACCGGGTGTTACCCGGAGAAGGTATCATTTATGCGACTCGTCCGACATGTCCGACATGTCCGACCCGTCCGACAAAAATCATGAGTATGAGCGAGTCACCACAATTTTACGAAGCCATGATCGAGTGCCTGAAACACGAACAGGCCAAGTCGCCGCGTGCCACGGTGCCGCCGGAAGTGCTTGAGCGCTTCTATAACGACACCGCCGCCGCTCCGGCTCCTCAGCGGACGCAGCCACAGCAGCAGCGCCCTCAGCCGCCGGTTGCCGCTCCCTCGCAGCCGCCGCCCGCTTCCAGACCGGCGCTTGAGCCGATCCCGAAACCGGTGTTTCAGCGGCATCAGGTCATCACGCCATGTCCGGTCGACGAACTGTCACTGGATGAATTGCGGCTGATGTCGCTGACCTGCCGCAATTGCGGACTGCACGAGCGCCGTACCAACGTCGTTTTCGGCGAGGGCAACCCGAATGCCGACCTGATGTTCATCGGCGAGGGTCCGGGGATGGATGAAGATGCCCAGGGCCGCCCGTTCGTCGGTGCTGCCGGGCAGCTCCTGACCAAAATGATCAACGCCATGCAGTTCAACCGTGAGGACGTCTATATCGCCAACGTCGTCAAATGCCGTCCGCCGAACAACCGCGTGCCGCTGCCGGACGAAGCCGGCGCCTGTATGCCGTACCTGCGGCGTCAAATCGCGCTGATCCAGCCGAAAGTGATCGTACTGCTGGGCGCCACGCCGCTTCAATACGTTCTGGGGCAGACCGGCATCATGCGCCGCCGCGGCCAGTGGGGCGAATACAATGGCATCAAGGTCATGCCGACCTATCACCCGGCCTTCCTGCTGCGCCGTCCCGAAGCCAAACGCGACGTCTGGAACGACCTCCAGGAAGTCATGAAACTCTTCGGCCGAACCCACCGCCGCTAATCAATTAATACACAAGAACTGCGGTGCTTCTCGCATCTTGCCCGATTACTGTTTCGGTATTGCGTCGTAAACTTCGATCAATTTTTTCTGAATCAATTCAAGGTCATCTATTGAGGCCTTGCCTTTTTTGTAGGCTTGTTCAACCTCGGCGCGCAGGTTGATGAGTTCCTCCTCGGTTTTCGGCATATCGGCAACCTTTTCCGGCGTCAAAAAGAGATACCGGATAATCCTGTAGCTACTTTTCAGCAGCGGCGGCTGCTCTTTTTTCAACATATCGATGATCTCCCGGACCTTTCCTTGATCGGTGATGAATTTTATATCCACATAGACATACTCGACGCCGGTATCCCACAGTGTTTTCTCGATTCTCACCGCTTTTTCGCCTATAATAGCATGCTGTTGTTCTGTGATAGACCTGATTCTATAATCCAGCTTGGAATCCCTTGTGATGGCACGCGGTTCCAGTTTCAGGATCCGGAAACTTTCCTCCGGTTTGACGCTTATTGCCTTCAATAACGCAAAATTATAGGACACAGGAGGTTCCAGCGTCTGAATCGTATTGAACTGATTGCTGAAAAAACGCGGAACGAACGTTGTCCGCAATTCACTCGCCATGCCATCCGGCCGTAGAAATGCATAAAAAAATGTTTCCTTATTTCCGCCGATGATCTGATGGAATGTTTTGATCTCGTCTTTGTTGCTGAAAATGCTGATTTCAGCGGCGATCTGGGCTCCCGGGTTTATGCCGTCGATTTTCCACTGTGCCGAGGCGAAAGCATAAGGATTGAAGTAATCCGGGTTATACGTTATTTTTAACTCGTCTCCCGTAAACTGTCCGGGCGGGTTATCTCTTTTGACCTCCCAATCTTCGGCCCGCATTCTGGGCGCTTTCGAGTTCAGGACTTCACCCAGTTTACGCATTACCAGCCGCATATCATCGAGATTGGCTTCGCCGGTTTTACGTTTTTCCGCGATTTCCTTTGCCAATGCTCTCAGCCCGGCTTCATCGGCCGGCAACTCTTTGATTTTTTCCGGCGTGAAATATTGATACACGGGTGCCCGGTTCGCTTCCCTTATCTCGCGTTCCCTTAGCTCCTGCTGCTGCTTCTGGAGCTCGGCGATTTTGGCCTCATCGCAGATAAACCGCACATCCACACGGATATGGTCGGAAGCATTCTGAAACGGAATTTTCAAAACGGTCAGATACTGCTCCGGCTCAATGACCGCTTCCTGAGGATAGTTCAGATCGGGCGATACACGATTGCCAAAATAACTCCAGGCTCTGAAATACCTTGAGCCCGTCGGCTTGAAATGCGTCATCAACCCCATCACCTGCTCTTTTTGGATATTCAGGTGCACATAACAGGAAAATTCTTCTTTGGTATTCACCAGATAAAAGTGACTTCTCTGTGCGTTTTTGCCATTGTACAACTTGACTTCGGCCATGGCTTTTTCGGGCACATCCGCGCCGGTCACTTTCCAGGCGATCACTTTCCCTTGGACAAACACTTCCTCCCGGGCAGAATCTTCGGGATTGTACTTGAACCGGAACTCACCCGCGGCTGCAACCGCAGCTGCAAGTACCAGCATCAGGACGATCAACTTCTTCATGGTATTTCTCCTCGAATAAATCGGCGGCCACGGCGGCGCGGCGGTAGAAATCGGTCCTCTCTCCGTATTCCAACGCCTGTTTGGTCAGCGCGGAGAGGGTCTCCGGCTGCAGCGCGGCCGTCAGCTTCGCGTCAAGTTCATGCTGATCAAACGGTTCGCTGGCGACCACTATGCCGCCGGAATCGCGAACAAAGTTGCTGAATCCGCACGTTTCCGTGCACAAAACCGGCAGCCCGGCGGCCAATGCCTCGACCAGTACCGTGCCGGTGGCTTCGTCACGCGCCGGATGCACCATCAGGTCAGCGGCCAGCAGCAATGCAGGCACGTCGGTGCGGCCGCCGGTCAGAACCACCTGTTCGGCGATCCCCAGCTTCTGCGCCAGTGCATCGCATCCGCCCGGCCCGCAATTTCCCACCAGGTAAACATGGCAGCGCTTCCGCAGTTCGGGCGGAAGTTGAGCGGCGGCGCGGACCAGGCGGTCCCCACCCTTGCGCCGGAAATCGGAACCGACCAGAATCAACAACAATTCATCATCCTTCAGGCCGAGTTCGGCGCGCTTGCCGGCGCGGATTTCAGCGGCATTCGCGGGACGGCGGCACGCGGTGTCGATGCCCGGCGGAATGTAGCGGAAACGCCCCTCGGGCGTGCCGTAAACCACGATATAATCGTCCTTCTGGCGCGGGGTGATGTACATGATGATCGCTTTGCCCGCCGGGTCCATGACCGCGCGTTCCTGTTTGTGCCAGGCGCGGTAGCGCGGATTGAGCGCGAGCATCAACGCAGAGTGCTTGGCACGGTCACTGATCAACAGACAATTGTCGGCGGCGAAATAAAAGTCGAGATACGCCATGCGGTTAAACCCGACCACGACGTCGAAGTGTTCTTTTTCCAAAATCTCGCCGAAACGTTTCTCAAACTCCCTGCCCTTGCCGTGGTTCGAACGCGATTTGAGGGGGATGATCCGCAAATCCAACCAATCGGGTTTGTCGCCCTGCCAGGCCCCGGCGAAGGTCGTCACCTGGTGTCCGCGCTTCACGCATTCGTCGGCCATCCGCATGAAATCACGCTGCAGCCCCCCGAACGGGAAGTATT
>JBEBXH010000019.1:0-71035 GCA_040391785.1 Victivallis vadensis
CTGGCCGCTGGCCGCTGGCCGCTGGCCGCTGGCCGCTGGCCGCGGGCCACTGGCCGCTGGCCGCTGGCCGCTGGCCTGAATCTTTGAACTTGATGATTTAGCAAATCATCAAGTTCGTCCTGCCTCGCGGCAGGACATGTCAACAACGGCAAGGATTCCACTCCTTTACTGCTGTATTCTCTGGTCGTGCTCGCGATATAACTCATAAGTACATACTCTTGAATCTTTGATCTGTTACTTCTTTTCTCTTTTCAAGTATATGTATTATTATATAGCACTTTATTTTATTTTTCAACTATTATTTTATTTATTTGACGTATTTATTTTATACTTCATGCTGTTTTGAGCTTAATTTAAATTGCTAAATTACAATTATGCCATTATATTTTAAACGAATCAATCAGAAATCAATATACATAGTAAATATTAAGGTATACTGATATTTTAATAAAAATGAACACAGTTTTCTGCAGCATTCCTGGAAGAATTATTTATTCGACGCAACATCGAAAAGCCAAACCGCCGCGACTCAATTAATCGAATCCCTGCCAAGCTCGCCAACGGCAAAGTAAATACTGAAAATCAATAAAAAATCACCCACACATAGACTCATTTACCGGTACATGGACAAATCCAGACTCATTTTCACAAATCCCTAATTTGGACTCATTTGGACACATATGGATACAAAATAGGGCAAATTACAGCATAAGCAAAAATAAGCAAAACTTTTTCACAGCCATCCCGTAAAAATCTGAGAGCTTGACAAAAAAACGGATTCATAGTACCTTTGCTTCGACTAAAAAACCGAGGTATGATCTATGAATCCATTAAAAGATACAATGTCAGTGTTGGCGCAAATTGTCAAGTATATTCCGGCAAAAACCATTGAAGTATTGGCGAAAAAGTGCAAAATTCAAACCCGGGCGTTCAGTGCGACCAGTCAGGTGGTGACGATGCTTTATGCCCATCTGTCGCATGCTTTGAGTCTGAATGACCTTTGCGATTCGTTGCAAAACCATCAAAGTACGTTGAGCCAAATCCGTAATTGCACACCACCGAGCCGCAATGGGCTTTCCTATGCGAATCGAACCCGCAACGCGGATCTGATCGAAGCGTTGTTCTGGACGATTTATGGGGAACTGGAGCTGGATTGGCCGGAATTTTTTCGCAGCAGCCGCAGTTATCCGGGGCTGCCGTACCGTTTTCAGCGGCGGATTTATGCGTTTGATTCGACGACCATCCAGTTGACCGTGAGCAGTATGGACTGGGCGGCGCACCGTCATCGGAAAGCGGCGATAAAATCGCATACCGGGCTCAATCTGCAATCGTTTTTGCCGGAGTTCGTGATTGTTCGCAGTGCCAGGGATGCCGATTCGAAGGTGGCGTGGGAGCTCTGTGCGCCCCTTCATCCCGGGGAAGTTGCGGTTTTTGACAAGGCATATGTTGACTTCAAGCATCTGAACTATCTGGACGAATGCGATGTTTTCTGGGTAACCCGGGCGAAAGAAAAGATACAATTTCAAATTATGGGACAGCATACGGCAGTAGTTTCAGGCGAAACCGAATCCGCCGCGCCGAAAGTTATGGGACAGCAGCCGAAAATCTCGCAGGAGCTGCCGCGCCGGATCAGGCGCAAGTTCAAGAAAATCCGCAAGCGGAAATATCAGCGCAAAAAAGTCCGTGTACTCAGCGACCTCCGGATTCGCCTGACCGGCATCAATACGGTGAAACATTATCCGCAGGAACTGCGCTTGGTTACCGCAGAAGTCGAAGTCAAAAAGAAAATGATTCCGATGACCTTCATCACCAATAACTTCACCTGGTCTCCTTATACCGTTTGCGAGCTTTATCAGGCACGGTGGGGCGTTGAAGTGTTTTTCAAGGAAATCAAGCAGAATCTGCAACTGTCCGATTTTCTGGGCTACAATGAAAACGCGATTCGATGGCAGATCTGGACGGCTCTGCTGGTTTATTTGCTGCTCCGATTTATTGCCTGGGAAAAGAAATGGAAGCATTCCTTCAGCCGCCTTTTTACCCTGATTCGAGGAGTCATCTGGAACTACTTCGAACTCGACAGCGTACTCGAATGCTGCGACACCATGGGACGTCGGGGACTGGTCAAAGCGCGCGGCTCCCCCGAACGCGCCTGGCAGATGCTTTTTGATCTGGCATAACATCTCCGCTCAAAACTGCACATCTACAAAGACGGTGGTTTCGAATCTCGCCCTCCGCTACGCTCAAATCTTGTCGCAATGTACCGGTTTTAGAATTTTATGGGATGACTGTGAAACTTTTTGTCCGTTTTGAGGTAAATGTAATTACGATCATCGCCATCCTGGCGGCCATGCTGCTGCCGGCATTGAACAAAGCCCGCGAAAATGCCCGTTCGGCAAGCTGCAAAAACCATTTGAAGCAACTCGCGCTCGGCCTTCATTCCTATCTTCACGATTCCGATGAAGTCGCCCCCGCCGACAGCACTGGCGGCGCTTGGCCGTATTGGACTTTGCAAATGATTCCGGTCCTCAGCTCCGAGGCGGAAAAACAGAAAGTACTGGACGGCGAAAAACTGCCTAAGATTTTCCATTGGACTTCGCGCTCATGCGCCAGGAACCCCGTATTAAACGTTTCGAACGCTCCTGGCGCGAAAAACAGCAATTGATGTTCTCGGCTATCAATCTGCTTGAACCGCCTCAGCGAAAAATAGCCCGCAACGTTTTGCGGAAATTATCCCCTTGCAGGCGCATCCTCTCGGGAGAACAAATTTCCGGGGATATTTACCGGGCAGGAGATTTTGAATTTGCCTTCAACCCTGATAATGGCACACTGAAGCATCTGATGCTTGCCGGGCGGGATGAACACTGGGCGGATAATACTCACATTTTGGGAGAAATTATGCTGGAGAATTTTTCTGCAAAAGATTATTGCCGTTTCCAAAATCAATACTTGAGGGTAAAACCGGAATGGGCGGTATTGGATTTCGGCAAGCATTTCCTGCCCGCTGAATTTGGCGGCAGCTGCAGCGAAGTTCGTTGCATGGCGGCCCGTAGACGTGATCGTCAAACATTCGATTTTCAACTGATCCCCGACCGGAAAATTCACGGCATGCCTGAAGAGTTTTTCTTGCGCTGGTATTTTCATAAAGATAAGAGACTTATTGATATCACTCTGGACTGGTTCAACAAAGAAACTTCGCGCATTCCACATGCGCTGTGGTTCAGCTTTGCACTGCCGGTGCCGGAAGGCTTTCGCGGATCATTCCGAAAAAGCGGCGAATGGATCGAGGCAAACGATATTATCTCCAATGGCGGACGTACCATGCACGCAGTCGAAAAACTCAAACTTACCGGTAAAAACTGGAACTTTGAACTTGAACCTCTGGATGCCCCCCTGATTTCTCCCGAGTGTCCGTCACTGTTGAATTTCCATAATCGCCTGCCGGATATCGGCAAGGGAATTCATGTTAATCTCTATAATAATATCTGGGGTACAAATTTCCCTATGTGGTTTGGCAATAATTGCCGATTCCGTTTTCAAATCGAATTAGCATAATGGTCTTCAAAATCGCTAACCCAAGGTTTAAACGATGAATTTTCATGAAACGTTACAGTCCGGTCCGGTTATTGCAATTTTGCGAGGGATAACCCCACCGGAAATCCCAGCAGTCTGCGATATTCTGAAAGAAGCCCGAATCAATCTCCTGGAAATCCCCCTCAATAGCCCGGACGCATTTACCAGTATCCAAATTGCAACGAAGCATTGCTCCGGCCAATTGGTCGGAGCCGGTACGGTACTGACAACGGACGATGTGTGTAAAGTTGCGAACGCCGGTGGTAAATTCATCATCTCACCCAATACCGATCCGGAAGTGATTCAGGAAACCGTCAAACTCGGCCTGATTTCAATTCCTGGTTTCCTGACGCCAAGCGAAGGGGTTGCTGCTTTGAAAGCAGGTGCTCATTATCTGAAACTCTTCCCTGCCGGGCAACTCGGTACTGGTTATATCAAAGATATTCAAGCGATAATCAGATCGTCAATTCTGGCAGTTGGCGGTGTCAGCCCTGAAAATTACACCGAATTCCTCAAAGTTTGCGCCGGAGTCGGCATCGGCAGCGCTCTCTATAAACCGGGAAAATCTCTTGATGAAATTCGGAAAACTGCAAACCTGCTGATGACAAGAATAAGTCGCCAATAACATAATTTGGGGGATCAGGCGCGGTTGCCACCCGACATTTCAGCCCGTCGAAGTAACCGGCCTGGTTCCCCTTTTTCCTAAAATATACACGAATACGTACTGATGCGGATTAATTTTCACCGATACGGACTCTTCGATAAATAGACGAAATTAAGCAAAACAAAACGGGTGTTTTGAGCTTACCGTGATTGCTGTCATTGTGATCATGCAAGGCGGTATGGGATGCGTTTTCCTGCAATCTCAAGCATTAGGATTATTTCATAAATGACCCAATTAGCTTCATGGTATCTGGAAAGTTCTGCATGAGCAGAGCTTATTGCCGGGGAGCGGTGAATTTGTCCTGGATTCTTTCGAGGAAAAGTTCGGTGGCAGTGGAAAATACCTGATACTTTTTTCAGACAATATTCAAGCCGGGCTCCAAGCGTGGCTCCAGCGGCCGGAAGCAGAGGTCGCTGTGTTTCGTCACATTGATCAGGTTATCAAGCGTGATCGCATAGCCGATGCCTTCCTTTACCATGAGTGCGGCATTGTAAATGAAATTGTAGGTGGATACGATTCAGTTTTTCAAAGTCCTTGCCCCAGACGTCGTTGGCGTGGCATGAGAAAAGATAGTTCTCAGCAATGCGGATGACTTTAACTGATCGAAAACCAAACTGGCAGCCAATTATGACCGCCGTTTTTTACTTCAGGGGTTTGCCGTAAATTTCCACGTCGTCGAGGTAGCCGCCTTTGGCGTCCTTGTAACCGACCCGGACTTTGACGAATTGCCCCTTCATGGCCTTGGTGGCCTGTTCGCACCAGCGTTTTTTCCACTCAAGATTGTCCGCTTTGCCGACCGGGGTGAATTCCTTGCCGTTTTTGCTGACAAATACTTCCATCGATACCGGAATCGAGCGATTGGCGTTGCGCAGCCGGACTTTTGTCACGTCGTATTCGCCCTTCAGATCAAACACGATATCGGCACTCTTTCCCTCGAGATGGACGATGCGCGCCGAAGTATCGAAGCCGTTGACCAGCCCACGGCCGGATGGGTCCTTGAAACTGCCGTCCGGAACGTTGATTCCGTAGGTCGCTTTAGTTCGGATGCCGTACAGCCGGTACAGCGATGAATGCAGCGCGTTGTCCGTCAACAGGTGTTCGTATTTCGTGCGGTCGACTTCCATGGTGATGATGGCATTATTCACTGCGGTACGCTTGCCGTCCTGTTCCAGTGTGGCCAGCAGCGGATAAATGAACTCCGGCGCGAATTGTCCGTTATCTTGAGGAATAGTGACCTTGAATTCAAAGGTTTCGAGCGTACCGGGAACAAGGTCCTTCGCCTGGCGGACCGGCTCGGAAACCGTCCACCCCTGCAGCGCCTGCAGTTTCATCGAACCGCCCTTCATTCTGCCGTTGGACGGATTGGCCAGTTGAACCGTCACGCTGAAGCTCTGTCCGGGCTTGCCCTTGAAAGTATACGGATCGGTTTTGGCGGTTTCCTTGAGGTCCTCGATCTTGATGCCCAGCATCGGCACACCGGCCGGAAAGAGGTAAATCACTCCGGCAGTTTGGACTTCCGGCATGCTGAAAATCAACTGATTGTCCCTGACTTTGAAGTTCAGTTTTTCGAGACTGGTGCCCTCGGCGGCGGACCAGAAGGCATGCTTGTAATCACCTTTCGGCACGGTGACCGTCAGCTCACCTTTCGGCAATGCCTCGCGGGTGATCCCGGCCACGGTGATTGCGCAATTGCCCTTGCTGTCGACTACAGGCAGCTCCACGCGCATCATTTCGCTATTGTCGTTGCTTGAGCGGTAAGCGGCTTTGACGCCGGCCAATTCCAGATTTTGTGCAAACCATTTGCTGACGACCTTGGTCTCGACCGACTCCGGACGAAGTGCGCCGAGGCGGGTATTGAACCACAAAGCCTTGCCTTTGCCATAATTATTCAAGGTGATCCACGCGCTCTTGGCACTGTGGAAAACATCGGCTTCGTTGACCAGCTTGGCGGTGGTCAGTTCGGCCACGATCTTGCCGTCGCCGCGGATCACGTTGCCGTATTCACTGTTGTACCAGAGGTCGTCCGGGGAAACCTCGATGCCGGTATAGACCCCCTTGTACCGGACGCCGAGCACGTCGGCCAGCCCGGCGGTCTCGATGTGGTGTTCGTCGAAATTGCCGGCACGCATATCCGCCAGCAGTGCGCCACCTTCACGGACGAATTTCTTGATGCTGTCGCATTCGCTCTGGCTGAGGTGTTCGGCATCCACCAGTACCAGCGCCTGATAACGCGAGAGCGATTTATAATCGAGCTTGCCGTACGGGATGACGTCCACCCAGTAACCCATATTGCGAAGGTGGGTGAACACACTCAAACGGTTGTTGTTGGAGTAATCCCACCAGCTGACGCCGGTGTCGGCGGAGAGCAAAACGTCGCGCTGGGGCATCAGCATAGCCACGCGTGGCATGTTCTCCGCCGGGGCCGCTTCGTGCCAGAATTTCTCGCTGCGGTGAATCATCGACGCCAGGCGCGAGAGGTAGTAGAAACGGTCGCGGCGCACTCCATCCGCATAAGTCATGCCAAAGGTCGCGTAGTCCATCGCGCTGCCATGCGAACCCATCACGAAAAACTCAATCCCTTTCGCCCCGTTGCTGAGCGTACGCCAATAAGTCTGCGCGAACTGCCAGCCGGGCCCGGAGTGATTATTGGTCTCGCCGTAGAAAATCCCATAACGGTACTTTTTCTCGGCCGGATCGTTCGGAAGAATACAGTTGTAAAGATAATTCAACTCATAAATACTGCGATCGTTGTGGCCGTATTGGTCGATGCCGTACAGCCCCTGACTGATGTCTCGCGTGGCATTCGCCAGAAACTCATGGTTCAAATTGCGCTTGCGAACCACGGACTGCATTTCGATGGTGCACTGCGTGGACTTGGAAATGACCGGGCGCTTCTCCGGGTCGACTTCCTGGATCGCCTTGAAATATTCCGCGATGAAATCCGCGTAGGCCAGCTCCTGAAAACGCCGGAAATCCAGCCATGCCCCGGGGCGCGTGCGGCACTCCTCAACCGGCGGTGGTACCGCGTCGTCGAACGATTTGTATTCCGCCTGCCATGCTTTATTCAACTTGGCAAGGTCACCGTTGTATTCCTTTTTCAACCAGACATGAAACGCGGCCATGGCCTCCGGCGAATAATCCACAGGCAGCTCCCATTCATTATCGATACCCCACACTGCGATCGACGGACTGTCCGTTCGCACCACTTCCGCAGCGGTACGCTTGGCGGCATCTTTCACGTATTGGCGGGTATTCGGATCGAAAAGATTGATCAAATGCCCTTTGTGCGGCTTGCCGTTCGAACCCATGGAATTCTTCAGCGTGCCGTGATTTTTCGTCTCGCGCGACAGATAGATCGAATGTGCGGCCCAGATATTGAAGAAGTAAACACCACGGTCATTATTGGACGGCTGATAAGTGATCGGTTTGCCCTCGCGGAACGGATAATCCACGTAGGACCGCTCGGTCAGGTTCAATCCCATGAAGGGAATCGTCCGGAACCCGTGGTCGCCGAGAATCCCGATCGGAAAAAGATACTCTTTGTTCTTTAGATCTGCCGACAGTTCCAGCGTGTATTCCGCAGGCTGTATCAGCGGTTCCGCCGCGTTCAACCCGGCCACCGCCAGCAGTAATGCCAGTGCTTTCAACTTCATCAAATACCTCCTTAAAAATCCAGCCCGTAGACCATTTGCGGCGCGCCGGAAACCTTCAGCTTCACCTTGCCGTTTGTCACCGGTACTTTCGTGGCGCGGCCGATGGTGTCGACTACGGTCACTTCCAGCTGCGAACTCTTGAATTCAACTTCGCGATGCGTCTTCCAATGGTCAACCCACGGCTCTTTGAAAACGAAGCTGTCGGACTTCACCGCCTGCCTGGTACCATCAGTGCGGTCATAAATAATCGACAACTTGCCGCGCGGAGTGTCGAATCCGATACCACGCATTTTAGCGTCGTCGAACTTCAACGTTTTGACGTATTTCGCGCCGTCGAGCGCTTCCGCTACGGCCGCGTAGGCCAATACGGCGGGCTTGATTTCTCCATTGCGCATCAGCAAACCATAATGATATTCGCCATCCTTGTGATTCACGCCGCCCTTGTCGTGCCACACCGAGTCGTGCAACTGATAGAACTGTATCGACGCGGCCCCTTCAGCCACGCCGATAGCGAAGGTCAGAATCACGTTTTCCGCCGCCTGACGGTACGAATCCTTCCACCAGTCGTTAGGGTTGTTGCCCGCGTAAACTTCGGTCAGGTAATACGGCTTTTCGCCAAGTTCGGCAATCTGCTTTTTCATGCGCTGGATCGCACCGAGATAGGTCCAGCCGCTGCCGGTATCATCCGGGGTGGTGTTACCGCGGCCGGGATGGAAGGCAATCGCGTCCATCAGCGGCCAGCCGCCCTCGTCGGCAAGCATTTTCAGATAACCGGCCGCGCCGCCGGCCAGACCCATGCTGATGATCTGAATCTTGTAATCACCCGACTTGCGGATTTCATCGAGAACCTTGAGCAACTCGACATAACGCTTGGCCGAGGCCGCGAGTGCATCGCCCTTCAAATTCATGTTCCATTCATTGCAGAATTCCCAGCCCGGATTCTGGCGGGCCTCGAAACCGTCGATCATCTTTTTCAGCTCGTCTTTCAGCTGCGCCGGGGTCCGTTTGTCGTCGCGCCTGATATTGTTGTGCGCGAACGAAATCATGCCGTAATTCGGCAGCGTCTCGCGGTTGTCGCTGTTACGAAGATGATGCACGCCCATGCGCTTCATCAGCTTGAACACCCCATCCTTGCTGGGGTATTCGAAAAACGCCGCCATACCAATGACGCTCTCGTCCCGGTGCTGATACTCAAACGGCGGCAGCGCGGCCAGATTGGCGCGGGTGAAAACCTCCAGTCCATCGACCGTAACTCCGGCATCGACAAAATAAATATTGCGCTCATCGCCGGGCAGCGTGAAATTCAGCGCCACTACTTTTTCCGCTTCCAGACTGATTTTTTCGCGGCGGTCGATCACTTGCTTGCCGTCGAAATCATACGCCACGACCTTCAAGTCGGCATCGGCAATCGCCTTGCCGGAGGTATTGCTGATCTCCAGCTTGAATTCCGGCATGCCGGATTCCCAGAGATTGAACTCCTTGGCGGTGGTGATCTGAACGGCCGCCGGGCGCCCCGCCCGCATTGCCGCCATCTCGAAACCCCTCACCGAATCCGGCTTGACGCTGAAATACGCTTCGCCGGTATAGTCGTTGGTGTCCTTGATATTCTTGAATGCGATATTCTGGGCCCAGGCACTGGTGTAACCGTGGTTGCCGGTCAGCGGCATCCAGACGGTGCTGCCGCGCCCGGTGAACGCCCGGTAGTAGCCGTCGCGCACTTCGAACGGAACCCCGCCTTTGCTGCTGCGCGTCCACAAACCGGATTTGTAAAGATCGTCGGCACGCTTGACGCCGTTCTGCGGATTGATGACTTGCATCGCGCCGCCGGTCCGAACATTTTTGGGCGCAGTCAGGTTGTAAACGATCTTCAATTCGTCCGGATTGCAGGTGAAAATGGCGCTCATCTTGACTTCGCCGCTCTCGTCTTTGTCGATCTTGTAATCGACCCGGAATTCATTCCCGGAAATCAGTTCGGCGCTCTCCATATAGGCCACCGGCGGCGACCAGGTCATATTGAGCTGAGCCAGACGCAACAGCCGCTGGTTCTTGTTGTTGGCGATGAACACCTGATTTTTCTCGAACTGAACCCGGTAGTTTTCAGTTCTGACCTCAAGCTTCTCGACCGCGAAGGCCGATGCCACGGCGAACAGGCACAATATGACTATAATTTTTTTCACAAACACTATTCTCCTGATTACGGGTAATAAGAGGACCACAACGGCGCGGCAAAAGCAACCTTGGTCCATTTCTGCAGCGGAGCCAGATAGATTGAATTGGGATTGACCTTGTAAGCAAGCGTTTCCGCATGACCGTCTACCATGGCGAAACTGCTGCTGATACCGCCATGATCACGAATCAACTGCTTATCTGTCTGATAACAGGTCAGGCCCTTGTTGATATACCATGTGGAAACTTCAAGGAATTCCGGGTACTGGTACTCCAGGATCATAATGCTGCGCGACGGCGAATCGCACCGGGTCAACTTACCCTCGATGCTCGTTTGTGATGATTGGGAAGTCATCAGCCAGCCGTTGAGGCTGTAATTGGTCGTCTTGGACCCCGAACTGTCCGTAGTGAAACCGAGTCCCTGAATCCAGCCCGGGGTAGTCGTGTTATTGAAGGTACCGGAATTGGCCGGACAATAGTAGACCTTGCCACCCATATTGTAATCGGTCCGCAGTTTCTGCATCCACCAGATTGAATTCCAGGCACATCCGACAGTATACCTGGCGTCATGCGGCAGTCTGTCCTCATAGTCGGTACTGTAAAGCTGCAGCCCCTGCGCCAGCGTCTTGATGTTTCCCGTACAGGTCGAAACGCGCGCCCGCATACGCGCCTTATTCAGTGCCGGCAACAGCATAGCCGCCAGAATCGCGATAATGGCAATCACGACCAGCAGCTCTATAAGCGTAAAACTTTTAACCTGTTTCATTCTTCCATCCCTCCTTATTTATGTTTGGAATTATCTACAAGTTTTACTGGAATCAGAATACGGTGCGGCGGCTCCGCCGGATTGTTGATTTTTTCCACAAGCCTCCTGGCTGCTTTGAAACCCTGCAGTTCGGGCTCTTCCATGATAGACGGGAATTGGTTCTGGCGGTGCGCCACCGTTATGATCATCACATCTTCCGGCACCTTGATGCCGTTGCTTTCCAGCACCGACTTCACGACTTCAGCTGCGTCATGGAACCCGACCACGATCGCCCGCGGCAGATTCCCCTTTCTGATATAATCATTTGTAGCCGTGATGAAACTGGAGAAATCAGTATTTTCCAACTGGTAAATGTCGTTCTTGTCCAGCGTCAAACCGTGATGCATCAACTCCATTTCGATGGCGGCGATGCGGGTCGGATACCACTGGGAGATAAACACCCCGAAACGGGTGATTCCTTTGTCCAGCAGGTAACGGCAAATCGCGGTATGCGAACCGAAGTGATCGCACTCGACCACATCGTACCGGTTCAGGTATTCCTTGCCGAAAGCCGGCATGATGCCGTTCAGAATCACAAACCGCACCTGTTTTTCCTCCAATCCGGCCAGCAATTTTTCCGAGGGAAAATTCAAAATGATCAGCCCGGCGAGTTCCGACAGCTTTTCATCGGGAATGCCGATTTCTTCCGCGCCAGACTCCAAGGTGTACAGCGCCACGTTGATACCGCATCCCTCCAACCCTTTGTTGATGCCCGCGATGATCGCATTGAAAAAATCCAGTCCGAACGGGTTGCGCTGTTCCGGCAGCGGGCACATCACTAGCCCGATGGTGCCACTTTCTTTGGCGGACTCCCGGCCCGGGTTCGCGGAATTCTTGTACCCGAGCTTACGCATACTCTCCCAAACCAGATCCCGGGTTTCGGCATTGATATTGGGATAATTATTGATGACTCTGGATACGGTACTCTGCGACACCCCGGCATGCGTAGCCACGTCTGTCATGGTTATTCCGCTGTTTCTGAGGTTGCCCATAAATTCAATTCTCCAAGTATATTTATACGGTATTCCTGTATTCTTTTGCTATAATTATAACGCCGATTATGAATTTGTCAATACCCCTTATGAATGAATATTCATGAATATTTAATAAAATTCATAAATCACCGCGCTTGAATATCGTGAATAATTATTCATGGTCATACTATTCATATTCCGGATTTCATCCATATAGGGTACTCTCGAATTCAAATCACCAGAATCATTTTCCCATCACTAAGCTGACCCGGCTGGTCGGTATGTCAGAACGGAACTTTTTCCGTCAATTCAAAAATCACGTTGACTGCCGCCCGATCAAATATCTGATCGAAATCCGCTTGCAGCGCGCGGCGGTAGACAGGTAAAATTGACTGAATAATACCTCGTCAAAATTCTATACTCGGTTTCTCTTGCAAAATCGATGATATTCTATCATTTCATGGAACTTGTTATCTTCCTCAAGTAACAGTTGGCCCAGCCTCTCTATTCTCTAACGCTGGAAAGCGTTGGGGGTATTGCGTTTTAATAAAATGAATCGTCAGTTTGCGGAGCTTGACGATTTGGGATTTGAATGGGTATTGCTATTTTTATTTGGCGATTGTATCATGGGGGAGAGAATGATTTTGATGATTTTTGCGGAGGTGATGCAATTGTTTAATATGACGAAAATTCGGGCTACGAATGGAAGCGGTAAGTCGTTTTATATGAATCATCTTTCGTGTAATGATTATTATTCGGAGGGGGAGAAGGTTACGGGATATTGGCGGGGGAATTTGGTGATGGATTTGAATTTGTGGAATGCGGAGGTTGAGGCGGAGACGTTCAGTTTGTTCCAGAAGAATATCAATCCTTATACGATGGGGAAATTGACGCAGAAGAATGTTTCGGGCGGGCCTCGTTTTTTTGATTTTCAGTGTGCGGCGCCGAAGTCGGTTTCAGTGATGAGTATGTTCGATGAGCGTTTGGTGCGGGCGCATACGAAGGCGGTTCTGGTGGCGATGCAGGAGTTGGAAAAATTGGCGGCGGTGAGGTTGCGCAAGGGTGATCAGGCGCGGACGAATAATTATGAGATCACGGGGAATATCATTTATGCGTCGTTTCGGCATGATGCGAGCCGAGCTCTTGATCCTCAATTACATACGCATAATGTGGTGGTGAATGTCACGAAAACGGCGGAGGGTGAATTCAAGGCGTTGGAGAGTTTAGAGATGATTCGGGCGATTCGTTATGCGGGCAAGGTTTATCACAACGAGCTGGCGCGGATATGTCATGACCTGGGTTACAGGACGAAAAACCATCTGGATGACAAGGGCAATATTGTCTGGTTCGACCTGGAGGGCGTCTCGGACGAAGTCATGGAGAAATTTTCGAAGCGGCGGGCTCAGATCGAGGAGTTGGAGAAGAAATTTATTGAAGAGCATGGACGCAAGCCGAGTTTGAGCGAAAATAATTTTATTTCGATGACGACGCGGGATCAGAAATTAACGGAGATCAGCAAGGAAGAAGTGAAGAAATATCAGTTTGAGCAATTGACTCATGCGGAGGTACATATATTGAAGTTGCTGGCGCATGAGGCCGAGATCAATTTCATGAAAGAAAAAGCGGCGGAACATGATGCGACCGTAGAGATGATTCAAGCGGTTTTATCCATGGTTTATGAACGTGACAGCGTGTTGAAGCTCGACAAAGTGCTGGCGGAAACACTAAATCAGAATCTGGGCAAAATCGATCTGAAAACGTTGAGAAAAGCGATTAAAAACGTACCGGAGTTGAGAAATCTGGGTGGGCTGGAAGCAAATCCGTATTATTCGACGGAGGAGATCATCAATCGGGAGATTTATGCAATCGAAGCAGTGGAGGAACATAAGGAACTGCTTAAGCCGATTGCAGAAGATTTTGAGGCGTTTCCGGGGCAGGAAACCCGGCAAAAACAGGCGGAACTGATTCATGGGATGCTGAGTTCGAAGGATCGATTTAATTTGTTTCGGGGCGTGGCTGGGGCCGGAAAGACTTCGACGTTGCAGGAGCTGTGCAACGGACTGAGAGCTGGTGGGATCGAGAGTATTCACTTGATCGCGCCGACAAATTCGGCGACAGATGTACTGAAGCAGGAGGGTTTTGAGCAGTCGCAGACGGTGGCGTCATTTTTATTGTCGCAAGAGAAACCTGCGGCGGGGAGTTATGTGATTATCGATGAGTCGGGGCTGAATTCGTTACGCGAGGGCGTGGAAATTGTCAAGGTCGCGCGCGCGAATGATTATCGGGTATTGTTCGTGGGGGATGCTCGACAGCATAACGCGGTGGAAAGCGGCGATTTTTTCCGTTTACTGGAGGAACATTCGGAGATCGAGCGGTTTTCCTTGACGGATATTCACCGACAGCGAAACGAGGAGTACCGGCGCGGGATTTCGGATTGTGCATTGGGGCGATTTGAAGCGGCATTTGAGCGTTTTGACGCGAATGGATTCATCCACGAAGGTAAGAATAAATATCTGGATCAGGCAGCGGACAGTTATATGGAATATACGAAAAATGGCCAGTTCATCGACCGGGCGATTTTGGTGGCACCGACGCATGATGAGGGCGATAAGCTGACCGATGCGGTCCGCTCGAAATTGAAAGTCAACGGCGCCATCAAAGGTGATGGGATGCCGAAGGAAGTATTCCGCTCGTGGAACTGGACGAAGGCGCAAATCCGGAACACGGAAAGCTATCAGCCGGGCATGGCGGTGGCATTCATTCGCAACATGAAAGGTATCGCCAAGGCCGGTGAAACGGCCAAAATCGTTGGGATTGATGATGACAATCTTGTGCTCGACAATGGCAAAACGATCTATGCCAGGCGTTGCGCCGAGTTCATCGAGGTAGGCGAGCGACGGCAAATCGAGCTGTGTGAGGGCGATTTGATTCAGTTCAATGTGAACTTGCGCGACCAGCGCATATATAACGGCAATATCGCCATGATCACCGCCGATCCCGACAAGGTGATGATGCTGTATTCGGACGGCAAGCCGCGCGAACTGGTCGATCTGCCGGAGGGCTATGATACGTTCAAATATGGTTGGGTGACGACCTCATATAAGTCGCAGGGGCGTACCGCTGAAAACGTGGTCGTTGCGGCGCAATCGCTTGATCGCAAAGCATTTTATGTAGCGCTCAGCCGAGGACGACAGAACATGGCACTGCATTGCCCGGAAAAAGAATTCCTGAAGTCGCGGCTGTCGCTCAATTCCGATCGCAATAGTGTCCATGACCTGATGAAATCCGGCGAAATCCGGCAGGACGCCGTCCTCAATCTCTCGCAGGAAGCCAGGGACGCCAAAGCAAAAACGTTGCCAGATACAACTTATAAATCGATTAAAGGCCGCGCCGCCAAGCTGATGGAATACGTCAAAGGTGCGGTAACCCGGGTCCGCGAAACTGCCCGGAAAACAATCGCCCGCCGCGCCCATTTCCGCAAATATGGTTACGGCGTCGTCACCGACAAAACGTATTTTGAACAAGACATCAGTTTCGCTGTCGAGGCTAAAACAAAGCCTGTAGCCAAAACCGAACAAAAGAGCGGTTCGCCGTACAACAACAATCCGTTCATGGAAAAACTCAGGAATTTCAGCGGTCCATCAAGCTCCGCCAGGACACATACGGAAAAATACCCGGCGATACCGCTTGCGACTTCTGCGATGCGTGCAAAATCCAGTACGGATACGCCTTCAAGTGACGCGAATAATCCATATATGGAAAAGCTTCGAAATTCATCCGGTTCGCCAAGGCCCGCCAAACCGCACGTGGAGAAATACCCGGCGATTCCACTTGCAGCGCCCTCTGACCGCTCAAAATCCAAAGCTCCGATTGAGCATAAACCTGAACCGGAAATCACAAAAATAGAACCATCAAAAATAGAGGACATCACCCATGAAAAAGAGCCAACAAAAACCATTACCAAACCGAAAATCACCAGAAAACCGCCTTCGCCACCAAAGAAAAAACCGCCACGCGGCATGGACCTGTAACCGGAGGATTCAAATATGAGCTTGGAAGCAAAAGCCTGGGATGTGGTAAAAGGCCACCCGTGCCCTCGTGTCTGGCTGAGGCTGGAGGACAAAAATCTCCTCCTGAAAACAGATCATATCGACAAAGTCACCGCCTCGCCGGACTTCCTGACCTTGAAATTCGATTGCGAATATGGACAGATCACCATCATTTCAACCGAAAGCCTCCAGCAGCTTTTCGAAGAACTCCAGCTCGAGCGTATTCGCCTGATCGATGGCCGCAAGCTAAAAATAAAAACCGTCTTTGCCTGAAATAGTATCTATCGAGAAATAATCTGTTGAGTTGAAAATAGTTTCTTGTAATCGCCTGTGGTTGGCTGTAAATTACTGCTGAACTTCAATCAGATTTTATTTGGAGGTAAATTCGAACAGGAAATAGATGATAATAAAGTAAAAAATTGACATAGATACTGATTTTCAGTATTGCGCAGAGATAGAATCGCCAAGTTTTTTAAATAAGCGCACAACACGTAATACGGAACCGTTTTTTTGCGGCTCCGCTTGCTGTGTTGTGCGGGTTTGGCGACCCTTATCTCTGCAGCATGTCGGGGCCGCTCTTTTTGTTGCGGCACAAGGAGTTGCTGTGAGAAAAATATGCGGTATACTGCTGGTATTTGTGGTTCTGTTGTCATTGGGCAGCAGAATATCTTCCGAGAAACTTCCTTCCTTATCTTCCGAACATTTGCCGTATGGAGCTCCCGGCCTGGCTGATCATGTTGCCATTCGCGAGGGTTATGTGGTGGGATTGTCCTGCCAACACAAAATCGCTGTGTGGGTCTCGTATAGGCTGAAAAAAGAGCGGTTGGCGGCAAAAGTTGCCGCTCGAACGGATCGATTTCGGGAAGACCGCGAATTTCCCTGTTGCTCGGTGAAGCCCGGCGACTATAAGGGCTCCGGTTATGATCGCGGGCATCTGGCGTCCGCAGGCGATATGACTTTTTCTGTTAAAGCAATGGAAGATAGTTTTTTGATGA
This sequence comes from Victivallis vadensis, assembly GCA_040391785.1. Classification (GTDB taxonomy): domain Bacteria; phylum Verrucomicrobiota; class Lentisphaeria; order Victivallales; family Victivallaceae; genus UBA5239. Next base: position 16,877 of record JBEBXH010000019.1, read on the forward strand.
GCAACATCGCTCCTCAAAAACCGGGTTTCAACCGTGGGATTTGGAAGAAACTGGAAACGCAGGTACGTCAGTGGGCATTGGCGGAAGAAGATATCATTGTAGTGACCGGCGCGGTATTTCCGAAAGAGGTCACTCTGACGGTCGGTCCCAGCAAAATTACCGTGCCGGAAGGATATTTTAAGGTGGTCTATGATTTGACGCCACCAGAGAAAATGATCGCATTCGTGATCTCGAATGAAAGCAGCAGGCAAGATTTGCAGGACTTTGCAGTAACCGTAAATGCCGTGGAGAAAATAACCGGCCTCGATTTCTTCCCCGAACTGCCGCAAGTTATTCAGCAGAAACTGGAAGCCGAAATCGATATTCTGCAATGGCAATGGAAATAAGGCGGAAACCTGACCTGCTGCCGGTGCCGACGTTCGGCCGGTGGGGAGTTGGGTGGGGAGGAGTGTCGCGGCGAACAGGTCAGGTTTCCAAAATTCAGGAGTCGCCAGATCATTTTCGGTAAATTTATGTTAGTCTTCGTCGATTTCTTCGAAGAGATCGCTTCCGTGAAGGCGGAGGTATTCAATCGAATTTACTTCGATTCCGGAATTCCAGTGGTGGCATTTCGTCTCAAGAGGCTTCGGGGTGAATCCGCGATTGATGGCTTCGGCGACGATTTCGGACATGGTCATGGTGTCGATTTTGCTCATAGTCAACTCCTTTTTTGGCGAAAATTTTCAATGGTCTTATATAAGTTATTGGCATTGTCAACATTTTTCAGAACGAGTGTTCCCTGTCGGGTGGCGGCGGTGTTGATAATGATGTTGCCGCAGCCCAAGATTTGTTGAATCAGTGAACTGTGGCAGGAAATGCTGCGGATGTCGACAATCCAGATTTTCTGGTTGAAGGTGCGGAATAGACCACCTTCATGGGTGATGGATTCGATGGTAATTGTGTAGAACTGGCGCTTTCTAAGCCAAATAATATAAGTAATTCGACAGGTAATGATGATTGGGATCAGGCAGATGCCTAAGCTCAAAATCGGCTGATTCAGTTTACCATCATTGCAGAAATGACCGGCGATGCCGCTGAGAAATAATGTCGGCAGCAGTACGCCGCCAATTGTTCCGACTGCGAACCAAAACATCTGATGGACCGCCTTGCAGATAAACAGAAATTTGTTGCTCTTGCCACGGAAAATGACCTTTTGCGAATGCTTTATATTTGGTAATCTATTCATGGTTCCTCCCTTGAAATGGTTGTCCTTCACCCTGTGAGGACAACCATGACAGAGAAATTTTCCGGGCGCCAGCCCGGTCATGCGGCGTCATCGTCGTCGTCAATATTGGGCGCAGGTGGAATGTAGATGAATCCGAGCTCGCGTGCGCGTTCATTTTCGTATTGCTGCATTTGCATCTCCTTTGAAGTAAATTCGCACCGGATCGTATTTGACCCGGTGCGATTGTTTTCTTAGGCGGCTTTGGCGGCGGCTTCCAGTTTTTCGAGCTGGAGCCAGCTTTTTGGGTCGGGCAAAGCTGTGGTGGCTTCTTCCAGGGCTTTCGTCAGGTCGAATTTGATCAGCTCGGCGATGATTTCCGCTTCGGCCCATTTGGCTGATTTATCGCCGCCGGACTGGCCGTAGTTCAGCTCGGAAACGATGTTTTCGCAGACCTTTTTCCAGACGGCTTTGTCGAGGTTGGGCTGTTCCAGAACTTTCGAGTAGCAGGAAATTTCGCTGTCACCATATTTTTTCGTGAAGAATTCTTTTTCGTCATCGCCGTACCAGTGTACTGCTGAATTGACACCCATGCAGGCCACCAGGGCGAAAATCGAATCGCGATTCGGCAGTTCGTACTCAAGCGCCTTGATGAAATCGATCAGCATATTGATGGCATACCGTTGGCGCTGTTTGTGTTTGGCCTCTTTGCGCTCGGCCAACGTTTTGGTCTTGCCGGCGGTGACGTCTTCGATTTCGGTCTCAGTTTCAGCCGAATTCTTCTTCGATTTGCTGACCTTGACATTGACTGCCGCACCGGCCTGCGGCGAATCGATCGCGATGGCCTTGACGCCGCCCTTCGACGGTTTGCATTCGGTCCAGTGGCCGGGTGGGATGATGTTCAGACCGTACAGCGGATCACCGGTGTCTTCGATCTTGCAACTGTCGGCATTGTAGGCGATCAGCACCAGCTCAGGGTTTTCGCGGACCTGCTCGGCGATGTACAGGCGGCATTTGTTGGCCAGATATTCCTTGTTCTGACAGCGGGCCTTCTTCGAATCGTTCATGTCGCTGAACAGGAAACCGTTGTTCAGGCGGTCCTGACAAGCGGGGCATTCGCCGCAGCCCTGTTCGGAGCCATCTGCGTTCCACGGCAGTTTGCTGAGCAGCGTCGAAAATTCGGCACAGAGCGCCGCCTCGAATTTCTTCACGCTGAGCTTGCGGTACTGATATTGATTCCATGAAATATGGTCGAAGATTTTCTCCTGGAGTTCAACCGAAAACATTGCGATAATTTCGTAGTGCCCGACGCTCATCCACGGATAGCGCGTGTCCTTCATCGCTTCCTGCCAGTTCTTAATCAACCGGTTAAGGTTGGCGCGTTTGGCCACCCAATTCGTGCTCATGCCGATTTCGTCGGCGATGCCATCGACCGTCTTGCCTTCCTCGACCAGGGCATTGATGATGTCCACCTGCTGCTGGAGCGTCAGGTTGTTCCGGTTGTCGTTCGCCGCAAACGACAGAATCCGCGAATCCCCCTCCGCAAAAACCATATCCGGCATGTCGCCGCCAAGCATAAGTCCTTCGCACTGAATTTTCTCCAGTGCCAGATAGCGGCACTTGCCATCCACCACATTGTAATCGAAATCCTCTTCATCGATCCTTTCAATCAGCAGTGGCACGATCAGCGGCTTCAGGCCCCGGGCGATACGGCTCTCCATACTGGTCTGCAATTTCTTGCTCGCTTCGGCGGTGATCTTGCGATCCGGCACACATTTGATTCTACTCAACGGAATCAGTTCACTTTTGTTCTTGCTCATTTTTTCCCTCCATGGTTGGGATTGTTGTTCATTTCTAAATCGTTCGACGGCACAGTTTTCCGTCGAACGAGAATCGATAACTGCTTTCGCCTTTTAGGCGACCAGAGCTTCCGACGCTGGACCCCGTCCGGGCAGCGCCCGGCGGCATATTTCTATTCAATGGTGGTTGAGTTGTTGTCGATGGATTCGCGATATTGCAGTTCGGCTAGCGCTTCAGTTCGGTCGAAATAGCGGATTTGCAGCTCATCCAGATTCAGCGTACAGTCGATGCAACGATCTTCATCGATCCCGACGATCAGGCCGTTTCCGGCCATGAGTACACTGCGGTTGACGCAGAAAAAACTTTCCGCAGTGAATAATCCCTCGTCATCAACGATGACATCGTGCCCGTTGCCCAGCGAAACGAAATCAATCATGCTGCAATCCAGTAACCGCCTGTAATTCTGCAGATTATCGGGCGTATCGATTACTTCTGCGTTCCTCTTTTTCGAATCAATGTAGATGGCTTTCATGTTGTTTATCTCCTATGGTTTCAAAAAAATCGATATCGGTCGAATCTGCTTCCTGCCAGGTTTCGCCGCAGTCGAAGCAGTAAAACATTTCGTAATCTCTTTCGACAATGCCATCACAATACGGGCAAAGTCCTTTGTTGAGCTTGCGAAGCTCTTTCGTGGTCGGCGACATGAAGCAGAGATCACGCTCAAAACCTCGCCAATCCCATAGCGTATTCGAGAAAAACACGCCGTCGATATTTTCCCAGTCGCCAAACAGGTGGACTTTTTCTGCGGTCATGACCGCTATTTTGTTGTCACCGGCCATGCCTTGGATCAGATTAAAAATGGCCGGAATGTTCTGATAGAGACCGTTCTGGGCAAGCCGCCGGCATAATTCCATGGTGTCGGATATGCCCTTCAGCTCCGGCCTGATCGGCAATATGCCGTTATGAATCAGGGCGTAATTGCTCAACACATTGGTGTGCTGCAGCAGCTTCACGTCCTGCGTGAAACTGAACGGATGCGTGTTCCCCGGGCTTATGCCGCCGTGCGTGGCGATGCGGAAATGCAGGAACAATTCACCGGTAAATTCGGCCAGTCGGTATTTCTCAAAAGCTGTAACGAAATTTTTCCAGGTCATGTATCCTTTATGAATTTCGATCGCATATTTCTGATCGCCGGAGAGCATGGCGAATCCTGCGCCATCCGGGTTCGCGATCCAGCATTTTTCAAGTGTTGCCAGTGATGGAATTTGGACGTTTTGCGGTTTGTAGATTGCTACGCACATAGTCAAATTTTCCTTTAATTTCGCCTGCGGCGACCAGCGCTTCCGACGCTGGACCCCGTCCGGCCAAGCGGCCGGTGGCATGTTCTTTTAAATAAGGTGTTTTTCGGTGAGATATTTCACGGCATTTACGTAGAGTTCCCTGTTGGCGGTGACGAACTGCGTGAAATTGCGGAACGCATCTTTCGAGGCGAGAATATCGCTGATCGAGACCCGTTTGGCCCAATGCACCAGCGCGTCGACAATCTCGAGCGTCGCCATGAATGTCGAATATTTCAACGTTCCACGGAACAGCCGGAATTCAACCGTACGAAAATTCTCGAAATTCACCGCCTGATAACGCGATCCGTTGGATTTGCCGTAAACTTCCTTCACTGGCTGACCGTTGTTTTTCTTGAACGTGGCCCAATGCGTTTCCTGCCGGCGGGCGATAATCTCGAATTTCACCTGATATTTGGAAATCAGCCAGTCGATCAGCAGCCATTTGTACGGAGACAGATAATTCCGTGACACATGAACGTGCAGACCGCAGGATTCCACGCCCAGATCGTGCGAGCGCATGCCGCCGCTGGACATTCGTTCAAGCACAGACTGCCAGTTCAATTCTTTGTGGCGTTTGAGGGTGATCGGATGCGATACGAGCTCAAAACCGTATTCAGGGATGGAACCGTCCGCCTTCAGATAAAAAGTTCTCTCACCATCGGAAATGGCATCGACAATTTTACTGCGATCACAGCATTCGGACAATCCACCGGCTTCAAGCTCAAATCCCAGATACGCAAGCACCGGTTCGTTGTCATGGACGGAGGACTGAAAATTCAACACCGGCTCATAGCTGTAATCCTGAATATCGCTCGAATGATTCTCATCGTAGCAATGCTGACAATAAGTTCCATTATCCTGATAAAAGGCATTAGTACCGCGAATGACATCGTTGCAGTCATCGCAAGTGCAGTAATATTCTTCGTAGCAACTGCCGCATAAAGTGATATTGTCATCACCATGATTGCTTGAGCTCCAATTATCGCATTCCTCGCAGCGATAGGCGTGACGTTCGGCACACGAATCACACCACCATTCATCCAAATCGGCCATGCGGACAAAGTCATCGCAAGACGAATATTCCTGGCAATGCTCGCAATACGAGAGATGATCGTCCCGGCAACCCTCGCAATAAATATTGCCATCGCGGCCCGTGGTGTAATCGTTTTCCGTATCGATCAGCGATTCTCCGCAGTGAGAGCAAATTTTCAAATGATCCTCACGGCACGCGGGGCAAAGATGGATATTTTCGCCATCAATTTCAAACGTCTCAAGTTTTTCAAATGCGCCGCAAAAACAGCAGTTCACCCGCTTCAAAACAATCACTTCCGGTTCAATATCTGTAACAAATTCTGTTGACATGATGCTTCCCTCAATTAAGTTCAAATGGTTCGTTCAAGCCGTGCTTGCGAAAATTCACCCAGTCGTTAGCAGAAAATCGCTTTGACGGACAGCCGATGGTTGAATTAGACGCTCCGATTTTTTTCGTCCGGACAGCCTGCTCGTATGCCTCCTGGTCCGACCAATTCCGGCAGTACAGGGCATTGACCACGAAATACTGCTGATGCCGTGTATAGTCCTGGATCAGCACCAGGTTGTTGATCGCATCCAGATACGTATCAACCAGATAATCATACAGATGCAGCACGCCAGACAACGTATCGTAATCCCTCGACCGCGAAGTCGTAACACGCGACCGGATGTGACTGATTTCCCGATGCTGCTTTACCAGCAGCCCGAAATCGATTTTCGAGCACGGAATAACCAACTCCAATTCCTGCAATTCAGATTGCATAATCACCTCACATTTATTTCAGGCGAAAAGGCGGCGTCAGGCACAGACCGGTGAATATTTCGAACGTACTTTTCAGATTATCGCAGAAAAGCCCATCGAAAACCTTCACTTCCTCCAGGCAGTGCTTGATAATTTTCAGAAAAGTCATCTTGTAGGTGTCATCCGGATTATATTCGATGCGGCAAACATTGGCCTTCGGGCACAAATCGAAGATAAACTCCGCCTTCTCCGGCCCGGCGTAAACGTGAGATGCTCCAAGCATAAGCTTTAGAACCCCAACCGGCCTGTCCGAACGGGTCAATTGCTCCAAAGCCAACTTACTGTCAAAATCCATACGATCCTCCTGCGGTTATTATTTCTTTTGGGCTTGCGTTCCATGATCGAGAGCGAGGCCAAGGCGTGAGCCGCAGGCCGGAAGCGAACGAACGCAAGTCAAAAAGAATTGATCCACCACATTGAAAATCTGATGTTTCCATGGTAGATTAACCGTAAGTCTATTTATTTAACCGGAGAAAAATTATGTCTTTGACGAAACGCGATATTGCCGTTCAAATGGCGGAAAAATTGGATATCACACAAATGGATGCTCTTGCGGCAGTACAGTTCACCCTGGATGCAATTAAAAATGAATTATTGAACGGCGGTAACGTGGAGCTCCGCAATTTCGGAGTGCTCGAAGTGGCGACGCGTAAGCAGAGAATCGGTCGTAATCCGAACGTTCCCAGCGTAGATATTTGCATACCAGCCAGAAAAGTCATTAAGTTTCGGATGGGTAAGGACTTCAAAGACAGCCTGAATTCCTAATAACACTGCATCTTTGAAATTCATGGGCGGAAACTGGAGGGAAAGCCAGAGTGCCGACTTCCCTCCTGATTCATTTTTCCGCAATGACACAATGGCGGCCATCTTTATCGATGCCTTCGATCACATCGTCAGTGACCTTGATTTTGGTATATCCGCAATCCTCCGCCGCCTGGATAATCTCATTTTCCTCCGGGGTATAATCGCGATTGAGCTCAAACGCTACATCGCTCTGTTTAATTTTCCAACGTTCGTAAAAACCTGCCGTTTTATTTTCCCTTATGCTGTTGATGATAAAAAAAATAAACCCGAAGCTCACTCCTGAATCTCCGGGTAAAAATTACGATGCTTTTTCAAATGGAATATATATCGGCGGGGCGCGGGCGGCCTCAAAAGGCGGGATCAGGTACCAGAAATAGAATAATGCTTCTTTTTCCGGCAAGGTATCGAGGTTGCAGTTCTTGTCCAAATAATTCTTGCGGATCAACTCCTGGAAGCATTCATCCATTTTGGGCAGATGCTTTTCGAGCAGCTTGCGTTTGGTGGAACAACGATGCCAGAATTTCATCTTTTCCCTGCTCAATTCCGCCTCGATGATAGTCGCATTGCGCCTCCTTTTGAGCAACTCCTGCTGCTTGGCCTCCACCTGGGCTTTACGCTTCAGCTCTTTTTGACCGGCATGCAAGGTCGTGGGATTGCTGAAATGCTTGCCCATCCAGCCGGGCCGGTTGCCGGGCTTGTGGCTTTCGGCCAAAAGCTGAATACCCGCCCAGCGGGCAGCAAGCTCCTGGTCCGACATCTTTATGATGGAGTCCTGCAAACCTTTGGTCATCAGAATCTGCCGGTCCTGCATGGCAGTGATAATTTCTACTCTGGTCATATGAATCATTTATCTCCGTACGTTTTTTTGATACGTTCGCCATACTGCCGGGCTACTTCCTTCTGGAACTCAATCTGCTCCTCAATAGCCCTTTGTTTTTCCTCTTCAGCCTTTTTCCGGTGAGCCTCCGCTTCCTCCTGCAAACGGGTCTGGCGGGCAATATTCTCGCGAGTCTCTTTGGACTCTCCGCAGCCTGCGATCATGATCGCGGCGAGCATAATAACCAATGCAATTCTTTTCATAAATTCCTCCGTGTTCAAAATTTTAAGAATCTGTCCGGTCGCGACGTCAACCGGACAGATTCAAAAAGCCCGTTCAAATCACTTGCCGGATATACCAAATGATTTAGCGTTACTTTTTTTCTTTGGCGGATGCTCGGATTTTACTCGGCCCACTGGAGGTTTTGACGGTTGATGTGGTTTGGAGCGATGCTTTTTATCTTTTTGCTTTGAATGACTTTTCGAGGCCTTTCTAAGAGGATTATTATTGGCAATCCGGTTTTGTTCGATGGCTTCATTAAATGTTGCAAACACACGAAATTCCCGGTCAGGGCGGCTGGATTCCTGGACAGAAATATCCACAGACATTACCGGATAAATCTTTGTGCCTTCAATCGGGTCAGAAATAATTTCGAAACCATATTTCACCGGCGGCGTGGACGCCTTGCCTTGTATATAATTTTGCCATTTCCGGTGAGCGGCATCAGCCTGATCGCGGTCCGGGAATGAATGGAATTCAATATATCGTTCATTGGTCATATCATAGGTCAGTTCGGTTTGCGGCAGGACCGGCTGGAATTGTATATCCTCCAGGTCATAATAATCTTTGTAGATGAAAACGGAAAACCCGTAGCTACCCGCCGATTTTTCCGGTTCGGCAACCAGCTTTTTATGCTTGATTCCCTGGTCACGCATTTTTTGAAGTTCGGGATATAGTGCTCGGCCATATTCGAGACCGATTTCACTGCCGATCTCGGCAGCCCCGGCCAGGGCATATTCGTGGTAACAGCATTTCTCTTTAAAGGCAAAATTCTGCCTGAGTAATTCAACGCAGGCATTGGCGCCGGCCTGGCAGCATTGAGAAAGATAGCCGATCCGTATCTTGTCCTCGGGCTTTAGTTTGGAATATATTTCGGCAGGCGGTTCAGCCGGCAGGTCGAGTTGGCTGACTACATCGATGATTGAATGGCGAAGCGTCGATGATTCGAAGCCGTCTTGTGCCTTTTTCAGCGAGACATTTCGCTGAAATTGGCCGATAAGTTTTTGATAGGCGGTCATATTCTTTCTCCGATTTTTTGAGTGATTTCTTTTGCGATGCGATGAAATGAAAGTGCCGTTTCATAATCCGGGAAAACCTGTTTATACGAATCGTGATTCCGATAAAAGACGACTTCGGTTTTATCGTTCGGCCCGGCCGGATGCAACTGAGAAATTTCAATCGGTTTGTCCGGAAAATAATTCTCGAGATAATAATACGGTTGATTATCGGGATCCCGTTTTTCCTGCACGACGGCTTCATTGGCCAGGAATCCCCAGACCAGATTGATCGGCATATAGAGTTTATCCGACAGGAGATAACTGCCACGCGCGGCAGCGATTCCGGACAGTTCCATCGTTCCTGGCGAAAAACAATATTTGGTACGCTCACCGGCAATTTGCCGGATGAGCCGTTCGGCGCGCTTGCAAAAGAGGTCCTGATTGAAAACTTCATCTTCCCGCAGTTTCATGCTGAGCAAACTGATGAAGATTTCGCTCAGCAGATCTTTTTCCGTTGCCGAAGCGGTTTTTCCCTGCTGCTCAAAAATGTAATTGCGAATTGCAATATTTCTGAGCAGCTGATTGTTGAATCCCGTCATGAGAAATTCCAGAATTTCGGTGGAAAGTGTGTGAATCTGTTTATATTCCTCCCGATTCAGGGGCGGCTCAAGGTTGGCGACAAGAGTAGTGCTTAATATCGAAATATTGGAACAGTACCAGTGTTTTCCGGTGTACCAGAAATCTATCTTCAATTGATTCCAATCATTTCGCAGTGACATTGACCCTTCCACGCCCCATTTGTCATCGGGATGTTTCTGGTTAAGCCAGTGAATCGAGGTCGGCGGCAGGATGCCGTATAATTCATCAAAGGACGATATACTCGGCTGCCGGCAGCAGGTTTTGGCTTTGAAAATATTCAGGAATTTTTCAATTTCATCCGAATATCGATATCCGGTTAATGTGCGATCTATCAGTGACATAAGTGCGTTCTCCTGTTTTGAGGTGGTGTGGAAACAAGCATCAGGTTCTCGGGATTTGCCGGGTCGATATCCAGATAACCATCAATCGCGGTGAAAATTCTCCGGCTGAGAAGTTCGTACATAAAGGTACGGATTTTACGCTCGACGGTACTGCGGAGCTCGCGGGCTCCATTGCGGGTGTTGTCGATGTGGCGGAGGGTTTCCTCGATCACGTCATCGGTAAAGCCATGAATGGTAATCTGATGGCTTTCCCGATAGCCGGGCAGTATCGAAAGATAAAATTTTCTGGCAATCAGCCGCAAATGTTCGGGTTTCAATGGTCGAAAAACCAGGATTTCATGATCAAATTTACCAAAGCGGGCGACAAATTCCGGGGAAAAACGTTCTTTTAACTGCATTTCCAGATTCTGCTGCAACCTTCGTTCGCTCAGGTGTTTGATATTCTGAAATGTATGTGCGCCAATATTACTGGTAGCCACGATAAAGAATCTACTCAGGTCGTGGGTCGTGTTATCGCTCAAGGTAATGCGTGCAGCGTCAAGCTGCTGGAGCATGATTGTGAAAATCAGCGGATGTGATTTTTCGATTTCGTCGTACAGGATGATGCCTTCTTCATGCGTACGCAGGAATTTACCAAGACGACCGACGGTCTTCCCTCCTGGTGCTCCAATCAGATTGATCAGGGCTTCCTCGCCGGCCTGCCGGGAAAATTCCGACATATCCAGTCGCAGCAGATTGGAATCCGGATCGCCGTAAATGTACTCACAGACTGCCCGAATCGATTCGGTTTTGCCAACCCCTGTCGGCCCCAGTAAAAACAGTGTCCCGCGAGGCCGGTTCCGCGGATTCAGCCGGATACAGCCGAACTTTATCGTGGATGCCAGGGCGGTCAATGTTTTGTCCTGCCCGATTATCTGCGTCTTCAAGTAATCGGGTAGTCCATTTAGCTGGTCTATTGTTGAATTAATCATGAAATTTCTCTCCTTCTGTTTGGCGTTATATCCGCATTAAAAAAAAATTTTCCGTATTTTTTGATTAAATGCATTGACAAATGAACGCGATTAGATTATAATAATGCCAATATCAGTGATCTCGTATATTGATATATTATAATTGCATTCAAGCGTAAAATCAATAGCATTATCAGAAATTTATATTGATTTTTAAGAAAAAATTAAAAAGAAGGAGGTGGAATTGTAATGAGATATTTTGAGATGGGTACGAAAAAGGCGAAGGCGTTTTTCATATACTGCGTGGTGCTGGGGATGAGTGCCCGGGCGGATGCAGCGGTGAAAAATGTCACTTTGGAGAGCGGGTTGGGATATGTCGGGTACTTCATCATCGGGATGATCATGCTGACGTCGCTGATTCTGATCGGCGTCGGCGGGTACCAGATGAGTCAGGATTCCGGCAAGGGGAAAATGACCGTGGCGGCCGGGGTGCTGATCCCGGTTTTTCTGGCGGTAGTCTATTATATTTTCAAGAATGTACTTGGGATCAGTCTTGATTTCCAGGCAGCACTTTGAGCGTGATTATGGAAGAAACATTGATTACAATTGAAAAAAATCCAGGCCAGACGGTCATGTCCGTGGTCAAATTATTCGGATTCCGGGTGCGCGGTAACAGCGTTTATATTTTCTTCGGAGGATTGAGCGTGGGTGTGCTGTCGGCCATGGTGCTGTATTCGGTCCACATCCTGGTCGCTGGGCTTGCGATGATCGTGCCGCCGGTAATCGCCGCCGTGTTTATCCGGAAATTCGTCAGCAACAAACCGCGGTACTATTTTTCGTTCTATCTGGATATGAAGGAGAACGGATATATCGTGCGCAAGCCGAAGCGGCGGACTGGAGGTGCATATGCAGTTTCCTAACGCCTATATCGTGAAGACCGAAAATCCGCTCGACAGTTTCATCGTTTACGGTGAAATGAATGAGAAAGGGTTTGTCAGCAAGGGGTATCGGATCGAGGTTCCGAACCTGAAAAATGCCGGCAATGGATTAAAGAATGATCTGTTCATCCGGTTGTCCGGATGGCTGGCTTCACAGGATAAAAGTAAGCGTATCCAGATTCGCTACACGAGGGATAACGATTATAGAGATATTCTGCAAAGCTATGAAGATTTTACGGAACGTCATGATAATGAATGGGCTAAATATATACGAAAAGAAGTTACCCTAAAAAAATACTCAAAAAGTATAGATTGCCATTTGACACGCGAATATATTTATGTATATTTGAGTAAAGGGCTGAAATGTGTTGCGGGTGACTATTTTTCGGAATGCAGAAACGCTAATTTTGAGAGAGAAATAGTGGGTACTTTTGCAACAGACTCTTCAAACCTGAGTCATTTTCTGAATTTGCCCGTCCATCCCCTGAATCATTCCGAATTATACAAAGAATTCTACCGCGCGGTCAACAAGTCGTCCTACGAGCTGGATATCAACTACGAAAAGAGCTTCGTTCCCGATTTGGATTCCGCTTACCGGTGTGAATTTTCCGGCGAAATCGCGACTACTGGTTCGGTCAGTTTTACCTCGGATGGATACTTCCATAATGTTTTTACTCTGCACGATTTTCCGATGACGGAAATGTATCCGTTTTTTGGCAATAAACTGCTGGATAACGACATTCAGAATCTGACCATCGCAGTGAACATCGAGCCGTTGGACACGGAGAAAGTCATTGAGCAGAAACAGAAGCACTGGAAGCGGGTACGGGCGGATTTGCTTGAGGAGGAAGGCGAGATCGCCGCCAGCGCCGGGTTGGATGAATTGACCGAACATATTTATCGCCTCGGCAAGGGCGAAGATTCGCCGTTCCGCATGGAGTATGTCGTGCACACCTGGAACAAGGATTTACAGGCGCTGCAAAGCGACAGCACGATCCTGAAGCAAGCGGCGACTTCGATGTTTACCTCGCTGGATTCCTATGAGTTGGGTGCTCAGGCACTGCATAATTTCATGAAGACGCTGCCGGGAAATCTTTTCTACAAGAAACCGGACGCGGCGTTAGATTGTATGCACCGGCCATTGGCGGCGATGCTGCCGTTTTCGAGCTCATTTGTCGGCAAAGGTGCTGACGGTAATATCATGTTCAACGGCGATCACGGCAACCTGATGACGATGTCGTTTTTCGACGGCAATACGCCCCAGCATACGCTGTGCCTGGGGCAGACTGGCGCCGGCAAGTCGGTGAATTTTGTGTCGATGTTGTCGCAGGCATACGATGAGTTTGATAAAATCGTGATCATCGAGGAAGGTGGCAGTTATTACAACCTGACGCAGATTTACGGCGACGAAGCGCAGTACATCGTGATCGACCCCAGCGCCAATTTGACGCTGAATTATTTTGACACGGGTGGCTTGCCGCTGATGCCGGGGCAGATCGAATTCGTCACTACGTTTTTGACCGCGATGTGCGGAGCATCAAACACGCTAGAGAAACTTCAGGATGTTATAGCGATTCTTACGCCATTCGTAAATGCCGTATACAGCGATTCCTATATGGAATGGCGGAATCGTCACCGGTCCCAATTAGAAGAGGCTGCGCGGATTACGTTGACCGTGCAAAAAATAATCGATAAGCTGCCGTTGGATCAGAACACCATCCTCGACGCTTATCTCATGTTGAAAGAACTGCTGCTGAAAGAACATCTCGATGACTTTGAGCAGGAAATATGGGACATTTACTACGGGTTCGATAAAGTGACGATCAATGACTGCATCATCGAGGACCCGGAGGAACTGCGAAATATTTCGTATGCGTTCATGGGAAAAGGCGATATGCCTTATCACAGCCAACTGGTGGAAGCGATCCGGGAAAATACCTTTTCGCATTTGGAGCGTGCGGAAACCAACCGGATCGCCACGCGCTTGGCGGTGTATTCCATCGAGAGCGGCAAGGGATGCCTGTTCGACGGAGAAACCAGCATTGATTTGAGCAAGAAATGGATTCATATTGAGCTTGGAAAGTTGTCGCAGAGCAGTGACACCTTGAAAAGCCTGGTTGGCGTTACGATTTGCAATCTGGTCAAAAATCAGATCATCAATATGCCACGTGCGAGCAGGAAATTTTACCTGTTTGAGGAACTGGCAAGATTTCTGGCCATGATACCCGGTTCTGCGGAAATCGTCAAGCAATTCTATGCGCAGTTCCGCAAGTTTAATTGCGTAGTGACCTCGATCACGCAGTCGATCGCGCAGTTGACGGAATCGGGCGTGGGACAGATCATCATGACGCAGAGCAAGATGTTCATTTTTCTGAAAAACACGGATGCTGCCGAGCTGAAACTGATCACCAATTATATCCCGTTATCGGACGAGGCGATTCGGAATATCATGAATTTTCCGTCGCCGGAGCACCTGCCGCCGAATAACCGATATTCAAGCTTCCTGCTGTACGCGCAGCGGGTCGGACATCCGATCGTCGGTGTCGGCCGGAACTACGCCAGTCCGGTGCTTCTCGCCGCATCGGCGACTTCCGGTGATTTACACAGTCGTCTGCAGGAGATCATGAAGCGTAACCAGGGGATACCCTATGCGCAACGGATCATCGAGGCCAGCGAGCTGTTGTATGAAACTCATACGTCTTTCAAGATTCTGGACAAGATCGAAAAGATTGGCTCCAAACAGGTCAAAGACTTGGTGTTGGATGCCAAAATTGAACTCAAAAAACGGATTAAAGGAGAACAAATTATATGTTGAAAAAAGTATTTATGTTACTGTTTTTTCTAGTGGTATTCCAGCATATGAATGCCGTGGTGGTGATCTATTCCTGGGATCATTGGGAAGTGAACACGCAACAGAAGGAAATCAATTACACCATTCCGCAGGAGTACGTCGGGCACACGGCCAGCTTTATGTGTACCGCGTATCGCTATGCGAACCGGTGCGTCTGCCGGATCAATATCACTGATCCGAGCGGAAATATCATTGCATCCCAGGCCACGGAATCGGACGACGACAGCAGCGATAACAAGCACGGGAGCACCTCGGTCATCATCACGACCGTGCTGAAAGCCGGCACCTATAAATTCCGCGAACAGGGTACCGGAACCGCCGACGACCGTGGCTACATGACCTCAGTTCAGATCATCGACTGGGACCAGCAAGGCGAAGACGTGACCCGGCTGCAGATCGACATCAATAAAACCATCGACGATCTCCGCAAGGAACTCGAAGGCGAGCTGAAGACCAAGGCCGCTGAGATGCAGGCCGAAATCGATGGCCTCAAAAAAGGTCTCAACGACGCCCTGAATAAGCACGACGCGGACCAGGCGGCTTTGATTCGCCGGATCGAGGACCATGAGCGGCAGATTACGGAGCTGATCACGGATTTGCAGTACAATCTGGCGCGTCTGGAACGCCAGCAGGCCGAATATCTGGCGCAGCTTGAGACGATTAAAATCGCCTTCGAAAAGGATGTCCAGATGTTGAATTTACAGATCAGCAATCTCGACAGTAAGTATGCAACGGAAGTATCGCGAATCAAATCGGACATCACGAAAATTGAGCAGGATTTGAAGTCGCTGGAATCGCGTTTCCTGAGCGGCGACCAGGCATTGAAATCTCAGATCGATGCATTGACCAGCCAGCACAATGCGTTGCAGAATCAAGTGAATATCGCCGAGATGCAGCACCGAAACGATATTTCGGCGATTCAGTCGCAAATCGATGCCAAGACCTTGCAGATTCAGACGGAGCACCAGGCCGATGTCCGGAGGCTGGAACAGAGCATCAGCAATGTCGATTCCAAATACGCGACGGAAGTTTCGCATATCAATACCGAGTTGACGCGAATCAATAACCTGATCACCCAATTGACGAAGGATTATCAGGCCGGCGATGCATCGCTGAAATCACAGATTGATACATTGCGTTTAACACAGATTGACCTGCAGAACCAACTCAATAGTCAGTCGACGAATCATACTCGCGACGTGGCGGATTTGCAGAAGCAGATTACCGAAAAAACGGCTGCGCTGACGGACAAAATCAATACGGCAGTAGCGGATTTGCGGCTGGATATCGTGGCTCTGGAAAACAAACATCGGGAAGATACGCTGGAGCTGAAAAATAAGCTCGCATCCGTGGAAGCCAAGCTGGAATCCGAGGTCAATAAGCTGGAGCAGGCCGACAAGGATCTCTACGACAAGATTTCTGAACTGCGGGAAAAGCAAGCCGATTATTACGCTCGCCTGGAAGTGATTCGGGTCACTCATGAAAAAGACATGGAGGCCCTAAATAAAGAACTTGCAGCGCTGGAAAAACTTCATAAAGATGATGTTGCGGCTATCAATACCGATATCGATAAAATCCAGGCGGAAGCGGATACACTGAAAGCCCAGCACGATAAAGATGTTGCGGCGCTCCGCTCGGAAATCGACGCGACCGTCGACAAACTGGACAGCGAGGTCAAGAAAATCTATTTGGAGCTTGAAGCCCGCAAGAAAGAATTCGTGGCGTATCAGCAGGAAGTCATGCTGGCCATGGATGATCTTCAGATGCAGATTACCATGCTGGACAAAGCGGTCACTGAGCGCCTGAAAAACCTCGAGAACCGGATTCGCTATGCGGTCTATTCCGATGAAAAGCTGGCCGACCTGGAGAAGGAATATACGCGTGCGATTCAGGACAAGGAAACGGAAATTGCCGACCTCGATCTGGAAATCCGAGACCTCGAAGCTCTGGGCCGCGACGCAACTGCCAAACAGGAGCTGCGTGAGCGTAAGCTCAATGAGCTGCTGGTGTTGCGCAATGAATTGACGGATATCCAATTCGCCATCAAAATCCGCAACGACGATTCGGAATTCGCCGTTCACGAGGCGGAAATCGAGAAATTGAAGGCGGAACTGGCCGCGCTCCGCAAGTCATCGGAGCTGCTGCTTCAGCAGTTGGAAGAAAAGCTGATCGAGACGGAAAAGCGTCTGCTGGCGCTGCTCAATGAAGCACAGGAAACGGCGGCGGCGGAAAATGCTTCGCTCCGCAAGGATTTGGAAGATTTCAAGGCGCTGGTCCAGGTGTTTATCAATACTCTGCGCGATGAGCAAATCACCGGGGATGATGCCCTGCGCAAGCTGATCACGGAAATGGATGAATCCCACCGGAACTTGCTTTCGCAGCTCGACAGTGATTTTGTTTCCCGGCTGGAAAAGCTGAAATTCGAGCAGGATGTCCAGTTCGAAAATCTGCGTTCGACCATCAACAACATCGCTTATCAGCAGCGTTTCAACAATGGCTCCAGTGGAACTTACGGCCTGCCGTCGGTACGTGATGAGGATGTGCCGTCCGACAATCGTGACCTGCGGGTCAGTCCCACGGAAAGCCTGAATATTAACCTTAACTGAATTTGGAGGATTTATGAAGAAAGTAATTTATTTGTGCAGTGTCATTGGTTGTGTCATGATATTTGGGTGCTCGTCCGGGCAGATGAACCGGACGGCGGCGACGGATCTGTTATCGCCGGCCATGGGACTGGCGGGCGGCTTGATCGGCATGTACGCCGCTGACGGCGAGAGCCTTGGAACCCAGATGGCGGCGGCAGGTGCCGGTACGGTCGGAGCGTTTCTGCTCGGACAGTTCATTGAGAACAATTTCAAGGATGAAAAGGCAAAAGAGTATCGCGCCGGTTACGATCTTGGCCGCTCGAATTCGGCCAAGGAACTCTACTGGACCTACCAGAAGATTCATCAGGCAAAAGACGGCGAAAACCAGCTTCAAATGCAGGTTTACGAGTTCCCGGTCCAGTACCCGAATGACGGCGTGAAATACGTTCCGGACAGCATCGTGTTTCCGGTTTTAAAGTAGGAGTTTATTATGCGTAAATATTTAATTATAGGACTGATATGTATCTGCGGCAGCCAGGCATGGGCGCAGTTCGCGGTGCATGACAGCGTCAGCTACATCCATAATACCGTAAAGGCGATTCAGGACGAACTGTATCAGCAGCTTGACCTCGATTTCCAGATGGACCAGCTCGGCAAGACCGGCGAGATCCTGCGGACGTCCATCGATACGCTGAAGGTGGCGAAGGACACTTATCAGACCGTCAGCGACGTCTACGATACTGCCATGGATATTTCGAACCGCATTGGTGACCCGAGCAAGCTCATTTCCTACATGAATTCGCGTTTCTGGAACGAGCACGAAATTACGGCGGCGCTGAACATCACCAAGACCGCGATGAACATGAGCGACGGCGCGGTGGCGAGCACGGCAGACATCGAATACATGCTCCGGAATGTCGATTACGCCGCCTCGGAAATCGATGTCAACAGTTCGCGGGACCTGGCGCATACCCAGAAAGGCGCGATTGCCGTCCGTCAATTCATGAGTGAATGGGGCCCGAAAGCCCTGCTGCAGCTGCAGGACTTGAACCGCGAGGACCAGAAATTAAATGCCCGCAATTCAAACCTGAACGAGATGCAGCACGCCACTTACAAGAACGGCATCTGGCAGTCGAACACGCTCGGCCAAATGTTTGCGGCACAAACCGCGCATTCGGCGATGGTCGCTCAGCAGATGTATCTCGAAAACTCCATTCGCGACCAGGAAATGCTGGAGCATGCGCAGGCCATTTACGACGCTCAAAAAGTGAACGAAGCCGGTGCGAAATCTCGCGAAACCATGGGATCGTTCTCAGGTAATTTCATCGACACATTTATCAACAGGTGAGCATAATGTCAGGATCAATAACATTCAACAACATTGCACAGGTGATTCTGTCCACGCTGGACACGATGTACCTGGCTTGCATGGGGTTCGCGTTTCTGATCATCATGCTGTCGGTCTACCGGAACTATACGCAGTTCGGCGAATATTTTGGGCTAAAATACATGATGGCGGTACTACTGACGGTGGTGTTCATCGTAGTGTTTCCTGCCATGGCCGATTACCTGTTCAAAGCCATGCTCGAATGGGGTCGCGATGCCGGCAAGAGAGTCGAAGAAATCGTCAACGTGCTTTTGCGGATGGAAGTCAAAGGTGGATTTCTGGATTCGGTAGTAACTGGAATAGCGAACTTGTTCTATGGCAGTGCAATTTGGGTTGGCAGTTTTATCCGAGATATCATGATATTGGTTTTGTGCGGTATTTTCTTGATTTTAAAAACATTATCGCCAGTATTTATTGCTATGATGACTGTCCCGGAAACGAAAAGTATCGCCGTGAATTTTCTAACTATGGCCTTTGGATTGATTATGATGCCCTTGTGTATGCTATTTGGTGATTTATGCCTGGTATGGATAACATGTCAAATATGGGAACATTTGGGTTTGGCTTCCGCCGCGGTAGCTGGTGTGGGAGCCGCAGGCGGCGTTGGTGGAGCATTGGCGGTGCTGAGCATGAATCCGCCGGGAATGGTTATAGTCGCTGCCGGTGCGATGGGTGCCTTATTTGCTTTCGGCTGTGTGTTCGTTCTGCTGTGTATTGTTATGTATGTAGGCATTCCTTGGGCTTGCTTATCTCTGTTCAGAGGTGCCGGAATCGGAAATGCCTTGGCAATGTCATTAAATACAGCAGCGAATGTAATGTCGCTGGCAAAAGCCGGACATGGCGCTGAAAAAGGACTTGGTTCTTCTTTGGGCAATATCAAAAAAACTATTTCAGATCGAAATGGCAAAAATGGAGGTTCTAAATGATTTCATTTATCTCCATAGGTATTTTGAGTGCGCTCTCTATGCTTATTGGCCACATCTTCTTTGAATTTGCGGGCATCTTCTATTTCGCGTTGTTTTTCTTCTTCGGCTTTTTTTCTGGCGGCGGCTTCTTCTTCCATCAGTTGAGTTTGGCGGGCAATGTTTTTCTTGGATTCGCTGGATTCACCGCAGCCGGTTGTCAGAAAACCGATAGAAATGGCGATAAGAATCATTGTTGCAAGAACAGATTTTTTCATGAGTTCACTCCTTGTTTAAGTTCAAATTCTAGACAAACTTGCCTGGTCGCGATGTCTGCCGGGTCATTTCGGGAGGCTATATGAATATAAAAGATAAAAACCTCACGATTTATGATCTGGTAAATCATCAACGAAACTTAATTTCCCTGTGGCTAATTTATCACATTGTTGTTTTCATTACAATAGTCATCGGTGCATTTTTTGCCTACAAATACATGTCGATGCCGGACCGGGTATTGATACTCGGGCGTGATCGCAATATTTATATCGGCAATTCTGCCTCGGTGGAGTCCGGGCTGGTACTGGAAGATATCGCTATGCGGGCAGCTTATGCGGTTCTGTCGAGGAGATATGATTACCAGAATATGCGGCCACTGGAGATGATTTTCACTAAACGCGGCCAGAGTCAGGCGAAGTCGTATTTGAGCTCGACTCAGGAGATGTTCAAAGAACGCCAACTGTTCCAGGAGATAGATTCCTGCGAAGTGCAATACTCCCAAAAAGATGGTCAGTATTTTGCCCTTGTTAAAGGAACTTTAAAGCGTAACGGCATGTATTTCGGACATCCGTATGCACAGATGCGAGATTTTGCCCTGATGATGCGCCTGGAACGCACGGAAAACAATTACGAGCTGCCGTTCAAGGTGGCCGGAATGAAATATTATGAGGAGGAAACGGAAAATGAATGACCCCAGTTACAAAAGTAAAAACAAGCTGTTATCGAGGCTGATGCTGGCCTATATCCCGCTGTCGTTTCTGACGCCGGTGATGATGTACCAGCTTCGCGACAACAACCGCCTGATCGTCATCGACGGTCGGCATTCGTACCATATTACGGAATACGCCGACAAGGAAAAGCTGGTCCAGCTTTACGAGTACACAGCACGTCTCGCGACGGATGCCTTCCTGATGCGCAATCCGAACGGCCTCGACCGGGCGGTGCTGTTCGACGAAATGTACGTCGGCAAAGCACGCCAGAAAGCACTGGACCAGCTGCGCGCTGAATTCGTCCAGTTCGGCAGCAACGAAATCCATCAGAAGGTTGAAATTCTAAACATCAAAGTCCTGCAGGCGGACAGCCGCAAGTCTTTCGTGCGGATCGAGGGACAGCTTATCCGGTCGTTCGTGCAAGGCGGCGAGCGCGGCACGTACGCTGTGAAATTCGAGGCGGCGATGAGCCTGGCCACCAACTACGATCTGGCGAAAAACGCGGTTTACCCGTTCGTGGTCACCGACATCACCTACACCCAAGAAGAAATCAAACCATAAGGAGAGTTAATATGTTTAAAATCAAAATGTTGTCTGTTTTGTTCGCCATCAGCGGGATGGCTGTATGCTTCGCATCCGGGCCGGTCGAAAAAATGAACCAGTTCCGGGAGTTCCAGCTCACGCAGGGTGAAATTTATACCGTCAAAGTCAAAAAAGACGACGGCGTAACGACCGTTACTTTCCCCTCGGAAATTTCCAAAATCGCTGGCGTGAACGTCGCGACCGACAACTCCGGGGATTTCCTGATCGCAGCCAAGGCGGGCAGTTATTATTTCAATCTGGTTGCCTTGAAGCCCGGCGTTTCCGGTACTCTGACGGTGGTTTACAATCGGAAAACTTATATTCTGCATCTGGTTCATGATGAAAAGGAAGCGTATTCGGCAGTCAACTTCACCGGCACGGGCGGTGGCGGCAAGACATTGAGCGGTGGCAAAGTTACTCCGGCCCGGCTGTTGTCGCTGATCGATATGTCGAAGGCTTATGACCTGATGTTTCAGCGCTATCCGCATGAATTGCGCGATTCCGTGCGGGCAAAAAATCACCGGATTTTCGACTTCACCAAGTTCAAAATCGAACTGAAGGAAGTTATTCGTTATAATACCGAGGATACGCTGGTTTTCAAGCTGCTGATGCACAATCCCACGGGTGAAGAGATTCTTTACGATAAGTTCAGTTTTTCCGCTCAGGTTGCCGGCAAACACCATCCCATGAGCGCTGCAGACGCCAGCGGCATAATGCCCCCAAAATCGGCGACCTGGGCCTTTTTCACCATTACCGGCACTACGGCTGGCGGGCGTAATAACCTCGCTCCGGACAATGACTTCATCATCGGAGTTACGGCCAAATACATGGAGGAGGGATTTCGTCCTGCGGGCGACCAGCGCGTCTCCGCTGGACCGAGCCCGGACACGGTCCGGTGCGATGATCTTTTTGAAGGGGAGATTGAGGAATGAATTTACGCGAAATCACTAAGAAATTACGGAGTCCGATGGGCAAGTCCATCGCATTCCTGATCGCGATCGTCATTCTGGTATTGGCGGCCATTCCGTTCCTGATGCGTGATGACGCCGGAAAACTGGAAGCCGGCGACCAGGAAAAGCGTACCGAAGGTACTTACGAAATCCCCGGTACCGCCAAGCCGATCCAAAGCGGCAAGCAGTCCGGTACGCAGAATGTCGTCGAGAAGAAAAATCCGGGCGTAATCAGCGATGGCAAGACGGTTCAACCGCCGACCGCGCCGCGTCCGCCGATCGAGCGTTCAAAGAATGCCGATTTCAGGACCACGGTACGTAGCACGGCCCCGTCATCCGGCCCGACAATCACCATTATCGATGGCGAGAATTCGTCCGCAAATAACGTATTCGTTTCGGAGCGTTTCGCGCCGTATGGGCGGATGATTTCGTGCAAAATGATCAATACCGTCGAGTCCGGCAATACCCAGACACCGCTGATCGCGGTTGTCACTGAAGACCTCTGGTGGATCAACAATCATGGTGAGAAAAAGCTGATTATTCCCGCCGGAACCGAGGTGCACGGAACAGTCGACGGCTCGAAGCCGGTACGCAACCGTTTGGTGACCGGCAACAACTTTGTGTTGGTCTGGCAGACCACCAGTAATATGGTCGGTTTCGAGCTGCAATTGAAAGGAATTGCGCTCGAGAAATCGACTTATCCGGACAACCCGATACTGGCGACAATCAGCGATATGAGTGCCGGTATTCCAGGTCAGGTCATTTCCAATGAAAACCTCAGTAAATTCATGATGTACACGCTGGCGTTCGCGCAGGGGGTGGCACAAGGATATCAGACGACCGAGGTCTACTCGGACTCCGGGGTGACGGTTTCCACGCAGGACGGCACTACGAAAAGCGCAATTGCACGCGGTACGGAAACGCTGGCTCAGGTCATGCTGCAGGATGTCTCGCAGATGATCGCCAAGGAATCGTATTATATCCGGGTGGCGGCCGGCACGGAATTCTATCTGTTTGTTCAGCAGGTCATCAACCTCGACGATGCCAAAATTGCCGATACCCTGCTCAACAAGCTCGAAGAACAGAAGATTCAAGGCGAACAGCCCCGACAGTCCCACCGCAACGTCCTTAACTCATTTTCAAAATAAAAAATAACTCGCCACCGGCTGCTTAGCCGGACGGGGTCCAGCGTCGGAAGTGCTGGTCGCCAAAGGCGAAATCCTAAAGGAGAAACAACTTATGCTTAAAAAATCCATCATCGCCATCGCATCCGTATCCATCGCCCTCGGCATCGCCGGCTGCAAGACCAAAGAGGAACCGCCAAAGCCGCAGGAATTCGCTCATGTGCCGGTATTCGTTGCCGCCAGCACCATCCCCGGCGACAGCCAGGAAAAAATGCTGTACGATTCACAGGTCCGCGCCTACGCGGTAGGACGTTACATTGATCCGGCGAATCGGACGGTCATGCACGAACAGCACACCATCTACCGTGTCGAGCAGATGCCGCAGTGGAACCTGATGCCGCAGCCGGACGCCAATCCGGTAATGCTCGCCCAGAAGCAGCGCCAGGAACGCTACGCCGATGCCCTGACCGGCCAGCTCACGCTCGCCGCCCGCGACATGCAGGATGCCAAAAACAAAGTCGATCAACTCATCGAGCTGCGGGCCACTGAGGAGGAACAATCTTCGGTGTTTCGCGAAAAACTGGACGACATGACCAGAAAATACGGCACAGTCTCGGACAATATCGCCAAATCCTCCGAGGTCATCCGCAAGCTCGAAGGCGATGTCCGCAAGCTCCAGAAAGAGAACGAAGTCATGAAACTCCAGCTCAAACGCGACCGGGAGCTCCCCAATGAAAAATAACTGCTTCAAATGGTCGTTACTGTTGTGGCTCTTTCTGCTGACGCTGGCGATCTTCGCCCTGATCGCCCGCACCCAGGACACCGCAAACGAGCAGAAAGCCCAGCGCGAAATCCTGGTCAAACAGACCGAAATCATCGCCCTGAACACCATGATGCTCCGGACCATCGTTTTGCCGCCGGAGGCTGAATGACCAAACTCCGGAAAATCAGAGACCCTCCGAGACATTCTTCGTACGTCTTTGCAGTAACTCAAATTATTCCAAATTCTCATCAGGGAGAGAAAATACAATGAAAAGCATTAATCAAAATAAGCACGAAAAACTCAATAAATTGAACAGCAACGATCCGGCAAAGATATCCCGGGAAACGAACGCGCCCCTGGATGAAGGACTTGCCGAATCGCTGGTTGACTTGATCGATAAGGGGCATTTGGATATTTCAGTGGAAGAGCTGAAATCGATGAGTAATGACGAAGGCGAGAGGTGTTATTGGATGGGAAATAAACCAGATTACAGAGGGGCCCGGAGCTGCACTCAACGGCAGTGTAAACGGATTCGGGTCATGATGAGGGAAAAACTCATCGAATATATTCCGGAAAACGAACTTAAAATCCTCTCTTTCCAGGATGCGGAAACGATCATCCGGAACGGAGACGAACACGTAATGAAACGTAAAATCAGCAGGAGGAAATAGATATGTCATTATTGTTTATAACAGCAGGAACAAAGGGCGGAATCGGCAAGACGCTGACCGCCACTTTTCTGGCCGACGTCGCATTGCTCAGAAAGTCGCAAGTGGTTCTGTATGACTGCGACAATGAAAATGAATCGTTGAAGAACGTTTATCTCCACCCGGCAAAGGACTGCCGGGTGGAAGCGGTAAAAATGCTCAGCGATGAGACCGATATGGATTATCCGCTGGATTTCGTGGTGAATGATATTGTTCGCACGGAAAGCGAATCGAAGGATAAATCGCGGAATGTCTATATCGTCGATATGAAGGCAGGCACAACCCATTACACGCTGGAATGGCTGGAAGCATTTCCGTTTGACTATATCCGGGCGCAGGGGATCAAAATCTACATCGTCGGATGTGTCACGTCGGATCCTGACAGTGTATACACCCTGTCTCGCTGGATTGCCCGCTTTACGCAGGACATCAAAGAGAAAAAACTGCGGTTTCTGATTATCAAGAATAATTATTATGGGAATGTTTTTGACAGTTACGAGGATACTTTGGGCGACAGTCTGGAGACCGGGCCGGATGCAAATCTGGTGATCGAACTGCCGGATTTCGGGCGTCGTTATTCGAGAAGGCTGAAAGATCATCATACGACATTCGGTCAGGTGGCGACGAAACAAACGGAGATCAAACAGTTCGATTTCATGGATAGAACCCGTGTGAGAACTGCTTTCGAGAAAGTGGTGAAACTGTTTGACGTCATCTGGACGCCGCCGACTGTCGAAGAACCGAAGCAGTGAGGCTGGTATGGCGAACTCCCCGTTGAATTTTTACGAAGAAGATCTGCTGTTGCGACTGGTCGCAATGGGGGCGACTCCACCGGTCGAACTCGGTTCCATGAACCCGGAGAAACTTGAAGATATCGTGGTTAAGCTCCCGACGGTGCATGCGTATCAATTCGAACTGAAAGACGCGGACGGGGAATCCCGGCAGGTATCGTGTTATGATATATCGCTGGAGGGGCTGCAGCGGCAGATCTTCCAGGCATTGGGTAAACGCGACATCAGGGATGATATCGACTATCAGGCCAGCCGGGAGTATTCGCCGGAAGCCTGGATGGTTTACCTGAGAAATGATTTTGACATGGTGGACCCGGGCGAAGTCTGCGACATGTTCGCCAGATGGGGAATCGAGCTGGAGCCGGAAAGAATCGCGAAAGGATTTTCGGCGGAATTCGGGGAGAATTTCGAATATAACAACCGAGCGCTGCAGGAGCGGCAATTCGATTTATTGTCGCGCCTTGTTTCGGCTGGTTTTGTCGAGCCGGTTGATTTCGAAACGATTACAAGTAACGAAGTGGAGCGGATTATCAATTGCTTGCCGTCGCTGACACAGGCGACACTGATATTCGATATGGAAGACGGTTTTCTGCATGAGAAATTTATCAATGTCGATGAATTTTATCTGAAAGACGTCTACATGGGCGTGGCCGCCGAATATAATTCATCGCTCCAGCAGGAAGATGCCAGAAGTGATGATTTCGAGGAGGAATTCGGAGTTGAAGAGATTCTGCATGCTACCGGATATGTAAAGACACAGAAGGTCATCCGGACAGGCACATCGACTCTGGACAAACAGATCAGAAAGTATTTCGACACTCACCCGGGCATGGAGGATAAACTCGTCCACAAGTATATCGAAACAACCGGGGGCATGGCGTGGCTGGACTATTTCAAGCAGGATGTTGACTATGCCGACGCCGGCGATCTGGACAAGAAGCATCAGCATACATTTGCTCCCTTGAAGCGCGCGTTCAAAAACTGGGAAATTGAAGTCAAAAAAGTCAATCCGGAACTGGCGTTTCGAAATGATTTCGGCCGGAACATGAATGATGCCCGATTGAAATTTCAATCGAAGCTGATTCAGACGGTCGTGCGTGCAGGAATTGCCGCGCCGATGGCTCTGCATGACTGGCGGAACTTGAACCCGGAGATTGCCGGAAAATTCATCGCCAAAATCCCTTTGCTGCCGGACCAGAATAATCCGGGCGACTGGATGAAACTGTTCCGAAGTGAAGCACCCAATGCATTGGAAATGAATGAATTGAGAAATCAGTTCGCGTCGGCCGGAGTCATGTATGATGAGGCCCTGATAAAGGCTTCATTTAAAAATTCGCTCCCAAAAACAAAACAACAGAAAGGAAATGAAAAAATGTTTGAACCCACAGTAGAAGATTACAAAAAAATGATGGGGCGGCTCGGCAATAAAGGCATGCCGCGCCAGTCGCAGGAAGAATGGAGAAATATGTCTTTGTCCAAGGCACAGGAACTGGTCAGGACCTATGATGAGCAGCCTTCCGAAAAGCAGCTCAACCTGATCCGCGATATGTTCGCCGAGGACAGGTTGGACCCGGCGAAGGTTGATATCAATGTCATTTCCAAGATGGAAGCAACGATGTTCATCGACCGCGCGCCGAAAATGGAGTTCTCGAAGGAACTGCCAGCCAATCCGATGACCGACGAAACCAAGAGGGAACTGCGGCGTCTTGTCCAGCTGGAAAAAATTCCTCATATTCCGCTGGGCAAGTGGAGTACCATGTCCGATGAGGAAGGGCGGCAGAAAATCGACAACGCTCGCGCCCGGATGCCCGCCACGGAAAAACAGCTCGATTTGATAAAATCCGAAATCGAAGCCGGCCATATCACTATCAAAGATCTCGCCAAAGTCATTCATGCTCCGGTGATCGGAGAAAAGGAAATCGATGGCTTGAATATGCTGCAGGCCGGGAAAATCCTTGAAAACAGGCCCGCTTCTCCCGCTCAAAAAGAGCAGCTTCAGAAGCTGATGGATTCAAAGCGGATCGAGCCGATGGATATGGCGAATCTCACCATGGGGGAAGCCAGCCGCAAGCTCGATGAAGTGTTCAAGGGGCCCCGGACCGAACGCGATCCCAATGGGCCCGCGACCGAGAATCAGAAGACGGTGCTGAAAGAACTTTCGGAGCAGAAGGAAATCCCGGAAATTTCGCAGAAGGAACTCGACGCGATGACGTTCGAGCAGGCGGCCAAGCGTCTGGATGAAGCTCCGGCGACAAGAGTTCAGAAAAAGGCCATCTCCCAATTCGTCAATGAAGGCAAGCTGGATTACGTCCCGCCGGATGTTTTCGCCAATTTGAAACGCGGCGAGGCCTCGGTACTGGTCCAGGTCGGCAAAGGCGATCTGCCGAAGGAGAAGCAGCCCGATTTTTCCGGCCGGGAATATCCGGCTTCCGATTCGCAGATGAAGGTACTGGAGGACCTTCGGGAGAAGGGAAAAATCCAGGAAGTTCCGCAGAATGTCACCGGCAGGCAGGCTGATGCCATCATCAAAGACGCCACCAACAACGATCCGGTCGGAACCAACCAGATTCGGATTTTGGAAAACAAAATCGCCCAGGGTTTTCTTCCGCAAATGAGCGACGATGAGAAGAAAAATCTGAATCGCGGCCAGTTTCTCAACCTGATCGAAAAGGCCAAAATCAAGGAACAGGATGTCGCGGAAAAAGGTCGGAAAGCACCGGAGCCTTCGAAGGGAAAGTCCCAGAATAAGAACAACAAATCCCCGGCCATATCCCGGTAATCTCAAACCCTATGCCCGGCTTTGACCGGGCTTTTTCAGGAATTATAAATATGAGTGAAGAAAAAGAATTCAGTTTGCGCGACGCCGCGGTGGCCGCGGTCGTGGCGGCGGAAGGCCCACGGGCGAAAATCATCGAATTGATGGCCAAATACCAGGATGCCGGCCTTGAGGACGATATTGTGTACGCCATCATTTTTGAACTTGAAATCGCCATGCGGGTTTTGGAAAAGATGAACTTTCAGAACCAGCAGATGAATGAAATGATGCTGTCCAGATTGGAGAAATTATGCAATACGAATCAGAATAAAATGTTGGAGATCGTCAATCGCCAGCAGATAATCGGACGCTCGCAGTTCCGGCGGCTGATTGCCCTGCATCGCGAAAAACTCCTGACCCGGCTGCTCATGATATGTGTCCTCGGATGCTTATCGATTTTCGCCGGACTGGGGGTATTTTACTTCTATATTCTGGTGGTACGCTGATGTCGATTCTTGATACGGAAATCATCAGTTTTGAAGGTAATTCCTGGACGACGCGCGATGCCTCGACTGGATTGATTTGCTTCGGCATGACCGGTAGCGGCAAATCATCTGGTCCTCTCCGGAGTATCGCAATTCGCTTTCTCGAGCTCGGATACGGCGGGATCGTTTTCTGCGCCAAGCCCGACGAATGCGAGACCTGGGAGGCATACGCCAAGGAAACCAACCGAAGCAAAGATATCCTCAAGTTGAGCGGCGAAACGTTCAGTTTTCTGGATTATGAGTTTTCCCGGCCAGCCGAGGAAGGCGGCGGCCAGGTCGAGAATGTGGTCGCGATCTTCCTGGAAGTGGTCAAAATTTCCAAGGACAAAAAAGCCGGCAGCACCAATGATGAATATTGGGAAAATGCTATCAAACAATTTCTGCGTAACACCATATCACTGTTGGTCATGGCCCGTGAACCGGTCACGCTTCCCAACATCAAAGCCGCCATTGATACGGCGCTCCGTTCCAATGATATGGCAGAAAAACTGAAAACCCATTTCTTACATTTTGAGCAATTCTGCGGAATTGAATATACCGACGAAATCAGAACGGCTTCCGACAACGCCGGCTTCGAGGAAGCAATGCAGAAATTTGAAGGAAGTATCCGCCAGGGCAACGATTCCACGGATGTTGGTCAAGTTTTTGAGACCACGCGGCAATATTGTAACTCACTGATGGTAAAAGCTATTTATTTCGATAACAACCATTCAGCGGATTATGAGCTGGCCTGTAACTATTTTCTGGTCGAATTTCCACAGCTCGACGAGCGTACACGCAGCAACACGATTTCATCGTTCACGGTATTGGCCGACAGCATGTTGCGTGGCGAATTTCTGCGCTGTTTCGGCTCGAAATCCAGTTCGCTGGTGATTGAGAATTTGTATCGGAAAGGCAAAATTCTGATCGTGGATCAAGACGTCAAACGCCATGGCCTGGTCGGCCAAATGACCGCCGCCATCATCAAACTCTGCTTCGAGAAAATGATCGAGCGCCGCGAGGACATCACCAATTCAAATGCGCGTCCGGTATTCCTGTGGGGCGACGAATGTCAGTTTTTCGCCCTGGATTACGACCAGAAGTTCCAAACCACGGCACGCTCCAGCCGGACGCTGACCGTCTATGCTACCCAGAATCTCGACAATCTCTACGACGGCTACGGCAAGGAAAAAGCCAATTCTCTGATCGGCAATCTCGGCACGAAAATCTTCTGCCAGAATGGCGATCACACCACCAATAAATGGGCCGCGGATTCCATCGGACAAGAGGTGCTCCGCCGCCACAGCCAGAACATCGGCGACAGCAAATCCGGCTCCATGAAAGGCGATTACAACAAATCCGATAACTTCACCGAAGGCTGGTCCGAGCAGAAAGACTACAAGGTCGATATCGTCAATTTTACCACACTGCAAACTGGCGGGCCGCGCGGACAATGCAAGGTCGGCTACATCTTCTGGCAGTCCGGCCGCGTCCTGAAAAACGGCGATGTCTATGTTCGTGGCGCCATCAACCAGAAGTGCCGGAAAATGTGTGGCGCCCGCTTTGAACGACGTTGCCCACCCGTACCCAAAGCCGGCAGCAAGGACACCCCGAAAGGTCTCGGCGTCTACTGGTATGATTACGCCAACCTGGCCTTCTTCATATTCTCGCTGTCCGTAACTGCCTACGGTATATACCTGATTTTCAGCGAGAAAGATCATCTGCTGCTGGATATTCCGGAGGTCGGTATCATCACCGTGGCAACCATCCTGCTCTGGTTTTCCGCATTCGCAATGGACACCTTCTGGGGTATTCTCAAAATACTCATTGAGTTGCTCTGGTTCAAACTCCGCAAGAAGCACCGCCCGAAATACAAAACCATCAATCGCGTCCCACTGGTCGTTTTCACTTGGCTCTATCTGCTGTTGACTTTGATCCTAGTCGCCCTGATTCAACAACATATTTACAAAAATACGCCATTCATGCATCTGCTCGGTTTCGGAGTATTGTCCAGCCTCGCGCACCGCTTCCTGAAAAGTGCCGGCGGCCGCTCGATCCCGGTCAATTAATCGAATTCTTCGTCGGTGATGCCCAGATAGTCTTTCACATCTTTGACGGTTCGCATTTCGAAATGCACCCGGAGATCCTGCCAGGTCCAGCCGTCGTATTTCAGCTGGAAATAGCCGAAAGTCCTTTTCAGCATATGCCCGCCGAATCTTTCGCTTGAAATCCCGCTTGCGGCTGCCGAGTCGGCAAGAAAAGTCCGGACATACCCTCCGGACCAGGGAATCGGCGGCTTGTTCCGGTTGCAGAACTCATTGTTCTGGAAAAGATAAACTTCATCCGGATATTTTTCACGCATTTCCCCGATCAAATCCCTACATTTGTCCGGGAAAAGAATCTCCCGGCATTTCTTCCTTTTGAATTTCGAGGGCAGCTCGATATACATGAATTCCTTAGGACGTCCTTTGGCCTTCACATGGACTGATTTCAACTGCAGGTCTTCATATTTAATTGGGATAATTTCATCGACGTCCAGACCCGTTCCAAGCGCCAACAGGAAAAACAGATACTGTTTGTCGGTGTAAAGTCCCAGCTTCACGCCTTTCTTGATCTTACGTTCCCATTTCGCAACAATTGAAGGACTCGTGATGAGCTTGACATTCATAGTTTTTTCTCCAGTCCAGATAAAATTTCTGGTACCTTTTTACAGTGTTTACGGAAACTCCGGGATGACCGCTTCCGCAGGTGTCTTCCGTTATCGGGTGATGCTCGCTGAATTTCAGCCTTGCTTTTTTGCGGGCCGTCTTTTCAGGCAGGCCCTGATCGAGAAATTCACGATAATACTCGTCGTATTCCTTCCCCCATTCATAGCAGAGGTAGTGATAATTATATTGCTTTTGGTCAACTTGTTTGAGCAGGATTTCCGCGCTTTCTAATACTTCCTGCGCCGGAGCCAGATGCATGAATTCCTCCCGTTGGATATTCATCCAGGAAACCGATAAATCATACAGTGCCGCAGTAAAATCTCTTTCCGGCAGCTCGGCTAACTGCAGAGTTTCATTCAAAAAGCAGTATATTTCTTTCATTCCGGCATGGATATTGTCAGGCGGAGCCAGTAGTTTTCTCATTTTCTCAATGAAACGCCCCGGCTCATCAAAACTCATGAACGTGTTGGTCTCCCAGGTCGCGATCAGCCGTTGAATTTTTTCTTTCCTTAGAAATATAGAGAAATCAACCAGATAGCCGTCGATTTCCGGGAAATCCCCGGACGGATGGTAGAAATAGAGCAGATTGTCGAAGTAATAACCGCAAAAATTGCATGCCGTTTTCGCCAGAAAAGCATTTCGGGCGATGTTTGGAGATAACGGAGGGAAAATGCTCATTGCCCGCATTGACAGCAATGCAGGTTTTTGCCCATAGATATCAGGATATATATTTTCCCAGCCATTCATTACAAAATACGTTACCTCTTTTTATTGATAAGATAACGTATTTTGTAACTATTTCAAGGACTCCAGGTAGAATTTTATTTGTTTTTATAGTCTTTTATGAGTTTGATTATGCTGCTTTCATAGATCAGGACTTTTTTGGCGCACAGACGTGAGTATTGCAGTTTTCCGCACTTCATCCAATTATAAACCGTTTTCCGATCGACACGCAAGATTTGACTGGTTTCTTTGATCGTTTTATACCTATCCAGCTTCGATTCCGGGTTATATTCCAGATCCGAAAGTTGCTCAATACGTTCCAGATCATCTTGGCTGATGATACCGTTCTTGACCAGCGGCTTCAATATACTTATTATTATGTTCATGTTCTTTTTCATATAACCTCCCTGTGAAGAAAGAGATTATAACAGAAAGGATCATATAAGTCAATGTCCTTTTTAACCTCAAATCGTCAGATTCCGCAAGTTGACGGTTTTTATCCGGCTCTTCATGTTGGACTTGCAGGATTAATGCATGTATCTGATCGATAACCGAATCGGGAGCCGAACCGATATATTCGATGAGCTGCCGCCGCAATTGTACGTAGGTCTGCGTATTGCCGGAAGCACAAAATTCGATCACTCCTCTCATCCGTGATAATCCTTGTATACGGGCCTGCTTGTCCGCGTGCTTCTGGTAATGCTCGGTCATGGACTGGCTGAAGTGCCCCACAATACTTTTGATCACCGGCAACGGAACCCCTCGAATCCCTGCATAATAGCAGAAACAGTGGCGTAGTGAATGGAATCCTTTAATTGATTGCTTTTTCTTCCGGCCAGGAATAGCTTTTTGCGTAATAATTCCGAGCGAATTGAGATAGCTCTGAATCCGGTTGTTCAGCATATTTCTGTGATGATAATACAAATCAGCGGCCTCCGGTATAATAAACTCGCCTTGACCGGTTTTCAGGTACTGTTCTTTCAAAAATTCATTCAGCTCGTGCATGATGGGAATCTTCACCCTGGTCTTTGTTTTAAGCGTCAGACGGATAATTTCCTGATGTAGAAAATCCGGGTTCTCTGCCAACGGACTGAATTGCTCGATTTCACACCACCGCAATGTTGCCGCATCACTGAGCCGCAAGCCGGTAAACATACCGATCATGAATAAATGTTTGATTATTTCAGGCGGATTCGCAAAAATCAGGCGCAGTTCTTCATCGGTAAATATATCTCGCCCTTCCGAATTCAGTTTCAACGGATGAATCTGATAAAAAGGATTTTCCTCAATCGTGTAGCCCAGATCCGAAAGCAAATAGCTGAACACCGCCTTACAGGTCGAATGATAACGGTTCAAAGTCGTATTGCTCAACGCTCCTCCATATTCATAATCCCTGAATTTTTTGCGAACCGGACAATTCTTCTTCACATAGGAAATCTTCGTGTTCCAGCGCCCATTCCGGCGGATATGCGCAATATATGCTTCCGCATGGACCTTATCGACTTCATCCAGTGTTGCCAACCGATAATTATCTTTCACGAAACAGACAAAATCCTGCCAATAACGCCGCGTCACCTTCAACACACCATCCGAAGCCGCCCGGGGATGTGGTTTGGTCAAATGCAGATCGAACGCATTATCCAGCGTGATCGTCAACCTGGCTTTCAGCTTTTTCAGCTTTGCCCGCTCCGACAGATATTCCTCCCGCGTCTCGATTTCAACCAGATTTTTCTTTTTATCCAGAAAGATTTTTGCCGCTTTTTCAGCGTCATCCTCTGAGCTGATACTCTCATTCTTGACAGTCTTCAGTGGTGTGCATTTCCGTTTTCCGTCGATGTCTGTATACTGCAGATAAAATTTATTCTGAACCTTGAATATCCGTCCCGTTCCTTTGTCACGTTTTTTCTTTTCCATGTCACCTCCAAAGTAAAGCTTTTGTTACAGATCATCCTGTAAGTGAATGATTTCAATCGTAGCAAAAACTTTAAATCGTCAATCTCCGAAACTAGACGATTTTTATCATTATAGATCATAAAATGACGTGCGGCTCTATAAGAAATTTGCGTCTCTCAGATAAACGCTATGGTACCGTTTCAAGGCCGGATGCGAATGTCCCGGAATGTCAGCATTCGGTAACTCGTTGTTCATCGGATGATTTGCGATGAAATCTTTTCTGGCTTTGCCATGGGCAGTCCGAATACAGAATCCCTGTTCAAGATACCTGTTGAAGTAGGTATCATATTCTTTGCCCCAGCGATAGTGCCGCTCGTGGTTATTATGGATACGCTGGATATTGCGTCGGATATGATGTTTTGCTGAAATCAATAATTCCTCGACTGGAACTTTCCAGGTATCGAGATTTTTCTGTTCATGGAGCCAACTTGCGCATAACCCGAAAAGCTTGCGCATGATTTCGCTATCAGTAAGTTCGCTCAGCATGACAACTTTCTGCATACATTTGTGCAGCAGTTGCAGCCTTTGTAGACATTCCAGCTGCGGCGGTTTCGGAAAATCCGACATATACCGGAGGAATCTCTTTGACTCAAAATCATCCTGTGGATATCCATGCCGGATAAAATCAGCGCATGAAGCATTTCGGGCAAATAGTAAAACTTGTTCATCATATTGATCGAGCAACTCCCCAAAATGCTTTTCCCTGCCTTGCAGTTCCAGTAGAAAAGATACAGTACAGTTGCCCAATATCACCGCAAGAAGCTGGGTCGGTGAACAGGATTCTGTTTCATTCGGAAAAATCACCAGATTATCGGGATAAACCGTAATAAGCGGCACCTTTTCCAGATTCTTAATTTTCTCTTGCAGTTGTCCCAATTGATTGTTCATTCATCTTTCACTCCCAGTTATGTATGAGCTTAAACAACAATACTATACAATGGAAGGAGATGGCAATCAATCATTTGCAAGCCATGAAACCGTCAATCTCCGGAGACTGACGGTTTAGTTCTGTATCGCTCGATGTAACTGGCGATACTGGCTTCCGGAATCAAGACTTTTCTCCGCGAGAAATGGATCTTTTCCAATTCGCCGGCTCTCGCCAGCTCGTGAACACTTTTCGGCGTGGTACGCAGAATTTGAGCGGCTTCCTCGATAGTCTTCAAATTCAAGATTTCATAACTGCACTTATCGGCGCAACTCTGCAGTTCTCTGAGCTTCTGCACTTCTTCCGATGAGATTGCCCCGCATTCGATCAACGGCTGGGCAACTTTGATGATGGTTTCGATGGTTTTCGGTTGAATCATAAAATATCTCCTTTTTGTGCTTAAAACGATCATCGCAGCGGCACGTTGCCGCACGCGGTCCAGCGCGCGGATAGCGCTGGTCGCCCACAGGGCGAAACTGTTCCTGTTTCAATGTTGTTCCGCAGAAGATATTATACGACAAGTTTCCATCAATAACTACAGGAATTCATTCCAAAAGATTGATACCTATATTAAAGTTCACAGCTTTTAAGAAATTCCTTGAATTTCAGCAAATTTCCCTCCGAAGCCGAATCAATCACATCATGCAGTTCCTGACGTAACTCGTGCTGCGGATCAGCAATCTGCTTGATATTGCCGAAACTGCTGCCGATCAAAAGCCCGTTCATCATCGACAAACCTTCCTGCTTGGCCTTACGGTCGGCATGCTTCTGATAATACATCGTCATCTTCGGGTTCATATGCCCGACAATGCTCTGCACAATCGGCAGCGGAACTCCCCTCAATCCGGCATAATAACAGAAACTGTGCCTCAATGAGTGAAAATCCTTCACACTCTGCTGGCGTTTGCGCCCCGGAACTTCAATCTTCGTCTTGATTCCGATCGATTGCAGATACTTGATGATCTGGTAGCTCAACCGCTCCTCCCGATGCAATTTCGCCGCCTCCGGCAACACATATTCCTGGTCGCCGCTGATTTCCCATTGTTTGCTCAAATAGTTGGCCAGCTCCCGCTCAACCGGAATGGATACCGTCACCTTGGTTTTGCTTGTTCTGCGCTCGATTTCAGCGCCGTAGAAATTTGGCTTACCATTCGTAGTCTCATTGTAAGTGAAAATTTCCCGCCAACGCAAAGTCGCCACATCGCCCTCACGCAACCCCGTGCACAAACCAATCGTGAACAATCCCTCCATCAACGGCGGCGGATTCAAGAATATATCACGTAAGTCGCTGTCCGTAAAGACTTCCCGTTGAACCGGATCTTCCCGCAATTTGATAATACCATAAAACGGATTATCATCCTCCCGGTACCCCAAATCCCGCGACAACTGTTTGAACACCCACCGACAATTGATCATAACCAGATTGATCGTCTTTGGCGACAAAACCTGACTATCCGGGTCATCCGGATCGTTCAAACAATTTTTTGTCTTCTTCTCCCTCTGCCAATATCCCTTACATTGCAAACGTGAAATGTATTTCTCCGTCATCTCCGGCGTAACTTCATCCAATGTTGTAATCCGAAAATTATCTTCCAGAAAACGATGAAAATCCACCCAATGCCCTCGCTTGCGCGCGAGCCATATCGGCGTAATAGTCAGAGCATTCGGCTTCCCGATCGCCAATTCAAACGCTTCTCCGATCGTTATTGTCAACTTCGCCCGGAGCTGCTTGACCTTGGCGACCTCATGCAGATACTGCTCCCGGCTCTCAATACTCTGCAAAGCCTTCTCTTTCTGCAAAAACTCCGCAGCAGCAGCCTCTGCTTCCCGAAAATCCGTAATCTTCTCACCGGCCTGGTTCCGCAAAGTCACCGCCTTGCGCTTCCCCGTCTCCAGTGTATACTGCAAATAATAATATCCGCGAGCCTTATAAACCCCGCCACTCCCTTTTTCTCTCCGCAAAGACTTCTTAACTTTAGCCATAGGGACCTCCTTTGTTTGGCATTCATCATCATCATACCCGAGTGTGATGATGAATGCCAAAGGAAATCCTCTTCAAAAATTAACACTAATATTACTATTCATAACTCCATGAAATAAATCAAGTTGTAACTCGACACCGTGTTTGCGTATTTTTGCCTATGAATCGGAATAACGATGACCGCCACCCTCAAACCAACAGCAACCATAACAAACCGAAACCTCATGAATAACGACAAGTAACGATCGTTCATCTTGCTGGTAATAAGGGAATTGCAAATTTAATTAAAAGGGAAAATTCAAAATTCGCAAGGACAGGCAGCCCTACCGGAACAACCGTATCAAGGATTTTTATTTGGTTTATCGCCCCAGTAGCCGAACATCATCAGCGCCAGCCCGGCCATCTGCGGAAACGCCAGGAACATGCACCAGTAGAAGAGCATACCGAGGAATTCCCGGTTGCTCTCCGTGGGCTCGGCGGTGAGCGCCAGGTAAATGTTGACGATCTCGACTGCCAGCGGAACCAGGAACAGCAGCCAGCCGGCCAGTAAATATTTGGTTCTCTTTTTCATATCTGAATATTTTAGCGCGGTAAATCGGGAATTCAAATCGCAAAAATTTGAAAAGACAGTATATTATTAAGAATATCTGAAAATCAATCAAAAGGAATCAGATCATGTTGAAGTTATCCGCATTGTTCAGTGACCATGCTGTGCTGCAGAATGGTATTTCGATCCCGGTATGGGGGTGGACCGAGCCGAAGTCAATGGTGGAATGCACGCTGGCGGACCGGACCGCGATGGTCAAATCGCAGCCGGACGGCAAATTCATGCTGAGGCTGAAAGCGATGCCTTGCGGCGGCCCCCACGAACTCAAGGTGCGGAACATGGACAGCGGCGAGGAAGTCACCGTCCGCGACGTCATGGTCGGGGAAGTGTGGCTGGCCTCCGGACAGTCGAACATGGAAATGAATTTGAATGCCACCTGGGACAAGGACTCCATCGACCGGGCGGATCTGCCGAAGGTGCGGATGATTACGGTGCCGCACATGGCGCGGGTCGGCGGACAGGAGGATTTCGAGGGCAGCTGGCTGGTGAGCACGCCGCAGGACAGCGGATTATTTTCCGCGGCAGGGTTTTATTTTGCCCGCAAGCTCAATGCGGAATTGAATGTGGCGGTGGGCATCATTCACTCCTCGTGGGGTGGTACCTGCGCGGAAACGTGGAACAGCCGCGAGTCGCTGATGGCCAATCCGGCAATGGTGTCGCTGGTTCAATCGTACGAGGAACGGGTTTTCCAGGAGGAGATTTGGAAGGACTGTCAGGACTGCGACGTGGTCAACGCGGAGGCGATGGTGGAGAAAGCCGTCGCGAAGTTCTTCGATAACAAAGAAATCGAAAATAAAGGCGTCGCGCAGGGCTGGGCCGCCCCGGACTTCAATGACTCCTCCTGGCGGGGGATGGAGCTTCCCGGCGGCTGGAAATCGCGCGGCGAAAATTACAACGGCGTGCTGTGGTTCCGCAAGGAAGTCGAGGTGCCTGCCGGGCTGGTTGACGGCGAATGGGTTTTGTCCATCGGCGCGGTCGACAAACAGGACATCACCTATGTCAACGGCATTGAAGTGGGCGCCACCGGGCACGGCTTCGAGACCGTTTACTGGAATACGATTCGCGAGTACAAGGTGCCGCGGGGCGTGCTCAAACCTGGCCGGAACGTCATTGCGGTGCGCGCGTATTCGTTTATTTACGAGGGCGGCATGATCGGGCCCGCTCAGGCGATGCGGCTGGAGCCGGCGGGGAAACCCGGCGCGGCGATTCCGCTGGCCGGCGTCTGGCGGTTCAATACCGAGGTGAATCTGGGCAATGTGGCGATTCCGACGATCAGTCTGATCATCGGGCCCGGCGCGCCCAATAGCCCGTACATGCTTTTTGATAACATGATCCGGCCGCTGGTGCCGTATGCCATGCGCGGCGCGATCTGGTACCAGGGCGAGTCGAACGCCGACCGCTGGCCCGCTTACTGCGGGCTGATGAAAGGGCTGATCGGCGAATGGCGGCGGGTCTGGGGGCAGGGCGCATTTCCGTTCTACCAGGTGCAGCTGGCCAATTATTACGAGCCGCAGGCGTATCAGGACGGCAGCAAATGGGCACGCATCCGCGAAGCCCAGTCGCAGGCCGCCGAGCCCGCCGGCAGCGTGGCGGTGGCCATCGACTGCGGCGAGGCGGACGATATTCACCCGAAGGACAAGAAAACTGTCGGCGAGCGCCTCGCGGCGCTGGCGCTGCACCACACGTATCATAAACGCGAAGTGGTGCCGTGCGGGCCGGTTTACTCGCACATGGTGATCGAGGGAGAGTCCATCCGGCTGTACTTCGACCATTGCGAAAAAGGGTTGCAGGGTACGGACGGCTTCTTCATTGCCGGAGCCGACCTTGTGTTCAAGCCGGCGCAGGCGGTGATCGAAGGCGACACGGTGCTGGTCAGTAATTCCGAAGTGCCGATCCCGACAGCCGTGCGCTACGCCTGGGCCGACAACCCGAAACACGCCACGCTGCGCAACGGCGCGGGCCTACCCGCCTCACCGTTCCGCACCGACTGCTGAGCGGTCCATGACCATATAGAACATCAGCAAAAATTCGTTTTTCCCAACTGGAATTTTAGTCGAAGCGGGGCTATTGTTACCAATGGACGAAATTTAATAGAGGTTGATGTTTTATGAAGAAAATATTAATCGGTGCGGCGGTGGCCGGTCTGGTCGGCTTGAGTGCTCTGCTGCCCGGATGTGTCTCGCAGTTCGACCGTCTCCAGCGCGAGGCGGATACCGGCGATATCGACAGTCAGATTGAACTCGGCATGGCATATGTCGTCGGCGGAGTGGCTCCGGTCGACTATGAAAAATCGGTGCCGTGGCTGCGGCTGGCGTCGCAGTTCGGCAATCCGGTGTCGGTGTATTTCCATGCTTATATTCTGGAAAAAGGGCTGGGCAGGGAGCTGCCTGCTCCCGAGCGTGCCCGCGGCATGTATGAACGGGCGTTCAACTCGCTTTCGCGCTCCAATATCACCGATCAACTGCCCAAAATGTATGTGCTTGGTCTGCAGTATTACTACGGACGCGGCACGGCGCGCGATACCGAAAAGGCGCTGCGCCTTTTCCTGAACTGCTACCGCGAGAACTATTTCCCGGCGGCGGTGGAACTGGGCAAGATGTATTATTTCGGCGACGGCGTCGAGCGTGACCTTGACCAGGCGAAGAGTTATTTCTTCCGGGCCGCGGAGAAGGATTTCCCCGAGGCGCAGTATTATCTGGCGCTGATTTATTTTGTCGAGAAAAATAACAAGCTGGGCAACAAACAGCTCGGTTACGCGGCGGAGCTGAATTACGCTCCGGCCCAGTACGAGGTGGCCGAGCGTATGTCAAAGGGCGGCACCGTGAGCGACGAGGCCCGCAGGCTCTACATTCAGGCCGCCGACAACGGTTATCCCAGGGCGCAGTTCAAAGTTTACCAACTGCTGGGCTCCGAGCCGAGCCTGGCCCGCAACTATCTGTATCAGGCGGTGGAGCGCTCCTACGCTCCGGCCATGTTGGAGCTGGCACAGCAGCTCAGCCGCGGCAAAGATCCCGAACCGGTGAAGTCGCTGATCCTCTACGACCTGATCGGCAAGATTTCCAATACCGCCGTGCAGTCGAATATTGAATTGCTGGATGTCAGTACCGGCATGTATCTGCCGGTCAAATATACCTGGTACGACCTCTCTTTCGGGGCCGATTTCGCCATCACGTCCACTGAGATCCGGCGCACGGTGACCGGCTTCCTGGCGGGCATCCTCGAGGGCAGCCGGACGACGTTTGAGAACGATCTGGCCCGGAGCTACAAGGGATTTTACATGGGGCTCGACTGGTATGTGATGCAGGAGTACCGGATGCCGCCGAACTGGATTTCGATGATCTTCAAGGCGGCGCACAAGTTCGAACAGGACAAGCCTGGTTTCTGGCTGAATTACGGCATCTGCGCCGTTCAGGCCGGACAGGGCGAAATGGTCATGTATGCGGCCGCCAAAATGCGCGAGACCGCCGCCAAAATCGGCAACCGCGACGACCAGCGGCTCTTCATCGAACTGACGAATCTCATGAAAACCGCCGGGCTGGTGATGATCGGCCAGGAGGATGAAGCCTATAATTTCCTCTACGTCGAGGGCCGCCTGAAAAACGCCGCCAACCCGTATCTGGTCAACTGCCTGAACAAATGGCTCCGCCCGGCGCTGAAAAATCCGAACAAATTCTCGGTCGCCACCGGCATTCCGGAGAAAGCCCTCGGCACGTACATGAATTATCCGCGTGAGGCGTTTTATGATTTCGAGTCGGGCGCGGAAGTCACCGAGCGGGTCAAAGTCGAAGAGCCGAAGGTGAATGCCCAATGAATGATTTCCGGAAAACGCTGGCGGAGACCAGAACCAGCCTGGAGGTGATTTTCACCAAAATCACCGACGGGCAACGGCATTTTCTGGACATCTACCGCCGCGATTTCATCGAACTCTACGCACAGACTCTGAAAGCGATGGCGGACGAGCTGCAGGAGCTGAAACCGGCGCGGCTTTATCAGGTGCTCGACGTGCAGGCCGATTCCATCGATTTCATCAACGAAATCTGCCGCCGCTGCGGCGGTACCCCCTTGGCGGTGATTCTGGAAAACAGCATTTCCGACGCCTTTAACGCGGAGGGGCTGATGGCCCGGATCAAGACCTCGCGCGAGCTCAGCGGCAGTGACCGTTTCGCCATTTCGCACGCCGAGCGGCTGTGCCGGAATTATGACGTCATATCCGCTTATGTCCGCCTTCTGCGCGAGGCCGCCCCCGCCGATGCCCTGTCGCGGTTGAACCCCGACATCGACACCGTCCTGACCGTGAAACCGGTTTTGAACGACAGTGATTCCATCGATTATTTCATCAGC
Organism: Victivallis vadensis; assembly: GCA_040391785.1. Classification (GTDB taxonomy): domain Bacteria; phylum Verrucomicrobiota; class Lentisphaeria; order Victivallales; family Victivallaceae; genus UBA5239. The sequence continues at coordinate 58,963 of JBEBXH010000019.1, forward strand.
AAAGCGGCGGAGAGCGACCCCTTCGCGGGGCACCGCGCCTACCGTTACCGCGACGGCGAATTCCGGGCGGTGGATCTGGAGTACATTCGGCCGGTGGAGGGATTTTTCGGCTACCTCGGGGTGCGCCAGAATTTCGACGAACATTTCGGCGGTTTCGTGCGCGAGGAGCACAACGTGCCGCTGCTGGTTTCCAGTTTGCCCGGCCTGGGCAAGACCCATTTCACCATTTCCTACGCCCTGCGGCACCCGAAGGTCACGCTGATCCTGCCCGGGCCGGAAGATCTGGAGCAGGGTTTGGAGCGGCTCCTCGCTAAATTGTCGGTGCGCAAGGACCGCAAATTTGTGATCTTTTTCGATGATATCGAGCCGGAAAAGATCGACTGGTATTATTTCCGCACCCATATCGGCGGCAGTATTGCGTTGTCGCCGAATATCTGCGTGGCGGTGGCGTCGAACTTCGAATTTCCGGCGAATATCGCCAGCCGCGGGCTCGGGGTCAAATTCCCGATGTTCGACGAGCTCCGCTGCATGGAAATGATCGAGGAATTCCTGATGACCCTGGGCCTGCGGAAGCCCAAGGACACGCTGATCATGAGCATGGCCGCCGACTATGTGGAGAAGTTCGGCCAGCACAAATACGAGGAACTCAGCCCCCGGACGCTGATGCGTTATCTGGACATTTACAAGCACGACCGCGCCAAGCGCAAATTCATGCTGGATGCTTCCGCCGGCGACGTGGTGGTCAAGCCCGACCCGCAGGCGTTTTATTTGTTTTACGTCAAGCTCATGAAGGCCATTCACGGTCCCGATATCGTCAATGTCCTGCAGGAAGAGCGGTTGAAAAAAGATTTAGGCGTTATTGAATAACATATATAAAGGATTGAATTATGACGACAAGTTTCCCTGTTCTCGGCTATGATGTCGGCGGTACCAAAATCGCAGTGGCGCTGATGATGAGTGACGGCGAGGTCATTGGTTCCGAACGCTTTGACAACAAGGACACCGAGCCCGATGAAATGCTCGCCAAGCTCGCCGACTGCGGCCAGCGGCTGATCGACGCCGCCGGGCTGAAAAACAGCGACGTCCGCGGCATCGGCGTCTCCTCCCCCGGACCCGCCGACATCCCGAACGGCATCATGACCGCTCCGCCGAACAACCGCAAATGGCGCAATGTCCGCATCTGCGAATATCTTTCGAATAAGCTCGGCATTCAGGCGATCATGGAAAACGACGCGAATGCGGGGATGTTGGCCGAGTGGTTTTTCGGCGCCGGGCGCGGCTGCCGCGACGTGATTTACCTGACCATGAGCACCGGCATCGGCGGCGGGATCATTGCTGCGGGGCACCTGATCGACGGCGTCGGATATTATGGCGGCGAAGTCGGCCATGTGGTCATCGACATCAACGGCCCGGAATGCGGCTGCGGCATGCACGGCTGCTACGAGGCATTTTGCGGCGGCCGCGCGGTGGCGCTGCGCTTGCAGAAAGAACTGTGCCACCAGCATGACTGCGCCATTGTCAAAGCCGCCGGCGGCAAGGTCGAAAATATCGACTTCATGGCGCTGGAAACTGCGGTCAGGGGCGGCGATTCCTACGCCCGCACGGTCTGGGACGAAATCATGGTCCGCAACGCTCAGGGCATCGGCATCCTGGTCAATACCTTCAATCCCGAAAAGATCATTCTCGGCACCATTGCCTGGGCCGCCGGCGATCTCTTCATGGAACCGTTGATGAAGCACCTGCCGCGTTTCTGCTGGAAGGAATCCCTGGCCGGTTGCGAGATCACCACCAGCGCGCTGCGCCGTGACATCGGTTCCTACGCCGGCCCCGCGGTGGTCCTGAACCACCTTTACGAGCAAGGCCTCTTTGATCCCTTTTGTCAATGAAAAATATTGACAATTTACCATTTGCAGGCTTGATTTGGAATTAATGAGGTGGTAGAGTATTCTGAAAGGAGTACTCAACCAACCAAACCAAAAAGGGGGTAAAAAATGATCAGAACATTATTCTCGGCTGTCATTCTCTGTGGTACGATGATTGCGATTGATTGCGCCGCCCAGGCGCAACAGGCGAACGTGATTAAACCGCTGCCGCTTATTTCGATGACGGCTGAATGCAGCAAATGCAAATCCGACAAGACAAGAAGTGTGGACGTAAGGTACCCGAAGCAATATACGCCAACCAATATCGAGGGGGCAATCACGTCCAAAACAATAACGAGAAGAAATGTCGATACCAAAGGCAAATGCAGTTGCGGATTCAGCAAGGCCACGGTACGCGTCATGTACGGTTTCGAAAAACCGGCCGATCAGGAAGAATCGGCTAACGAGGAAGAACCGAACACCCAGGTGCAGCCGAATACCCCTACTCCGGTGCAGCCGAATACCCCTACTCCGGTGCAGCCGAATACCCGGATACAGCCGAAGCCCCAGGTGCAAAAGTCGAACGTGATCAGACCTCTGCCGTTTATCTCGTTGACGGCTGAATGCGCCAAATGCAAAACCGACAAAACAAGAAGCGTGGAAGTAAAGTATCCGAAGCAATATACGCCAACCAATGTCGAGGGGGCAATCACCTCCAAAACAATAGTAAGAAGAGGCGTCCAGCTTAAAAGCGGCAAATGCAGCTGCGGATTCGGCAAGGCCACGGTACGCATCATGTACGGTTTCGAAGAAGAAGCTGACTAAGGCTTGACATTACCGTAACCATAGTTGATAACCTTATCCTTACGTTTTCGATCCCTTTGCCAAGGCCAGACGAGGAATAAATGCCAGACAGGTCGACAGGATTTCACCCCGGTGAGGTACCGGCCAAACCGGGGGTTTATATTTTCCGGGACCGCTTCGGCAAGGTTATTTACGTCGGCAAGGCGAGTAATTTGCGGCGGCGGCTGAGTCATTATTTCCAGCCGTCGCAGGAGCGCCGCGCCGATCCCAAGCTGCGTTCGCTGATCAAGTCCATCGACAGCTGGGAATTTCAGATCGTCCGCAACGAGGACGAATCGCTGATTCTCGAGTCACGGCTGATCAAACAGTACGCGCCCCGTTACAACGTCCTGATGCGCGACGACAAGCGCTATTTGATGGCCAAAATCAACATGAACGACCCGTGGCCGCGCATTGAGCTGGCCCGGTTGCGCAAGGACGACGGCGCGCTTTATTTCGGACCGTTTCCGCAGGGCGGGGCGCTGCGCGACACCATCGAATTCCTGACCATTCATTTCGGGCTGCGTTCGTGCGCGGAGCAGGAGCCCGGCCCGGAGGTCCGTAAGCACTGTTTGAAGCGCGTCGTCAAAGACTGTTCGCGCCCCTGTGACGGCTCCGTGACGCAGGAGCAGTACCGGGCGCTGGTCGAAAAAATGCTCGGCGTGATTCAGGGCGACACCTCCGAACTGGTCGCGGAGCTGGAAAAGAAAATGAAGGAACAGGCCGCCGAGGCCAAGTTCGAGCGGGCGGCCAAAACCCGCGACATCATCACCAATATCAAGCAGATTTTCGGCCGCAAGAGCCGCAGCTTCGCCAATGCCCGGGTGGCCGCGCCCCCCGGCGAGGAAGCGGTGACGGATCTGCAGGAGGCGCTGGGAATGCATTTCCCGCCGAGCTATATCGAGTGCTTCGACAACTCGAATCTGATGGGAACCTTCGCGGTTTCCAGCGAGGTCTGCTTTGTCAACGGCCGCCCGGCGCGCGACCGCTACCGGCGTTTCCGGGTGAAAACCGTGGACCAGATCGACGACTTCGCCACCATGCGCGAGGTCCTCACCCGTCATTACAGCCGCAAGCTCGAGGAAAAACAGAAACCGCCCTCGCTGATCGTGATCGACGGCGGCAAAGGGCAACTCTCCGCCGCCATCCGGGCGCTGCTGGACATCGGTTATCCGGCGGTGCCGATCATCGGGCTGGCCGAGCGCAACGAAGAAGTGTTCCTGCCGGGCCGTTCGGAGCCGCTCGTGCTCGACAAGCACCGTCCGGCGCTGCGTTTGCTGCAGGCGCTTCGCGACGAGGCCCACCGCTTCGCCATCACCTATCACCGCCAGCTCAGGCTGAGGCGGATTCAGGAATCACTACTGGACGACATTCCCGGCATTGGCGATAACCGCAAAAAAGCCCTGCTACGCGCCTTCGGTTCGGTCCGCGAATTGCGCAAGGCCACTGCGGATGAGATTGCCGACAGAGTGCCCGGCATCGGCCTGACCTTCGCCGAGACCATCCTCGAGCACCTGCAAAAGGACTAAGCGTTCATCGCCAGGTAGACGATATAAGCGGCGTAAACCACCAGCAGCACGATGCCTTCCCAACGGACGATTTTCGTCTCGGTTTTCATGAAGGGCAGCAGGATGATCGTGGCAAAAATGAGTACTCCCCAGTCCGCGTAAGTAATCCCGGCGGATGCCACCGGGCGGATCAGCGCCGTGACCCCGATGATGCCGAGAATATTGAACATATTCGAGCCGACCACGTTGCCGATGGCGATATCCTGTTGGCCCCGGCAGGCGGCGACCACGCTGGTGGCCAGTTCGGGCAGACTGGTGCCGACCGCGACGATGGTCAGTCCGATCACGGCTTCGGAGAGCCCGGCCATGCGGCCGAGGTCCACCGCGCCGTCCACCATGAATTTACCGCCGAGCACCAGCGCCCCGAGCCCGCCGAGCACCAGCAATACGCTGACCGGTATGGAATAAGATTTCATCTCTTCTTCACTGGCGGCGTCGCTCTGCGTTTCGCGCTTCTCCATCCGGATGTTCCAGATCAGGTAAGCGATCAGCCCGGCGAACAGAATTCCGCCGCTGATGCGGTTGAAGCCGCCGGCGAGGATGCCGATGGCGGCGAAGGCGATGGTGACACCCAACAGGATCGGCATGTCATACCGCAGTACTTTCAGGTGAACGCTGAGCGGCGCGATCACGGCCGAGAGCCCCAGGATCAGCGCGATGTTGCAGATGTTCGAGCCGATCACGTTTCCGATTGCGATATCGCTCGAACCGCTGATCGCGGCCTGTAAGCTGACCACCAGTTCCGGCGCGCTCGTGGCGGCGGCCACCAGCGTCAAACCGATAATCAACGGCGAAACCCCGAGGCGCATCGCAATCGAGACCCCGCCCCGGACCAGAAATTCCGCCCCGAAATACAACAGCGCCACACCCGCGGCCAGCAACAAAACAATCGTCAGCATAAAATTCCTTTCATAAAATATTTTTTCAGGTATTTGCTCCGGCGAGCTTACCGGAACTGAAGGCCCATTGGAGGTTGTAGCCGCCGCAGGGGCCGTCGAGGTCGAGGACCTCTCCTGCGAAGGAAAGACCGGGCAGCAGGCGGCTCTGCAGGGTTTCGGGATCGACTTTTTTCAGGGCCACGCCGCCCCGGGTGACCATGGCCTTGCGCCAGCCTTCGGTGGCATTGGCGCGGAGCGGCATGGCGGTGAGCATGGCGGCGAGGCTGTCGCGCCCGGCGGCGCTGAATTCGGCGGCCTGAGCGTCCATCAAGCCGAGCTCGGTACAGATCAGTTCGGACATGCCTTGGGTCAGGTGGAGCGACAGCAGGTTTTTGACCAGTTTCTTGCCGTCGCGGCGCTGCCAGGTGTTGAAGGTTTCGAGCCAGAAATTGTGGTCGCGGTCGGCAAATAAATTGACTTTCAGCGGCACGGCGGGCATGGAGCCGAGCAACGCGGAAATGTCGGCGGAGAGGTCCAGGATGGCCGGGCCGGAAATGCCGTGATGGGTGAAAAGCAGCTCGCCGCGCCCGCTGGTTTTGCGGTACTTCGGCAGGTCGATGAACACGGCGGCGTCCTTCATGCTGTTGCCGGTGCAGCGGTGCGGCAGTGTTTCGACGGTACGGACGCCGACCAGCCCCGGCAGCGGCGGCACAATCTCGTGTCCGGCCTGCTCCGCCAGACGGTAGCCGAGCCCCAGCGAACCGAGCTCGGGATAGCCCTTGCCGCCGGTAGCGACGATGACGCGGTCGGCGGGATAACCCGGCACGCCGCGCAGAACGCTGTTTTCGATGGTCAGGGCCTCGATTTTGACGTTGGTCCGGACCTGGACGCCGAGGCGTTTGCATTCGTCGAGCAGGGCATTGAGAATATCGGAGGCGCGCTCATTTTTCGGGAACACATGGAAGCCGTCGGTGACGGCCGTCTCCACGCCGCGCAGGTGGAACCACTCGCGCAGTTCCGTGGGCGGCAGCGAGTTCAGCGCGGGCAGCATGAAGCGCCATTGGCGGCCGAAGCGCATGGCAAGTTTCTCGCCGTCCAACACGTTGGTCAAATTGCATTTGCCGCCGCCGGAAGCGAGGAGCTTGGCACCGGGGCGCGGCATGAGCTCGAGCACGGTGACTTGATGGCCGTGTTCCGCGGCGGAAATAGCGGCCATGAGCCCGGCAGGGCCGCCGCCGATGACGAGTACGGTATTTTTCATTTTCCACCCGCGCTTTTCAGGGATAGGGCGACTTCGTCCGGGGAGAGCAAGCGCCATTTGCCGGGGGCGAGGCTGCCAAGTTCGAGGTTGCCGATCCGGACGCGTTTCAGTTCGGTGGTCCGGGCGCCGGCGGCCCGGATCAGGCGGCGGATTTCGCGCTTTTTGCCCTCATTCAGGAGAAATTTATAGTAGCCGGGCGAAATTTCGTCGATGGCGCGCGGACGCAGCTCCTCGCCCTCGTCGACGATCCCTTGCCGGATGCGGTTCAGCTCGTTCGCGGGGATGGGACGGTCGGTTTTGACGAGGTAGGTTTTCAGGATTTCAAAGCGCGGATGGGTCAGGCGCATGCCGTATTCGCCGTCGTTGGTGATGATCAGCAGCCCCTCGCTGTCCTTGTCGAGACGACCGGCGGAGAAGAGCTTCGGATTGCCGGGGAGCTCGATCAGTTCGAACACCTTTTTCTCGGCATGCTTGTCCTCGTTGGTGCAAGTGTAGCCGCGCGGTTTGTTGATCATGATGTGGTAAAGCGGGTTCAGCGTGATGACTTTGCCGCGGTATTTGACTTCGTCGCGGGGACCGACCGGGTCACCGGGGCCGATGGGGGGCTTGCCGTTGATCAGGATTTCGCCGTTTTCGACCAGTTCGGCGGCTTTGCGGCGCGAGGCGATGCCGGCGGCAGCCAGGAACTTGACCAGGCGCATGGATTCGGGGTTGTCGTGTTCAGTCGGCATGCGGATGGGCCTTTTTGTAGGCGGTTTTCAGACGCTCGGAGCTGACATGGGTGTAGATCTGGGTGGTGCTCAGGTTCTCGTGACCGAGCAGCTCCTGAACGCTCCGCAGGTCGGCCCCGGCGTCAAGCATGTGAGTGGCGAAGGAATGGCGGATTTTGTGCGGGCTGAGGTCATGGGGGAGCCCGGCCACGCGCAGGTAATTTTTCATGTTGCGCTGGAACGTGCGTGGAGTCAGGCGGCGGCCCTGTACGTTGACAAACAGCGGAGTGCCGGAGCCGCTGCCGAACGCCCGCTGCTGGCGCAGCGGCAGATACCGCCGGAGCGCCGTCACGGCCGGTTTGCCGAGGGCGCAGAGGCGCTCTTTGCCGCCTTTGCCGCGAACCTTGGCGATGTCGGAAATCAGGTCGACGCTGTTCATATTCAGCCCGATTGCCTCGCTGATACGGAGGCCGCCGCTGTAGATGACTTCCATGATAGCGATGTCGCGGATGGCGGCGAAGCGGCTGTCTTCTTCCTTGCCGGGGTTGCCGCCGCCGGCGATGGTCCAGTATTTCTCCGGAGCCTCGAGCAACCGGATGATTTCCTCGATGGACATCAGCATGGGGAGACGTTTCTCGCGCTTGGGGGAGTTCAGCCCGGAAAACGGATTTTTCTCCACCACGCCCTCGCGTTCGAGGTAGCGGAAAAATGAGCGCAGGGCGGAAACCTTGCGCATGATCGAGGTGCGGCTGAGCTCGAGGCCGTTGTATTTGACGACCACGCCGCGTGCGGTGAAAACGTCGACGCGCCGCCAGTTGTCGAAATTCTTCTCATCCGGATAAACCAGCTTCACGAACTGCTCGACATCGCGCCGGTAGCTCGCCACGGTGTGGGCGCTGGCATTGCGTTCGTGGCTCAGGTAATTTAAAAAATCGTCGAGGTGACTGCTCATTTATCGCTCCTTAATTGCCCAGCAGCCGGATGGCGTCGGCATTGCCGTTGGCGGCGGCTTTGCGGAGCCATTCGATGGCGAGGCGGTCGTCTTTTGGCGTGCCGAAGCTGTCCATGTAGCACAGGCCGAGTTCATACTGTGCGCGGTTGTCGCCCGCTTCGGCGGCGCGCTTGAACCAGTAAAAAGCGCCGCCCGGGTCCATCGGCACGGCTTCGCCTTTTTTGAAGTACATCGCCACGTTGAATTGAGCGTGAGTATTGCCGAACCCGGCGGCCTGGTGGAACATCCGGACAGCAAGTTGTTCATTTTTCTCAATGCCGATGCCCTCGGCGGCGTAAACGCCGAGTTTGAACAGGGCAAAATGATTTTCGGGGTTCTCGGCCAGGGCGCCTTCCAACCATTCCACCGATTTTTCCAGATCGACGGGCGTATACATGCCCGAGGCGCAGTAATCGGCCATTTTGACCTGCGCCATGGACTGTTTGCGCTGGGCGGCCTCGAGGAAATATTTGTAGGCTTTTTCCGGGTTCGGCTCCACGCCCTCGCCGGTTTCGTAGCAGAATCCGAGCTTGGCCATGGCTTCGCGGTCTTGGCCGGCGACGGCGCGTTCGAGCCAGAAAAGCATCTTTTTGTCATCTTTTTCGCAGCCCCAGCCGCCGTAATAACAGTCGGCCAGCATCCGCATGGCGCTGGTGTTTCCGGCTCCGGAAGCTTCGGTCAACAGCTTGAAGGCGCGGGCGGTTTCCTCCGGCTTGCGCTCCGGAAGCGGTTTATTCAGATACAGCGCGGCGCGGCCGTATTTGCCGTGGCTGGAATTGCTTTTGATCAGTTCCTCCAGGAGCTCGATGGCGCGCTCGCGGTCGGGCATGATCGGAGGAAATTTCTCATCGTTGTAGGTTTCCGCGGGGATACCGTTCAGGTAAATGAGCGCGAGGTTGTATTTCGCCAGTTCTGCGCCTTTGTCGGCGGCCTGACGGTAGTTCTGAAACGCCAGGTACGGACTTTTTTTGACGCCGAACCCGCGGTCGTAACAGATGGCCAGGTTCAGGAGCGCCGCCGGGTTTCCCTGCTTGGCGGCCTGCCGGTACCAGTATGCGGCGACCGTATAATCGAGCCGCCGGCCGACCCCGTAGAAATATTCGTAGCCCAGTTTGTTCTGTGCGTCGGGGTCGCCCTTGCGGGCGGCGGCGCGCAGCCTGTCGACCGGGGAGCCGTCCGGGTCCTTGACCTGGGCCGCCAGCGACAGCGCACCGGCGGCGGCCAGAACAAACAAAATGGACCTGAAGACGGACATAATCTTTACTTGCTCAGCTCGGATTTCAGGGCGGCGAGCTGTTCCTCGAGTTCTTTGACCTTCTTGCCCAGGCGCTCGAATTTCTTCGGCAGCGCATGACGGAGCAGGAAGTCGCGTTGAGGCTCGGCGGGCAGGCCCAGCAGCACCGAATTCGGCGCGCTGCTCTTCGAGGCCGCCGAGGTGGCCGCCAGCTTGGTGCCCGCGCCGAGGGTGATGTGCCCGTTCACGCCCGACTGGGCCGCCAGGATCACGCCCTGTTCGAGCTCGGCGCTGCCGGCGATGCCGCACTGGGCGATCAGGATCGAGTATTCGCCCACGATGACGTTGTGCGCCACCATGACCATGTTGTCGATCTTCACGTCGTGTTTGATCCAGGTACGGCCGAAGCGGGCGCGGTCCACGGTGGTGTTGGCGCCGATTTCGACGTTGTCGTCGATCTGCACAATACCGGTCTGCGGAACCTTGATGATGCCCTTGTCGGTGAACTGGTAGCCGAAGCCGTCGCCGCCGATGACCACGCCGGGGTGCAGGATCACGTGGTTGCCGAGGAGGCAGCGGTGCATGATGGTGACGTTCGGATAAATGATGCAGTTGCGGCCGATCGTGGTCCTTTCGCCGACGAAGCAGCCGGCGCCGATCACGGTGCCGTCGCCGATCACCACATTGTCGCCGATCACGGCGTTTGAGCCGATGTGGACGCCCGCGCCGAGTTTGGCGCTCGGGGAGACCACCGCGCCCTGCTGGACGCCGGGGGCGTAATGGACCGGATCGGGGGTGAATTCCGTCAGGAGCTGTGCGAAGGCGGCGTCGACATTTTCGCAGACGATCAGCGTTTTGTCGCCGGCCTCGACTTCGGCCAACCCTTTGCAGATCAGCACGACACCAGCCTTGGAGCTCGCGAGCTGCGCGCCGTAGTGGTCGTTGCCGACGAACGAGAGTTGTTCAGGGGTGGCTTCCTTGATGGAGTTGACGCCGGTGATAACGCGCGCCGGGTCGCCCATCAGGGTGCCTTTGACCATATCGGCGATGTCTTGAGCTGTAAATTGTTTCATATCGTGATCCTTATTTGATTATTTACTGCCGGAGGCGCCGCGGTTCAGGTCGCGCAATACGGTTTCGCTGATATCCAGGTTGGACTGGAAAAACACCACCGGAGAGATGTTGTTGGTGGTCTTGCCGGAGCTGTCGATGACCAGCGAGTAGCCGTCGAGCGTGGCGCGGCGCTTGACTTCCTGGGTAATTTCCTTGATGATATCCTCGCGCTGTTTCTGCTCGAGCTCGGAAAACTGCTTGCCTTTGTCCTGGGCGTACTGTTCCATTTCGAGTTTCTTTTCCTGCAGTTCGCGGTGTTTTTTCTGGGCTTCGAGGCGTTTGCTTTCGCGCTGGGTTTCGGTGGCAGCGATATTCTGCGAGGCGTCGCGCAGTTCCTTGAACTGGGCGTTGAGTTTCTCCACCGATTCGCCGAGCTGCTTCAAGTATGATTCATAAACGCTGCGCTGCTGTTTGAGGTTGGAATCGACGATTTTGGTGCGGTAATAATTGTTGAACACATGGTCCATGTTGATGACGGCGACTTTAAGCTCGGCGGCGGAGAGCGAAGCGCCGGCCAGCAAGGCGGCCAGCATCAGGCATTTGGTAAGTTTTTTCATTTTGCTTCCTCATTTTTCTTTTTGAGTTCTATTTTGGCCAGTTCGATGATCTCCAGCAGTTTCTGGTCGCGCAGTTCCTTCGGGAGTTCGGCGAAGGCGTCCAGCAGGATTTTTTCGTCGCTGTTCAGCTCCAGGTGCTTGGTGGCTACGGGGATCTGCGGGCGGTGCTGCTGCTGCGGGTTGTTGCCGCTTTTCGGGAGATAAGGCTGCAGCAGGGGCTGCAGTTTGATCCAGGTTTCCTTGCGGATAATGTCGCTCTGGCGGCTGAGGTATTTGCTCAGCGTGTCGATGGTGATATTGGTCTGTTGCGAAAATTCAGTGATTGAACCGACTCCCTTGATACAGTTCTGCAGGGCGTTCAGAATATCTTCCGTCATTCTCATAATGTTTACCTCAAATGATTAATACAACGGATAATATAGCCGCTTTTGCCAAAATTCCCAATAAAAAAGAAGAAATAAGACCAATCAATTTGAGTTTGTTTTTTTACTGAAATGATGTTATATTACTGCATTATGGCAGATGTTGCGGAAATTTTACAGCGGCTGCAGAGCGGCGAGATCGACCTGCTGACCGCATTGTCACAGGCGTCAAAGGATAACGGTTATGCCGATATCGGGGTGGCGCGGGTCGACTCTGCCCGCAGGGAACGCTGCGGTTTCCCCGAATTTATCTACGGCGCAAACAAAACCGCCGAGCAGATCTGTTTGATCATCCGCGAAATGCTGGACTCCGGGGAGCCGGTGCTGGTCACCCGCATCAAACCGGAGAGTGCAAAAATCGTCTGTACCGAATTTTCCTGGGCCGAATACGACGCCGCCGCCGGAACACTGGTCATCCGCCTGGGCACGCGGCCGGAGCCGAAGGGCCAGGTATTGATCGTCACCGCCGGGACTTCCGACCTGCCGGTGGCGCGCGAGGCCGCGGCGGTACTGGAAATATGTGATATCGGAGTTGAAATATTGAACGACGCCGGCGTGGCCGGGCTGCACCGGATCATTGCCGAAACCGAGCGACTTAGAAGCGCCGACGCGGTGATCGTGGTCGCCGGCATGG
>JBEBXH010000020.1:0-70930 GCA_040391785.1 Victivallis vadensis
TAGTTCTTTTTCTGTTCTGGCCTCCATTCCCGGAGCCAGATCCCTGATACTTCCGTCTGTGATTACCGCTGCCGAGATATACGGTCTTACCGATATCACCCGCAATGCAGTGTCCTTCCCTACGTAATAATTCAAACCACAGAATACTCCATGATTCGAACCGACGGGCAGCACCACGATTTGCAAATCCTCCTGCACCGCCAGCAGCCTGCATCTGGCTACTTTCGGCGCTTCGAGCGTCGGATTTGCCTGGTCCCAGACCTTACGGGCCTCGCTGCGTGCATCGTCAAGCTTCAAAGCCAACTCCGCACTCTGCACTTTCCCCATCGGGAAATGACGCATCAACGCTTCCACATAATCACAGAATTCAACCGTCTTGCGAGCAAGCCGCCGACTGTTTTCGGTATCCCTCGCCAGTACTTCCAACAGCTGATCTTCCCGTTCGCTAACCACATGTTTTTCCCTGCTTGCCAGGGTGGCGGCGACACTCAGCCGGAGACGGCGATAAGGTACCTCGAATTCCTTCTGGAACCTTTCCAACATTTCAAACAACTGCTTCTGCAGCAAGTCCTCTTCCCTGACCTGGGCTTCCCTCCCCGGTCCAGACTGCTGCGAGCCACTTTGAACAGCATTAGCCCGGGTACCCGTCGTACCTCCCGGAACTGTCGTTGCATCAATAATTTTGACAGTACCGGTCATACCGGAGCCCGCGGCCGCTTGTTCTTCTTTGTTCCCATCCGCCCCGGCTGCGTAAAAGCCGGAAACAGAAAGGATACTTAACATAAACGCTTTAAGTACATTTTTCCAGTTCAAATCGAAAAAAAACACGATTTTTTTGCTCGTATTTTTCATCATTTCCAAACCCTCCAATGCCCCTGAAGCTGTAAGTCCATAAAGGTCAAAGTCTTAAATTATAAACAACCCATGACTGCACAAATATAGAGAGTCACAGGATGTTTAATGTAGCATAGTTGCAATAAAATGATAGCGGCAAAAAAAATATTTTTACTTTTTTTTGAAAACATGAACCTTATGGACCAACGAAAACTTTCGCATTATTTGAAATCGGGGCTATTGACAAACCCGATGGTTCACGCTATAATTAAGACAGTGTATGAATATGTAGGAATTTTAAGATGACCGGAAAACTGGCGGACAAAGTACAGATGACGGATTCGGCGTGGCCGATCTACAAGCGTGTGGCCGAGGCCCTGCGTCAGGAGATTGTCTGCGGCCGCATCGACTACGGCGAACGCCTGCCGACCGAGGCCGCTCTCGCCGCCGAACTCGGCATCAATCACCAGACCCTGCGCAAAAGCTTGAAGATCCTGACCGAGCAGCGCTTGATCACCCAGTGCCAGGGACGCGGCACCTTCGCCTGTTATCAAATGGAGGAGCGGCTGAAAATCGGCGCGGTGATCAGCCGTCATGAAGGACTTTACAGCAACGACATTTATATGCTGCGGATGATCGTGGGTCTCTCCCGCGCCTTGATGGAGGCATTCCGCGGCGAACTGGTGATCATCGAATGCAGCAGCGCCGACGAAGTCATGGAAAAAGCCAACCAGAGCCAGTGCGACGCCCTGATCGTACTCTCGCCGGATGTGCAAATCAATGCCGGACTCTGTGCCCCGGCCTTCGACCATCTGCCGGTCGTGTTCATCAACTCCGGCGTCAAGGATCTGGAGAAATTCAACCGCTTCGAAGTAAAGACCGCCCGCGGCATGATCGGGCAGAGCATCAAATACCTGTATGGCCTCGGCCACCGGAAGATCGGCTACATTTCCCTTAACCGGGACAATAACTATGACCTGCAGCGCATCAACGAAGAATTCACCGAGGTTTTCCGGCAGTACGGCCTGTCGCCGGAGTATTCGCTGATCGGCAATGTTTTGGGATGGTTCGATTACGGGCGCGCGGGCATCCATGAACTATTCGGACGGCAGGACCGCCCGACGGCGCTGCTTTTCCCGTCGTATTACGTATCGTGCGGCGCCTGGCAGGGGCTGATGGATCTGGGTGTGAAGGTGCCGGCGGACGTGTCGTTTCTGGGTTTCGGCATGAACCAGTCGGTATACCCGGACATCAGTTCGGTCAACCAGCCGCTGCCGCAATTGTGCGAAAAGGCCGTGGAGCTGGTTTTCGACCTGCGCAACAAAGGCAAGCACCTGAAAAAGAAATGTTACGAAATCGAAGCCGAACTGAGTATCAAGAGCAGTTGTGCTCCGCTGGATTCAACCAAACCGTTATAAGGAAAATGATATCTGGATTGTTTCACAAAAAATTACAATCTTTTTTCATTAAGCATGGTTGACTAAATAAATATTGACATTATAATTATATTAAGGAAACAGGAGTAAATATCGATTATGATCGCCGTCCGACCGAATCTGATTAACGCGGGCAGCAGTACTCACGATGTGTTACGGCTGCTCCATGAACACGGCCCCCAGCGCCAGGGCGAAATTGCCGGCCACCTGGGCATCAGCAAAGCCGCGTGTAATCTGCATTTCCGCAAACTGGCGGACGATGGCTTGATCGAGGTGAGCGAGGAACTGATCAACGGACGCGGCGCGCCGTCGCAGGTCTGGAGACTGAGCGATGACAACAATTATTTCATGGGGGTTCTTTTTTTCAGCCGGACGATCTCGGTGACCGTAATCGATTTTTCCGATAACATTGTCGCCAACGAAAGCATTGAGATCTCCGATCCCGCCAATTCCGTCAAGATTCTGGCCGAACTGGAGTGGGTGGTGAACAAAGTCTATCGGGAAGTAAGGCGGCGGAATGGACGGATTTTTCAGACGTTTATCTCGGGACCGGTGATCGGGGCATTGGCAAACGACGGCACCTGCCTGTATTGTCATTATTTGCCCGGACTTGAGGGGGTGAACCTTGAAAAGGAGTTGTACCGGCTTTTCGGGTTGAATACTTATTGCGATACGAACCATTATGCCGTGATGCAGGGTGAAACACGGAACTTGCCGCCGAAAGTGACTTCTCTGCTGCTGACCTGGGAGGAAGGGGTCAGCTGCATTATCACCGCCAATAATCAAATTCTCAACTTTGCCGGAGTTCCGGCCAGCCGCAACCGCGGGCTGTGGAATACCGGGCATATTCCGATCGTCAAGGGCGGACGTCCGTGTTATTGCGGGCTGGAGGGGTGCCTGGAAACCTATGTCGGAGGGCGCGCCCTGCTGAACGAATTGCCCGAATGCCGGAATCTCAATGAGTTGATCCGGAAAATTCAGGACGGCAACCCGCGGGCCCTGAATGCGGTTAACGCGGCGGCGGAACTGCTGGCTTCTTCGCTGTACTGGCCGATTGAGCTTTTCGGGGTGGATACAATTATCGTCATCGGCGATTTCAGCACGATTTTCGATAAATTCAAAGACTCTTTTATGCGCGGACTGGCGCAAATGCGTGAACAGGAAGCGTTGGACAAAATTCAGGTGCGGCCCTCAATCGATACCATAACCAAGATGCGGTTGGGAGCTGCGCTGATGGCGCGTCATTTTTTCTTCTATCCGGACGAACCGAGAAAATGCCGCGGCGTATATCATTTACCGAAAGAACACACAACCGTACAAACAACAGGAGTACAATCATGACTGGAACATTGTGCAGAAAAGATCGAAAAGAATTTACGCTCATTGAGCTACTGGTCGTTATCGCGATCATCGCAATTCTGGCCGCCATGCTGCTGCCCGCGCTGAACAACGCCCGCGAACGCAGCAAAGCCATCCGCTGTACCAGCAACCTGAAGCAGAACAGCCTGTCGTGCTTCAATTACATCACCGACAACGATGATTTCGCGGTGGCGCCGACCACCAGCTACATGAATCTGTGCTGGCCTGGCACCAGTACTAAGATCGCCGACTACAACAGCTCGGGGGTTAACTGGTGGGCTGGTGGGTTGATGACACTCGGGTATATTGAGAAAGAGGGAAAAGCGCTGGAGTGCCCCTCGCAAGCGCCGCGGGGACTTAGGCTTTCGGCCGAGGGCCCCGGAACCGCGATGGGGCAGACACTGGTTGGCCGGGGTGAATTCAACTACGGCATCAACGATTATTCGAGGGTCATGTTCCTGAACGCCAACGCCGGGTGGGGCCCCAGCAGCCGTCTCCTGAAGATCACCAAGCTGAAAACCCCTTCCTATATTATACAGATCGGCGAAACGATCAAATTGGAAAACGCGACCAAGGTGTATGACGACCGCCGCGGCTCATGCTGGCTCTATATCGTGCCTGCTTACTATATCAGTTGGAGTCACGGCGGCGGGGTACCGGGCGGCTACCACCTGGGCACCGGCAGCTATGCATCCTACGATGGTCACGTCGAGATCTGGAAAGTGCCGGAAAGCCTGGAAGGGAAAAATGCCATGTTCGGCACCACCGGCGTTTCGTCCAAGGGGTACCGCGTCTGGGTTGAGCCGGGGATTTAAGACCATGCAGAAATCGATACTCATTTCAGCCATTTTTCTGACGGGAATCATTGCGGGCGCATGGGAACTGCTCCCGAAGAATTCGGAAATCCTGAACCGCGCCTGGGCGCGCAACATCGACAAACGGGTCATCCACGAGGATGGCTCCATGTCGGCGGACGTGACCGGCGTCGACCCTTATTTCGGCATCATCCCGGTCGGCGTGCCGAAAGACGAGGCGAAATTCCTGGCCGTGGACATCGCCTACGAGGGCAAGGACAGCGCGCATTTCCAGGTGTTCCTGAACCTCGGCAATAAGCAGAACCTGCCGGTCACGCTGGCAACGGGCGGCTTGAGCAACGACGGCAAAATTCACCGTTACATCGTCGACCTGACCAAATTGAAAAACTATGACCAGATCGACGCCATCGAAACGCTGCGTTTCGACCCGGTCGAGAAGGGACAGGCCGGAGATAAGTTCCGTCTGAAGGGGCTTTATCTGGTCAAGGACCCGAAGGAACTGCCGGAGTTCGTCCGGGAACAGGATTTCAGCTCGATCGAGTATGAATTCTCCAAAGAAAATATTTTCGTTACCGGCAGCGGCCATAACCTCGGTTCAAGACGCATCGAAAACGGCGTGCTGGAGTTCGAAATCACCGGCAAGGACCCGTATTTTGCGGTGGTCCCGGTCAATCGTCCGCTAACGGAGATCAACCGCATCGCGGTGGAAATGGCGGTCACCGGCAAGGGCGAGCGGATGCAGCTTTTCGTCAACCTCGGAGCCAAGGGCGGCGGCGGTTACGTGGCGCAGGCGGTGAAAAACGACGGCGAGTTCCACACCTATGTTTTCAACCTCGACAAAATTGCCAAGCTGGCCGAATTCGGCGAACTGGTGAATTTCCGGCTGGACCCGACCGATCCGGGCGACGCCGGCGACCGGGTGAAAATCCGCGCGGTACGGCTGTTCCACGAAAACTACCGGAACGCTACGCCGCTCGCCGCAGTGGTGCCTCCGGTGAATGCCGGAGCGCTGCAAATCGACGAATTCCGGCGCATTAACCTGGGCGGCAAGGCCGCCGCCTGGACGCACGGCAAACTCAATTACGACCGCGATTACCTCTATATCGAACTCGAAAGCGAACTGGAAAACGTCAATTACGTAGCCACCCACAAAACGCGCGACAGCCAGGTATACAAAGACGATTCGCTGGAGTTTTTCCTCATGCCGACCCCGCAGGATCTGTATCAGATCGTGATCAACCCGGACGGCGCGATTTACGACAGTCATTGCAAAATCGCCGGTACCAAACTGCTGGCGACCGATCTCGGCTGGGATGCTCAGGCCGAGGTGAAAACGGAGATCATCCCGGGAAAATGGCGCTTGAAACTCAAACTTCCCTTCAAGGCGTTCGGCCTGAACGCCCCGCCGCAGAATAACTGGAAGGTGAGCATCGTCCGCAACAGCGTGGCGGATGGCAAAGGGGTCAGCGCGTGGCATTATTACAAAGGCCTGAACCGGCAGATCGAGACATTCCGGGTGCTGCAGTTCGGCCCCAAACCGTCACCGTCGATCACCTGCGGGAGCTACGGCAATTTGTACCTCGGCAACAATGAAGCCGTGCTGCAGAATCCCGGCCGCGCAGACATTCGCGGCACGGTGAAAATCCGCAACCGCGCCAGCGGCAAAGAGGAAACCTTCACCGCCGCCGGAAACACCGCCGAACTCCGGATTCCGTACCGGGTCGGCGCCCCCGGCGAATACGACATGTGGATCAGCGGCGGCAACAATCAGGTCAATTATTTCGCGGATTTCCAGAGTTTCACATCCATCGATCTCTCCGGCAAGCTTTCGGAGGCGCTCGAAAAGCTGGCCGCCACCGCAGCCGCAGGCGAACTCGCCACCCGCAAAACCGAACTGCTCGCTGCCGGTCAAAAACTGGAACACCAGTTGAAGGAAAGCGGACAGCTGGATGTCAGCGCATACCGTTCTTTCCAGGAACAGAAAAACGTCTGGCAGGCGGACGCGAAGCGCGAGTATTTCCGCAGCCAAACCGCCGAGAATTTCAAGGTCGCGACGCCGCCGCTCGCCCTGGCCTGTGCCGACTCGATGGACAAGATATTCCCGACGTTCTCCGAGGACGCTCCCGAGTTCAAAGGGCAGCCCTTTGCCACGCTCAGCATCGAGGCCGCGGCCAATGAAAGCGAAGGCATCCAACTGGTCCTGATCGGCCTCGACAAAGACGTACAGAATTTGAGTTTGAAAGTGGAGGGCGACGGGCTCCTGACCGCCAACACCCAACTCTACCATGTCGAATACCTCGATACCACCGGCATGCAGACGAATTACCCGGTTTCATATCGCGGCAAATGGCCGGAAATGCTGATCCCCGGCGTGCCGCGCGAGCTGAAATCCGGAGAGATCCGGACTCTCTGGCTCAATGTCGACGTCCCGAAAGGTACCAAAGGCGGCGAGTACCGCGGCTCCGTGGTCCTGACCGCCGATAACGCCCGGTTCGAGATTCCGCTGCAGCTCAAAGTATGGAACTTCGCGTTGCCGCAGACCTCGAAACTGCGCAATGCCATGAGCGTGGCCCACGAACAGGTTCTGGAGTTCTACGAAAAACGCGAGGGCGCTAAACTCACCGAAGAACAGCGGCTGGTCATCCTCGACAATCTCGCGAAATTCATGCTGAAAAAACGGATGAACCCGAGCAATATTTACGACTGGACAGCATACTCCGGCAAGCCGATTTCGTTCCCGCGCCCGGATAAATTCCGCGAATACGCCGATCTCGGCATGAACGCCGTGCCGATCGCCAACCTGACCCCCGGCCCGTTCCAGGAGAGCGGCGACTGGCTGCGTAACTGGTACAACGCCGAAAACCGCAAGGGCAAAGTCCGCGAGAGCATCGTCGAAAACTATCGGCTGGCGCGCGCCGCCGGCATCGAAAATATGCTCTACCTGCACGGTTTCGACGAGGTGGGCTATCACCGCGACCTGCCGGGCAAGGCCAAAGTCATCAACGAGCTCGCCACCTACTGGCGCGAGGCCGAGCCGGACATCAAAATCGAATGCATCACCACGGTCGAAAACGACCTGATCGGCGCGGTCAAAATCTGGTGCCCGGCCTTTCAGGTACTCGAAGCGAAAAAAGGCGCGTTCATGGCGCGCAAACAGGCCGGTGACGAGCTGTGGGTCTACACCTGTCTCGGTTCTCCGGCACGCGGCACCTCTCCGTCATTCGTGCTGGAATCGAGCGGCATGGACATGCGGCTGGTCGGCTGGCTGTGCCGCTACCTGGACGCAGACGGTTTCCTCTATTACGCGCTGACGCACTGGCGCTACAACTACCCGAAAAACGGCCAATCCTGGCCGCAAATCCCGTGGAACCCGGTTTACGTGCCCGGTTACAACGGCGAAGCGGTATTCATCTATCCGGGCGCGACGTGGGACGCCGATCCGGTCGGCTCGATCCGGCTCGAAAACCTGCGCGACGGCTTCGAGGACTTCGATTATCTGATGCTGCTCAAAGAGCGCTCCGCCAAGGCCTCTGCCGCCGACCGCGCCGAAATCGAAAACCTGATATCCGCCAAATCCCTGATTCAATCCACCGGCGAATACTCCGACAACCCCGCGCAACTACGCGAAATCCGCCGCCGGATCGCCGCCCTCATCGAAAAATACCCGAATTGAAGTTCACAATGCGAGGGCGGCTCCGCGCCCCCTCGCATTGTAAAATCCCTTTCTTACATAAAAATCTGATTTTTTTCAAAATACAATTTGTAATTCCGGAAAAAAGCTGTATCTTTTAGTTCATATTACTTCTGGGGCATTAGCTCAGTTGGCTAGAGCGCCACACTGGCAGTGTGGAGGTCAAGGGTTCAAGTCCCTTATGCTCCACCAATTTTTTTTAAAATTGGTAAGTAATATCATGGGGAATGAAGCTCTCCCCGGGGTAAAACCCGAACCGCGATTATCGCTGATGACTTCTGCGCAAGCAGGAATCATCAGCTTTTTTTTTGGTCAAAAATCAGGAGATTGCAGTTATGTTGACAAGTCTGGCGTATATTTTTCTGTTGGGAATGCTGGCGGCTTATGTGTTCAAAAAACTGAAACTGCCGAATCTTCTGGGGATGCTGCTGATCGGAATTGCGCTCGGCCCCTGCTGTTTGAATCTGCTGGATGATTCAATACTGTCGATCTCGGCGGATTTGAGGCAGCTGGCACTGGTGATCATTCTCGCCCGGGTGGGGCTCTCGCTTGACCTCGGCGACCTGAAAAAAGTCGGGCGGCCCGCGATCCTGATGTGTTTTGTACCCGCTACTTTTGAAATCATCGGCACGCTGCTGCTGGCTCCGCCACTGCTCGGGGTGTCGCTGCTGGAGGCGGCGATTATCGGCTGCGTGATCGCTGCGGTTTCGCCGGCGGTGATCGTGCCCCGGATGCTGCATCTGGCGGAACACGGTTGGGGCAGGAAAAAAAGCATCCCCCAGCTGATCATGGCCGGCGCGTCGGTGGACGATGTGTTTGTGATCGTGCTCTTTGCCGCATTCACCGGCATGGCGGCCGGAAATGGTGTTTCCCCACTCAAATTTCTGGAAATACCGGTTTCGATCCTGCTGGGAATCGGCGGCGGGTTCCTGGCCGGATGGCTGCTGAATTTCTGGTTCAGGCGTTTTCATATGCGCGATACGGCTAAAGTGCTGATTCTGCTCAGTATCGCGTTTCTGCTGCTGGCTTTCGAAAAACTGCAGCTGGTGCCGTTCTCGGGACTGCTGGCGGTCATGGGCATCGGGCTGACGATCCTGAAACTGAACAAGGATCTTGCCGGGCGTCTCTCACACAAGTTCGGCAAGCTCTGGGTGGGGGCCGAAATATTATTGTTTGTGCTGGTGGGGGCGGGGGTCGATATCCGCTTTGCGCTGGCGGCCGGACCATTGGTTATTATACTGGTTGTCGGAGCTCTGGTTTTTCGCATGGCGGGGGTCTGGTGCAGCGTGTTCAAAACGCCGTTGAACCGAAAAGAAAGTCTGTTTTGTATGCTGGCCTACTTGCCCAAGGCCACGGTACAGGCCGCAATCGGCGCGATACCGCTGTCGATGGGGTTGAGCTGCGGTCAAATTGTTCTGACGGTAGCGGTTATTTCGATCCTGCTGACGGCGCCGCTGGGCGCACTGGCGATCGACCTGACGTACCGGAAATTATTGACGAAAGGCTAACAACAAATATAAAGTATAATTACCATTTGGTCATCCGCCTTGCCTCTGTTCATTTTATGCGATATATTAAGCGATATCCATAGAAAATCAACAAAAGGAGATGATGACAATGGAAGAAAATACCAACAACGCCGCCGTGAACGCCGCCCTTCAGGACAAAAGAATTGTAGCCGGCGTACTGGCTATTCTGGTCGGCTGGCTGGGCATCCACAAATTCTATCTGGGCTACACCATGCAGGGCGTGATCATGCTTCTGGTTTCCCTGTTGTCGGCTGGTATCCTGAGCGGGATTGTCTGGCTCATCGGCATTATCGAAGGGATTCTTTACCTGACCAAGACCCCGGAGCAGTTCAAAGCCGAATATGTCGACAGCAAACGCCCCTGGTTCTAATTTTCAGTTCAACTGAGTTTGCAAAGCCGCTGGAAGATGATTCCGGCGGCTTTTTTATTTGAGGCCATTCAGGAGTTCGATGATCTCATTGATGTTGAAGAAATTGACAATGCCGGTGAAGATCATCTGCATGGCCAGCGTCGAGAGGATCAGACCGGTCAGTTTGCCCAGGATCGCCAGGTTGCGGCGGCCGAGGAATTTTTCGACGCGGTCGGAGAAATAGAGCATTGACGCCACCGCCACGACCCCGGTCAGGACGCCGGCGCAGTCAACGGCTTTCAGCACAAACGTATCGCTGTCCGTCCCCATCAGCAACAGCGCCCCCATCGTACCGGGCCCGATGGTCACCGGTACCGAGAGCGGCACCACCGAAATATCGGATGTCCCGGCGTCCGGCGCCTTGACTTTGCCGTTGATCAGGTCGATGGCGCTCAGGAGCAGGATCAGCCCCGCCCCGACCCGGAAGGCATCCAGCGTGACCCCCAGGAACGCGAAAAAGAAGTTGCCGAAGAAATAAACGAAGATACAGATGCAGAAATTGGAAATCGATGTCCTGACCGCGACCCGGCGCTTTTCCGCCAGCTCCATATCGGAGGTCATGGTCAGGAAAATCGATAACACGAAAAACGGCGTCAGCAGAAAAAACAGCTTGGCCGCTACTGCAAAATACTGCCCGATCATTTCCGTCGATTAAATTCCCGCGAGGGTACCCTTGTATTGTTCAAGTAGTTGTTTTACCGGAAGCTTGATATCGCCCAGCACCACGTCGGCGCCGGCCGTAACTTTGCCGACCTGCGCAAACGGCACGCCCTTCAGCAGTCCCTCGACCCTGGCCGCGTTTTCCGGCTTCACGGTCATGATGAAACGGCTGTTCGACTCCGAAAACAGCAACTGTTCCGGGGTCAGGCCGCCCTGCTGCGGGAGCTTGGCGAGATCGATTTCCAGCCCGAGGCGTCCGCCCATGGCAACTTTGGCAAAGCCGACTGCCAGGCCGCCGAGCGCCGGGGTATGCAGCGAATTCGCCAGTTCGGCTTCGGTGACCGCGGAAACGGCGCGGTAAATCTTCTGGGCGTAATCGGCATCGACCTTCGGCACATTGTTGCCGGTGGCGTCGAGCATGGCGAAATATTCGCTGCCGCCGAGTTCATTGGCGGTATTGCCGATCACGTAAACCAGGTCGCCGGCGAACTTGGCGTCCAGCGTGACCGCTTTGATGATATCGTCCATCTTGGAAATCGCGCTGAAAAGCATGGTCGGCGGGATCGATATCTTCTTGCCGCCGCGCGTGCTGTCGTTTTTCATGCTGTCCTTGCCCGAGATACAGGGCACCAGAAACGCCTTGGTATAATCATAAAGCGCCTGATTGGCGCGGACCAGCTGGGCGAGCTTGTATTCGCCGTCCGGGGTCTTCGGGCTCTGGACCGGGTCCGGCCAGCAGAAGTTGTCGAGACCGGCGATATGGCCGAGCTTGCCGCCGACCGCGATAATCCGGCGGATGGCGAGGTCGATGGTCGACGCCATCATGTGATAGGTGTCGATATCGCTGTAACGCGGCAGAATACCGCCGGAAAGGACCACGCCTTCGCGGCTGAGCTGCTCGATCATCGTCACAGTGGCGTCGCTGACCACGTCACGTTCACGGCCCACAAACGGCTTGATGACGCTGAGGCCCTTCACCTCATGGTCGTACTGGCGGGCCTTGTATTCGTCGGAACAGACGTTCAACCGGCCGACCACGTTGAGGATGTCGGCTTTCAGGTCACGCCCTGCGGTCTGCGGTTCTGCATGAACCGGCGGCTGCCATTTGGCCTTCAGCTGCAAGGCGGGGAGCCCGTCATGCATGAATTCGATATCGAGGTAGGCCACGGTTTTGTCGCCCCAGGTCATGTGAAACTTGCCGTTGTCGGTGAATTCGCCCAGTACGGTGACTTCCACGCTGCGCTCTTCGGCGAGCTTTTTAAAGGCATCGATGTTCTCCGGCTGAACGGCGAAGCTCATGCGCTCCTGCGCCTCGGAAACGAGAATTTCCCACGGATCGAGACCGGAATACTTCAGCGGGGCCTTCTGCAGGTCCATCCGGCAACCGTTGCACAAGCCGGCCATTTCGCCGACGCTGGAGGAGAGACCGCCCGCGCCATTGTCGGTGATGAACCGGTACAAACCGCGGTTACGCGCCTCGTAAATGAAGTCGCTCATCTTTTTCTGGGTGATCGGGTCGCCGATCTGAACCGCCTGCGTCGGGCTGTCCTGATGCAGTTCTTCGCTGGAGAACGTGGCCCCGTGGATGCCGTCCTTGCCGATCCGGCCCCCGCCCATCACGATCAGGTCGCCGGGCTTGATGGATTTATCCTCGCCCTTGACATTGCCGATCTTCACCGGCAGCGTGCCGACGGTACCGCAATACACCAGCGGCTTGCCGAGGTAGCGTTCGTCGAAATATTCCCAGCCGAGGCCGTACGGGATACCGCTCTGGTTGCCGCCGTCGATCACGCCCTTGTGGACGCCGTCGCGGAGGCGGCGCGGATGCAGCAGGCCCTCCGGCACGTCTTTATCTTCAGTAAACGGCGAACCGAGGCAGTAGCCCCAGACGTTGATCAGGAGTTCGGCACCCTGTCCGGTGCCCATCGGGTCGCGGTTCACGCCCACGATACCGGTCATGGCGCCGCCGTAGGGGTCGAGCGCGGACGGGCTGTTGTGGGTTTCGACCTTGTACACCAGATTCACCTTGTCATTAAACTTGATGACCCCGGCATTGTCGTGGAACACAGACACCAGCCAGTCGACCTTTTCGCCGATCTCGTAAGTGCTTTTCTTAACGAAAGTCTTGTAGCAGGAAACGATATGTTCAATCTTGCCCGAACCGTCGTCATAATCGATTTCGGCGGCAAAAATCTTGTGCTTGCAATGCTCGGACCAGGTCTGGGCGAGAACTTCCATTTCCACGTCGGTGGGATTGGCGTTCAGCCCGACGGCCTCGCGGCCCTTAGCGTTGCGGAAATAGTTCTGGATCACCTTCATTTCGTCAAGCGTCAGCGCCAGGATGCCCTTGCGACTGATTTCGACGAGCTCGGCGTCGCTGACTTCCAGATTATACTCGCGGCTCATGGCCTTGTGGTCGGAAGAAATGATCGGCAGGAAGATCGGAATACCGTTTTTCAGCTCGGCCCCGTCAAAAATGCGGACAGTTTCAATCAACTCGTTCGCCAACAGCTTGCGGGCGATGTTTTCCACCTGACCCCGGTCGAGCTTGGCGGAGATCATGTACTCGACGGAACTGCAGACATGCTCGTTGCTGTTCAGCTTGCGGCCGATGATGTCGCCGATGGCCTCACGGGCAGTACGGCCGACGTTGTCAGTCACGCCCGGGCGGAAGCCCACGGAAACGAGCCAGTTGCAATTGCCGGCGGTGGTTTCGCCCACGCTGCCGTTCTGCAGGATGGGGTTTGCGAGCTCGCGGGCCACCTTGGCGGCCTCGGCGTCGGTGATGTCGGCACTGACGGTATAAACGTCACGCGTCCGCACCTGATCGACCTTAATGTTAAGGAAGTCGGCAATCTGTTTCTTAACGCCTTCGCCGCGGGCGTCGCGCCAGCGCTGCAACGGTGAAATTTCAATACGGTAATTCATCCGGTGGATCTCCATTTTAAAAAATAAATGATTCGCTGGTAATTTACTCCGTCAAAGCCCAAAATGAAAGTACATATCCGGAATAATTCACAAAAAGTGCACCCTCCCATCATTCCGCCCAAAAACAAACACGGCGGACACCGCAATTTGCAATATCCGCCGCCCAGTAAATTTTTCCAGGTATCAGTTCTTCAACTCAACCGGCTCCAAAGCCACCTCATCCAAAAAGATCTCCCCATGCCTCAACATAAAACAAATCCGGAACTTATTCCCTGGCCCAATATCCTCCGGCGTAATCGGAATCCGATAAAGATAAACGTCCTCCGTTGGAACGTCTAATCTTCTTAAAAAACGTAAACCTAAATATTCGCTTCCCTTGGAATAGACATAAATTCCAAGAGCAAGTCTCGCATCGACTTTTCCACGGACTAAAACACTAACCCAATAATTGCCAACAGGGTTAAGACGAGTTTCAAAAATACTGATTAAGTTTTCTGCAGAAAGCCTCAGTGAATATTTTCCGGTAATCGAATTTTCGGAAATTTCGACTTCGGCGCTACTGGAAGCAGAGAATCCGGCAGCGCCGTTTATACTCCAATGATCTGGCCAAAGCAAATCGTCCTTTTGGAAAAAAGGTAATCCCATTTGTTTTTGCGGACGAATGGGTTTATCATCGATTATTGGAGATGCTTGTTCAAAGCCACCATTTTGTATCAAAGATTGGGGAGAAGGATAATCATTTAGTTCGGCAATATCGATTTTTCGATAAGGTTCACTGGCTGGTACGATATACCGGTAAACGCTGAAACGCAGTTTTTTACGGTTATTCTTGTAATGAGACGACAAAAATTCCCAATCGCCTTTGCCTGGGGCTTTCAGACTATTTTCCGTCAATTCATTGCATACAACATATATGACATCGTATTTGTATGAATATGCATTCACATATTTGTTGATATCTTCTTGAGGCGCAATCTGGCTGCCGGTATAAGATAATATTATAGAGTCAATTCCGGAATAATATTCCATCCGGTTGGACTCTCCGCAGAAATTCAAGCTTCCCGGGTAAGCATAGTTACGTGCATCCAATTTGATGACTTGAGCGCTTTTCTGAATAAAACCCGCATGGTAGTTGAATCTGAAATCTTTGACAATACAGGGAACAAGTATTCCAACCAGCAACGCCCGAGACATCCATGGATAATATTTCGCCGGAATTTTATTCAGATAAGGGATTTTCCCGCATAGAGGAATAACCACATAAAACATATATACAACCAATATCACGGCCGGGTAAATCAATGCGGCGGCATATCTTGAAGAAATGATTTGTATGGTTACCCGCCAGGCAATCATGAGCAGAATAGTAACCGATATATAAATAAAAAACGGGCTTCTGTTTTTCCAGTTTAAGTAAAGCGTAAAAGCAATAGCCACCAGGGAGGCGATTGCAATCGGCTCATGCAGAACTTTGCTGATTTCAACAAACGCATTCATTAAACTTTATCCTTCGGGAAAAAATATAATATAATTCTTTCCTGATGCTTTTCCGCATAATGGTGGATTGGAATACCCATAAGATAAGGCACAAGAATACCGCAGAGGATAAAACCGGAAAGCAGTGAAGCACAAAAAAGTAAGGATTTTCTCAAATCAAGCCATTTGAAGATAAAGGAACAACCGAAATATCCGATGGAAAGTATGATGAACTCAAAAGATTCATATCTGGTCAGGCAGCTTAATCCCAGCAGAAATCCACCCAGTCCCCATTGCCACCAGCGGTTATTTTTGATGCTGTTCAGCAAGCAGATAATCGCCAATCCGATCAGAAACAGATACAATGTCTCGCGCATGACTTCGATCGACATATCGATGCCCGGCGGATGCCAGGCCATTATAAGTGCCGCACCGATGGAAATTTCATCTTTTTCGGTACAAATTTTCGCAATAAAAAACATAATCAACGGTAACAGACTTCCCAGCAGGATATTTAAAGTCACCGCGGTGGTTTCAGGAGAAACGCCAAATGGGATAAAAGTTTTCATAATCCACAGCATCAGCGGCGGGACCCAGCCCGTTCCCTCGTAAAATTCCGTCATCTCGCCAAAGTTGCCGCATTCTGCCCATTTCTCAGCCATCCGAACATACCATACTCCGTCTCTGGCAATAGTTGAATCCATATGATGATGGAGTAGTCGCAACGAAAGAGCCAAAACAAAAATACCAATTAAAATCAACCATCGTATTTTCCAATTACTCAAAGAAATATATGAATGAGAATTCATCTGAACTTATTCTACCGCTTTGAGTATTTGCCGAGCGGCATTTTCTACGGAAAAAACGGAATCAATCAGTTTTCGTCCATTCTGACCGAATTTCATACGTAATTCTTCTGAATTCAACAGCATAAGCGCATTGTTAAAAAATGCTGTGTCATCAGGATTGACAGTGACTAAACCGGCCTCGTTATCCATCACAATATGCAATAGATCATTGCCTTGGTTAATACTGCCCAAAATCGGCTTGGAATAAGCCATATATCCGAATGTTTTGCCAGGAATATTTTGTGTAAGATGTCCGGAATGCAAGGAAAACAAACCGATGTCAACCTGAGAAAGCATCTCAAAATATTCACTTTGAGGAACTTGAGAAAGCAGGAGTATATTTTTTAGACCGTGGTTTTGTATTTGCTCTTTCAATAAATCGAATTCATCGCCTTTGCCGACCAGCAAAAAGAATGCTTTTTCATATGGTTGCATAGCCTTGGCAAGGCGAAAAACATTCATCATATCCTGAGCATGTCCGATATTCCCGCCAAAAAAATAGATAATTTTATCTTCCAATCCATAACGCTTTCTAAGTCCGCTGCCAGAGTATAACTGTTCCATATTGTCGAACCAACTGTACAGAACTTCCGTATTTTGGTATTTTTTGAAATAATCCAGGCAGTGAGTCGTCTGGACACCTATAACATTTGCTGCTTTATAATTAATGCATTCAAATGTCTTGAAATAGCAGTATATCGGAGAATGGACAGACATCAATCCGGCATCTACGGTCCATTGAGGAAAAATATCACGCAAAACCAGATAGCTCTTGCATTTCAGTTTCTTTTTCAGATAGGAAACAAAAGGCCCGAAAAAGATGGAGGGCGAAAAGTAAACCAGAACCGATGCTCCCGGCCGCAGAAAAACTTTTCTGCATCGAAACAGACGAAACGAAAGTAAAGATTCACGTATAGTCCGAAGAATCCGGTTGACGTTTTTTAACGGCGGACTGTAAAAATGAATAATCTCAATATCTTGTTCCTCGTGGACCTCATACTTGCCATTAACTTCGGCTGAGGGAGAGATCAATACAACATCATGCCCTTTTCGCTTAAACTCATGGGCCAACTGCCTCATCATCAGAGGTGCAGCTTTGGTACTGGGAAAGTCATCGTCTACAATCAGAAATATATTCATTTTGAGCTCTGCTATTACTGGTTTTCGCTCCAGACGACGCGTTTGATATAGTCCGTGTAGGATATGATGATCCGAACGACTTTATCGGACACGTTTGGCATGGAATAATCATATACCGGGCGGAAGTTGCGATTTTCGAGATTCTGATTCTGCAGTTCCGCCAAGCCCTGCATGATTCGCTCGGGGTTCAGTCCTACCATCATTACGCTGGCTTCTTCCATCGCTTCCGGGCGCTCGTGGGCTTCGCGAATATTCAATGCCCTGAAGTTCAGGATGGAGGATTCCTCACTGATGGTGCCACTGTCGGAAAGTACCGTTTTCGCGTTCAGTTGCAATGCATTGTAATCGCTCAAGCCCATCGGCTTCATCAGTTTGACGTTGTTATGGAATTTTACCTGTTTTTGCTCGATCATTTTTCTGGTACGCGGGTGAGTGGACACGATAACCGGAAAGTTATAAGATTCCGCGATCTGATTAAGCACATTCACCAAGTTATGAAAATTCTTTTCGCTGGCGATGTTTTCTTCGCGATGCGCCGATACCACAAAGTATCCGTCTTTCTGTAACTGTAATGTTTCAAGGATCTTCGAGGCTTTGATTTTCGGCAGGTATTTACTCAATACTTCAAACATCGGGCTGCCGGTCTTTATTACCCGATCGGGAGACAGTCCTTCGCGTAGCAGATAATCCCGGGCGATCGTGCTGTATGGCATATTGATGTCCGAAATATGGTCCACAATCTTACGGTTGCTTTCCTCCGGCACGCGCTGATCGAAACAGCGGTTTCCGGCTTCCATGTGGAAAATCGGAATATGACGTTTTTTAGCGGCAATTGCGCATAGACAGGAATT
Organism: Victivallis vadensis; assembly: GCA_040391785.1. Classification (GTDB taxonomy): domain Bacteria; phylum Verrucomicrobiota; class Lentisphaeria; order Victivallales; family Victivallaceae; genus UBA5239. The sequence goes on from JBEBXH010000020.1 coordinate 17,977, forward strand.
GGTATCGCCCAGGATCAGGACTGCATCGGGCTTCACTTCCGCCAGTATCGGATCGATATTGATGAGGATCTGGCCGGCAGTCGTGGTGGCATTGTTGCCGGCGGCATTCAGAAAATAATCCGGCTTGCGCAGTTCAAGGTCTTCGAAAAATACTTCATTCAGTTCATAGTCATAATTCTGTCCGGTATGAACAAGTATATGCTCAATCGCCGGGCTGGCATCGAGCTTCTGCAGCACACAGGCCAAGCGGATAATTTCAGGGCGTGTGCCGACAATGGTCATTACTTTCAATTTCTTCATATTTCAAACTTCCTCAAAAAATGTATCAGGGTCTTGCGGACTAAAAAATTCATTGATCCAGAAAACAGTATAAAGTTCATCATCACCTGTATTTGTGATATTATGAGTATGCCATACCGGCATATCGACAAAAGACGGGTTTTCACCGTCCATTTCGAAAGAATAGACCTTATCTGTTCCGACTTTGCGGAAATCAATACGAGCTTTGCCCTTGATCACCGCAAAACGCTCGATTTTGCGCGTGTGATAATGATTGCCTCGGGTGATGCCCGGAACCGTGATCGAAAAGGAAATCTGCCCGCCGATATGATCCAGCTTCACCAGTTCGACAAATGTTCCGCGCTGGTCGGTGTTTTTCTTGAGCATAAAGGGATAGAATTTTTCGTAATCGATATATCCGCAGAAAGTATTGAAGAGCTGTACCTCAAAGTTATTGTGCAACTCTGGTAGAATGCCTTGCTCAAAATAAAGTTTTTTGAAACGTTCAAGAATCGCCAGGATTTCCGTGACACGGTATTCCGCGCCAGGCGGAACCGGGTACATTTCAGCGGCATTTCCAGTCTGAATAATCTGAATGAACTCCCGGCAGAGATCTCCGACATAAATCAGTTTGATCTCGCCATCCACCTGAATTTCGGGCGTTTCGCCATGCGTCAGCTTGTGGCAGAATGTCGCGATCACCGAATTGTAATTCGGTCGTCCGAACGGCCCGAAAACATTTGGTATGACGCAACCGGTGAATTTGCCGCCACTGCGCTTGGCCCAATCCGCTAACAGCTGACGTCCTTCGCGCTTGGAAGCCCCATAGAGATTATCGCGCTCTTCCTGAGTGGAAGATGAGAATAACACATGAGGCACAACTTTTTCCGCCTCCATCGCTGCGATCAGATTCTTGACCAACCGGACGTTGGTATCATAAATTACCTGTGGGTCGGGGTCGCGGTTCATCGCGGCCAGATGAACAATCACATCGCACTGACGGACAAAATTCCGCAGGTCATCCGGATTGGCGAAATACTCATCCTTGCACGGGATTCGCTCGAATTGATCGGGCATGGTACCCAGCAGATTGAAAAGATGAGTTCCGACAAACCCGGGCTGTCCGGTTATACCGACTTTAATCATTTACCCATCGCCTCCATATCCTTGCGGATAAAATCGAGTTTGAGCAGAAGCTGCTTCATCCCCTCTACATCCAGGCGGCGTGTATTGTGCGAGTGATAATCGTCGACATGTGAAGCCTTTTCCGAACCCTCGACGAAGTATTTATTATAGTTCAGGTCGCGGCTGTCGCAGGGAATACGGAAATAATTATCCATATCAATTGATTTGGCCATTTCCTCGCGGGTTACCAGAGTTTCGTAAAGCTTTTCACCATGGCGTGTACCGATAACCTTGATTTCGGTATCAGTACCATAAAGAGACTTAAGTGCCAACGCTAAGGTCTCAAGTGTGGCCGCTGGAGCTTTCTGAACAAAGAGGTCGCCGTTGCTGCCGTGCTGCCAGGCGTAAATCACCAGGTCCACCGCATCATCGAGCGTCATCATGAAACGTGTCATGCCCGGATCGGTAATCGTAATTGGTTTGCCGGCTTTGATCTGATCAACCCATAGTGGAATCACGGAGCCGCGCGAGGCCATCACATTACCGTAACGGGTACAGCAGATCGTGGTTTTTGCATCATTGCCGAGCGAACGCCCGCGGGCGATGGCCACTTTTTCCATCATGGCCTTGGAGATTCCCATGGCATTGATCGGATACGCCGCTTTGTCCGTGGAAAGAACAACAATATTCTTGATTCCGTGCGCTACCGCCGACTCAATCACATTGTTGGCGCCAAGCACATTGGTCTGAACCGCCTGGAGCGGAAAAAATTCGCAACTGGGTACCTGTTTGAGCGCAGCCGCATGGAAAATATAATCAACCCCATCCATTACGCCATCAACCGACTGACGGTCGCGAACATCACCGATATAGAATTTGACTTTCGGATTCTGCAGCTCATGGCGCATGTCATCCTGTTTTTTTTCATCCCGGCTGAAGATTCGAACTTCCTTGATATCCGAATCCAGAAAACGTTTGAGCACAGCATTTCCGAAAGAACCTGTTCCTCCGGTGATCAATAATATTTTGTCTTTGAACATAGTGATCTCTTTATTTTTAGGTTGTTATAATGATAGTTCAATTTATGAGAAAATCGAGGGTTTTCTTTACAGTCTGATCCCAATCGTACATTTGAGAACGTTCCTTGATTTTTCGACCTTTTTCGCACATTTCCGGATAATTATTTTCTGCGGAGAGAATTGCCCCGGTCAACTCTCCTTTTTCATACGGATTAAAATAAACGGCATCTGGACCACCAAATTCCGGCATTGGGGGGATATCCGAGGCGAAAACAGGTTTTCCCGAAGACATCATTTCCAGAAGAATATTCGGGCAACATTCACAGGACGAAGCAAAAACCAATGCCCGCGCGGCCTTGTAAAGACTCGGGATTTGCGCATATGGAACCGGTCCGATGCAGCGGACATAGTCAGACAACCCCAACGTTTTAATTTTTTCCTGTACCTGAACACCGTATTCTCCGTCGGTCTCACCTGCCAAGATCAATGGAAAGCGAAATCCGTTATCCACCAGAGTCTTCCATTCATCGACAATTTCCAATTGTGCCTTATATACATCAAGTCGCGAAACATATAAATAAAATTCTCCCGGTTGCAAAGAATATTTTTCCAGATCGAAAGGGGAGATCACATCTTTTTTGAACTGTTCATTCAACCCATGCGGAATAACCCTTGCTTTTCCCTGAATTGCCGGGTAAAGACTTTTTACACACTCATATGAATACTCCGAGATGAAAATAACTTTATCCGCCAGTCTATACGATAATAGAAAAACGATTTGCAATAAAAATAACTTCCACCTCAAAAAAGAAAAGAATGGATAGCGTAATCTTTCCTTTTTATCGAATGGCAGCATGTTGCGCAAAGCGGTCATACTCCTACAGTTACGAGGTGTGATCGTACACATTGTACCGCCAGGAGCATAGTAATAATCGGCTTTACATTGTTTCAAATATTTTCGCAAAACAAACATTTCCCAAAATGAACGCTTCAACAGTGATGTTCCAAAGTTTAAGACCTTAATTTCCATATTCTGTTTCTTCCCGCTGGCTTCCCGGAATATTGCTTCATTATAAGAACCGCAAAGTATGATAAGTTTAATCTCTTCATTTGAGAAATGTTTTAAAAAATTAATAATATAAACAAGACCGCCTCCCTGGCGGGCTGAAAACGCATTGACCACAATAACCATTTATTTTAGCTCCTGCACAATTGTTATGGATGTAGTTCCGGCTGATTAGATATTAGTTCTTCTCCCTTTTTTTTTCGATCTCGAAACAAAAAAAGGAATAAAAGGCAGAAAAATGCAAACCGCATGGGAATAATAAAACTTCCTCTGCTCAAATATATTGCATAAATCATGAAAACAAGCGAAATTGTCACAAAATACAAATTATAAGTATTGGATGTAATAATTTTATCCATATAAGCAAAAGACATTCCTGTGAGAAACATCATCAAGGTTACAGCAATCAATCCCCCGTCAAGATAATAATCAGCAATAATTTGTGTTCCCAGTCCATATGGCATTGCTGGTCCCAGCCCCAAATAAGTAATTAAATAATCACTGGAATTATAAGGTTCTCTCGTATAAACGAAATTAGAAAGAAATGTCCGTAAGCCCGGAACTAAGCCAGCAATGCCATTATAGAAAAAATTCCAACCGTAATAATAATCGTAATTCTCCGGAATTTCCTGTGTAATGATATGTAAACACATTATGCTGTTTGCCAGTTCCTGTGTTCCCTCAAGAGGAGAATTCATTTCAGCTTTTTGTTTTTGAATGGTGGCGGCATGCGCGATTCTATCGTAAAGTCGTTCATCAGGAGCAAGTCTGAGAATACCGATGAATGAGAAAAAGAAAGCTGCTATAATTATAGCAACAGCCCAGACTGCAATATTGAAACGCCTGCGTATGATATATATACCGAAATAGGCCAATGCTAAATTCATAAACGGCCCGCGGTCGCCACTGATTAATGCGCCGCAAGCAACAAAAAACATCATACCGGAAAGCCACAATCCAGTTGATTTTACATAAGCCTTTATAGAGATTTTACTGTCGGGATTTTTATAAAAAGAATATTGCTTAATTACGCAACTACATATTGAAGTAACCCAAAAGATCAAATAAGAAAAGTTCGCTAGCGAGGAGTTCGCTTCCGTAGCATATGTTCCGGTCCAGAAATCTTTGCTTACTGATAATAAATATATTATAAATGAAATTACTGTAACACAAAACATTGCAGGATAATATTGAAGTCCGGAGTTTGTAACACAATTCGGAGTAGTTTCTTTTGGCGGTTGTTTATTTATCATTGCATAACCGGCCGAGAACATGAGAAGCCCGATTGCAATCAGTACGGATGACATGCAGACCGTTCGACCCGATTGCCATACCAGGTCATATCTGTGGGCCAAGGGATTATAACCGAGACAGTAAAGCAGATAGTTCTGGCAGCCTACAATCAGATAGCCTATCACAAAAAGCGAAGAAGGAATGATATAATACCTATATTTAAATAAACGAAAAGCGGATAAAAAATAGTACAAGAAACTGAGCAGGCAGATCCACAGCGAAATTGATATGAATCGAGCATCCATTTGATCAGGTGCATTATAGTATAGCCAGATTGCAAAAATTAACAAAAAAAAGGCAGATATATTGGTAATTTTATTCATGAACTTGAATAGTATTTCTTTTTTTATGCAGAAGCCAAATAATAGATAGCGAAGCAAAAATGCAATAAATAAATCTGGCAATAGCCCCAGCGAGACCTATTCCAAAAGCCTGATATTTCAATAACGCAAAAGATAAGGCAATGTAAATGGCAAAGAACAGCAGTTGACAGGAAAAAGATACCCATGGTAACTTAAATGATTGCATTAAGCTTGGAAAAAAAGTAAAACACGACAAGAGAAATGTATCGAGAGCAATAATCAGCAGCACATTGTAATGAGGACCAAAATCTTTTCCAAAAAGACTCATCAGCCACGGAGAAAATATAGCTACGCCTATTGCAATGGGCAATGCCAGCAATACAAAAGATATAAATGTTGTGAAAATGGCATTTCTTATTGTTCCATAATTGCCGCTCGCAACCGTTGTCGACATGATTGGAAGAAGCACCCGGCTGAGCATTTGAGGAAGAAAAAGGATGACAATAGCTAACTGCATGCATGCAGTTAAATATCCGGTCTGGATTTCTCCGTCAACACTCCGGAACAAAATTACCCGGACTACAAACATACCGCCCCATACGAAAATACCATCAAGCAATGCCGGACAGGTGAACTCTTTCAATATCTTTATTTCTTTAAAAATACGGCCAAATTGAAGAGATATCTTATATGTGCGCAGGATTTTCAAACTTGCCAAGCAATAGAATAATACCGATAGTGCCCCGCCGATTATCATTCCCCAGACAACGCCGGGAATCCCCCCATACCATGCTCCTAACGATTTCGAAAGAAAGTCCAGCAAACCTGTAATAATCATCACGATAGCTGCCAATTTGAAATTTTCCGCTCCAAGAAGAATTCCTGAAAATACTCCTGAAATTGCAAAAAAAAGTAAAGTAATTCCTATTTTTCCGATTTCATTTGATAATTGCGGACACATTAAAACATTAATCGCAATAATATCCCGAAATAACAACAGCAATATACAAGTTAAAATTCCTGAACATATTGATGCGATTAAAGCCAGGCTAACAATATCGGCTGCCCTCTGTTTATCTGATTTGTGGAAATCCGAAAAAAACTTGCCGACAGTTACCGCCAGCGCCAAGCCAGCAAAGACCCCAAACGTCGAATATGCAATGATAATGATTCCATATATGCCAAATTGAGCCGTTCCCAATAATCGGGCTAATACAACAGAAGTAAGAAAACTCCAGAACTTTACAAAAAATATCCCGATTCCCATCCATAAGCCGCCACGGAATAAGCGCGAGAAAAAATCAGACCTGAAAAGATTTTTGATATAATCAGGAATCGCATTCGGTATTTTTAAGTTCATAAAAGGATCAAATCAAAAGTGTTTGAAGCGAAATAATTTCATTTTGGATTAGCGGAATTTTATCTCACAAGTTTTCAAAGTACCACTTGGCGGCTTCTTTCAGGCCTTGTTTTACGCTGAACTCGGGAGTGTAGCCCAGTAGTGTCTGTGCCTTGCCGATGTCTGCCAGAGAATGAGGAATGTCTCCGGCTCGGTTCGGACCGTATTGCGGCTCGACTTTGGCTATTTCGGCATCGAACTCAGTCAGATATTCGCGAAGGTACATAAATAACTCATTCAGGGATGTCCGTTCGCCGAAAGCTACGTTATAAACCTGATTGACTGCTTCCGGTTTATCGGCCAGCAGGGCCAGTTGATTCGCTTGTACCACATTATCCACATAAGTGAAGTCACGGGAATAATTGCCGTCGCCGTTGATGAGCGGACTTTCATGTTTGATCAGGCTGATGGCAAACTTCGGAATTACCGCGGCATAAGCACCATATGGGTCCTGACGCCGACCGAAAACGTTAAAATAGCGTAGGCCGATCGTTTCGATGCCATAAATCCGGCTGAAGTTTTCGGCATAAAGTTCATTCACATATTTGGTGATTGCGTAGGGCGACAGCGGTTTACCGATTTTGTCTTCGACCTTGGGCAGGTCTTTGCTGTCCCCGTAAGTCGAGGAACTCGCCGCATAAACAAAGCGTTTGACCTTCGCTTCCTGGGCCGCATAAAGCATGTTGACGAAACCTGAGATATTAACCTCAGTCGAAGTCATTGGGTCTTTTATTGAACGCGGTACAGAACCCAACGCTGCTTCATGCAATACATAATTGACTCCCCCCATGGCCTTGCGACACATCGCCATATCCCGGATATCCCCTTCGATCAAGGTAAAACGCGTGTTCTTTGCGAACGGCGCCAGGTTTTCTCTTTTGCCAGTCGCAAAATTGTCCAAGACTACAACTTCATTATTCTGTTTCAGTAATACTTCTACCAGGTTAGAACCGATAAATCCGGCTCCGCCGGTGACCAGAACCCTTGAATTTTCAACTTTCTTATTCATCATTATAAACGCCCATCCACATTGGCTTTCGGGAGTAATCCCTTGATATCGAAAATGATCGTTTTCGCGCGGTCGATGATCGAGAAATCCAGTTCTTTGAACTCTTTGTGCGACACCGCTAGAACGATTGCGTCATAATTCTGCAAATCTTCTTTTTTCAACGATTTCAAGCAATGTTCGATCCCGTATTCATGCCGGACTTCTTCCGGGTTCGCCCAGGGATCGTATACATCGACCCTGCAGCCGAAGTCTTCAAGGCTCTCGACCACATCCACCGCACGGGAATTCCGAATGTCCGGACAGTTTTCCTTGAACGTTATTCCCAGTTGAAGCACCTTGGCGTCAAGGATGTGGCGCTTTTTTTTGATCAGCAGCTTGATGATTTCGCTGGCAATATATTTACCCATTCCGTCGTTGATGCGGCGACCGGACAGAATAACTTCCGGCAAATACCCCAGCGCCTGCGCTTTGTGCGTCAGATAATACGGGTCGACCCCGATGCAGTGACCGCCGACCAGGCCAGGCCGGAATTTCAGGAAATTCCATTTCGTTCCAGCGGCTTCGAGGACTTCATTGGTATCGATGCCGATCAGGTGGAATATTTTGGCCAACTCATTCACAAAAGCGATATTCAGGTCGCGCTGTGAATTTTCGATTACCTTGGCGGCTTCGGCCACTTTTATGCAACTGGCTTTGTGCGTGCCGGCGCTGAGGATGCTGTTATACAACGTATCGACAAATTCGGCCGCTTCCGGCGTGGAACCGCTGGTGACTTTCAGGATTTTGGTCAAAGTATGTTCTTTATCACCAGGGTTAATACGTTCTGGACTATAACCGCAGAAAAAGTCCTGATTGAACTTCAAACCGCTGAACTTCTCCAGCACAGGTACGCATTCCTCTTCGGTGCAACCCGGATATACAGTACTTTCGTAGATGACGACCGCACCTTTTTTCATCACTTTTCCCACCATTTCGCTTGCGCGGTATAACGGTGTGAGGTCCGGCTGTTTGTACTTGTCGATCGGAGTGGGAACGGTGACAATAAAAACATCACAATCTTTCAGATCGTCGCTGTTGCCGCTGTATTGCAATTTCACAGCCGATTTCAAATCGGTTTCCGAAGTCTCCAACGTCGAATCGATCCCCCGGTTAAGCTCTTCCAACCGCGCTTTTTTGACGTCAAATCCAATCGTATTGAATTTCTTTCCGAACTCTACCGCTAACGGTAAACCGACATAACCTAATCCAATCACAGCCAGTTTCAACTCATGCTCGTGGATTTTTTTCAGTTGCATAGATATTCACCCTGATTTATTTTAATAATGAAATTTGTAATCTTCATAATATATCGCTTTCCTGCTTACGCTAATTCCATATTCCAGATGTCCATTGTCACAATCGAGTGTCCCAGGAATTCCAGGTTTACCGCAATCCTGCATTGCCCCTCGCGGCGCTGGATTACCGCGAAATACCCCTCGAAGGGACCCTTGGTAATCCTGACCTGCTTGCCGGGCGTCAGTTCCGGCTTGATCTCGATCTCCTGTTCACCGGCAAGCAGTTCGAAGTGCCGGACCGCTTTCAGGTCCTTCAGCAAAAGCTCTTCACTTACTTCATCGGTCAGAAACGTCTTCAGGATGTGGCTCGAATGCTTCATCCGTTTGGTTTCTTCCGGATTCGTGCAGGCAAAAATATAACCCTTGAACATCGGTATCTCGGAACAAAGCTTCTGACCCCGGTACAATCGGATATTCTTCACCAGCGGTAAATAATTCATGATTCCGTTGGTGTCCAGATATTCCTGTAACTTTTTTTCTTTGTTAGGTTTGGTGTAGACGGGAAACCAGATGCGGTCCGGCTGTTTTTCCAGCCTGAAATCTCCGCTGGGAGTTTCGATTTCCACCATAACCTTACCTCTTACATGATCCTTTTAATCCAATGCTGTAGCTATCCGGAACGTTTGCGATGAATTGCTCCCAATCGTTTCGGAATATATACTTTTATTTTCATGAACCCAATCTTCATCATTATTAAAGATTAAATCCAAATAATCGATCACCTGTTAACATATCACGAATAGCCTTGAAAAGCAAGCTTGCAAGCTAAATAAGTCGGCATTTTATCGCCTCCAAATTGCCGTGATTCGCAAGGGAATAATTTGCATTGAGCCCGAAACATGTTATTGTTTATGCATTAATAATGGAGGTTTTTATGAAATTCAAAATGGTTCACAACAATTTCAATGTTCTTGACCTGGAAAAGAGCCTTGCCTTTTACCGCGAAGCCCTCGACCTGCGCGAAACCCGCCGTACTACCGCGCCGGACGGCTCCTTCATCATCGTCTACCTCTCCGACAACAGCAGCAGCCACCTTCTCGAGCTCACCTGGATGCGCGACATGGACCGCCCCTACGACCTCGGCGACAACGAATTCCACCTGGCCTTTGAAACCGACGACTTCGAAGCCGCCAAAAAGAAGCACCGCGAGATGAACTGCATCTGTTACGAAAACGAAGCCATGGGCATCTACTTCATCAATGACCCCGACGGATACTGGCTGGAAATTCTGCCAAAGAAGCACTAAGGAAAACAATCTGTGAGCGTATAAGGAGCAATGAGATGAAGAAAAACCTGTGTGGGAAAGTAATTTTGAACGAGATCATTCTGACGCTTGATGTCAATACGATTTTGCAGCGGCTTCATGCGCTCGGCATTCCCGAGTTGACGGCGGTTCAATCTTTGAATTTGCTCAATGGTGACTATATCAACCTGGAGTGCCGCTTGCCTAATGGCGCCATAGGGAAGTTTCTTGACGACGACAAGACTTATTATGCCACTCAAGTGGAGAAAACCGGCAGCGACCGCTGTTATGGAGTCGCTGCTGACGAACAACAGATCGCGGTTTATGAATATGGATGCAACGGTACGGATGCTGTGCTCGTTGCGTGGGTCAAATATCACCCCGGATATTGTTCGAAACCGTCCGCTTGAGGATCCCATGAAAGTCAGATAACCACTGGCCGGAGAAATAAACTGGATTATATGGAAAATGGTTTGAATTCATGATATTTACGAAAAAAACAATATTATTATTGGTTTTTCTGGCTGCCATATCTGTTTATTGCACAGAGGTTACTGAGCTTATCTGGTGGGATGCCGGAGATACCGGCGATCCTGCTCAAACGGCATTATTGTCAAAGCTTCAACAGGAAATCGATGTGGCTCCTGATGATGACACGACCAGTTCCGTATTTTCATTCTTGATCCCCGGCAAGAAAAAACAATTGAAGTTGCAGCATGATCTGCATAAGATGTTTGCCGACAGCGGTATCAATGAAAGTGAACAGATGCAGGTTTGCCGGCTGATCCTGGAGGATTACTTGCTCAAATATGTGGCGGCAGAGCCAGATTATCTGGTTTGTATCCCCGGTATTGCTCCGCAGAATATGGCTCGAATATTGCCGAGGGAAGGTTTTTCCGCGGGTGATGTCAGTGACCGTACGGTTTATGAAATCTATTTCAAGAGCATACATCAGGAAAGTCCGGAATGCTGGGTTGTTGAAATATACGGTCATCTTCATATCAAAAACTGGAGTATCCGAGGCGATAATGCCCATCAATACCGAATTGTAAAAAAAAATCCGGCATTGAAGAAAAGGAAAATTAAAAAACAATATACGGACGCCATGGCGTCTGATGTCCGGGAGCTCAGCAGAAATTCTCTTTGCAATCAGTTCGAACATTATTCCTTGAGCATCAAAGACCGAAATGAAATAATAGAACTGATCTTTGCCGATTTGATGCCGCGTCATGATTATTTCAATAAAAAAGAAACAACGATCGAAGTGCTGGGTGTTCCGCATGATGAAACCATACAGATTAAACTTCCATCGAAAGTATCATGGCCCGCTCCCGGTCAAAAAGCGGACAGAACATTATGGTTTGACAATTTACGCCCCGATATTAAAGATGAAGAAAGATGGACAATCCTGTTCCATGCAGATTTGAGGAAAACAGAGGATCGAAATATTTCGGAAGACAATCGTTTCCCGAAAGATATGCCTGGTTACGGTTGTCCTACTGAACCGAGGTGGCAGGAGGTTTCATATCTCTACAGGCTTAGAAAAACAGAGGGTCGCTGGGAGATTGTCATCTCTGGTAGTTCAGGAACAAATCCCTATGTTATTCTGGAATATTCCGGCATCGGTTTTACGGACCGGCTTGAGATTGTTGATGTACTGCTCAACGATTTTCTACCTCGTTTTTTCCCGTCGTCAACCAGTGGAAAAGTGAAGTTCAAGGGAATTTCCAGAGAAGAGTTGGAATTGGTTCAATTACCCGAAACTTTCCGACCTGCAAGGAATTACGAAATGGAAAACTATAGAGTTGATATTCGTGATATGATGAAAGGAGATGACGATAATTTGTATATTCACCTTGTAGGCAAACTTCAACCGGGAGCTTCGCGTTACATCGTTTACCATGTCAGAAAAGAAGCCGATGGCTGGAAGCTTATAAATGCACGGCTTTTAAGACGATTTTCATTTTTTTAATTGAGCGATGCCGGCGTAAGTTCAGTTTTTGTTTTTGATGGTTACTTTCAGGGGGGCTTTTTTGTTGCGGACCGGCTTGCCGGAGGAGGAGCTGGATTGGCCCTCTTTGACTACTTCGATCAGCATGCCGGGGAAGAGGGCGGCGAGCTCTTTGTAGAGAGAATTGCTGTTCAGTTCCTGCAGGGTCTTTTTTTCCTGATACCCATTGGCGGCGGCGGCTTCGTTGATGAGGTCGTTCAGCAGAAAAAACTGGCGCGGCTGCGGGAGCTGTTTCAGGCTGGCCGGATTGGATTCCAGCAGTTTGCGGAACTTGTCGTTCAGCTTGAAATTGTGCCAGCCCAGCAGGTCGGCGAAGTCAAACATGGCGCAGACCGTTTTGCCCGGATTTTCCTTGAAGGCGGCAGTCAGGCAATCGTCGAAAAGCTCGCTTTCCCGGTGAATACCGGCTGCCGTACCCAGCAGGTTCAGCTTGAAGTCACCGCGGCCAGTCTGCAGGGCATCAATCACGGCCAACTCGATGTCGTCGTATTTCTGCTCGTGGAGCAGCAGCAGGTATCTGGCCTCGCGGGGGACCCTGGCGGGGTTCTTCAGTGCCCAGGCTTTGTAGGCGGGCAGGATGTGGCGAATGCCGTTCCAGGAGTGGCTCAGCGCCACCGTGCCGGGGTCGAATAACAGGAATGCGCCGCGTTCGAGCACCGGGAAATAGGTTTTCTGTACCTGCGCCCGGGTTGCCGGGGCTTTCCATTCCTGAATCAGCCGTTCGGCGGGGGCCTCGGCGGGGTTGCCGGCCCGGGCGGCTTTGGTATTCTCGATGGACAGCTCTTTCAGTACAGCCAGATATGCGGCGTCATCCGCGATGGCGGCGGTGGCCAGCAGCAGCAAACTTATTACAATCAGTATTTTCCGCATCGGATATTTCCCGGTTTATCATTCAACACCGCACAAAAAATAGCATTCGAATGTGAAAATTCAATGGTGCATTGTACGCTGCGACCTTGACTTTTCTGCGAAAAACGCTAAAATACTGTTTTAACACTCCAACTGACGGAGAAGTGAATTATGAAGAAAATTTTTGCGTTGATCATGCTGGCCGTGCTGGCGCTGACCGGCTGCCAGAACCAGTTCCGTCCGCAGAGCGCCAAGTGGTCGCTGGACGGCGTGACCGTGACCGCCGAATTGAAGAAGCGGGAGGAAATCCCGGAGCTCGGTGCGCTCCTGTACCTGACGGTTGCCAATCACTCCAAATCCGATATCAGCATCCGCCAGACCCGTCCGCTGGATGAATTCAAGATTCTGGTTCACAGCACCGAGGAGCCGGCCAAGGAAATTGCGTTGACCGCGGAATGGCGCGACAAGATCAAGGAACCGGTACAACGCCACAATTACCAGGTCATCGCGCCCGGGGAGAGTTTCACCTATGATCCGGTCATTTTAAAGGACATTTTCATGATCGGGCTCGGCCGCACTTACAAAATGAAAATCGCCGGTACTTTTTATGTCAAAGAAACCAAACAGGAAGAAATTTACCTGATCGAACGAATAAGGTGGTATAACTGAATGAATAAGGCATGTTTTCTTGACCGCGACGGCGTGGTCAATATGGAAGTCGATTATCTCTATGAACCCGACAAGGTGGTCATTGTTCCCGGTACCGTGGAAGCGTTGAAAAAGCTCAAAGAGCTCGGTTTCCTGCGGATCGTGGTGACCAACCAGGCCGGAGTCGCCCGCGGCATGTACGAGGAAAAAGACATTCACGCTGTACACGAGCGCATTCGCGAACTGCTCGCCGCCGAGGGCGCCGAAATCGATGATTTCTTCTATTGCCCCCACCATAAAGATTTCACCGGCGAATGCGATTGCCGCAAGCCCGCCCCCGGTATGCTGCTCGCCGCCGTAGCCAAACACGATATCGACGTCAAGCAATCGTTCATGGTGGGCGACCGTCTGTCCGACCTCGAGGCCGGGCGCAACGCCGGCTGTGCCGCCGTCTATCTGGTACGGACCGGCTACGGCGAAAACGAACTCGCCAAAGGCGCCATCCCCCCGGAATACCCCGTGGTGGACGATCTCCTCGCCGCTGTAGAAGATTTTGTTTCGAAATGATGTGTAACGGGGAAGAAGCCCTTTTTGAAAAAAGGTCCTTCTCCCCCGTGCCCCCTCTTGCCAAAAACTTTTAAAGAACGAGGCGGTTTATGTGATTGTGTTGCAATCACATAAACCGCCTGATTTCAAAAAGATTTGAAAGGGTCAAAGGGGTTTGGGGAAAAGGGAAAACTTTGCTAAAAGTTTGCCGTTTTCCCCAATAAAAAGCTTATATGGTCTTCGGTACAGCCGGGCGGCCGTTTTGTTCCGAGGATTTGGTGATGGCGAGCAGCAGCGCCAGGGCGTTGCGGCCGATCTTGCCGGGGACCGGATTGCCTTTTTTGCCGTTGATCGAATCCACGAACCATTGATGGCTGTTGGTGGAGGTACAATCGGCGGCGAGTACGGTACGGCTCTTGCCGTCTTTCATCTGAATTTCGCACGAAGCCATGTTGGCGGGTACGATGATCGAGCCTTTGTCTCCCCAGATTTCCAGGCTGTTGCCGCCGACCGGGAAGGTCCAGGAGAGCTCCAGAACACCGGTCGCACCGTTGGTGAAACGGAACAGCGAAACGGAATTGTCGATAACTTCGCCGCGCGGGCGCAGGATCGAATTGCAGGCGGAAATGCTTTCCACATCGCCGAAATACCAGTGAATCAGGTCGGCCATGTGGACGGCGATATCCATCAGGATGCTGCCGTTGGCCTTTTTGGAGACGAACCAGTCGGCGCCGGGCGACCAGCCGACGTTCGGGGCGGAGGTGCTGGCGCGCAGGCAGCGGATATGGCGCGGCTTGCCGATTTCGCCCTTGGCGATGGTTTCCTTGATGAAGGTATAGAGCGGGAAATACCGGAATGACTGATTGACCTGCAGGTGACGGCGTTTGGCCTTGGCGAGCTCGATCATGGCGTCGGCCTGGCGAAGGTTCACGGCGGCGGGTTTTTCCACCAGCACATGTTTGCCGGCTTTCAGCGCGGCCATGGTCTGGGGATAGTGCAGATTGTTCGGGGTGGCGACGATGGCGGCATCGATGTCGGAGGCGAGGAAATCCTTGAAATTGCGGCAGATGGCGCATTCGAAGTGATTGTCCTCGGCAATGATGCGGGCCTTGCCCTGGTCGATGTCGTAGAGCGCGGTGACTTCAATCTGGTCCTTCAGCGCGGCCAGTTGCGGCGCGTGCGAGGCTTTGGTGATCTGACCACAGCCGATGATTCCGATTCTGACTTTTTTCATTCTTTGGTGTTCTCCTCTTTACTGACAGGAGTGTTTTTTGGCGGCGGATTGTAGATGATGACGATTTCACCCTCTTCGCACAATCCGAACCTTTCGCGAGCCACTTTTTCCACAGCGGCGGGGTCGCGCTCCAGCGCGGATACATTGCGCCGGAGCTCGTTTACCGAGTCGCGTTTTTCGGTGGCCAGTTCTTTAAGGCGGTAATACTCGCTTTCCTGCGCCCGGTAGTCCCGGTACGCGGGCCAGATCAGCATCACCGCGATAATCCCCATGATGATCAGAAAGAAATAAAACAAACTCCACAGAAATCGTGCGCGTTTCGGGTTCATGCTATTTCCTCCTGCTTCCAGTCTTTATTGATAGTTATTCAGCGACAACAGGAACTCGATGTTGGTCGTCATCTTTTTGAGTTTGCCGATCAGGAGTTCCATCGATTCCGCCGGCGGCACGCCGTTCATGACCTTGCGCAGGATCCAGAGTTTCTGGAGTTCATCGGGATGCAGCAGCAGTTCTTCCTTGCGGGTGCCGCTCTTTTCGATGTTGATGGCCGGGTAAATGCGGCGGTCGGAAAGGTAGCGGTCGAGGTCCAGTTCCATATTGCCGGTGCCCTTGAATTCTTCGAAGATCACTTCGTCCATGCGGCTGCCGGTTTCGATAAGCGCGGTGGCGAGAATGGTCAAGCTGCCGTGATTTTCGATGTTACGGGCGGCGCCGAAGAAGCGTTTTGGCTTGTGGAGCGCGTTTGCGTCGACCCCGCCGGAGAGGATCTTGCCGCTGTGCGGCTGGAGGGTATTGTAGGCGCGGGCGAGGCGGGTGATGCTGTCGAGCAGGATCACCACGTCCTGCTTGTATTCGACCATGCGCTTGGCTTTTTCGATGACCATTTCGGCGACCTGGACGTGGCGTTCCGGCGGCTCGTCAAAGGTGGAGCTGACGACTTCGGCGTCGGTGCAGCGCATCATGTCGGTGACTTCTTCCGGGCGCTCGTCGATGAGCAGCACGATCAGCTTGACTTCCGGATTGTTCTTGCGGATGCTGTTGGCGATCTTCTGCATGAGCACAGTTTTGCCGGTACGGGGCGGGGCCACGATCAGTCCGCGCTGGCCCTTGCCGATCGGAGTGACGAGGTCCATGATACGGGTCGAGAAATCGGTCGGATCGGTTTCCAGCACCAGGCGCTCGGTCGGGAAATACGGCGTCAGGCTGTTGAAGGGGATGATGTCCTTCTTGCGCTCGGGCACGTCGTGGTTGATGGTCTCGACTTTGAGCATGGCGAAGAAACGTTCTTTTTCGCGCGGGGTGCGGATCTGGCCGGCCACGAAGTCGCCGGTTTTCAGCGAGAAACGCTTGATCTGCGAGGGCGAGAGGTAAATGTCTTCCGGACACGGCAGATAGCAGTACGAGGGCGAACGCAGGAACCCGAAGCCGTCCGGCAGGAGTTCGAGGTAGCCGGAGCCGTACATCTGGCCGCATTTTTCGGCGTTTGCCTTTAAAATTTCAAAGATCAGCATCGATTTTTCCAGCGAGCCGACCCCTTCGATACCGAGTTCAGTGGCCATTTTCTGGAGCTCGTGCATGTCGCGGGTCTGAAGTTCGGCAATATTCATGCTCGGCCCGACTTTGTCGCGCTGAACTTCGTTTTCCGAGTCTACGTCAATATTCGGGCGCTGCTGGTTCTGCTGCTGGTTTTGATTCTGATTCTGCTGATGATGCTGCTGGCCCTGCTGATTCTGGTTCTGCTGGTGTTGACCCTGGCCCTGCTGGTGCTGGCCGTTTTTGTTTTTCTGGAAATTCTTGCGGTCCTTGAATTTCTGGAATTTGTTGTGCTTGTTGCTGTTTTCCTGGCGCTGCTCGGGGGGCATGGCTTCCGGGCTCATGCGCTCGGCGGGGGATTCGTTCGGAACCACTTCGCCGGAGGGGGTGACGATGTCGCGCGAAGCGGCTTCGACTTCGGGGGACGGCGTGGACGTGGCCTGCGCCGCCGCGGTTTTGAATTCAACATCCTGCACCGGAGGTGCTTCCGGGGCGGACGGGGCTTCGTTATAAGAAGGAGCGGCGGGCTTCTGGACAACTTCCTGCACCGGGGCCGGAGCAGGCGCGGGTGCCGGGGCTTCGACGGGCTGGTCTGCGGCGGGGGCAGCTTCAACAGATTGGGCTTTTTTCGGGCGGCCGCGTTTCTTTTTCGGGGTTTCTTCTGCGGCTTCGGCTGCCGGAATCTCTGCCGGAATTTCGTTGTTCAGCATGTCTTTTTCTTCCATACCATTTCCTTTATTTGTTTTGACAATTCTTCACATTGTTCATATAGATCATCGGGCGAGCCATTGTTGATCAGGCCAAAATCCGCCCTTGCCAGTTTTTCATCCGCCGTCATCTGATACGCCATCCGGCGCTCGATTTCACCGTCGTCCAGACCACGCTTGTGCAGCCGCTCCCGGACAATTTCCGGGCTGCTCCAGATGCACACCACCGCGTCATAACGCCCGTGCCAGCCGCTTTCGTACAGCAGCGGCACTTCAAAGAGGTGGTTTCCGGCCGGATCGGCGGCGAAACGCTCCTCGGCATGGTTGCGGATGAGCGGATGCAGAATACCGTTCAGCCACTCGAGCTCGGCTGCGTCGTTGAAAACGATTCCGGCCACGGCCTTGCGGTCGATGACGCCGTTTCCGTCGAAAATATGATGTCCCCAGCGGCCGCGCAGCCCGGCCTTGAATTCCTCGCTGTTCTTATAAATTTCATGATTGATCGCATCGGCACTCAGGGTCTGCCAGCCGAGTTCGGCAAAATACTGCAGAGCCAGGCTCTTTCCACAGCCCATTCCGCCGGTCAACGCAACGATCATACTAATTTTACCTCTTACCAAAATGATAATTTCCAATCGAGCTGCAAGCGGGGAAACCTTTTTGCCGTGCCGACGATGCGGACAGTCAAAATTTCTGAAATAAATCTGGATTAAAACTGTTAAAGCATCGTTATCGGAGCTAAATTGAAAAGGACAATTGAATTTAATTTTTGTCTATAATCATTTTAGCACAAGAATTTATTTTTGCAAATTTAAAATCACGGGAAAAGTAAAATATGACGAAAAATTTTCAGCTTTCGGGACGGAAAACGCTGGCTGCGGGCCGCTTCGTGGAGCTCAGCGAACTCGAATATACCGATCGCCGCGGTAAAGTACGCAGATGGGAAACCTCCGACCGGGTGAATTCGCAGGGGGCGGCGATCATCATCGCGGAGATCGTGCCGGACAGCAAAATTATTCTGGTGCGGCAGTTCCGTCCGCCGGTCTGGGGGTATGTGCTCGAATTTCCGGCAGGGCTGATCGATGCGGGTGAATCGGCGAAAGAGACCGCGGTCCGCGAACTCCGCGAGGAGACCGGTTTCGAGGGCGAAGTGATCCACGTTTGTCCGGAATCGTGCAGTTCACCGGGGATGACCGGCGAAAAACTAACCGTAGTGCTGATGCACGTGGACGGCGCGCGGTACCGCGACGGTCTTCCGCAGAGTTTCCAGGAGGAAAACGAGGATATTGAAACGCTGCTGATCCCGAAATCCGAACTTCTGCAATTCCTCGAATCC
Source organism: Victivallis vadensis (assembly GCA_040391785.1). GTDB lineage: Bacteria > Verrucomicrobiota > Lentisphaeria > Victivallales > Victivallaceae > UBA5239. Next base: position 36,910 of record JBEBXH010000020.1, read on the forward strand.
GAAGCAGCCAAAGGCACGGACATTGACGGAAAGCTTCTGCACTACGCCTTGGGACTGGTAAATTAAGAAAGAAAAAAGAAGAAAGAAGAAAAAAAAGAAATTCGCTACCGGGTGCTACCCGGGCGTGGGCCGGCGGCGAAACGCCGGTCGCCTGAATGGCGAAACAAATTTTAAGCCGCAGGCGCTACAAAATATCCACTGCTCGCCCAAGAGCGAGGTTGAAAAATTGCGAAGCTGATTTTTCGACATTGAGCGGCAGGGCGCTGCCGTCATAATATACACGGACTTACATCCGTCTTCGTTACACTACGACGGGACAAGCAAGTTCTTCCCCAATTCAGCAGCCAAGGGCTGCGCCCAATTCAGGCGCTCGCGCCGGCCAATTCTCCAATTCAGCAGCCAAGGGCTGCGGCCAATTCCTCCGACATTCGCCGGTAGGCGGCGAAGGTCAGATGCGTGCCATCGGGTTTGGCGTATTCAGCGGCGAGCTGGCCGGTTTCGTCTTTCAGGACGGTGTGATAATCCATGAAACCGGCGGCGTGGGCGGCGCTCCATTCCTTGAGCATGGCGTTGACTTCGACGATTTTGTCCTGATACTGGAAGCGGTCCCAGGGGTCCGGATAACGCAGCGGCAGGATACTGCAGGCGTATACGTCGATTCCGGCGTCGATCATCCGGTTGGCCACGGATTGAATGCGTGAAACCAGCAGCTTGATTTCGGTTTCGATGCCGTTGATGCCGATCATCATGAAAGCGCGTTTCGGGGCGTAGGCGATCACGTCATCCTGGACGCGGTAATTCAGCCCGGTGATGTTGTCGCCGGGGATGCCGCGGTTGATCAGCGACACGTGCGGGAAGAATTCATGCAGCGGCCAAGCCCAGGTGATGGAATCGCCGAAAAAGACGTTTTCCACCGGTTTGACGCGATCGGTCATGGTCCGGTATTGCAGGATGCTTTTCCATTCGTCGCGGGTGTTGTAAAATTCCAGCAGGCCTTTCAGGTCGCTTTCGGGAAAAAGGTCGTTCATAGTGTCTCCTCGGTTTTGTATCACGGACTTGATAAAATTCATTCATATTCCAAAAATTTCAAGTACTTGAAATGTATATAAATTATTATATAACCTATTTATAATAATTCAATTATGAGATTGTAAAAAATTTGTCAAAAAAAGTGATTTCAAGCAGTTGACAAATCCGGCTTTTCCTGTATAATAATATGTATAGCCATTCAATGATAAGGGAAGCTATTTGAAATGATCTCGATGAAAGAAATAGGTAAAATTTGCGGAGTCGGCGAATCGACGGTGTCGAAAGCGCTCAACGGCCGCGCCGGGATCAAACATGCTACCCGCGAGCGGATCCAGGCCGTGGCCCGCAAGTACGGTTACCAGCCGAACGCCATGGTGGAATACGTGCAAACGGGCAAGAGCCGCAGTATCGGCATCGCCTGCAACGAGTTCCGCTGTCAGTTCTCCGGGGCCATCATGAACGGCATTCACGAGGCGCTGCACAAGTATGGCTATGACTCTTATGTAATCAGTTGGGACAAGCTGGTGCGCGACGAAGCCGACATGCTCAGCCGTTTCTCCCGCCGCCGGGTCGACGGTCTGCTGCTGCTGCCGATGGCCATGCCGCCGTCCTCCACGTATGTTTCTCAGCTTTATTCGTTTCACAACCCGATCGTGCTGGTGGACCAGTACTGGGGCGTCAGCGAATTTGACTTTATCGGCACCAACAACCGCGAGGCCATGGCGCAAATGACGGAACACCTGATCAAGAGCGGTTACAAGCGTATCGGCGCGGTCAATTACTCCGGCGTCAGCAGCGGACAGGAGCGCAAAGCGGGCTTCCTGGATGCCATGATCACCAACCATTTGTCGATCAATCCCCGGCACCTGTGCGAAATCCGGGATTGCGACGCCGATAATACCGATATTTTGAAGAAATTCCTCGACACCTCCGACCGTCCCGAAGCGCTGGTCTGCTTCAACGACTATCTGGCGGTCGACACCATGAATGCCGCTTTTGACCTCGGCATCAAAGTTCCCGAAGAGCTGGCGGTGACCGGTTTCGGCAATTTGCCGATCTGCAAGAAAATCCGCCCCCAGCTGACTACAATCGACCAGCACGCCGAAGAGATTGGCGAACAGGCCGCCGTGCTGCTGATCGACCGCATTACCGGCCGCGAAGAAGGACCGCGTCAGGAAGTATTAGTTCCTGCCGCGTTAAGAATACGGAATTCAACCAGAGATCTTTCAAAAAACAATGCAACCAGGAGGCAGGGAAAATGAAAGTCACAAGGTTTTTTACACTCATTGAATTGCTCGTTGTGATCGCGATCATCGCAATTCTCGCAGCCATGCTGCTGCCGGCACTCAGCCAGGCCCGTGACCGGGCTCAATCCAGTAAATGTATAGGCAACCTGAAGCAGATTGGTATGTCCTGTCTGCAGTATGCCGATGACAACGGCGGATTTATGCATGCTGCCAGCATCGCAAAAAACGGGAGCCCATATTATTGGGCCAATGCATTATGTGATGAAAAATATATCCCCGTCAGCAATGTCTTTCTTTGTCCCAAAAGATATTCTGCTTTTAAGGAAAATGTATTTAACAATAATTCCGATGCACTTCGTACCTATGGTTTGAATCGGGATATTGATAAAGAAAGTACTTATGCGGTCTATTATCTCAATCTCTATAAACCTCGTGCCGGTAAGAGTGCCTCCATTATTTGGTTGGCCGGAGACAGCCTCTATGTCGCCACTGGTTCGACTGAGGGACGACAAACAGCCCAACTGAGTTGGTCCGATGGTTCGCAGCATTCTATCTCTCTGCGGCACAATTTGACGGGAAATTTAGTTTTTGTGGATAACAGTGTTAGAAGTATGAATCCAGGGGACCTTCGAGCGAATAATCCGCTTATTTATCCCGGTATCATGAATTATTATGCTTATGATCGCGGCCCATACGTTAAAACTTTCTAATCGTTAAATTTCCGGAGTAATTATGAAGAAATCAATACTATTTACCATCGGCGCTTTGGTGCTGACGGCTACGGCAGGCGAGGTGTCGTTCCTGAACGGCTCATTTGAGCAGGGGACCAACCAATACTGGACCAATCAGCAGGGCATGGTTCGGATCGATACCACGGACTCTACTGACGGCAAACAGTGTCTTGTGATCACGCCGGCCGACGGCAAACGCGTCGATATCGCCCAGGGCGTCAAACTTGAATCCGGCGCCGTGTATGTGATTTCCTTCGATGCCCGCTGCGGCGAAGAGGGCGGCACCCCGGAATTGACCATGCCGTTCATGCTGCAGGGCGAAAAGGGCCCGCTGAGCATGTTTGCACCGCGTGGCGAACAGAAAAAACAGCTCGACACACCCGCGGCATTGACATCTAAATGGCAGACATTCACCTATGAAGCCGGTCCGTTCCCGGAACAGTTCCAGGGCAAGGACGTCACCAAGATCATGATTTATTTCCGCGTCAAGGGCGAGGGCCGGGTTTATCTGGACAATATCAAAGTCAGTACCAAGGAAGGCTCTGGCGCCGTGGAGTCGCAGCCGAAGGCCGAAGCCAAACAGGCACCGGCTCCGAAAGCCGAAGTAAAACCTGCGCCGGCCCCGAAGGCCGAAACCAAGCCGGCTCCGAAAGCCGAAGCCAAACCGGCAGCGCAATCGCAGCCGAAAGCCGAGGGCACCAATCTGCTTAAAAATGGTTCGTTCGAGCAGGGCGTGGCGAGTTACTGGATCAATACGTCCGATGTGGCCAAACCTTTCTCCGATGACGCCACCGACGGCAAAAAGAGCCTGGAAGTCACCACCCGCGAGAACCGTAATATCAACATCGTACAGGGCTTCGATTTCACCCCCGGCAAACTGTACCAAGTCAGCTTTGACGCCCGTGTCGAAGCCGCGGAAGAAGTGCCGAACGTCAAGCTCACGTTCATGATGCAGGCCGCAACCAAGCCGCTGGCGTTCTACGCCCCCCGGGGCGACCAGAAGGCCCTGCTTGATGCTCCCGCCGCACTGACCACCAGCTGGAAGACCTTCACCTACACCGTCGGTCCGTTCCCGGAAAAATACGGCGAGACCGAAGTCAAGAAAATCATGCTTTATTTCAACATCAAGGCTCCGGGCAAAGTTTACCTCGACAATGTCACGGTCATTGAAGTCGAGCCCCCTGCTCCGGATATCACCTTCAATCTGCCGAATCCGGTTCAGGTTTATGACAACCTGCCCGAGCTCAAAGTCGTGGCTCAGGTCGGCGAAGGTTCGTTGAAAGTTACGGTTACGGACGGCTTCGGCCGTCCGGTCCTTTCCCGCGAAGGACCTACCGGAGTAAACGAACTATTAGTAGCACTCCCCGGCCCGGACTATTACCTGCTCCGGGCTGAAATTATTAAGGGGGGCAAGGTCGAGAAGCATCTGGAAACCTCGATGATGGTGACCACGCCGCTTCCCGGCGATTATTATGAAACTGCCCACCCGGCTTTTGGCGTGTGGGGCGGTTTAACCCCGGAGCTGCGGGCGCTGGCTGGCGCCAAATGGGATCGCCAGCTTTTTTTCACCTTTTTCCAGAAGGATGATTTTCAGCCGACGCCCCCAACCCCTGAGAAGATTGCCGAACGCGAACCGATCAAAATCATTCGCTGCATGAACGTGATGCATCCCTTTAAAAAGATGGTTCCCTACACTCATGAGGAGTTGATGGTCCAGAAGGAGAAGCTGATCAAAGAAGTCGTTTCGCGCAAGGGCCTGGTCGACGTGTGGGAAACCCAGAACGAACCGATGGTCGGCGAGAACTTCCACGGCACCATGAACGACGTCATGGACATCATCCGCATGGAAAGCGAAGTCGTCCGCCAGTACGACCCCGGCGCCAAAGTCGCCGGCATCTGCATCAACCCGATGAACGCCAACCAGTACAACCAGTACGTCGGTTATTACCGCAATCACGGCATTGCCGATTACATCGATTCGATCATGCTGCATCCGTATATCCCCGGCGCACAGAGCCCGGATGCCTCGGGTTACGTCGACATCCTGAACCGCCTCGGGCGTGAAGTTTCGACACTGGCCGGGCGCAAGGTCCCCATGTACATCAGCGAAATCGGTTATTCCACCCGCCCCGGCGGCGAAGTCAGCGAAATCCAGCAGGCCGCCTATCTGGCCCGCGTGGTACTGCTGAACCGTCTCGTCCCGGACCTCGTGGCCTGTGTCTGGCACATCGGGCTGTGGAACGACGCCACCAGCCAGCGCGAACTCGACTTCGGCCTGCTGCGCAAGCACGGCAAGGGCGATGCCAAGCGCGAACCCAAGCCGGCCTTCGCCGCCTGGGCCACCGTCTCGCGGCAAACTTACAACGCGGAATTCATCCGCGAACTCAATATCGGCCGTCAGGTCCGCGTGCTGTTGTTTGACCGTCAGGGCACGCCGCTGATCGTGGCTTATTCACTGACCCCCGACACCGCCAATTTCCAGCTGCCGATCAACCAGTCCGAAGTGACCATCACCGAAGTTTGCGGTAAAACCTATACCCATCCGCTGAAGGATGGCATCCTGTCGCTGAAGCTGACCGAGGCCCCGGTGTACATCAGCGGCGGTTCGCTGGCCGACTTCAATTCCGATAAGTTCGCCGCCACCTTCAATCCGGAGGTCCTCCAGACCACCGCCGGCGTGCCACTGAATATCGACATCACGCTGCCGGAAGGGCTGAAAGGCAGCATCCGCGTACAGAACATGTCTTTCGCCGAAGCCGCCGTCAAGGGCAGCGGCCGCAAATGGCAGGTCTCCATCACCCCGGGCAAAGACGTCAAGCCCGGCATCAACGATATTTTCATCCGTCTCGACGACAATGGCAGCAGCCGTTATATCTGGCAGAAAACGCTCGAAATCCTGCCGCCGCTGAGCCTGAAAAACATCGTCGCCGCCAATAACGGCAAACTGCCCGCCATCAGTTTCGAAGTCGCCGCCAACGGCGGTGCCATCCCGCAGGCGAAACTCGAAATCTTGGCCGACGGCAAAACCGTACTGGCCACCGCTCAGGTCGACGCCGGCAAAACCTATAAACTGCCGCTGCAGAACACCAGTTACGGACGCCCGGTCACCTACCAGGCCCGCTTCACCGCTTCCGGCAGCAACGTCTGGACGCAGAAGCTCCCGGCTGACATCCTGCCCGTGGCGATTCCGTATGCCAAAGATGCGCTGAACACCGCCATCGACAAATGGCCCGCCCGCGGCGAGTACTCCATTGCCGACGGCACCCCGAGCCGCCACGCCATAAACGGCGACTTCGACCGCCCGGAAGGCACCATCAAACTGGCCTACGACGACAAAAACCTCTACTTCTCGGTCAATACCAAAGACAAAACCGTCAGCACCCGCGACGGCGCATCGATGTGGGATGGCGACTCGCTGCAGATCGCCGTCAGCGTGCCGCAGAAGTTCATGATCCGCCCGAATAACGACGGAATTCAGGAAACCGCCTACGCCGAATTCGGCATCAAGGCCGCCGGCAACCAGCCCGATTCCTGGGTTTGGGCCAGTATGAACCTGAATGAAATGCCGTTGAACGCCCCGATCCCGAATCTGGTCAGCCGCCACACCCGCGAGGGCGAAGTGACGCACTACCTCTTTGCGATTTCGTGGCAGACGCTGAACATCAAACCCTCCACGGCCATGCCGCTGGGCATCAGCATCCTGATCAACGACCGCGACGCAGGCAAGAGCCGTCATTGGACCGAATGGTACGGCGGCATTGCCGACGGCAAGGTCCCCGCCCGCTACGGCCAGGCCGTCCTGCTCGCCAAGTAAGCCGATTAAAAGGCAGGCCAATTCGGCCTGCCGCTAGTGCGCGAGGAACGCGGAGTTCCTCTGTTAAACTCAAAACGGTTGATTTTGTTTGCCTATTTCTGCTTATCGAGAAAAATAAGAATTTGATGAACAATTGAAGTAGATTTGCTGCTCTGGGAGACATTTCTAATGATTGAGGAGTTATAACCCATACTACTCAACTTGAAAATTACCGCGACTCGCATGATCCCTATCGTCTTGGACTCAAATTTTCTGGATATTTGTTTATGCTTTCTTCCGATGTATTTTCGGTATCGAAACAAATGACGGAACATTAAGGAAGGACAGTACAAAATTGAGGGAATTTAAACTTTGCAGAAAACGGAAAATCGGATCAGCCGCGTCTATTTCCCAATAATAAACTGGTTGGCAAAGTATTCTGCTGATTAACGTACAAAGTATTGTCGAACACATGACTCTGGAAATGAACATACGTTATTTCTTCCACGCATCAATGTCCCTGAACAACTTCAAGCAATCAAACGAATCCTGAACTATTGACAGATTCAATATTTGAACGTTGCATTCAAGAAAGTTATCCTTTGCATGATTTTTTCCATTGGATCACCTCAAATGTAACTTTTGCCAATGATTTAATCATATCCACTATGGTATCTTTTCAGGGGGTATCGAAGAAAGATTCAGTATGGTCAAGAAATAAACAGTTAATAAGGAATGCTCTGTATTTTCTGCATAATCAGAAATTGGCATATGATTTGCTTATTCTATCGCCGTACAAGTTTTATCGGCAAATGAAAAACAAAATATAGGTAGAAAGGTTTATTCATATGGCAAACACAATTCTTGATATGCACAATCAAATTTCCACAGAGAATCTGGAGACATTGGTACGGCATCAGCTCCGGCTGATCTTCAATAAACCGGAACTGGCGAAGTTTCTCCCGCCGTTGATGGTGTGGGGGGCGCCGGGGATCGGGAAATCCTCGATTTTGCGGTCGATTGCGGCGGAAATGGAGATCGGATTCATCGACGTGCGCCTGGCTCAGCGTGAGCCGGTCGATATCCGTGGATTGCCGGTCCCCGACGGCGACCGGGTTCGCTGGCTGGTCTCCGCCGATTGGCCGCGCGACCCGGCAAGCCGCGGAATCATCCTTTTCGACGAATTGACCGCGGCCGATCGCAGTTTGCAGGTCGCCGCCTATGAGTTTATCCTCGACCGGCGGCTCGGCGAGCTGTATCAGGTCCCGGACGGTTGGTACATCTGCGGCGCGGGCAATCGCGTGGAGGATTCCGCCGTGGCCATGACCATGAGTTCTGCGTTGGCCAACCGTTTCCTCCATGTCGAACTCCGCGAAGATGCGGAACTGTGGATTCAGTGGGGGCTTCAGAATAATATCCATCCCGCCGTGCTTGGATTTATCCGTTTCCGGCCGGACCTGCTGTTTCACCAGGAAAATGAAAATCTCGAGCGCGGCTGGCCGAGCCCGCGCAGCTGGGAACGGGTCAGCACCATGCTGCATTCATTCGGGAGTGAATCGGAAACGCTTCTCTGCAAAATTATTTACGGGTTGGTCGGCAATCAGATCGGGGTGGAATTCTGCGTATTTCGTAAAATCTCGGAGGAACTTGACAACGTTTACGAGGTGATGACCAATCCATCGAAAAAGATCAATGTTCCGGAAAAAGCGGATCGCAAATACGCTTTTTGCGCCGCCATTTCCTATCATCTCTGGCGCGGCCAGAACGAGGCGGAAGGCAAAATTCTGCTCGATGGTTTTTACCGGATCGCCATCAAGCTGCCGAGCGACTTCGCATCCATGCTGATGACGGACGCCATGGCCGGCAAGTGCAAGGCGGACACCCCCATATTTGCCGATAAACTTTTCAATCATCCAGGTTATGCGAAATGGGCGGAGCTCCACGGCAAAGCCTTGCGGGCAAGAATGAACAAAAAAGCGGTTCTCGCATGAAAAACACCTCGGATAATAAAGTCAAAACGCTTGTATTGCAAGGGCTGGAACAGGATCGCCAGCGACTTCTGATGCGGCAGCCGTTCATCGGAATCGTGCTGATGCATCTGGAGCTGATTCCCGTGATCGACTCCTGTCTCGCCACGGCGGCGACCGATGGCCGCGCGGTTTATATGAACTGTCGTTTTTACGCGGCTCTTGACTTGGACGAACGTCTTTTTGTGCTAGCGCATGAGGCGTGGCACTGCGTTTTTCTTCATTTTGCCCGGCTGCAAAACCGTGACCGGCGAAGGTTCAATATTGCCACCGATCTGGAGATTCATTTTGCCCTGTTGTCGGAAAAAATGAAGGAGCCGTTTGTACTGCCGCATAATCCGGACTGGAGCGACCTGTCGGCGGAGGAGATTTATGAAGAATTGAAACATTGGCAGTCCAAGAAAAACTGGGATTCCGGCCAGCACTCCGAGCATATCGAGAATACCTGCGGCGAAGGATTCGATACGCATATTTATCAACGGGGGAACTCCGGTGAATGCGAAGATTCTAACAGTGAAGAGGACTCCGGCGAAGACGGAGATCCCGATTTTTCGCCGGTGGTGGACAAAAATACGAAAGAACATGTTCGGCGGATTGTAATTCAGGCCGCCCAGCAGGTTGAACGGACGCAGGGCTGCCTGCCGCGGCACCTTCAGAACATCATTGAAAAATTATGGAAGCCCGAATTGAACTGGCGTGAATTGCTGAAACAGTTTGTCAGTTCCGCTTATGGCGGAAGCCGCCGCTGGCTGCCGCCGGCCAGGCGCTATATCGGCTTGGAGCTGTATCTGCAATCGCGCCGCAGCAAACGGTTAAACGCCGTGCTGGCGATCGACACCAGCGGCAGCACGACCGATGATCTCCATCAATTTTTCGCTGAACTCGCCGGTTTGCTGAATTCGTTCGACAATTACGAATTGACGGTTATTCAATGCGATTACATCATTCAGAAAGTTGAAAATTTTTCTTCGGATCGACCATTGCCGCGGGATTACCAATGGCGAAGTTTCGGACACGGCGGCACCTGTTTTAAACCTCCATTCGCTTATATCAAAAACTTCAAATTATGTCCTGATGTTTTCATATATCTTACTGACGGCTGCGGCGATGCGCCGGAAAAAGCACCGTATTTTCCGGTTCTATGGGTCTTGACCTCCGACGGCAAAATCCCGACCGCCTGGGGTAAAAAAATATACTTAAAAGGAAACAACTAAATGAAATTGCACGATTTTGACCATTTATTCATCCAGCACCGCCCCCCGGAGGAAATCTGCGAGTTTTTAAAGGAGCATTGGAATGATTTGGAGAGCCATTTAAAATTCAGTATTTATCAGGAACGTCTGTTCGCTCCGGAATTTCTTCTTCGGTGCGATGAGGATTTGGTTCAAAATATCTACAACCATTTGTGGTTCAATTTTGGCTATTTCAGCAGCTTGAAATATGCGGGGCAAATTGTTCAGGACACATCCGTACCGGACTCCACCCGGACGAAATTCTGGTATATGATTCATGCATACAAGAGTTGCTGTTACGGAGTTCCGGACCAGAGAGTATCCTCGCCGGTTTTTATTGATAACCCTGCCGCTCTTCAAAGTTTTTGCAAGTATAGCGAGAATTCTGCGGCAAAGATTTTTTTTCAGGGTATGGCCCGTTGCAAAATAGCAAACGGCTATAAACTTTCGGCGCGATTGGTAAAAACACTCCAGGAAGATTCGATTTCCATGTTTGAAATGACCCGTCTGATGGAAAATAAAGATTTGACTTTGAGTCTTTTTTTGTGTATGATAAAATATGATGCGCAGCAGATATTCTGTCATTTTCTTAAAGATTCCCTGACTATAAATGGCATTTTTCCAGATCGGATTATATTGTTTTTTCTTTGCGCTCATGCCGAGGCCGGCTTTGCCGGCAAGGCAATTCATACTTTAGAGAAGATCAAGCCCGGAATTGTCCGCGAGGCGACGGATCCGTTCGGAAATACGCCGCTCTGGTATACTCTTTATCAAGAGGAAATTCCAACACAGCTGGTCAAAACCCTGATTCAATATGGTGACGATCCAACCAAACGCAATCATTTAAATTTGAGCTATGAACTCGTCATGGCAGCCAACTCTTCACAGTATGAAAAGCGAAGACGAAGAACTGTCATGAAGGCGATATGGAAGAAACAACAAGGCTTGTAACCGTCGATGGTTATCCATATGGATTGAAGTATTCGTATTACATTTATACTGTTCAATGCGGACGGAATTGTGCGGTCTGCCGTCATCTGGCGGCGCGCCGGGATTTACGGAAAGATAAACGCTATGTTGTTTTGCTCGCCCCTTGGTGCTGCCGGTTGCTTGAACAGTAGCGGATATCATTGCAAAAATTTCCTTCCCTGGATGGCTGCGGGCGAGAAGCATGACTCCGCATAATCCACTATGAACGGTATCATTATTCCAGGAACAAAAAGAGGGGGACTTGCAACGCTCCCCCATAGTGTGGAATGATCTTCAAATATTTATCAGAATAATGTTTTCAAAAATTTATTCATTTTTCACCTGTTGAGTATTTCCGATTTACAGATCGACCCAAGGTTTCCACTTGGGGCAGGTACCGCTAATAGTCCTTTTGTTGCCGGAAACTTTGCAGAATGCGTCATGGTTATTTTCGCTTAGATCGACTGAAATCGACTGGGGATTTTTTCCCATGAATTTGATTTCGCGGCTTTCGCAATTCCAATATTGGCATGTGCCGCAGATTTTTCGCCCATTTTTCCCGGAATAGATTGGTTGACTGGTGGTTGCCATTGTTTTCTCTCCTATATTTGTTTTATGTTGATTGCGGTAGAATACCGCGGTTATTTCTCGCATCATCCTAAAGCCGATTACGTATCCGGGCGTCCATGGTGATGTACAGTTCTTCCTGTAGCGCCGTGTTATCGACCAGAAGCATCCAGAAAAAAATATACTCGGACAAAAAGGCGTAGAAGTTCGGTTTTTCGTATGTTTCGCACAACTTCCTGTATTGCTCATCCCAGGAATTTACGCTGAATTTTCGGGATAATCACGCGAAAATTGATCAGAATCGACTTGAGATTGATCCGGGTAATCAGTTCAGGCATGCTCGCAATTCCCTTTTTCTTTCATCTTGAATCTGATCATTTTTCATTTGGGCACTCCAGAAATAGATTGGATTGCCGGCGATGGCCATTATTTGCTCTCTTTTGTATTGATATTTTATTGCTTGCGGCGTTTCGCCGTCTACACATTCTGTTTTTTAAAGTTTATTCCAGGAATGACTGCCGCTTGCCGGGCAGTTTGTGGAGCCGGGAGTTTTGTCCATATATACTTTCACCTGACATTTTCGGCATTGATACGGCGTTTCACCACGTGCTCCGAGCCTGTTCCAAATATGAGAGCCAGCGGCGGAACAATTGACCGCATTCGGTCGACTCTTGATATATACCGCATGTTTGCATTTGGAGCACAGATATACTTCGTCGCCGGTCTCTCCCAGGAGCGTCCAGTTGTGACTGCCGGTGGCGGAACAGCCCAGGCTTGACGGAGCCGATGCCTTGACCACGCAGGTATCGCATTTTCGGCAAAGATAAACTTTCATGATTTCGTTTGCTGTCAAAAGCGATATTATGGCGAATATCAGAATTGATAATATGAGTTTTCTATGCATTTTCACCTTTTTCCTTTGCGGTAATCCCATGGCGGGATCGGTTGCGGATCGCTCCATAATCCGATTTCGGCCGTTCTCGCAGCAGTTTCATTTTCAGCAAGAATCCTGTCCTTCGGCGCATAGGCCCGGTAATGCCAGGCCAGACCGTTCAGGACCAGCTCGGCATTGATGTTTTTCCCTTCGAAAATGATTTCACCGATCATTCTGCCATACCGGTCGTGGCCGTGCGCTGATACCGTGACAACCTTGCCGGATATGGCGATTGCCAGATACAATTTTGCTGTCAGCCCGTAAGGCTGTCGCTTTTCCGGGGCGTCGACCCCGTAAAGGCGAATCCTGTGGGTATTGCCGTTTATTTCTTGAACGGAGACAGTATCGCCATCAATGATTTTGATTGCGGTGCCGGCAATTTCCGCCCCGGCCAGGGAAACGGAAATTGCAAGCAGGACAATGATTTGAACGATTTTATTCGGCATATTTGACGTCGGTACATTCAAACTTTACGGTATTTCCGACCTTAAGTAGGTCGTACGGCAAAGGCAGCTGTTTCGACAGTTCCTTGATCGTTCCCGCCGTTACGACCTGCGACTGCAAACCGTCGCCGGCCTCGGCAATTACGATTTTACCCTTTGGAGCAATCGTCTGTTTGTAAGTGATTTGGCTGCGCTTGGCGACTTTGCCGAAGTCGTCGTAAGTGATGATATATCCGCGAAATACGGTAATTGTCTTGTCGGTCAGGTTTTCCAGGTCCACGACCTGAATCTGTCCATCCTCATTGCTGAAAGCGTACATGCCGTTCAGCTTCAGCGGTTCGCTTTTCGCTTTGGCTGAGTCTGAAGGTGTCTTATCCAACACCATACCGGTTTTAGCCTCGAATTCCTTGCGGTTTTCTTCCATTTCCTGGCTCAATTCTTCCAAACCTTCGCCGACGACTTTCGTCGCCTGCAATTGAAAATATGCGATACCGCCGGCAAGAATGCACAGGATCAACCCGGCCACAGCCATGCCCTTTTTCTTTTTGGGCCAGGCGATCTGCCCGATACTGAGCAACCCGCCAGGAACAACCAAAAAAAATGCCAGCGTCCCCACAAATGGAATGACCGAAAATACCAATGCCACGATACCGATTACCAATGCTGCTATACCCATTATAAAAAACCTCCTGTTGTTATATTTTGCTTGGGTTTAAACTCGGATAAATGTTATTCTATTTCATAATCACCTCCTGAAATAACGGTTGCAATAAATAAGCAAAAGCCATGCCAATGTATTTTGAGTGCTGAAATGAACCGGCCGTAACGTTTGACGAAGAATTTCACTGGTAAGAAAGTGAACTTCGCGATTAAATTCTGAACATAATTTTCTCAACAGTTACCACAATACTCAAGCGGGAAAACCTCGCCAGTTGGCGCGATTTTAATCGGCAGTTCGAATGCTTCAACCAATGCCTCTTTCGGCCCTTTTTGATACGCACTATCGTCAGCTAAGATGATTTTGCTGATTCATGTTTATTTTTTCTCCTGCTGAACTGTTGGTTCACCCGAAAAGTGAGACCGGACGTGATCGCTCATGGAATTGTCAAACTCCATGCGATGCGGAAAGAATCTCAAGTCGATTATGCCGGTTTGACCGTTTCGATTCTTTTCGACAATCAATTTTGCCTCAAGCCCGCGCCGGGATTCCTCATCGCTCACATTTTTGGCCTTGTCCCTGTCGCGATGCAGGAATGCCACGACGTCGGCATCTTGTTCGATGGAGCCGGATTCGCGCAGATGGCTCAGTTTTGGATACGAGTTTTTGCTGGCGTCTTTTTCGCCTTCCCGGTTCAATTGCGCCAATACCAATACTGGAATATTCAAATCCTTTGCCAGGCTTTTTATTCCTCCTGAGATTTCAGCGACCTCCTGTTGGCGATTTTCGGAATACGTCCGATCACCTTTCATCAGTTGCAAATAGTCGATCGCGATCAGCTTTATGTCGTGCTCGGCTTTCAATCGCCGTGCTTTGGCGCGCAATTCCGAGATGGAAATGCCGGAGGTCGGGTCGATGAAAACCTTGGCTGACCTCAAACGCTGTACCACTGTGGTCAGCCGGGTTAGGTCTTTATGGTGAAATTTTTTGTTGTAAAAACTGGATTCGGCGACATCAGCCTCCGTACATATCAGGCGACGGGTAATCTGATCGGCCGTCATTTCCAGACTGAAAAGTGCAATCGGGGGATGGTCATTTCTTAATGCGATATTGCGGATTATATTTAGCGCAATGGCCGTTTTCCCTATGGAAGGTCGCGCCGCCAGTACAAACATTTCTCCCGGCTTGAGTCCGAAGGTCATCTGATCCAGGTCAGGAAAACCGGTTGCCAGGCCGACTTCTTTTCGATCACTGTGCAAAAATTGCTGAAAATAAAGAAAAACTTCTTTCACGCTGTCATGGAGACTGACGACATTGCTCCGGGAAACTGCAAAGCGCGCTTCGAATATCCGGGACTCGATTTCATTGATCAGGTTGGCCGCCGGTTTTTCCGGGTTGTAACATTGCAGGAGTGATTCGGAACACACATCGATCATCAGCCGGAGCATGGCGAATTCCGTCAGCATATGGCACCAGCTTTCCAGATTGACGGCCGTCGAGATTGCTCCGTGAATATCGATCAACGCCAATTCGCCGCCGATTTCATCGAGTTTGCTATTTTGACGCAAATCGTTTGCCACCGTCAGGATGTCAGCACTGCCATGCTTTTCATGATGTACCCGCAGAATGGATTTGAAAATCTCCCGATTCTGATGTGAATAAAACACCTCGGGTTTCTTCAGGTATTCTATCGCCAGATCAACGTTTACCAGAGGTTCACGAAGCATAGCGGAAATGACCGCCCGCTCGATTTCCTGATTATGGGGCTGAGGACGTCCCTCGCTCAAAATTCCAGCAAAACCTGTTTCCCTTGCGATTCCATTCCGTTTTTTCGATTTTATTTCCATATGACACCGCACCTTATTTTAATGGTGTATTTTTATAGAAAGCTCTTCCGGCTTTTCGCGGATTGGTTCCCGGTATTTTACCGATACTTCATAACGGCATACCAACTTTTCCTGATCCAGTTCATAATAATGCCATTTCGCCTCATTCCAGCCGTTGGAGGAGCATACCAGAAGGCCATTGTGCTTTTGATGTTTTACGAGAGAAAGAAGGCCGAATACCTCTCCCATTCGAGTCCATTTCCCGGACTTCAGTTCTTTGAAGATAACCCAGCCCTCGCCGCCGGAGCCGGCATCGCCGTCCCAGACGATCAACTCTTTTTTGCCGTCGCCGTCGAAATCGAACCGGATGACATTGGTGTCGACAGCCTCCCGTTCTTTGCGCAGAAAAGGATCGTAAGCCGCGGCACACACTTCGGGAAGCTCCGCGAATGAAACTTTTTCAATCATATCATCCGGAATAAACTGAGGCGTAAGTATCATGGTTAAAACAGCAAGCAGGATTTCCATATCAGCAGCCTCCAAAGCTATCAATTAAAAATGTTTCCGCGTTCGACGCGATTTCAACCGGCAGTCCGAACGTTGTTTCCAGCGACTCTTTCAACCCTTTCTGGTGCGCGCCGCCACCGGTCAGGAGAATTCTGTCGAACACACTGTCCCGATATTTTCCATGGACACGCGAGACCAAATCCCGGATCGCCGTAATATAGCTGCGATTGACGACCTCCCGAATTTCGTTTTCCGGAACGATAAAACGCAGGGGGAGTCGCGTTGCGATATGATATCCATAAACTTGGCAGTCCGTGAGCATATATGAATTTTTTAGCGTTTCCGCTAATTTTGAGGAAATCGTACAAGAGTGCTTTTCTTGCATAAGCGCTTGAATGGCAACATCAAGATCGCCACTTCCGTAATGCTCGGATTCATATCCGGCCAGACACCCCCGCTGAAATGCCATAGCCGTACTGACTCCCCCCCCCCAGGTCGAGAATCAGTTCATTTTCGCCCTTGAACACCTCATGTGTTTTGATAATGGAGCAATTCGGAAAACCGCACATTCTCAGGATAGCGGTAAAATTCTCTTCTTCGTTCACGGTCCAATTATCCGGAATGATCACGGTATGGCGCCAGGGCAGAAACCGCCGATACAACGGGAGGGAGCACGCGGCAATTCTCCTCATTTCTCTAAAAAAGCATCCAAGAATATCGTAATCGGTGATAATGCCATGGGAGATCGGACATATGCTTTTCCCGCCGGGCGTTTTTTCCGCCCAATGCTTCGCCTTTTTTCCGGCCATGGTCCGCTCCTGCCCCTCCCAGCAGGAATACAGGACAAATGTGGGTTCGATACGGACCATATTGCCGTTTACACGGAATTTCGAATTCATGGAGCCGATGTCCAGCACGAAATGATTTCTCATGTTCAATCCTTTGTTTAATGATTGAACCATATAAAGCAAAAGTCATGCCAAAGAATTTTGCCTGAAAAATCTCAGCACCCGGATATGCAGATGATTAAATATTGATTTTAGGCGGTAAAAAATCAAACGCCGGCGATGAAATACCGCCGGCGTTCTATTCTTGAGGGAAAAATTTTAAGAAGAAAAATTGAAGTTAAAATCTATCCCCTCTAATTTGTTAATTGCATGCAAAATTTTCTCACCATCTTCAAATGTGGGAAATAAAATGCGGTAGTAGTAGCCATATTCATTGTACTCCGGAAGATCGTCGCTGTTTACGATTTTAAGTCCAAGATTTTTCAAAGGCGCAAAAGATTTGATTTCATGGAGGTCTTCTTTTCTTGGGGTCCATCGCTTTCCCGGTTCATGCGCCCATAAATCAACACACACAAAGCCGGAAGTATGACTTATGTTGATAGCATAGTTTTCGTCTTTTGATGTAAGATATTCCGGGGTCTCTATTCCCAGATACTTCAATGAAAAGAGTCTTGCGGCCTCCTTAAGGTTTAGCGAAGGGGCTTTTCTTATCAGATCATTACGCATAGCCGGAAGAAATCTTTGTAACTCATCGATATCATCCTGCATTTTTTGAATTATATTGTAACGCTCTTTATCAGAAGATAAATCAACTAATTCTCTCCAAAACTGTTCTCCGATTTTGTCACTCATTTCTTTCTCTCCTTCTCTAAGTAAAAATCTTCCTTTCAAATAATCGATGTATTGTTCAATTGCGTGATTCAAGGTAGCCTCTTCCTTGCTGCAGTTCTCGGAAACATCATTTTTGAGCCATGGTAATATGTGATCTCGATAATTCAATGCGATAAAGCGTCCAGATTTTTCAGGGTTCTCAAAATTAAGGATTTTCTTGGCCTTTTCGGTAAGACTTATCTCGCTGATAATTTTCCCTCCATCCGCTGTCAGATAAATCAGATAAATATCCTCAGCGTTTGCTTTATATCTCGCTTTAGCATCTTCGAGGTAACGCTCGATTTGCTTCTCTTGGTCAACTGCGCCATTGATTTTATTTTCGATAATCACGCAATAATTCGTGTCATTGATTGATGCGTCTATATGATTATCCTCGTATGTGATTTTCGGGAAATTGATCTTTTCAACCGAGAAGCCATATTCTTCCAAATACCGCAAGAAGGATTTCAGAAAGATGAATTTTCCCGATGCTTTGTATTGCAGTAACTTTACCAGAATCCGTGTATGAGCGTTCTCATTGGCGTGGAGTTCATCAAGCAGATTCAGATGATAAGGTTGATTTTTCTCGACAATCCTTGCTAATTTTCTAAGTAAATCAAGTTCCTTTTCGTTCATTTGCGATTCCTATGAAGTTTTACATTTTCAGCTACTTTTGCCAGCAGCAATTCTGCTGCCGCCGGATGCGTGTCCAGGTATTCCCTCACCTCCTTTTCCAGATTTTCTATAATTTGGATGCGAAGTCGATGGTTTTCAAGTTCGATTTCGATATTTGAACTGAATGTTCGTTGCGGGAACTTGAGCGCGAGTGCCCCCGTCAGGCCGGGGTGAATATCGGCGACTTTGTACTTGCAATCGAAGTATTTATTGATCGCGTTCATGACTCCGGCTTCGAATATGGCGCGATATGCACCTTCGCCGGATACGTGCTGTCCATTGATGAATGAAGCATAGCTGCCCGGTGCGTTGCGGGCATGGCAGAATGCGAATTCCATCGCGGTGCTTTTGAAAGATATGGGCTCGTAGCAACACTCGTCGCTGGTCACCGAACGGACCAGATCCCGCAATCCGTTTTCAGCGCCAAACCGCTTACCGTTCAGATAAAGCTCCAGCCCGCTGTTTACGCAGGCATAGCGCCAGACCAGATTCTCGACGTGTTCGCATTGGAATGAATAATCGCCACAAGGAGTAAAAGTCACAAGGGTGCCGTCAAGCTCATCGGCATGGCCGGTTTCATCACGATTCCTCTTACCTGGAATGTACCGAACTTCGCGGTATTCGCCGTTGCGGATTGATCTTACGGCAAATTCATCCGAGAATATTTTGATCTTGTGGAGCCCGCCAAGACGTCCGAAAAGGCATTCGATCATATTTTCATGGGGAATGCCGCGTCCGTAATCACGTACCATGACTGTTTGCTCGCTCAATTGAATGTCGATGCGCCGTCCGGCGCCCATAATAAATTCATCGACGCTGTTGTCGATAACCGCTTTCAGCATACTGTAAATTTTATCCATGAGGGGTCTCCTTTTTAGGATGATAAAGCAATTTCCGTGCCAGTCGTATATTCAGGTGATTTTTGTCGGCATTGAAGCGCCGAATGGTCAAAAAATGAACACTATGTCAGGAATTTTCATTTTATTGAATGCAGTGCATCAAAACTCACCTCAAAAATTATGGCATGCCATTTGCTTTTGGTTTATTGAATAACACCACAGGAAAGGAATGTTCATGGATACAACTCAAGCACCCTATGTTTTTAAACAAAGCGGAACCACATTCAAACCGGAGACCGGGAAATTATATGTTTTTGAAAAGAACAGTGTCCAGGTTCTGACCGCATGGCCACAGCCGAAAGCCTGGAAGAAAACGCTTCGCAAATATTCGAATTGGGTCCGCTTTCGGCCCTCTCTTGCCTGGCTGAACCATATTGAACTTCCCATGACTGGTCAGCCGCTTTTGCCCGGAGTATCGGAACATGAATTATACGATTCGCCGTGGCTCAAGTGGTATACAACAATTCCGGCGGAAATCAGAATGGATATTTCGCCTTTTCGAAGCCATAAATGGGAAATGCTCTCTTTCTTCGCTTATTGCGGGAAGCCAGCTCTTGAGCTGGCGCGTTCCAATCCAGCGCTGGCGTTTGCCCTGGCGAACTGCCGTATTTTCCGGGCGAAGAAATTGACCCATCCCATGCGTTCCATACGGGCACAACTGAAACATAAACAAAAGGATATTCTCGCCTGGCTGGGATTTCCGGGCACATCATCCTGCCGGGGAATATTGCGGAAGATTCCGTATCATGCCATTTCCGTTACCGGATTGATCCAATTACGTGACGCCATGAATGACCAAAGCATGTCGAAGATATTACAACATTGCAGGTGGAAGAACTGGAAATCGCTCATGCTTTTGCGGCCGGAGTTCTATGATTTTCTCTCCGTGCCGTTGATTGAGGAATTGTCGGATATGTCCGATGAGCGTGAAGAGCAGTTTTTTCATGGTTCGGAATGGAAAGATGTGTTTCGGCATTTTGACGATCTGGTCAGAATGTATTGGCAGGTATCCGAGCGGCCCGCCGTAAAACGCCTAGCTGATTACCGGCAGCTTGTCGAATTTCATGATGCTTTATTTGTTCGATTGAATATAGAAGAATCCCCCTCCATCTCATTTCCGGCTCCGCCGATTCCGGGAACCGCCGGGATTATTCCGATTACCGACTACCGGGATCTCGTCTGGGAGGGGAAAACGCAACGCAATTGCGCTAAGTCATACGCGGATGCGATTGCCAGAAGACGCAGCGCGCTTTACCGTATGGAACAGCCGGAGCGCTGTACGCTGGAAATATGTCGTCAACCCTCCGGACGTTGGGAACTGGCTCAGATCAAAGCTTTCGCCAATAGCAACCCCTCGCTGGAGGCTATAGCAGCGGCAAAGCAATGGTTAATGAACTCCGAATATAATCGACCTCAGATCTCGAAAACATAACTGGAGAGGCGCTCATCTTCATATCCGACATTGACACACATGAAGCCGGGAATCGCTTCCCCGATGACCCGGCGGTGCGTGTGCCCGCAGATGATGTAATTGGGCAAATTGCGCTCAAAATCCAGCTCACTCAATAAATCCTTCATCCCGCAGTAAAAATCGTAATAACCCGGCGGATGTGCGTTGAGTTCCTGATGCGGCACGTGATGCGTGCAAAGAACCGTCGGCATGCCCTGGCGCATGTGCGTTTTTATCATATCGACATAATAGGCATTGAATGCCAGATAATGAGTTTTGATGCCTACGATGCGGCAATCCAGCCCCCCCAGGGCGTAATTTGCTGATTTTTGTGAGCTCGCATGGAGCCGTCGAAAAACAGGCTTCCGAGGCCGGTCGCGAAAAATCCAGATGCAAATCGGAAAGGCACCATATCTTCATCGATCATTCAATTCGGTAAACAACGTTCCGCGGCTTCACTGTCATGTAAGTATCTGCGATACCAGAGACTCAGTAATTCCCAGTCTTTCTTGCCGAAAGCTACTCGCTCGGCGTATTCCAGGATGCGCCTTCCGGTATGATAGTCATCCGGCATCAATCGTTTCCAATCCGGCAAAAGCATGAAATCAATGATTGCTCCGGCATCGTTCGCGGTCATGAATTGAAAATTCTGCTGTTCGGGATCGGCGGGATTTTCAACGTCATCAAAATAAATTACCCGTAAATTCGGATGCGTCAATAAATCCGCTGAAAACGGCGGTTTTTCCCGCAGGCATGGCGTATTGATACTGATGACAGTGAACCGCTCAAGGATTTCAGCATCATCACCGCCGATCCTTGCTTCAAAAAAGCTTCGAGGAAATACTCTGATTCGCATGGTCAGAACCCCACTTTGTTTTTGGCGGAGAAGCGGTTTTGCCCTTTCGCGACGCTTTCGCATTCAAGCCGATTCAGACGTTCCGAATTGGACGTGTCCTCGCCGAGATAGTACAACCCCTGCCGGACGGTGCGGAAATCCCCCGGTGCGAGGTTCGGAATCGCGGCTAGGCGCGCCGCTTCGACTTCGGACAATGCGGTCTGGAATACATGTTCGAAAAAGAGCTTTTTCCCGGCTTCATCCAGATAATCGAAGGTCAGTTTGAAGGTAAAACGCCGCAGCGTTGCCTGGTCCAGATTCGCCGAAAAATTGGTGGCTCCAATCAAGACGCCGTTGAAATTTTCCATCTGGTACAGTAGTTCATTGACTTGCGTTACTTCCCAACTCCGCTGTGCGCGTTCCCGGGATTGTACAAGACCATCGATCTCGTCGAGAAAAAGGATGGCTTTTTCTGTTTCGGCTTCCGCAAATGCCTGTTTGATATTCTGTTCAGTACCGCCGACATACATGGACAGCAGATCGCTCCCCATCTTTACGATTATCTTTGTATTGAGGGCCTTGCCGAGGTATTTTACAAACTCGGTTTTACCGGTGCCGGGCGGTCCGGAGAGCAGCAGATTCATGCGCGGGCGATCCGGACATTCCGAGTTTTCATTTCGAAACTTACGGATGGCGTTTATGATCCGTTCCGGCGGGATATCTCCCTGAATATTCAGTCCGCTCAGGGAATAATCTTTGGGTGGCAGCAGCTTACCGTCGCAAGAGGGAATATTCAAAAGCTCGCAATGCGGAGCAAGCAATTTCTCCGTCAAGGCGGCGACTTCGGCCTTTCTGGGCTTCAGCTTGGCGATATTCTGCAAGACCAACGTAATTCCTCCGGCGCTGACGGCGTACCGGCCGGCAAAGGCTTCCAGCATGGACTCGCCGAAAAGCCGGCCGAGCTTCATTTTATCTACATTGTTGCGCCAGATCATCAACCGCTGACTACTCGTTAACGCATCGAACCGGATCGAATAATCAAAACGGCGGCGGCTGGATTCGTCAAGCTCTCCGGCGCGGGTATTGGTGATCCAGATCGTCGGCGTCTTCAGCGTGTCGAGTACGCTGTTCAGGAGTCCCTTGTCGCCGGAACCGATACTGTCCTTACCGCCGAAGAAGGTAAAAAATCCTCCCGTGCCGCGCCCCCGGAGCATCTCGTCCGCCTCATCCACGATCATCAGGCTTTGCGCCGGATCGATCTGCGAATCGCAAACCTGCAGCGCCCCGAAACGGAATTCCGGCGTACTGCACGAACGTCCCCCACGGTCATCATTAGTGTTCTGGGCGATGCAATAACAATTCAGCTTCAATTCCGCCGCCAGCGTCCGGGCAAAACTGGTTTTACCGGTTCCAGGCTCGCCGTAAAGCAGAATATTGACCGGCTTTACATCTCCCTTCGCGGAAATCATCTCCTTTAAAATATTGCCGTGCTTGCACGCCAATTCCCCGTAAAACTCCCAGGGTAAAACCTTGCCGCGATCTTTCCGGAAATAACTGTTCGCCAAGGGTTCTTCTTCAAGCCCATTCAGAAAAGAATCCAGAGAGCCGTTGTAATCGAGGTCATCGTCAAGACATTCGTAGCGCCTCAACTTTCCCTGCGGCACAACAACTCTCAGCACTTCGCCAAGGCTGCAGTTCAGGCATTTGGCCACAAAAATCAGATTCCCCTGTTCTCTGCTTTGCCGTTTACGCCCATGTGCGATTGTCAAAATATCGTTTCTGACAAACTGCAGGACCAACAAAATATCGGTCTCAAAATCGGACAGCTGAAGCGTTCTCTGCAGCTCCGCCAGTCGGTCCTGGAAAGGATCCTTTCCGAATGGCACCTGCTTTTTTCCTGCTTCGATCAGGCCCAGGATTATATTTCGCAGCGTCTTTCTGGCTGACGCATTGTTCCAGATTTCCCTGCAAATCTCTTTAGATTCATCTTCAAAATCCAAGCGATCGCGCCTACAAGAACAATTTTGGAGCATTTTTAATTTCTTCGGCGAAAAGCTCTGTTTTATATGCCGGACCAATTCTCCCTGCGTAACGAGATCATCCAAAATCTCAAATGTATCATTATCTTCAACGATGTCATTATGATTCCGAATGAAGTTGACAAAAAACTCCAGCGCCTTTGTTCTGACATAATGATGCGTACTATTGCGAAAACGTCCCATAAAACACCTCCATCGTTTACTGGACAAAATTTGCACAATAAACGATAAGCAAATGCCATGCCAGCTTTTTCGTGGAGAGTTTATCGAGCGAAGTTGCCGTGGGCGGCATAAATCTGAATATTAACGATCAATATTTGAACCGCAGTACGCCGTACTGTGGAATTTCCCTCTATGCACGACGCGAGAGAATCATAATGATTGTTTGTTTTTCTGAATCCGCAAGTTCACTTCCGAATAAAACTCGCTGATTTTCAAGAAGTCCTGGAGACTCCAAATATTATGACAGCATAACTCGTGGACCGCATATGAGACATACGTATCCCGGTCCCAGTCTTCCGGAAAAATCTCAATGTTCCAATTAAGTTCTTTATCAAGCTGAACCGGGTTATCGATTGAAAAAGATATTGTGCTTTGTTCTTCTAAAAATAGCCCTGCGACATAATCTTTCTCGTCATAATTCTCAAAAATATCCCAATAAGCAAAAAGAATTTCGCATTCAATTTCATAATCATTCACAAAAGAATCACCGTCCGCGAGCCGCTTTTTCAGAACTGCCTCCTGTCTTCTGGCTTCTTCAACGGTACAAGCGATTTCACGCATTATGGCGGTGCTTTTTTCCACGATTCTTTTTCGGTTTTCAACCGTCCATTCAAATTCGCGGTTTCGCTGCCATTTTCTCATAAAGAAAAAATTTTTGCAGTCTTCTTTGCTCAAATACATATCGCCTCCATGTCCGTGATTTAAAGCAGCGGGCAGTCGGCGCAATATTGGCGACGACCGCATTTCGTACAGAACGCACCGCGCCAAACATCGTCGAACTGAGTGGTCAAAGACTCGATCAATCCGGGATCATCGGTCAGGACACCGTTTTCAAAATTGCGGTTGTTCTCGCCCTTGGCCCCCATCCCCGCGCCGGTCAGGTTCGCACTACCGAAAAAAGCCTGCTTGCCGTCGATGATCACACATTTGAAGTGGACGCGCGGGCATAACACCCGCTCCACCCCGGCCCACAGCCCCGGGAACCGGTCAAAATCCTTGCGGAACGCCGGTCCGGGTTCCTTGGCGTGAATAAGCTGTATTTCCACGCGCCGCTCCAGCAGTTCCGCCAGAATCTGCAGAAAAGGCACCATCTGCCTCGTCAGCCCGGCTTTTTCCACATACATATCCTTGATGTCGGCGGTAGCGATCCACAGGCACTTCCGCACCTGCGGCACCAGATCGCGGATCACCCGCTCATATATCTGACGATTACTGACAAACTGAATCATTTTCCCGCCTTAGTAGCCGGCATTTTTCAATGATTGGCATGCCGCATTTTTGAACTTCAGGATTTCCGCTTTCAGTTTTTCGGCTTTTTCCTTGAGAATAGATGATTGCTCAAACGAACTATATCTGTGTGTGTTTCTTTCGTTCAATATGCTAATCAGTTGTTGCGAGTCACACTGGAGAGTGTTTTTTAATTTCATATAACCTAATTCATAGCCCCAATTTCGGTGCAGTTTAGTGCCATCTATCTTCATCGTTTTCCAATATTCGTCTACTGCTGGCTTACATGTATCTTCATCTTTCAGTCTATAAGGAATGCCTAGGAGAGGGCCTTCAAAATTAAGAGCGATTTTCTCTCTTAATTGAGGTTTAATCGCGGCCCATTTCCTACTGCTGATATTGGGATTCCAGCCCGGCTCCAGTACTAATCCACTTTCTTTCAGACTCTCAGGCAAAAGTTCACCATAGAAAATGTCTTCTACTGTCCGGCATAATTCTGATATCAAACGACCGAGAATTTTATAATTCTCGCTCTCCTTTACATCTATCGGACATTCCTGCCATTCTTGAACCAGATTTGCGGTGATGCATTTTTTCATTTCATCTGCAATTTTACGGTCATCATCGCGAAGATTAAGCAGCCCTTTCAAGTGATCAATGTACTGTGCCAACGCACTGATCAGCCAATCTTCACGGATTCTACAATTCGGCAAGATTTCGTTTTGAAGCCACGGCAGAATATCGTCCCGGTAATTGATGGGAATAAAGCGTCCCTTGGAATCATTGGTACAGCCAAGCATCTCTTTTGCCTCTGAGGTAAGACTGTACTCCGAAACTTCTTTTGCGCCGTTGAACGTTAAATATAACACATAGATATTTTGTTTTTTTCCCGGCAGTTTTTTCTGGATGATCTCGACATACCGTTTTATTTGCTCATTCTGATCATTTGCCCAATGAATTTTGTTTTCGATGATGATCGCGTATTCTCCTTGCTCCATGATCATTCCATCAATATTGTTCTCATTGAATTTGATTTCAGGAAGTTTTTCAATTTTATTAAAAGGCCCTTTGGGCTCATTAACGACATACTTTAGAAATGATTTGTAAATCCAACCTTTATCCTTTGGTAATTTCAAAAATTCCAGTAGAATTCTCGTATGGGCGTTTTCGCTCGCGTGCAATTGATCGATCAAGTTGATATGATACGGAAGTTTTTCTTTCCTTTTGCGATACTCTTCGCCAAAAGAGTTTATCGATGTACAAGTTGTTCCGACCATTTTTATTCCTCCGAATATTGTTTGATATTTTGGAATCTTTAATTTTTCAGCCAGTCGTCTATCGTTTGGAAGACGGTTTTCAGGTCGTCGAACTTCAGCGTCGCGTAACGATCCAGGTAAGTATCCTGGCGGTTGACGATAACGATTTTACCGCCGCCGTAGTGAGTGCCGAGCGGCAGGTGGGCCGCGGGGGGCACCGTCAGGCTGCTTCCCAGTACCAGCAGCAGGTCGGCTTTGGCGATTTCTTCGGTGGCGGTATCCAACAGCGCTTCATCCAGGTATTCGCCGAAAAATATCACGCCCGGCTTGATCAGCCCCTCGCAAATCCTGCAGTACGGTACTTGCCCCGATTTGACGATTGCAGCGATTTCATCGTAACTATAATTCCGGTCGCACTTCAGGCAGTGATGTGTGGACATTGAACCATGGAATTCACGGACATTGACGCTGCCGGCGCGTTGATGTAGCGCGTCGATATTTTGAGTGTAAATCATATCCAGCATTTCCCGTTTTTCCATTGCCGCCAGGACGTTGTGAACGATGTTCGGTTCCTGCGATGCCAGGTTGTAGATAAAATCTTTGGCATATTCGTAGAAAATCTCCGGGTGTTCCTTGATGAAGCGGATATCGTGAAGCGTTTCAACATCATAACCCTTGAATTGTTTCGAGAATGCACCGTTTGGTCCACGGAAATCGGGAATTCCCGACAAGGTGGAAATCCCCGCGCCGGTAAATGCCACCACATGTTCGGAGTAATCCAGCAGCTCCAGCAGTTGTTCCAAATCTTTCGTCATGAGAGATATTTCCTTACGGTATTGCGGGCGACGTTCAACGCCTCGGCAGCCTTGGTGAGATTGTTGCCGCATTTCTCGTAGATGCGGCTTACATGGAGGCGGATCATTGCTTCCAGGTCGTCCGGATAGTCGATTTCGGCAACAGGCGTCAGGCTTGACATCATTTGCCGGTGTTCGGCAACCAGCCTGGCGAAATCCGTTTCGTCGAGAACGGCGGCGCGTTCCAGCAGATTGAATAATTCGCGAACGTTGCCGGGGTAATCGTACATCGTCAGGGCTTCAATCTGCTCCGGGGCCAGGCGGCGGCGATGCTGCTTCAGCCAGTAGTCATTGGCGATATGGGTAATGTCGTCCTTATGTTCGCGGAGCGGCGGTACCCGGATTTGTATTACGTTCAGGCGATGAAAAAGGTCTTCGCGGAATTTGCCGTCGCGCACCATGGCGGCGAGGTCGCGGTTCGTTGCCGCGATCAGCCGGACGTCAACTTCGATCTCGTCCTTGCCGCCGAGCCGGATAAAGCGCCCGCCTTCCAATACCCGCAGCAGAATGCCCTGCGCCTCCAGTGGCAGTTCGCCGATTTCGTCGAGGAACAGCGTGCCGCCGTTGGCTTGTTCGAATAACCCGCGTTTCTGATCATTGGCCCCGGTAAACGCCCCTTTTTCATGACCGAAGAAACGACTTTCCAGCAAGTTCGGGGTCACGCTGGCGCAGTTGAAAGCGACATATGGCTCGTTGCGGCGCGGCGATTTATTATGAATCTGCAGCGCCACGGTCTCCTTGCCGGTGCCGCTTTCGCCGTAAATCAGTACCCGGGCGCGTTCTCGCGGCGCCACCATATTGATCTTGCCCTGCAACTCGGCGATGGCCTTGCTTTTGCCGGAAAACTCCCGGTTGCCGTACCGCTTGTAATGCTCGACCATCTGACGCTCGGAATCGCTCCATCTCGACTCCGGATCGCTGTTCGCAATGTGGCGGATCGCATCCCCGTACGCCTTTTCGTCCTGATAATTGCGGTAGACGTACATTGCCGCCTCCAGCAATAACAGATAACTTCGGACAGCCGGTATCTTTTTCTCCTCATTTGAAATCGCTGCGATATCATCATAAGGGATATTGTAGAAAAGGCTTACGGCATCGGCAATGCCGTCTCCGTCAACAAAAATTTCCATTTTCGACTGAAGTTCACCACCCAGTGATTCCGGGAACGGAATCGCACTGATCCAACTGATTTTTACCCCTTTACCGGTCAGCTTTGTGACTGCTTTGGTCAGCAACTCCGGATTGCCGGTCAGGCCGACACCGAGGATGATTATCTCCTTGTAATTAGTCACTTCGTTCAAAAATTCCGGCAATCGGCGGGTGCTCATGCCCCGGATATCGGCTGATTTATGATGGCGCAAAGCCAGGGCGGCGGCGCAAGCGTAGTCTTTCCAGCCCCAACCTGTTAGGATCAATCTGTTCATATGGTCAATCTCCAAAATTTGATCATTTATTGTTCAAAATTAAATCTATCATGCCAGCGCGCGATATTCAAACCGCTTTCTAAACTCTTCGGGAATCCCGGTGTGCGAGACGATCATGGCGCAGGCGATGGCGTCGTCAAGCGCGTCATGATGTTGGAAGCTGTGCCCGAAACGCGCTGCCATCTTGTCCAGCGAATGCGACGCCATTTCCGGGAACATCTTCCGGCTGAGTTCCAAACTGCAAACATAATCAAATGCGATCCCCGGCAGTTCATAGAGTTGTAAAACCGCTCTCAGGTGCCGCAGGTCAAACGGCGCGTTGTGAATAATCACCATATCTCCCTGCAAAAGAAACGCTTCCAGCATCAGCCAGACTTCAAAAAACTCCGGCGCGGAACGCAGATCATAATACCCGATCCCATGGATTTCCGTAAACCTCTGCAGCATCCAGTCCATACTGCTATGTGGACGGATCAGCCATTCCCGCTTGTCAACCACAACTTTATTATCCAAAAGCGCCGCACCTACCGCGCAAATGCTGCCATTGCACGGGTTCGCCGTTTCAAAGTCGAGTCCGATCAGTTTCATAAGCCGCCTTGTATCGTTGTTTGTCAGAACGAGAGCAAATGCCATGCCAAGTTCCGATTACAGCGAAAATAATGGACGATGTTTATATCGGCATTCAAAATATGAACTAAGTGTTCAAATTTTACCTGAATATACTTATTTTAAAAGTGGGCCTTGTGGAATCATTTCCAAAGTTTGAAAATAATCGCGTATACACCGAGGTGCCGTTTGAAAAGATCAACGATTTCCTCACTGAAACACGGTCCAAGTTATCAAAGCTGATTTCAAACGGATAATGGTTCCGACAACGGGAAAATATCACCGGGTTTCACGTTGTGTGTCCCGGTTTATCGCTCAGCTTTTTTAAGTTTTTTGAAAGAAGGCTTGCGTTCTTTTTCGGTAAGGGCTTTCATCTTTTCCGCGAACGAGAAGAGCAAGCGTTGATTCCGAAATTATCTCTCAGATACTGACTGAAATCCGACCAGCATCTCCGCTTCCTCTGAACATTTTTCTCCGATGACACCGCCACATTCAGCTTACCGTGCGCCAACTCAAACGCCTCCGCGGTCGCAATCGTCAATTTCGCCCGAAACTGCTTAACTTTAGTAACCTCATGCAGATACTGCTCCCGACTCTCAATGCTCTGCAAAGCCTTCTCTATCTGCAGAAATTCTGCCGCCGCAGTTTCGGCTTCCCGAAAACCAGTAATCCTCTCCCCCGCAGAATTCCGCAAAGTCACCGCCTTGCGCTTCCCCTTCTCGGATGTATACTGCAAATAAAAATACCCGCGAGCCTTATAAGCCCCGCCATTACCTTTTTCGCGCCGCAGCGCCTTCTTGACTTTAGCCATCCTGGACCTCCTTTGCTTGGCATTCATCATCATAACTACCTGTGATGATGAATGCCAAAGGAAATCCCTACCAACCGTGAACACTAATATAACTATTCACAATTTTCAAAAACCAACTAATATCGATCTCAAAATCCAGTTTGCATATATTTGCCTATCAAACAAAATAACGATAACGCTTAAGCTCAAAACAGTAATAACCATGAATAACCAAAATTTCATGAATTACAATGAAGAATGACAAAGCAAATATTTAATACAAAGCATATTGCAATTATTAAACCCTCGAAATATGCAAAAATCCGAGCGCCGTGGAGCCCTCGCATTCTCTTTGGTTGCGGCTCCGCCGCGCTAAGAATTTCGTGGGTAAAAAATCAGTACTGATTATCTGGTGCTGAATTTCTGGATGGTGTAGGGGCCGCGTTTGTCCGGCGGCAGGTGAATCTGCGAGGTGGTGAAATATAGATTATCCTCGCTATCCATGGCAAACGAATCGGGCCAGCGGATTTCGGGGGATTTCACCACTTTTTTGATCTCGCCGCTGGGGCGACGCACATTGATGGAATTGTCCTCGAGACCGCCCAGCCACAACCGCCCGTCTTTGCCGAACAGCATACCGTCGGTGGCGGGAATGCGGTTGAGCCGCTCAAACACGGTTTCCAGTTCCAGATCCTTGAGCTTGAAATTCTGCAGGTATTTCGTTTTGATACGGTACAGAGTGTGGCCGGTCAGGGCGGCGAAATACAGGTATTCGCGGTCGGGGGAGAGGGCGATACCGTCGGAATGCACGGCATTTTTCCACGTATAACCGTCGCAGACCAATGAATCCTCTTCGGCCTTGACGGAGTAATGGTTGTGGAGGACGCGCCGCGACTGGCCGTTGTTCAAGTTCAGCACGATGATGCCGCCGGAGCCCGAGTCCGTCAGATAGACGAAGCCGTGCTCGGTATCGATGCGGATGTCGTTGTAATACGATTTGCTGTCATAAGCCGCGGGGTCGAAGGTGTGCTTGCCGAGCAGTTTGTTGTTTTTCAGGTCGAAGCAATAGAGAACCGGGCCGCCGGGGCGGACACCTTTCTGCTTGGGATTGTTGGTATCGACCACCCACAGACGGTCAAGGGAGTCGGCCACCACGGATTGCACCGCGTAAAATGACTGTTTATTGTTGCGATCGTTCCAGGCGGCATCCGGGTAGGGCACGGCCTGGCCGTTTTTGATTTCCGCCACGCTCACCGGCACGTCGTCGGACCAGTACGGGTAGCAGACGAACATCCGGTTGTTATCGCCGATCGCCAGTCCGGTCCACTGACGGTCCGAAACGGCAACCACGCTCGTTTCCACTCTGGAACACGAGGCGGCAAAGATCAGAATCGCCGCTGCCGCCAGCGCGAGCAATAAAGTCTTCATGTTAACTCCTGACTTTTTCCACTTGAATTTAAGATAATTCGAAAGTAGGGAAAGTCAAGATTCGTTATGGAAAGAGTTCCGGAATTATCGCTGGGTTTTCTTCGGCTGCGAATTGGCTTTGTAAAAGGCGATCATCTCCTGGAGATTGACTTTGACATAGGGTTCGTCGCAGGCCAGCGTCTTGCGACCGGCATCGGCGAAATACAGGGTGCCGGACTGCGGCAGGAACACGGCGTTGTGAAGATTTGAGTTCATCGCCACCGGGCGTTTGATGATTTCGATCATTTTCTGCGCGTCGATCTTGCCGAAATTCTCCTGCAGCAACCTGCCGAGGTGCTCGGCGCGCTTGCCGCCCGAGATATAAACCGTGTCCTCGGGCACCGGAGGCAGTTTGTCCTGCTGTTCGCCGGGGCCGGAAATGACCATCGGCTTCCCGGCAATGGCGGAGATCGCGGCCATGTCGCCGGTTTTGTCCGAGAGCACATAGTAATAATCGCAGGTCAGCGGAACGCTCTGCATCAGTTTCAGCGCTTCCTGGACCGTGGTACACTCCTCCATCACGCGGCGCATCATGAACGCCATCGAGAGGCCGTCCCATTTGCCATAGCCCGAGCCGCCCATTTCGCCCATGGCCAGCCCGTGTTCGTTCATGGCCGTGACCGTGCCGACGAATCCGGCGTAGCTGACGCTGACCCAGCTGTTCCCCTGGTCCGGCATATAAACGATGAGCTGGGCGAATTTCTGCAGCCGGATGTCCCGCATATAGTCCAATACACGCGCATGGACGACCTCGCCATTGGCGGAGGCTTTGCCGCGCACGGCCGCGCCGCTGCAGTGGAACATTTCCGGGAAAAAGTTAATTTCACGGACGGCGCGCTCCGGCATGCCGGCGGCCTTCGCCAGCGCGTCGCATTCGTCCAGGTAACGCTGCGGGGTGAACGGGGCGTTGCGCTTCATCACCTCGTCGATCCGGGTGAAAAACCAGTCATCCTTGTTGACCAGGTACCCGGCGGCCACCAACATGACGCGGTCGTGAATCTGGTTGACTTCCCGCCGCAGGAGTTTGCCGTGGGCGGTGCCCATTTCCGCCGGGGTGCCGGCGACGAACAGGATGCTTTTGCGCTGGTAACGGCAGAGGAGCCCCTTGCCGTCATCGGTGCGGCCGAGGATGTCGGGGGTGAACGACTGCGCCGCTGCCGTCAGGGCCAGGACGAAGACTTGAATGACGATCAGTAATGTTTTCATTTAGAGGCTCCTTCGATTAGGAAATTGACGCTGGCGGCGATGACGCGGTTCAGGTCGCGTTCGGAAACTTCAGTGACTTTGCCGCCTTTGGGTGCCTCGGGGGCGAAGAGCTGCGGGTCGGCCGGGGCGTCCAGTATCCATTGGCGGAAATTGATTTCGCCGGAGGCTTTGCGCGATTTATAGGTCAGCTTCGACGGAATTTCGGTGCCGGGTTTCAGTGAGATGTAGATGAATTCTTTTTTCTCGATGACGACTTCGACCTGTCGGTTGCCGTTCTCGTCTTTGGTCAGTGTCAGCGAACAGAACTGCTTGAGCGGTTCGAGCATGCCGAGCGCGGCCATGTCGAAAATCCCGGCGGCCATGTCGCGGTAAAGCTGCACGCGCGGGTCGAAGAAATCAGCAGCGCATTGACCCTCGGGATCAATCGAGCCCCGGTAGGTCGAACCGGCGTTGGACACGATCCACGGGCTCTGGTCGTAACCCATGAAGAGATTGCCGACCTTAACCGGGAGTTTCTCGCTTTTGAACGATACTTTGAACTGGTTGCCGGTGCCGCGGATGACGGACAACGCGCCCTTGGCTACGACATCGTCGTTTTCGCGGTAGGCGAAGTCGGTATCGATGTAGAAACAGCACCCGTCGTCCGGAGTCATCCGGAGCAGGCGGCTCAGCTGGCGGAACACGCTGCGGATCACGGCCTGGTCGTTGGAAGGCGCGGCGGGCTCGATCTTCGGCACGGTGTCGTCAGACAGGAACGCGGCGAATTCGGCGAGAATCTGCGGGAGCCCGGCGATCGCGGTGTAGTGGCCGACGCCGGGGAGAATCTGAACTTTTTCTTTCATCCCGGCTTTTCCGGCGAATTCCATGGTGCACTCCATCGGCACGACTTCATCGTTTTCGGCATTGAACATAAGCAGACGGCCCGCTTCGGCCATGGGTTTGAGCTTCTCTGCGCCGTACAGCGGATCGAGTTTCCGCAGGGCTTGCGCGATCTCGGGCGGAGCGTTGTCAATGGCTTTGCGCATTTCGGCGGTTTCCCGGGAGTAGCCGATGACTTTGTCGATGTTGCCGCCGGCCAGCAGGAGGATTGCTTTGTCGATGCGCGGCTCGCAGGCCAGCGCGGTGGCGCCGATGATGCCGCCCATGCTGGTGCCGATCAAATTGATTTTAGCGGGATTGATTTCCGGACGGCTCTGCATCAAATCGATGGTCCGGGAGACTTCTTTCATTGAAAGCTCCAGTGCCTGAACGAACAGTTTGCCGCCGTCGGGACGCTTCAACATGGCGTCGCGGCTGCCGCCGGGGCAGCGGAACGACATGGTCGGCATGTAAAACATCAGCGCGGGGATGCCGTTGGACGCCAGGTTGGCGCAGAACATATTGCTGAGCTGTCCATTGCCGCCGAGGATGTGAAGGACGAGGACGGCGGGGCGCGGTTTCTGGTCCTTGG
>JBEBXH010000021.1:0-70795 GCA_040391785.1 Victivallis vadensis
AGGCCAATACGGCCTGCCGTGGAGAGCACGAGAGGCTGCGGAAGCCTCTCGTATTTCCCATTATTATTCGATGAAGATATTGCGGCTGGTGAAGACTGGTTCGCTGGTCAGGTTGACGCCGAGCTTGCGCAGGCCCACTTCGTCGCCCGCGGGGGGCATGTGGCTGATGTGCATTTCGCAATTGTTCAGCTTGGAGAGCATCTGCATCGCCAGGCTGGCCATCGGGTTCGAGGGCACGCTGACGCTGAGCGCGGTCAGGGTTTCCAACAGGGTCAGGCTGATCTGTTTGTTGTGCAGGACGTTGTGTTTGAGCTTGCTGACGGAGTCGATGACTTCCGGGGCCAGCAGGTGAATATCCGGCAGACCGGCCAGGTGTTTGATGGCGTTCAACACGCAGCTGGAGGCCGCATGCAGCAGCGGTGAATTCTTGCCGGTGATGATCGTGCCGTCTTCGAGTTCGAGCGCCGCGCCACAGTAGATGTGGTCGCTGCCTTTTTCCGGCTGGCTCTCTGCGTCCTTGGCGGCTTGACGGGCCGCGGCCACGACTTTGCGGTCGAGCTCGGTCACGCCGAGCTCATCCATCAGGAGCTTGACGCGGTCGGAGGCGGCTTGGTCGCCGTGGCCGCTGGCGTGATCGCACAGGCAACGGAAATAACGGCGGATGATTTCCTGCGTGGCGGCGTCGCGGACCACGTTGTCGTCGGTAATGGCGAACCCGACCCGGTTCACGCCCATTTCGGTGGGCGAGGCATAAAGCTGCTCGGGTTTCATGATCCGCGCGCAAATCCGGCGCACCACCGGGAAAATTTCGATGTCACGGTTGTAGTTGATCGCCGTCTCGCCGCGCGCTTCCAGATGAAACGGGTCGACCATGTTCACGTCGCCGAGGTCCGCCGTGGCGGCTTCATAAGCGATATTGACCGGATGTTTGAGCGGCAGGCTCCACACCGGGAACGTTTCGAATTTGGCGTATCCGGCCCGGATTCCGCGCTGGTAATCGTGATACACCTGCGAGAGGCAGGTCGCGGCCTTGCCGGAGTTCGGCCCCGGGCCGGTCACCACCACGATCGGGCGCTCGGTTTCGATGTAGGCGTTGGCACCGTACCCGGCCTCGCTGGCAATGGTGTCGATGTCGGTGGGATACCCCTCGATCGAGCGGTGGGTATAGACCTGTACGCCGCGCCGCGCCAGACGGTTCAGAAACACCTTGACCGCGGGTTGTTCGCAATAGCGGGTCACCACCACTGCGCGCACGTTCAAATTCCAGTCGCGCAGATCGTCGATGGTCCGCAGGGTATCGATGTCGTAGGATAAGCCGAAATCGGCGCGCATTTTGCGGGCCTCGATCGCCCCGGCGTAAATACAGATGATGATATCGACTTTGTCGCGAAGGCGCTGCAGCAGTTTGATTTTGGAATCCGGATCGAACCCCGGCAACACGCGTGCCGCATGGTAGTCGCAGATCAATTTGCCGCCGAATTCCAGATATAATTTATCGCCGAATTTGCCGGCACGCTCAAGGATGGCCTCCGACTGTTCGCGCAGATACTTCTCGCTGTCAAAACCGATTTTCATAGTAAATAGCCTCTGTCGCTGTAGTATTGTTCAAATCTGGATAATATAACCTCGGTTGACCGCGAAAACAATACTGTTTCGTCAATTCTCCGGAAGTTTTTCGAAATCGATATCGGCAAGCGTCCAGTTCCGCAGGATCCGGTTTGCCTCCTCCGCTGAGATTTTTTTGTAACGCGACACGCGGTCCAGTACAAAAAATGGCCGGGGCCAGCGCTCCTCCAGATATACCTCGGTTCCACTGCGGTAAACCGGAAAATCGGGAATGGACGGCGTGATTTCCGTCCGCACGAAAAAGCGGCCGTCCCGGTTGACCACCCGGTAAGGGTATTTTAACACGGGATAGACCATTTTTCGCCTGAAATCCTGTTTGATATAGGCATAATAATTGTCGGCGAAATAGATCAGCACCTTGAAGTGCTCCGGGTCATTGGACTGCAATTCCCAGACGCCGATGACGCTCGAACTGCCGAAGGTGATGTCGTTCCGGCAGCCGCCGTCCAACAGCACCGCGATCAATAAAATGCCGCAGAACCATCTCATGCGTGAGCTGCCTTCACCTGATCGATGGCCCCGTTCAGTTTTTCCTCGTTGTGTTTTTCGGTGGTGCGCCACGGCGCCGTCATGAATCCCAGCAAATGCGGATCGTTTGTCAGGTGCTCGCGGCAAAACTCCACCGTGCCGCCGTAATTGGTATCGCACGACCAGTTACTGCCGGCAGGAACCTGATCATACCCCATTTCCGAGAGTTTCAGGTAAGTCGCCACGTAAGCTTTACCGGCATCCGGCAATTTGTCAATATCGAAAATATCACCGTAATACCAGTTGCTCTGCACGACGTCCATCGGCACGTTCTTGCGGAACAACTCCGCGTCGCGGTGCCACAGAACATCCGACCACATCCACGAGCGGCACCCTGCCCCGCGGGCGGTTTCGATGTAGAAATTGAGGTCGTCCCACCACAGTTGCCCCTGGCGGACCACCACATAATCATAATAACGCTGATGCGAAAAAGTCTCCTCATCCATGCCGATATGCAGAAAACGCGGCCCGTCAAAAAGCTCGACCACTTCCCGGATCACGTCGCGGCAGCAGTCGTAATATTGCGGGGTGGAAAGCATCCGCGAATAAACCCCGAGCCAGGTATCATGACACGCCGAAAAGTTGAGTTTTGGGATCGGCTCCAAACCCAGGTCGCGGCAGCGCTTCAATTCGTCGCGCAGCTTGGCTCCGCTCCAGGCGTCGGCCACCCCGAGCTCGGGACGACTCCGATATTTGATGCCGTCGGCCACGTCGATGACCACCATATTGCCGCCGGCCCCGGCAAAGCGCTTCAGCGCGCGCTGCCAGACCCCCTCATCAAACTGCAGCTGCGGATGATACACCCGGTCGCGCATGCCCGTACGCTCCTGAAATATCGGATCGTCCGGCTGGTTGTCTTCCCACAGATTCATTCCCAGATGCAACAGAATCGACTTGATCATATTCAGCTCCATTTTTTGACAGTTCGCAGATAATATAATATCCGCCAGGGCTCATTCAAGCACCCCGGCGGAAAATCTCCGTCAAAACAGGATCGTCAGAGCCGCCCGTACCCTGGCGAACAGCGCATAGCCGCCGCGCGGAGCCGGACTGGCCGCCGGTTTGAATTTCACAACCCTGGCCGCCCAGATCACGGCCACGACCAGCGTCAGGAGTTCTGACAGCGGCAGTACCATGAAAATGCCGTCCTCGGCCAGCAGTAGCGGCAAGGTCAGGATCAAAATCACCGGCATGACGATGCCGCGCAAAATCGCGATCGTAGCCGAAGCCAGAGCCTTGTGCAGTCCCGTAAAGCAGGTCGCCAGCACGATATTGATGCCGCTGAACAGAAACATATATTTGAATACGCCGAGGAAGCGTACCGCCCATTCCTGCGCCAACGGATTATCCGGCAGGAACAGCCTCGCCGGAAGTTCCGGTGCCAGCGCCAGCAGGCCGAAAATCAGCATCCCGGCCCCGAAAACCGTCAACATGGAAATACCGAGGAACTTCCCCGCCCTGCCCGGTTTGCCAGCCGCCATGTTGGCGCTGACCAGCGGTGCCATTGGGTCGCTGAACCCGTAAGCCATCATCAGTCCGGCCAGCAGGATATAGCTCACCACCGAAAATGCGGCCAGCCCTTCCGTGCCGATCCGGGTCACGATGATCCAGTTGAACATGAAAATCAGCAGTCCGCCGGAGGTTTCGTTGACGAATTCCGAGGAGCCGTTGCAGAACGTGCTGAGCACCTCGTGCCAGCGTCCGATGCGCCTGGTCAGGCGCAATCCGCAGCCGGGCCGGAAAAAATGCGTCAGCAGCAGCACCAGCCCGAAGACCTGCGATCCGCCGGTCGCCAGGGCAGCTCCGCCGATCCCCCAGCCCCAACCCGCGATAAACGCATAGTCCAGGACCACATTCACCAGCGCGCTCAGGATCAGCCCGGACGCCGCGAACACCGGCCGGCCGTCCACGCGGATAAAATACGAGAGTCCGAATACCAGCGGCAACACAGGTGCGAAGAACATCTGGTTGCGCAGATACAGTCAGGCCGGCACGAGCAGCTCGTCGCGCCCGCCGAGCAGCCGGATCATCGATTCACCGGCCAGCAAGCTGCCCGCCTGCACCGCGACGCAGAATGCCGCGATCGCCAACATGGTTTTGGTGAAAATTGCCGACGCGGCAGCGGGATTTCCTTCTCCGATGTAAGCCGCATAACGGACCGATCCGCCTACTGCCAACACCACGCCGATACCGGACAAGAAGGTCATCACCGGCAGCACCAGATTGATTGCCGCCAGTCCGTGGGCGCCCACATAGTGCCCCACGAAAATTCCGTCCACAATGCCCGCCGACGACATCAAAGTCATGGCAAACATCCACGGAATGCTGTGCTGGAAGAAGGTCTTGATGACCGGACCATTCAACATTTGATTGTTTCTCAGGTTCGTTTTCATTTTTGATCTCCTTGATTTGAAACGATTTTTTGGACACACAGTGTCCGGGAGACTGAACGTTTTGTTCAGTCTCGCTGGCAGTATTCGATTGTTCGACTGGATACGCTTTGGGTTTCCGGGCGTCAAATTACCGCCGGATTTACTGAGGCCCGATTGCGGGCTCAACAGAAGGTGTATCGGTTATGTTATAGTATAGCACCAAAGTAAGGTTTTGTCAAATTTCGCCTCGGATGGTCGATTTTTTCTGAAAAATCACTACATCGTCGAAATGAAATACCAGAGTGTAAGCGGGATTGGCCGCGACTTCTTCCAAACGCTTGTTGTCCCGATAATCGATCACATTTGCCTGGTCGAAAACGTAAAGGTCCGCCTCAAAGTTCCCCGGCAGGGCCTGCACCCGGCAATGACGCAGGAAATGCATCCCGATGTCGTTTTGCGCGACCACCGTCAGGTCTTCCGGAAAATGCGGCAGTTGTTCCTTGACCAATGCCGCGTGAGTATCCCGCGCCATCATCAGCCGCCAATGCTCGCCGCCGAAAGGAATCGAGAGGATTCCGCCGTGACGTTTCGCCTGGTACTCCAGCAGGTAATCCACATGCCGCACGGTCACCAGGTCGCAGAACATCACATGCACAATCACCACCAGTGCCGGCACGAAGAAAATTGCCGTTCGCCTGAGCTTCGGCGAAAACGTCCGGTGCCGCCATTTCCAGCGAAGCGTCCGCAGTCCGAAAACCGCCAGTACCGGCACCACCGCCAGCACTGCGGAACCGTAATGATCCGCCAGCAGCGTCTGCTGGAAACTGGTCGAAATCAACTGTATCCCAATCGTCGGCAGCAAAATTGCCAGCAGGCTTTTCCAATGCGCCGCCGGTAGAAATGCCGCTGGCAGCAGGACACTGATCAATACCGTCAGCGAAGTGACGGAGAAAAACTGCTTCATCATCCGGAGAATACTGCTTCCGGAAAGCTCATAGCGCCCATAATGCCAATACTCCATCCCCAGCAGATGCGGGTAATAAATTTTCAGCACAAAAACAGTCCACAACAATGCCGCCGCGATCAATATCGTCCCCCACGTCCGCCGCCGGGTAAAACAGCAGAAATAAAGTCCGCAAGCCGCCACCGGCACCACAAAATCCTCCTTGATCAGCGGCGCACACGCCAGCAACAACAGAAAGAACTTCCAGCGCCGCGCGGCATACAGTGCAAAGGCCGAAAAGAACAACAACGGAAACAAACATTCGATATGGAAATCGAACAAAACCAATCGCGAAAAATAAGGGTTGAGCAGATAAATCGCCGCCACCAGCAGCGGGGTATTGTTCCGGGGGAAATAATGCTGAGCAAACCGGTAAAGCGGCCACGCCGCCAGCGCCATGGAGAGCGCCTGAACCACCACCAGCACATACCCGTGCCGAAAGATCGCATAAATCGGTGCCAGCAGCAGCAGAACCGGTGAAAAATGATCGAATTTTCCGCGAAAATCGACCATCATGCCGCCTCCTGTCACCATATTGTGCATGATCGACTCATAGATGCCGAAATCCCATAATCCATACTGCCACGCATCGTACTTATAAATACCAAATAACGTATAGGTCAGCGCGACCACCGCAATCATCGCCCACAACCACCGCATCGGCCGTTTCAGCTGAAGCACCGGCAATGCAGCGCCACCCCAACCCGCGATCACCGCGATCACCAAAGCGATTCCTGCCGCTCCGAAATAAGATATTGCCATCTTTGAATCCTTCTATGAAATACGCCTTACCATACTTCAAGATTCCTCCATTTACAAATAGAGAAATGCGAGGAACTCCGCGTTCCAGCGGCAGATCGACTGATCTGCACTGAACGGATGCTGCGCATCCTGACTGTATATAATGGGGATATGCGCCTTCGGCAGGGTCAAGGGGCGGCAGCCTCCTTGCGCGAGTCGGAAACTCGCGGATCTCCTTCTTCAAAAGTACCGAGGTGCAGGCCATGCGGCCTGCCGCAGGAGCGCGAGGGGCGCGCAGCCCCTCGTATTTACCTTGCCTTTTACTTAGGTGGTATACTCGGCGTTGATCTTGACGTATTCGTAGGTCAGGTCCGAGGTCCAGATGTTGTATGCGGCATCGCCGGCGTTCAGGTGGCAGGAAATGGTGAATTCCTTGCCAGCCATTTCGGCGGCCAATACTTTTTCCGGGGTACCGGCGTCCTTGCCTTGCTTGATCACCGGTTTGTCGTTGTAAAATACATCGACGTTTTCCTGTTCGAACTGAGCGCCGGAATAGCCCAGCGCGGCAGCCACGCGGCCCCAGTTCGGGTCGCCGCCGAACCAGGCGGTTTTGCAGAGCATGGAGTTGGCGACGGCGCGGGCGGCTTTTTCCGCGTCCTCGCGGTTACGGGCGCCGTGAATGTCCACAGTCACCAGCTTGGTGGCTCCTTCGCCGTCGCGAACCATGGCCAGCGCCAGGTGTTTCATCAGCATGCCGAGGGCATCGCTGAAAAGTGCGGCTTCCGGGGAGCCCTTGACGATTTCCACGCCGGACTTGCCGTTGGCCATGAGGATACAGGTGTCGTTGGTGCTCATATCGTTGTCGATGGTGATGCGGTTGAAGGAACCGTCCACGCCGTTTTCCAGCAGGCCGGCCAGCAATGCGTTGTCCATCTTCGCGTCAGTAGTGATGTAGCAAAGCATGGTGGCGTGCGGCAGCACCATTTTCGGAGAGATCATCCCGGCGCCCTTGGTCATGCCGCCTATGGAGATTTTCTTGCCGCTGATTTCAAACGTCACCGCCGCGCTTTTCGGCACGGTGTCGGTGGTCATAATCGCGCGTGCGGCTTCCTGTCCGCCGTCGCTGCGCAGGGCTTTGGCCGCCAGCGCCACGCCGTTCAGGATCTTTTCCATGTTCAGATTGACGCCGATCCGGCCGGTGGATGAAACCATGACGGCTTCCGGGGCGATGTTCAGCGCCGCCGCCACGGCTTCAGTGGTTTTCTGGGCGTTTTCCAGGCCGGGCTTGCCGGTACAGGCGTTGGCGTTGCCGCTGTTCACGATCACGGCCTGCATGACTTTGCTTTCCAGCACGCGCTTGCGGCAGAGCTGGACGGGAGCCGCCGCGAAAATGCAGCTGGTAAAGGCTCCGGCGAAATTGGCCGGAACTTCGGAATAGAGCATGGCCATATCGGCCTTGCCGCTGGCTTTGAGCCCGGCGGTGACCCCGCAGGCTTTGAATCCGGCAGGGGTTGTGACGCTGCCGTTTTCCACAAATTCGATTTTATTATTCATCAATCTTATCTCCATAAGTTGCTTTTACATGAATGGCGATGCCGCCGCGGGGCCTGAATTTGCCGACCACTTCCGCGCGGCGCGGCTTGCAGGCCGTCAGTACCGCGTCGAGAATCGTATTCACCACTTCCTCGTGAAACGAATTATGATTGCGGAACGAGTATAAGTACAGTTTGAGCGATTTGCTCTCCACGCACTTTTTGTCCGGCACATATCGCAAGGTGATTTCGCCGAAGTCGGGCTGTCCGGTCACCGGGCACAGCGAAGTGAATTCGGGGCAATCGAAGGTAATGACGTAATCACGGCCGGCATAAAGGTTGTCAAAAGTCTCGAGTTTCGCTGTTTCCGGGCTCTCCGCATAGCTGGTATGCGAGGCTTTCAGCAGCGTAAGCGCTGAGAAACGCTGATTTTTGTCACTTTTTATCGTTTTTTTTGTCATCCGGGGCTTTCCTTGTGTTGAATTTATCGCAAATCCATATAATTTATCATTTGAAATGAAAAATGTAAGAGAAAGTTCTTGAAATTTTCCAATAAACAAAGTATATTCACGTTATTAATATAAACCAAAGTTTAAATCGAATACAAAAAAAGGGCGGTTTAATGAAATATTCTAAGTTATTTCTGGTAGGGGCAATCCTGTGTGCATTCATGGCAGTAAACGCGGCGTCGATGTCGTCGGTGAACTCGGAAGACTTTTCGAGTAATCCGTTGGTGAAGCTGGGGCGCGGAGTTGCCAACGTGGCTTTCGGGCCGCTGGAAATATTGATCCGTCCTTATGATGTCAATCACCAGCAGGGCGGAATCGCCGCTTTGACTTATGGT
Organism: Victivallis vadensis; assembly: GCA_040391785.1. Classification (GTDB taxonomy): domain Bacteria; phylum Verrucomicrobiota; class Lentisphaeria; order Victivallales; family Victivallaceae; genus UBA5239. The sequence goes on from JBEBXH010000021.1 coordinate 8,647, forward strand.
GTATTCAGCGGTATTTTTCACGTCATCGCCCGCGAAGTGATCGGCGTGGTCGAAATCGTCACCTTCCTTATTCCGCTGCCGGGCTGCTCCGACGATCCCTTTGACACGACCTCGTGGGGATACGGACCGATTCTCTATCCGGAGTGGGTTATCGACACGGAGCACAACGCGTTTAACGTGTTCTATCCGAAAGATGCCATCGTCGCTCCGTAATGCCGGAGTGTCGCAATTTTCTGCCCGCCTCAACCGGCGGGTTTTTTTATTTAATGAAATGACAGACTGGAGTTAGTGATTTATGAGTTTTTCCTGCGGATTCGTTGGTTTGCCGAATGTCGGTAAGTCCACCCTTTTCAATGCTTTATGCAAAGGCGGCGCGGCTGCCGCCAATTTCCCATTCTGCACCATCGAGCCGAATACCGGCATCGTCCCGGTGCCTGACCCGCGGCTGGATGTGCTGTCCAAACTGGAACACTCCGGACGCATCGTCCCGGCCACCCTTAAATTCATCGATATCGCCGGTCTGGTCAAAGGCGCCAGCGAGGGCCAGGGCCTCGGCAACCAGTTCCTCGGCCATATCCGCAACGTCGATGCCATCGCCCACGTGGTCCGGCTCTTTGACGACGGCGATGTGGTCCATGTACAGGGCGACGTGGACCCCGTCCGCGACCTCGAAATCATCATCACCGAGCTGATGCTGGCCGACCTCGACATGCTCGAGCGCCGCCTCGACCGCTCCAAAAAGCAGATGCGCAGCGGCGATCCCGAGCTGAAAGCCGAGTTCGACCTCGCCACGAAGTTGATCGCCGACCTCAGCGACGGCCGCCTCCCCGCTTACAATCACGATGATCCGCGCGAATGCGAAATCGTCAAAACGCTCGGCCTGATTTGTACCATGCCCGCTTTCGTCTGCGCCAATGTCGACGAAAAGACCTTGAAGACCTGGGGCCAGGAACCGAAGTCCAAGAGCCTGATTGAATACGCCGCCTCGCACAATCTGGAAGTCGTTCCGGTTTGCGCCAAGCTCGAAGAAGAGATCGGCCAGCTCGACGAAGAAGAAGCAAAAATGTTCCTCGAGGACCTCGGCCTGACTGAGACCGGCCTCTCCAAAGTCATCCGTACCGGCTACACGCTGCTCAAATACGTGACCTTTTTCACCGCGGGCGAAATGGAATCCCGCGCGTGGACCGTTACCGCCGGCACCCCTGCCCCGCAGGCCGCGGGCAAGATTCACACCGACCTGATGCGTGGTTTCATCCGCATGGAAGTCATCACCTACAACGACATGGTCGAGTTCGGCGGTTGGAGCAAGGCGCAGGCCGCCGGCAAGCTCCGGATCGAAGGCAAGGAATATGAAGTTAAGGACGGCGACGTCATCCACGTACGCTTCTCTGTTTAGTGGATAGTTGACAGTTGAAAGAACATGAGTGAACAGCAACAGCACCGCAGCATTCTGAAGAGCTCGATGGGAGTGGTGATCGCCAACCTCCTGAGCCGGATTCTCGGTTTTTTCCGGATCATTCTGGAAGCCAACGTGCTGGGGGGCGGCGTGTACAAAGCCGCCTGGGTGCTCGCGTTCACCATCGCCAATATTTTCCGCCGCATCCTCGGCGAAGGCGCGCTGGCGCAGGCGCTGGTGCCGATGATGTCTTCCACCTTGGAGAAATCCGGCCCGGAAGAGTCCCGCAAACAGTTGAACGCCATCTTTTTCTGGCTGAGCCTGCTGCTGGCGGCGATCTCGGTCGTTACGGCGTTGATCTCAATTGCGGCGGGCCACTTCGTCAGCAGTGAACACGCCATTCTCGCCTGCCGGCTGATTCCGCTGCTCTCGCCGTACATTTTTCTGATGTGCCTGGTGGGGATTTTCGGCTCGATCCTGAATACCTTCCGGGTATATTTCCTGCCGGCGCTGGGGGCACTGTTTCTGAATATCTTCATGATCGCCGTCATGCTGATCGTGCCCTACGTGACCGGCGACGGCGTAACGGTGCTGAAATGGTTTTCGTACGCGGTACTGATCTCCGGCGTCGTGGAATTCGGCATGATGCTCGCGCTGATGAAATGGAAAAAAATCCTGCCCGATTTCCAGTGGCGGGACATCCGCAACTACCCGGTGATCAAAGAACTGTGGCGGCTCGCCCTGCCCGGCGTCATTGGTGCTTCCGCGTATCAGGTCAGTGTGGTGGTAGACCGTTTCCTGGCGTCGTACCTCGGTGCGCAGGCGGTTTCGGCGCTTGAGTACAGCGAACGGCTGGTGTACTTCCCGGTCGGGGTGTTCGCCGTTTCCGTGAGCGGAGTGCTGCTGACCGAAATGTCGCGGGCGGTAGGGCGCGGCGACATGGATGGCATGCTGGCGCAGCTGCGACTGGGGTTGCGGCACATCTATTTTCTGTCGATCCCGACGGCGGCTTTCATGATTATTTTCCGTACCGAAATTCTGGAGCGGTTGCTGCTGCACGGGCGTTTCACCGCCAGTGACTTAAATGAAACCGCCTACGCCATGTTCTTCTACTCGTTCGGCATTCCGCTGTTCTGCTCGTTCAAAATCATCGTCAACACCTTTTATTCGCGTAAAGACATGAAAACTCCGGTCATGGTCAGCCTCTGTGTGATTGCCCTGAACATCATCTTGAACTTGATTCTGATGCAATACATGCGTCAGGGGGGGATCGCACTGGCAACCGTGATCTCGTCATTTGCCAATAACTTCGTCCTGCTGCTGATCCTGCGCCGCAAGCTCGGCCATTCGCTGCAGATGAAGTCGGTCTATGTCAGCATGATCCGGATCACGCTCGTTGCCGTGGCGGCGGCGGTAGGCGGGCATCTGCTGTATCCGTTCATGACCCGTTTCACGATTCTCGGCGGAATTCTGCCGCTGATCGGCGCGATTATTCTTTTCGGCGTTTTCTATCTGGGGCTGGCGTTTGCCTGCCGCTGCACGGAACTGACCGAATTGCTGGGAACCGTTTCGAGGAGATTCCATAAATCCAAACCGTGAGGTTTATTATGTTGAAGCCGACTCTGTGTTTGCTGATGATGCTTGCCGCAACGTTGCAGGCTGCGGATCCTTATGTTAAGCCGAATCCGATACGAATCGTATCGAAGCCCGATCAACCCCTACGCTTCATATGGCAGAAATCTCATCTTGAAGCTTCCGACTCCGTGCTGGTGCGCCGCCTTTATCTCGGGCTGGCCGGGCGGCTGCCGACCGCCGACGAAGCCCGCGCCTATGTGAATTCTACCGAGCCGAACAAATACGAAAACTTGGTCGATCAACTCCTGAACAGCGACGGCTTCGCCGATTACTGGACGCTGCACTGGTGCGACACGTTGCGGATCAAGTCAGAGTTTCCGATCAACCTCTGGCCAAATGCCGTTTACGGTTACCAGCGGCGAATCCGCGCGTTCCTGAAGAATAACGAATCGTACGACCGCTTCGCCCGGGCACTTTTGACCTCGTCCGGCAGCAATTTCCGCACCCCCGAAGTGAATTTCTACCGGGCCATGGCGGACCGCTCGCCGGCGTCGATCGCCCGGACCGTGTCCCTGACCTTCTGGAGCAATCCGCAACCGCCCGAGTTTGCGAAAACGTTTGAAGCGGTCAAGTTCAAAAGCACTAAGGAATGGAAAGAGGAAATCGTTTACTGGCAGGCGGATGGTGACGACAAGCCATGGAACACCGTCGCGGAAGCCGTCATCGCCCATCCCGATTTTGCCAGGGCAGCGGCCAACCGGGTCTGGTTCTGGTTGTTCGGCCACGCCTTGACGGAAGATCCCGATAATATCCAGTCACGTACCGTCAACCCCGAGCTGCTCGAGTATCTCGCATCCGAGTTCGTCAAAAACGGCTACGACTTCCGCCAACTCTGCCGGAACGCCGTGACCACCGCTGCTTACCGCGCCGCCTTCCCCGATTTCCCCGTCCGGCGGCTCGACGCCGAAGTACTGGACGACGCCATTTGCGACCTCACCGGCGCGCCCCGCCGCTACGCCAGCGTGATTCCCGAACCCTTCACTTTCCTGCCGCCGGATGCCCGGTCCATCACCATTGCCGACGGTTCGCTCAGCAGTTCCTTCCTGATTCTTTTCGGCCGCCCGGCCCGTGACTCCGGCATGCTGGCCGAGCGTAACAACGAAATCAACGCCAAACAGCGCCTCTGGCTATTCAATTCCGGCGAACTCTACCGCAATCTCAGCAAGATTCCCCGCCGCGATGAACTGAAAAAGCTCCCCTTTCCTAAAAAAGTGGATGAACTGTATTGGATGTTCTATTCCCGCCCGCCGACCGATGAGGAACGCGATACCATCGTCACCGAATTCAACCAGCTCAAAGGCACGCCAAAATGGCGTTTCCCGCAGGATTTGTGCTGGATTCTGGTTAATTCCAAAGAATTTCTTTATCAGCATTGAGGAGATTGAAAATATGAAAAGACGCGAATTCCTCAAAAACATGGCTCTCCTCGGTACGCTGGGCGCAGTGGCCCACGTCGCCGGTCGCCCCTTTATTTCCATGGCGCAGGACTTGCTGAAGCCGCTGCCGCTCCGCCCGATGGCGAAATCAGTCATCGAAATCTGGGTATGGGGCGGCCCCTGCCAGCTCGAAACCTTTGACCCGAAACCGAATGCCTCCCGGAATTACAACGGCGGCTACAAGGCGATTCCGACCAACGTGCCCGGTATCGAGATCAGCGAATTCCTGCCGCTGCTGGCTCAGCATGCCGACAAATACTCGATCATCCGCACCATGACCCACCCTCACCGCGGCCACGAAACCGCCACGTATCTGATGCAGACCGGGCGCGAACCCGGCGGCGGCAAGGTTTACCCCGCCATCGGCGCGGTGGTCGCCATGTTCAAGGCCAAAGACTACCAGGGCGATATTCCGCCTTATGTGATCCTGACCGTGCCGAAGGGCCGCTTCTCCGAAGTCGGTTTCCTGAGCGAACAATACAGCCCGCTGGTCACCGGCGGCAACCCGGGCGCGGCCAAATTCATTGTCGACGGCATCGTGCCGCCCGGCGGCCTCTCCAAGGAGGAAATCGCCCACCGTTTCGAACTGCTGGACAAGCTCGACAATTTCGGCCGCGGTGCGGCCGGGTTCAACGCCTTTGAGGAAGCGGGGCGCTCCGCCCGGCAGATCATCAACGGCGACGGTGCCAAAGTATTCGACCTGGCGCTCGAAGCGCCTGAAATGCGTGATCGCTACGGGCGCAACACCTTCGGACAGTCCTGTCTGGCGGCGCGGCGTCTGGTCGAGGCCGGTGTGCCCTACGTCACCATCAACGCGCAGGGCTGGGATACCCACAAGCGCCATTTCGAAACCATGAAAACCAAGGCCGCCGAAATGGACCGCGCCACCACCGCGCTGATCACCGATCTGCACGAGCGCGGGTTGCTCGACTCCACCATCATCTGGTGGACCGGTGAATTCGGGCGCACCCCGAAGGTCGACTGGGAGGCCCCGTGGAACGGCGGCCGCAACCATCATTCGCAGTGTTTCTCCTCGATGGTCGCCGGGGGCGGTTTCGCTGGCGGCAAAGTGGTCGGCGTCTCCGACGAAGTCGCGGGCAAGGTCGTTTCGCGCCCCGTGGCCCCGCAGGATATGCTGGGCAGTATTTACGAACTCTGCGGCATTGACCCGGATGGGCCGCTGCCGAACCCGATCGGCCTCGAAACCACCGTCCTCCCGCCCGAGTCCGCCGCCGGCCGCCTGCGGGAAATCTACAAAGCGGAGGTGAAGAAATGAAACGGGTGATCTATGCAATCATGTTGCTGACCATAACGGCGGCGATGGCTGCCGACCCGCATGTCGGTTATGTTTACCCCGCCGGAGCTCAGGCCGGAACCAAGGTACGGCTGCTGATCGGCGGGCAATTCCTGAACGGCGTCCGCCAGGGCGTCATTTCCGGCGATGGCGTGACGTTTCAAAAAATTACCCTCGTGCCGGGCTTTCCGTTTCCGGACGGCAAACAGCGGAAATTCCTGCTTGACTGGATCAAAAATATTCAGTCCGGCAATTCCGCCGCCCCGGAAAAACCGGAGGACACCACCGCATGGCGCAAAAATGCCTGGTGGGAAAAACTCGATCAGCTCGATGAGATGTCGCTACGCCTGGTTCACAAAAATCTGCTCGTCCGGCGCAATCCCCTGCAGGCTTCGCCCGCCATCAACCAGCTGATGATTGTGGATCTGGAAATCGCCGCCGATGCCGCTCCGGGCGTCCGTGAGCTCCGGCTCTGGGGCAATAACGGCATTTCCGCGCCGAATCTGTTTTATATCGACAATATGCCGCACGTGGCCGAACCGGAGTTCACCCCGCCGGGCACACCCCAGCCCGCTCCGCCGCAGGTGGACCAGCTGCCCGCTGTGCTCGACGGTCAGATCCTGCCGGGCGAAACGGATCTCTTCAAGGTCAAGCTCGAAAAGGGACGCCCCTACACGTTCGCCCTGACTGGGCGCAAACTCCATCCGTTTTTCGGTGATGCCGTGCCGGGGCATTTTCAACCGGTGCTCCGACTGCTCGGTCCCGATGGCAACGAGGCGGCATTTGCCGACGACGAATATTTCAACCCGGACCCGGTGATGCGTTTCATCGCCCCCGTCGACGGTGTCTATACGCTGGAAATCCGCGATAACCTGTATCGCGGCCGTGAGGATTTCGTTTATCGCGTGACGTTGAATCCGGGTATTGTGCCGTATCAACTGGCTTATACGCCGTTCAAGGATTTGCCGCAAGCCACCGCCGGGGATCTGGATGCGGGAAAATTGAGCGTCGCCAACGGTGTGGTCCGGCGGCCGGGCGACTCTGTCACTTACCGGCTCACCGGCAAGGCCGGGCAGAAATTTTCCTGCCGGGTCGTCGCCCGCCAGTGCGGTTCGCCGCTCGACGCCATGCTGATTTTGAAGGGGCCGGACGGCAAGATGCTCATCGAGGCGGACGATTCTCCATCGGAGCTGAATATCGGTGAGATCGTGCAGCAGGTCGATCCGAATTTCGTGGTCACCCTCCCCGCCGACGGCGAATACCGCTTGATATTGAAGGACACCACCAATGCCGGGGGACGTGATTATCGCTACTGGTTGCGGATCGGCCCACCGCAACCTGATTTCAACGTCTACGCAGTCAAATCCAAGCTGAACCTCTCGCCACATACCAAGGGAAAATTGAAGTTATTCATCACCCGCGAGGATGGTTTCGCGGAGAAAATCGAGCTGGTATCGGAAGACCTGATCCTGCTCGAAAATACAGTAATTCCGGAAGATGCCGCCGAATTTGAGCTGAACTTGCGCAATCCGGAGAAGAACAACGCCAAGCCGCGCCCGGTCCGGATTTTTGCCGAGGCCACGGTCAACGGGGTAAAAATACGCAAAGCGGTGATTCCCTGCGAGGAGTTCATTCAAGCCTTCGCCTATACCCACCTGCTGCCGGTCGGCGAGTTGTACCTCGGAACCATTCCGCTGAGAAAGAACGCGAAGAAGTGATTATTTTTTGAAGAGGGAACGCAACAATTCGGTCTGCGCCTTGATGTCATCCGCCTGGGTGATTTCCGTGACCATGGCGATGCGTTTGGCGCCGGCCGCCACCAGCTCGGGAATGTGCTTCGCCTTGATTCCGCCCATGATGCTGAACGGAATGTTCAAGGTCGGCGCGATCTGTTTGAGCATGTCCACGCCCACCGGACCACAGTTCACCGCCTTGGTGCCGGTGGCAAAAATCGGGCCGATGTTGATGTACCCCGCCCCTTCCCGGACGGCCTGCGCGGCCTCGGCCGGGTTGTGGGTGGAGACGCCGATCAGCAGTTCGGGCGCAATCCGTTTCGCGGCGGAGAGCGGCAGGTCCTCCTGCCCCAGGTGCACGCCGTCGGCATTCACCGCCAGCGCGATATCCACGTAATCATTGATAATCAGCAGCATATTATGCGCTTCGGTGATCTCGCGGTAGGTACACGCCAGTTCGTAATAAGCCCGTTTGTCGAGGTTTTTTTCGCGCAGCTGGACCAGCGTAGCGCCGCCGCCGGCGATTTCGCGCAGGACCTCGACCGGGTGGCGGCCGTTGCAGAATTCCGAACTTACGACGGGGTAAAGATCCACCGCGTCGAAGGCGGCGATACGTTGGGCTAAGCTGTTAAACGGTGATTTCATGCTTTCACTTTCTGGGTAAATTGGGGACAGTCGTCCATGGATTCGGTCGGGCGGTTGTGCAACCCGCAACGGGTGATGAAGGGATGATTGATGAAGTGAGCGCAATCCTTGCAGAAATGCTTTTCGTCCTCGCTCACTTCGATGACCGGTTTGGCCTCGCCCTCGGTCTGCAGCAGCGCCTTCAATGAATCCATGGCGGCGGTATTGGCCGCGGCTTTGGGCTCGGCTTCGATATCGCCGAGCTTGCCGCCGCAAATGGCGCAGGCCAGGATTTTGCCGACAGCGGTCCAGCCGTCCATCAGGTTTTTCTCCTTGATCACGGTGTCCTGGCTGCAATGCGGACATTTCATCCGTTCGCCGACTCTCATGGCCACAGTCTCCTTATCTGGAATCGCGTTCCTGGACCCAGAGTTGAATTTTCTTCTCGGTTTCATCCCAATCGGACGCGGTCACGGCCTTCACGAACTTAGCGAAATATTCGCCGATGACCGTCTGGAAAATGTGCAGATTGGTGATGCGCTCGGCGAAGCGGCTGTCGCGGTCCATTTCTTCGCCTTCCGGCAGCGAGAGACCACTGAAATTGAAGTGGTCGGCATCGAAACTGCCGCCCCAGACATCCTCGCCGCGAACCAGCATGAATTTGGCTTTTTTGAGCTTTTTGCCGACGTTCAAGGCGGCCTTGGCCTCGGCGGAGCGGAGCGGGCTGTCGCCCTTTTTCAGCGTGGTTTCGGCGGCGCCGCGGGCCTCGGCGGCAAAGGCGAAGGTCAGCGGCCCCTCGATGGCAAAGGCGAATTCGCCGAACTGGTCGACGTTGACCATGCCTTCCTCGCATTCGCTGTAATACCAGAGCCAGGTCAGGAAGTCGCGGCCGGGAGTGGTCTCGCCGTCACCCTTTGCGGAGAACATCACCACCGGGATCGACACTTCGGTGGTCTGAAAACGATTCTCCAGATACCATTCGGGCGTGACCTGAACCGGCTCGATGTTGGTTGTTTTGTAAAATTGAGCGATGAAATTGTCGATTTGCGCCGTCGAAGCGGTGCCCAGATAAAGCACTTTTGAGGCCATATCAACGACCATCGGGGTGCCGCTGATGGTGGGCACCATCTTCATCAGGTTCTTTTCGGTGGCTTCTTCCTTGATCTGTTTTTTCTGCTTGCTCGGCACCGTAGTGGTGTCGTTTGCCTGCATATAAACGAGCTCCTCGCGGCGGCAGATGGCGTTCAACAGCGTCGACGGAATCTTGCGTTCAGCCTTGCGCAGATTCAAATAGAGGTGGCCGCCGCACAGTGCGGTGACTTCGTCAATAGTGGTTTCCAGCAGGTGGCGTCCGCTGACCCAGCCGATCTGCGGGTCCTCCTTGACCGAATCGATGCTCCCGGCGGCCATGCCGGTAAAAAGCTCCAGATAATCCTCCGGTAATTCTTCGCGCAGGTGAAAAACGGTGACGGCAAATGTTCCATGTTCAAAAGGCATATTCTGTTAACTCCTGTTATTTTTTCTTTTCAATTTCCTGGATCTGGCGGTTGATTTCCTCGGCTTTGAGGATCAGTACCCGCATTTCGCGCTTGCTGTCCACCCGCAGCGCCAGGTCGCGGTGAAGAGCGATAATCTGGTTGTGGATTTTCTGCAAATCGGCATCGTTTTTGATAATCTCGGTGCGCAGTTCGATCATCTCTTTATCGAGGTCGGCGGCCTGCTGTTTCAGGCTTTCCAGTTTCAATATTTTGGCATCGGGGGCATTGGCCTGTCCCATCGAGACAAGCGTAACCGCACAGAAACAACCGATCATCAGCATTTTTTTCATGATGATACTCCTTTGATATTTTTTATTTTATCTACAATATTTTCTACCGTAAAACCATATTTCTCGCGCAATTTCTCCGGCGAACCGTGTTCGAGCCTGTTATCGCCCCAGCCGTAGTGCCACACTTCGCGGTGCGGCGAAGCGATCAGCACCTCGTCGCACTGAGCGGCCAGCCCGCCGCCGGTCTGTCCGTCCTCAAGCGTGATCAACGGCATGGCGGCGGCATGGGCGCGCATGAGTTCGGCGTCGAACGGTTTCAGGAACCGGGTGTTGACCACGGCGGCCCGAATTCCGGCTTCCGCGAGCTTGTCGGCGGCGCGGCAGGCAGTTTCCAGCTCGCGGCCCCAGGCCCAGATCGCCACGTCATTGCCCTCGCGAACCACCAGAGCCTTGCCCGGTTCGAGCGGAGCGGAGAGATCGGCACCGAACGGCTCGGCACTGCCGCGCGGGTAACGGATCGCCACCGGCGAGGCCAGTTCATAAGCAAATTTGAACATCGCTTTCAATTCATTTTTATCCGCCGGCGCCATAATCGTCAGGTCCGGCATAGTCCGCATGAATCCGAGGTCATGAATGCCGTGATGCGTACAGCCGTCCTCGACCACTCCGGCGCGGTCGACGGCGAAAATCACCGGCAGTTTCTGCAGGCAAACATCATGAAACAGGCAATCCAGCGCCCGCTGCATAAAGGTAGCGTAAACCGCGTAAACCGGCCGCATACCGCCCGCCGCCAGCCCCGCCGCAAACACCGCGGCGTGTTCTTCGGCGATGCCGACATCGAAAAAGCGCTTCGGAAACCGTCGACTGAACTCCCTCAGTCCGGTCCCGTAAGCCATCCCGGCGGTAATGGCGACCACCTCGGGGTGCGCCGCCGCCAGCTCGGCCATCGTATCGCCGAACGCCTGGGAAAAAGTCGTTTTGCCGCCCGACGCGCTCTCACCGGTGAGCGGATCAAACGCCGTCACGCCGTGGAACTTCTCCGGTGCGCTCTCCGCCGGCTGGTAGCCGCGCCCCTTGCCGGTCATCACGTGGATGAGCACCGGGCGCGAACTGTTTTTGGCGGCGTCGAAGGTGCGGATCATCAACTCGATGTCGTGCCCGTCGATCGGGCCGAGGTAGCGGAACCCCATGGTTTCGAAAATACTTCCCGGCAGGATCAGGTTCTTGACCCAGCGGAACATTTTCGAGAGAAAACGGTGAATCGATTTGCCGCGCCGCAGCCGGAAAATCCAGTTACGGATCGACGAACGCAGTTTGATGTAGCCATGAGCGGAAATCAGGCGGTTGAAGTGGCGCGCCATGGCCCCGACATTGGTGGCGATCGACATTTTGTTGTCGTTCAAAATTACGATCAGCCCGCGGCAACTGCTGCTGGCGTTGTTCAACCCCTCCAGCGAAATGCCGCAGTTAAAGGCGCCGTCGCCCACAATCGCCACCACCTGTTCACCGCGTCCGAGCTTGTCGGCGGCCACTTTCATACCGGTGGCGGCGGAAATGGCCGTACCGGCGTGACCGGCGATGAAACAGTCATATTCGGAATTCTCCGGTGTGGGAAACCCGGAGCACCCCTCGAACTGGCGGAGCGTCTCAAATTCGCAGCGCCGTCCGGTGATCAGCTTGTGGGTATAGGTCTGGTGGCCCACGTCCCAGATCAGTTTATCGGCGGGGGTGTCGAAGGCGCAATGCAGCGCCAGCGTCAGCTCCACCGTGCCCAGGTTCGGGGCCAGGTGCCCGCCGTTCTTCGACACCGTCGCGATCAGGCGGCGGCGTATTTCACCGGCGAGCTGTATCCGTTCATCCTTGCTTAACTTCCGGACGTCTTCCGGAGAGTTTATGCGGTTCAGTATGCTATCCATATCAGGCTTATTTCCTCAAAAGTGTCAAAGGACAATATAGCCTGCGAAGTAATTTTTGTCAAAATTATGAAGAAAAAATAGTGGCAATATTGATTTTTCACCCAAATGAGGTTAAGTTTAAGCACGTTACAAATTAAGGGGAATATTTTTATGAAGAAAATTCATCTGCTGATACTGGCTGCGGCGGCAATTCTGGCCGGCGGCTGTTTTTTTGCTCCTCCACAAACGGTCTCGTATTATGAGCTGAATCTGCCGGCTCCGCTCTCCACGCCCGGCGTGCAGATTGCCTTCAACGATTTCGAGAACATCTCCGGGGCCGGGCTGAAAATGCGTTACCGTGCCAACGGCAACCAGCAGGTCATCGACAACCTGAACCGCTGGGGCAGCTCTCCCGAAAACATGCTCCGGCTCTACCTCATGGGCGCCATGACCGACAGCACCGACACGGTCAACCCCGCGAAGCGCCTGATCGTCAACGGCCGGCTGGAAATCTTCGAGATCGACCTGGACAACAAGGAAGCGATCATGCAGTTTTCGTATGCCATTCAGGAAAAAGCGGGCGAATCCGCCAGCCCCTCGCGGGTTGTCCGGAGCCTGATCAAGTTCACCGACGGTACGCCCATGGGGTTCGCCCGGGCCTTTTCCGAGGCGGCAAACGATCTGGCCAAAGCCATTCGCAATGATATCAAAAACCACTATTGATTAAGAATTTATGGCGGGCAGCAGATCATTCAGTCAACTTTGTAACCAGATCGGCAATGCGGCATGTATTTATTGCCAGGAGCTGATTATGCTCTTCGGGTTCACCGGCGAGCTGGTCCTGGTGGCGAAAAAATTCATCCGGCATCCGGGCAAAATCAACTGGCGCGCAGTGCTGTACAACGCGGATACCTGCGGCAGCGACGCGGTACCGATCATTTCGCTGCTCGGGCTGCTGGTCGGGGTGATTCTGGCGTTTCAGGGAATCGTCCAGCTGGGGCGCTACGGCGTGGAAGGGTATATCGTCAACCTGGTGGGTGCGGTGATCGTGACCGAACTCGCGCCGCTGCTGACGGCGATCGTGCTGGCGGGGCGCTCCGGGTCGGCATTCGCCTCCGAGCTCGGCACCATGCAGGCAAATGAGGAAGTGGACGCGCTCTTCACGCTGGGATTCGACCCGGTGGGATACCTGGTTTTTCCGAAAATCATCGCGCTGATCATCGTGCTGCCCTGTCTGACGATTTTCGCCGACGTCTGCGGCATCATCGGCGGCATGCTCGTCTCCTGCGAGAAGCTCGACATCAGCGCCACCGAATATTTCTCGCGGACGCTGGAAGTGGTCAAGCCCATCGACTTGTTCCAGGGGCTGTTCAAAAGTGTGTTTTTCGGCGTCATCGTTGCCGTTATCGGCTGCATGAAGGGGTATTATACCGAACGCGATTCGCAGGGAATCGGGCGCTCGGCCACCTCGGCAGTGGTCACCGGCATTTTCCTGATCGTGGTCTGCGACGCGATCATTACCGGCATATTCAGTACAATCGTTTAATTTCGAGGTAAGCAATCAAATGAATCAGGCAAACAAAGTCAAACTCGGAGCATTCATATTTTTCGCGGCGCTGCTGACGATCATCTGCTTCATCGCCTTCGGACTGACCAAGGTTTTCGAGCCCAGAATCCAGGCCATCACCGTATTCGACTCCACGGTCGAAGGGCTCACGGTCGGCTCGCCGGTCAAGTTCATGGGCGTGCCGGTCGGCCAGGTCACCCGCATCGCCATGCGCGACTCCGACGGCTACGTGAACGTCTACTTCATCATCCGGCGGTCCGCCATGGACAATATCGACGAAAACAGCATTGTCGACACCCCTTATCACAGCGATTTCCGCGACTTTTTCGACAACAGCAAAATCTCGTGCTTCATCAACGCCGCCGGGATCATGGGCGGCGCTTACCTTGAGTTGAGCACCAGCAGCACCGCCCCCTACATGCTCCCGTCGCTGAAAGTGATTCCGCCGCCGAGCACGATCTATATCAAATCCCGCACCCTCCACGTGACCAACGTCATCGCCAATGTCTCCAAGACCATCGACCAGATGACCAAGGTCGATTTCGTGGCGCTGGCCGACAAAATCAGCTATACCATGGACAGCGTCAACCGCATTTTCGTGGGCAAGGAGCTCGAGGAGTCGCTGGAGCGTTTCCGCAATATTTCCAAGGACCTGGAAAAAGTCACCTCGGTGGTGCGCGAATCCCTGACCGCCGAACGCGTCGAAATGACCTTCAACACCATCGATTCGGTCAACAACATGCTGATCAGCATCACCAAGGCCATTCCCCCCGGCGAGGTGGAAAAAATGACCAAAGAACTCAACGAAGTACTGGTCGAAATGAACACCTTTATGAAGGCCACCGGGGTCAAGCGTGACGAAGCCGCACAGGACTTCGCCGAGCTCTCGAAACGGGTCATTCAGTTGAGCACGAAACTGGAGAAATTCATGGCGCGGCTCTCCGAATTCATCGAAACGATCGATGAGCAGCCCGAGCAAATGGTACGCGGCCGCAAGTCGCAGGAATACTTCCCGCCCGCCCCGGAAATCAAAAAATGAAGTTTGCCCGCTTCATCGCGTTATTTTTTCTGAGCGCGGCGGCCTGCGCCCATGACCTCTCGGACACCGAGCTGCTGGCCCGGGTCGAACAGGCCCGGCGCCCTACCCTGGCCGTACCGATCAAAAGCTGCATCTGGCGGACCGTCTCCTTCATTCCCGCCTCCGAGGCGCCATTGTATGTCGATAACGTCTTCAAGGCACCAAACAAGATCAAAATCGTGACCACGGTTCCCGGCTCCGAACCGGTCGCCCAGGCGTTCAACGGCAAAACCGCCTGGCTCCGCCACGGCAAAAACCTGCCTCAGCTCCTGGAGGGCGACGCGGCCAATTACCTGCGTTTCATGGCCGTGATCAGCAATCCGAGCGCGGAAATGAAACATTATTTCGAGAAAATCGTGGTTGAGAAAAACACCGTAACCATCGATAAAGAGCTTTGTTACAAGATCATCGGTTATCCTTATGAACACTACCGGCAGCTCCCGGTGACGTATTATGTAGCCGTCAGCGATTACCTGCCGCGCCGCATCGACATGGGGATTTTCAGCGACGGCAACCTCGCGCTGGTCACCTCCTGGTTCGGCAAATACCGCAATTTCAACGGCATCATTCTGCCGGAGGAAACCCGCACCGCTTCGCCGCAATCCCCGATCGTGTCGCGAGTTATGGCTGTGACCGTGAATCCGGAAATTCCGGATCGGGAATTTGAATTACCCTGACCGGAAAACCGCAAAAGTACAGAATAAAATCCAGATAAAAGACCTTATTTCGGATGTCAAGTCTGTTTTGCTGGAAAATATTTCGAAAAATCTTTCTTTTCTGTTTGACTTTCCCCGGAAACACAGTACTGTCACACCATATAATGTATAATCACAAACCCAAACCACAATATATAGAAAGAGCAATGAAAGACTACAGCATTTCCCAAGACATCTGGAGCCGTAAATATCGTTACGGTGGTTCACCCGAAGTTCCTGCCGACAAAACGGTTAAAGACACCATGAAACGCGTCGCCAAAGCCTGCGCCGCCAATGAAAAAGAGCCGGCCAAATGGCAGAAGAAGTTCGAAGACATCCTGACCGACCTCGAATTCATGCCCGGCGGCCGGATCATCGCCAACGCGGGCACCAGCCGCGACCAGACCACCATGTTCAACTGCTACGTGATGAACAAGATCGAAGACTCGATCGACGGCATTTTCGATACGGTAAAAGCTTCCGCGCTGACCCAGAAACAGGGCGGCGGCGTGGGCTTCGACTTCTCCACCATCCGTCCGCGCGGTTCGCACATCAAGGGTTGTGAAGCTCCGGCTTCCGGTCCACTCAGCTTCATGCGTGTGCTTGATTCAACCTGCCGCACCATCATGAGCGCGGGCCAGCGCCGCGGCGCCCAGATGGCGGTCATGCGCTGCGATCATCCCGATATCGAAGAATTCATCACCGCCAAGCGCGGCAATACCCAGCTGCAGATGTTCAACATGTCCGTGGCCATTACCGATGAATTCATGCAGGCGGTGAAGAACGATACCGACTGGAACCTCAAGTTCGCCGGCAAAACCGCCAAAACGGTCAAGGCCCGCCAGCTCTGGGACACCATCATGCGTTCGACCTACGATTTCGCCGAGCCGGGCTTCCTGCTGATCGACAAGATCAACCAGATGAATAACCTGTATTATTGCGAAGACATCTGCGCCACCAACCCCTGCGGCGAACAGCCTCTGCCCCCGTTCGGCGCCTGTTTGCTGGGCTCGGTGAACCTGACCAAATTCGTCAAATTCCCCTTCACCAAAAAAGCGCAAATCAATAAGGAACGCCTTGAAGAAGTGGTATCCGTCGCCGTGCGTCTGCTCGACAATGTGATCGATTTCAGCAATTACCCGCTCGAAGAACAGCGCCGCGAAGCTTCCGCCAAGCGCCGCATGGGCATCGGCATCACCGGGTTGGCGGACGCCATGATCTTCATGGGCATCAAATACGGCTCCCCGGAATCGGTGGAATTCGCCGGCGAGATCATGAAGACCATCACCCACGCCGCCTACCGCGCCAGCATCGAACTGGCCAAAGACAAAGGGGCGTTTGAGCTGCTCGACCGCAAGAAATACAGCGCCGGCAAATTCATCGCCACGCTGCCGAAAGATATCCGCGACGGCATCAAGAAATACGGCATCCGCAACTCGCACCTGACCTCGATCGCCCCCACCGGCACCATCAGTCTGCTGGCGGACAATATCTCCAGTGGCCTCGAACCGGTGTTCGCCATCAAATACACCCGCCGCATCCGCAACGGCAACGAAGACGATGTGTCCGAAGTCGAGATTTCCGATTACGCGTACCGCAAATACTGCGAGCACCTCGGCGTCAAGTCCGTGGACATCGCCGAACTGCCGGAGTATTTCGTCACGGCGGACAGCATCCGCCCGGTCGACCACCTCGGCATCCAGGCGATCCTGCAGCAGTTCGTCGACAGCTCCATTTCCAAGACGATCAATATCCCGCAGGAATATCCCTTCGAGGACTTCGCCAATATCTATATGAAGGCCTACGAAAGCGGGCTGAAGGGCTGCACCACCTTCCGTCCTTCCGAACACATGACCGGCGTGCTGGTCCGCACGGAAGAGAAGAAAGAAGAGAAAAAGGAAGAAAAAGCCAAGAGCAAAAACGGCAATGACGAAATGGCCAAGCGCCCGGCCGAGCTCACCGGCACCACGTACAAAATCAAGACGGCCCAGTCGCCGGACGCCTTCTATATCACCATCAACGATTACGAAGAAGACGGCATGCGCCATCCGTATGAACTCTTCATCAACACCAAGAACCTGCAGCATTTCAGCTGGATCGTGGCGATGTCGCGTTTGATCTCGGCGGTGTTCCGTCATGATCCCCGCCCGACCTTCCTGATCGAAGAGCTGAAGAGCGTTTACGACCCGAACGGCGGTTCCTACCGCAACGGCAAGTTCGTACCGTCCCTCGCCGCCGAAATCGGCCTGGTGATCGAAGAACACCTGCAGAAGATCGGCTGCATCGAGCCGAAGAACGGTCAGAAAGCCGCCGCCCAGGATCAGGTTTCCGTGGGCCAGCCGCTGACCGGCAGCAACAAAATGATCTGTCCCGAGTGCAAGGAAAAGGAACTGATCAATCAGGAAAACTGCATCAAGTGCCTCTCCTGCGGCTACAGCAAGTGCGGGTAGAATAATTTCCAATAGGACAATATAGGGCATATGGGACGAATAGGAGATCGCTGAAGAGCTCAAAAGCTAATCTCCTATAGCTCTTATATGTCCTATTCGTCCTATAAAAACACTTTCCGCGGTTGATTTTTTGCGGTTTTCGAGGTCTATTATTATTTATGAAATACTATGATGTAATCGTTATCGGCGCCGGGCATGCCGGGTGCGAGGCCGCGCTGGCTTCGGCTCGTCAGGGCGCTGCCACGTTGATGCTCACCACCAACATGGACCATATCGCCCAGATGAGCTGCAACCCGGCCATCGGCGGTATCGCCAAGGGCCAGCTGACCCGCGAAATCGACGCCCTCGGCGGCGCTCAGGGGTATGTCACGGATGTGGCCGCGATTCAGTTCCGGCTGTTGAACCGCAGCAAAGGGCCGGCCGTCTGGTCGCCCCGGGCACAGTGCGACAAAGTCTGTTTCCAGCGCGCCATGAAATTGACGCTCGAGAATCAGCCCGGTCTGGATGTGAAGCACGGCGCAGTAACCGGTTTCATCCTTGAAAACGGTCAGGTGACCGGGGTCACGACCGAGCTGGATGAGAAACTCTACGCGAAAAGTTTCGTCATCGCGACGGGTACCTTTCTGCGAGGGCTGCTGCATTATGGTATGACCAGTTTGCCCGGCGGCCGCAGCGGCGATCCGAGTTCGACGGCGCTGGCGGAAGCCCTGCGCGAGCAGCTCCAGCTCGACATCGGCCGCCTGAAAACCGGCACCCCGCCCCGTATCCTGGCCAAAACCATCGATTTCTCGCAGATGGACCAGCAGCAATCGGAGGAGTCGGCGGAGCGTTTCAGTCATTTCCCGATCCCCGGCGAACTGCCGAAGGCGCAACGCAAGGATATGCCGTGTTATATGGTTTACTCCACGCCGGAAACGGCGGAAATTGTCCGTCAGAATATTCACCTCGCGCCGCTGTATCAGGGCAAGATCAAGGGCATCGGCGCCCGTTACTGCCCCTCGTTCGAGGACAAAGTGGTACGCTTCCCGCATCACGAGAAACACCTGCTTTACCTGGAACCCGAGGGCGAATACACCGGCGAATATTACATTAACGGCATTTCGACCAGTCTGCCGCCGGTGGTTCAGAATCAGATGCTGGCGACCATTCCGGGGCTGGAAAACGCGGTGATTTCCCGCTTTGCCTACGCCATCGAATACGATTTCATTTTTCCGACGCAGATCGACCGTACGCTGGCGCTGAAAAAATGGCGCAACATCTTCCCCGCCGGACAGATCAACGGCACCAGCGGTTACGAGGAAGCCGGCGGTCAGGGCCTGCTGGCCGGGCTGAACGCCGCACGTTTCGCCGCCGACAAGGAAGCGGTGGAAATCCCCCGCGACGTCAGCTACCTCGGTGTGATGATCGACGATCTCGTGACCAAGGATATCATCGAACCGTACCGTCTCTTCACCAGCCGCGCCGAATACAGGTTGCGGCTGCGGCAGGACAACGCCGATCTGCGGTTGTGTCCGCTGGCCCATGAACTGAACATTCTGGCGGACGACAAATACCGGAGTTTCTGCGAGTACCGCGACTTGCTTGATGCGGCCACGGCATTCGCTAAAACTACCCGGCATCAAGGCAAATCACTGTTCGAACACCTGAAAACGTTGCAGGGCGATTACGATCAATCGACCATGCTGCCCTGCCCCTTCGAAATGCCGGAGCTCGACCTGAACTCCGACAATGGGCGCAAGGTCATGCGCCAGCTGGCGGTCATGGCGCATTACGACGGCTACCTCGAACGCGAGGAAAGCTCCATTGCCAAGCTGCGCAAGCTCGAAAATTGGAAGGTGCCGGAGGATTTCGACTACAACTCGCTCAGCGGTTTATGCAACGAATCACGGCTGAAACTGAACAAGGTCCGCCCCACCACGCTGGCGCAGGCCGGGCGAATCGACGGCGTAACCCCGGTCGAAATCGCATTACTGCAAGTAGCGCTGACCCGGCTGTACAAGGCCGGAAAACAGGATTGATTTATGATATTGGCAAGCCTGGCGAAATTTACCCGGAACCGTCTCAATTTGATCTCGCTTGTGGTGGTGCTGCTGTATATCGTCATGGCGCTGGGCGTCGAGGCCTATTCCATTTATTGCCGCCACGGCAATATCACGCCGGTTTATGAGCGCGGCAACATCGATGACCGCTTCCAGCCTCCTTCGGCAAAGCACTGGTTCGGAACCGACTACCTCGGGCGCGATGTCTTTGCCCGGGCGGTGGCGGGTACCTCCACAGCAGTCAAGGTGGGGTTCATCGCTTCGCTGATTACGGTGATTCTCGGGGTGATGCTGGGCGTGCTGGGCGGTTACTTCGGCGGCTGGCTCGATGATTTTGTGGTGTGGATCAACAGCACGTTCGCGGCCATGCCGTCGCTGCTGTTTGTGCTGGCGTTTGCGCTGCTGGTGTCCAAAGGTTTTCTCTATCCGCCGCTCGAAAAAGTGTTCGGCTCGATCTGCGTGCTCTTCAATACCGAGCCCGGCATGATGGCCGTGTACCTCGGAATCGGCATTACCGGCTGGGTGGGGCTGTGCCAGGTGGTCCGTGCCGAGGCCTTCAAACTGCGCGAGGCCGGCTACGTGCAGGCTGCCAAAGTCGCCGGGCTCTCCAATTTCCCGATCATCTTCAAACACATCGTGCCGAACCTGTTTCATCTGGTCATCATCTTTTTCACCATCCGCTTCGCGGGTGCGGTCATGACGGAGGTCATCGTCAGCTACCTCGGACTGGGCGTGCAGCAGTTTCCGAGCTGGGGCACGATGATTTCCGACGGTCAGGAACGCCTCTGGCAGGGCATCTGGTGGGAAGTCGGCGGCGCCACAATCTTCATGTTCTTCCTGGTGCTGTCGCTGAACCTGCTGGGCGACGCCCTGCGCGACCACCTCGACCCGCGCCTCTCTACCTGACCCATACTGCCTAATCACAAATACACGAATTTTCAGGAAAAATAAATCATGCCTATTGACAAAATAAAAGGAAGCGTTATTATAATAAATATAAACGTTTATAGCATGATAATGTGAACGGGAAAAATGAGTGTAACGATTAAAGACATAGCAGAAGCGGCAGGAGTTGATCCGGCAGTGGTTTCGGTGGCGCTGAATAATAAGAGCTATATCCGGATCTCACAGAAAAGACGCGAGGAAATCCGGCGAATCGCTCAGGAAATGAACTACCGGCCGAACTTGCAGGCTTCCAGTCTGCGCAGTGGTAAACAGGCCACGATCGGCGTGTTTTTGCCGTCCTGGCAGGATGTTCTGCTGCTTGAACTGATCAAAGGATTGTCCGACGGCAGCCAGCACTACAAAATTCCGCTGACTTACTTTTTCGGCATGGATGCGAAGTCGTATTCAACGTTCATTGATTCGATGACCTCATTCAAGCATACCGGAATCATCAGCTACGTGCCGTACTGGAATCAGGACTATGAGAAAATTCTCTATAAGCTGGAGGAATACCTCGAAAACGGCGGCAAAATCATTTCGTTAAATACGCTGAACTGGCCTATGACGCAAACCCTGAACATTGACTTTGACGAACCCTGCGGCGGAACGTTGGCGGGGGAGTACCTGAAAAGTTGTCACGGCTTGAAATCCTTTGCCCTGTTAACTTTGGATTCAACCAACCATCGCCTGCGGGATAAAGCGTTCCTGGAAAAAATACCCGGTGCGGCCCTGCATCGCCTGCCGGTCAATAACCCCATAACCGGGGAAATGATCAAGAACGAGCTTGAAAAAATGTTCGATGCCGCAAACGGTCCCTTGGGCATATTTGCCACGTCCACCGAGTTCTGCAAATTCATTCTGGAAGCGGCAGCTCGGCGCGGTTGGATGTATGGAAAAGATTTCGCGGTGGTCGGATACGATCTGGCGGAACGTTTTGGCGATACCGCGCCGATCGCCAGAATCAACCAGCCATTTTACCGGCTGGGCGTTACAGCCATGGAAAAATTGAATAACATATTGCTCCGTAAACCTGTGGAATCATCTGTATTTATCAAACCGGAATTGCATATTCCGGAAAATTAACTGATATGAGGAAAAAATCATGAAAAAAAGTTTCAATCTGCCGGACAAAAAATTCACACTGATAGAACTCCTGGTCGTTATCGCTATTATCGCGATTCTGGCCGCCATGCTGCTGCCGGCTCTGAATCGGGCACGGGAAGCGGCCAGGAAAACGAGTTGCACCAATAACCTGAAGCAGCTTGTCACCGGAGCGATTTTGTATTGCGAGGATTATCTGGGCTACATGCCCAGGCTGCAAGGCCCCGGCAGCGGTGATTTCTGGGGGAAAACACTTCATGAGACCGGATATATCACGCCGAAGATCGCCGATTGCCCGAGCATGAAAACCAGCAATCATTACTCCTGGGGATATGGCTGGGAAAACAGCTACGGCATCTTTTACAACGGTTTGTTTGCCGCCAGCTTGAATTACCATGAATTATGCAAGAAAAATTCGCCGTCCGGCACCGGTTTCTTCGCCGACAGCGGCATCAAGGACACGGATTATATGAAATACATTATCTACGCCTGGCAATCCAGCGGTACCGCCAATATCCGCCTGCGGCACCAGGGCTTCGCAAATGTCGCCTTTATGGACGGCCACGCCGGGGCGGTTCCCCGACCGCAAATCTCCAAACTCGGTCCAGAAGGCCCCTATTATCTGCTGCTCGATGATGGCAGCACGGTCGTCTACGTTCCCTGAAATACCTGATTAATAAGAGTATACCATGATGACAAGAATATTATTAATGCTGCTGTTGCTCGGATGCTGCCGGGTTATCTGTGCCGGGCAAAACACCGTTGCCAATGGCGATTTCGCCCTGACCGGCAAAGACACAATACCGGCAAGCTGGGCCCTGCAATCCTGGGGACCGCCGACCGGACAGATCTCAGTGGGACCAGCGGGTTTCAGCGGAAAATCCAGCCTTCGAATCACCAATTCCACTGAAGAACAGCAGACATTTCTGGTACAAAACATCAAGCTGGAACCCAATACCGAGTATCGGATCAGTTACTTCATCAAAGGAGACGAGATCAAAGGCAGCAAGGATTTCTGCGGCGGCGCGGTTTATATTCTTGATCAGGGAAATTCATTGTTCAGCATGGGAACCGGTCTTTACCGTCATGCCGTCGGCACGTTTGACTGGCAACTGGTGGAACATGTATTCAATACGAAAAACCTGCAGGCAAAATCGGCGGCGCTGGTCTTGTCGCTCAGGCAGGCGACCGGCTCCGTCCGTTTCGCCAATGTGCAGGTAGAGAAAATCGAAAAAAAGAAGGAACAGGCTGTTCATACCGATCTGTATCCGGTGGATTTGCAGCATCAGAGCTATCATTTATGCCGGAATTTTCCGGGAGCGTTATTGCTGAGAATGACACTGGAACGGGCATTAATTCCCGATAATTCTCTTCAGTTGATTCTGGAACTGCCGGCGGGAATTGACTATCTCGGTTCGGTCGCCCTGCTGCCGGGACGCGATAAGGCGAACAACCTCGTTTTCGAGCATGATTCATACGAGAAAAGCGAAACGGAGCGCGACGGCCGCAAATATCATACTTATACGGTCACGTTATCGCCGGGCTTCACATCCAAGCTCGACATGAAATACAGCTGGGAAAATTATACCCGTATTTACCTGCAAAGCAACGGCGAACCGGGCGAATACGGCAAGGCTTATTGGAAATTGCGCAGCAAAACAACCGAGTTCCCGGAACAATCATTCACCGTAACCGTCCTACCTCCGCTGGAATTACCGAAAAAGGCGTGTGAGAATTTTCAGTTGTGCGTGGCGCGGCTGTGGAATATGAATGCACCGCCGGGAGTCAGCGACGCCTATATCAACTACTGGACGTCGCTGCAGAAGCGCCCCTGGACTTCGGACCCGTATTACATCAACGCTTATCCGGAAACGGAACGGCAAAAAGTTTATGACAATTTCCATTACACCTCCCATCTGGCGTCATCTGTCAGTATGCCGTGGATGGGGCCGCTGTACAATGCCGTGGCGGAAAACCGTTTCCCCGGAAAGTTTCCGAAATCGGTTCGAACCAACGGCGAGGAAATTCCGGTTTCGATCAGCCCCTGGTACTTGATCGAAGATCCGGAAAACCTGATCTGGGGTACTCTGTTCGACGAGTACGCCGAAGGAATCCGTAAAAATCCGCACATCAAAGCGATTGCCATCGATTATGAACCCGGAGTGAATCATTGTTACAGTCAGGCCAGCCGGGAGCGCTTCCGCAAGTTTGCGAACCTGAGTGAGGTCCCGGCGACCAGTGAAATCATTGCCAAATACAGGAACGAATGGCTGAAATTCCGGATTGAGCAGCACCGGCTGATTCTTCAGCGACTGTCGCAGGCGATCCGCAGCAAACTGCCGGGCATCCGGTTCTGGCTGATCAGCGATCCTCTGCAAACGGGCAGCCAGCGCGTTGCCGAATGGTGCGGCGTGGATGTGAAAGCGTCCGACCCGGATATCGATATGCATCAGGATATGCCGTACTTTGCCGGCTTGCAGTTCTTTGAAAATATCAAGCTGAATGTGACCGAACTGGAAAAGCCCTGCTTCCCCCTGATCGACCCGTCGGAAAACATGGACATGTATTATCAGCGTTATTCGCCGGAAAAAGTCCGGCAGAACATTCTCTGCGTCGCGGCGCTTGGCGGCTACGGCATCGGGTTCTGGCCCAATGACGTATTCGACGGGCGCTACCTGGAAGCAATCAAGGAAGGTTTCCGGATTGTCGCCGAAGTCGAGCATATTTATGCTGCGGGGGCGTTGCCGGAAAACAGTTTTTCCGCGGTATGCCGCAATGTCATGGCATTCGAAGCCGAGGGAGCCGACGGGCAGAAGGTGAAAATTACCCTGCCCCGCCTCGATCAGAAAATCAGGGTTTTGCGGCATCGTGCCAACGAAACGGAAGTGCTCACCATATTCAATTTTTCCGATACGCTTGAGGCGGTGATCGAATTGACGCTGCCGGATGCCAACGCCGAAAACTATCGGCTTCATGAACTGGTCTCCGGTCAAAAAGGCGGCCTGAGCGGCAATTTGGTCCGAAACGGTTTTCTGTTAAATGTGCCGGCCAACGGCCTCGCCGTTTTGAAACTCGACCCGGGAACGGCGGACAACGCATTTGATCAGACGGCCTCAACGGAAATACTGAAAAAATTCCAATCCGGAAGCATTGCGGAGAAGAAATTCAAGTCATTCCGGCATGATAACACCGCGGCTTATTGGGGCATGGTCAAGGATACGGACAAGGCGATTCTGTTTCTCGAACAAGGCAAGGGTCGGCTCGGTATTGCCGCCCTGGACGATGGCGAGGTACTGCTCTGGCAGCCGGATGGAACGGGAAATAATGACGTGTTGTATTTTCAAAATCGCGGTTTCCTCGGCCGTTTCATGTTCAATTCACCGGATCAACTGGCTGCGCCATATCCGTTTGAACTGACCGGAATTGAGCGAAAGGGAAACTCCCCCGCGGCATCGTTTGAATATCAGGTCCCGGATTATGCCAATGCGTCTGCACTCAAAAATCCATTGACCGGTCTGATGATTCGAAAAACAATAACGCTGACGGAAAACGGCCGGGAATGTCAATTGGATTATCATTTCCGGAATCCCACCGAGGCTCCGATGGAATTTTCGTTCCGGGTGAATAATTTCCCGCGTCTGGGCGGCAATATTGCCGGGAACAAACCGCTGAATACGATCACGACCGTGAATTACGGCGGGGTCCGTTTTACCCCCGGCAGTCCGACGGCGGAAAAACTCATACTCGACGCGCCGGATGGAGCGAAAGAATTACGGCGGAATGTGATTTTCGGCAGGATTCCGGTGGAAGTAGCCCCACCCACAGCCATTGAGTTGCACGCGAATAATGCGGTAAGCGAAAAAATGACCATATCCGTGGAGCCTCCGCCTACCGGCATCTACAGCTGGTCGGATACCAATGTCTACACCGTGGAGCCCATTTCGCAGGAAATCACCCTGCCGCCCGGGAAAACCCTTTCCTGGCGTTGCTCTTATAAATTGACCAAATAACGCTTACATAGTGCGCCGGAACTCGGCGGGCGACACCCCGTACTGTTTCTTGAACGCCCGCGACAGGTGAAACGGGCTGCTGAACCCCAGCTTCTCGGCAATTTCCATCAGATTGTTGTTGTTCATGATCATCCCTCCGGCGTATTCCAGCCGCATTTCCAGCTGGCGGCGGATCGGCGACGTGCCGGTTTCCTGCAGGTAACGGTGGTTGAGCTGCGACACGCTCACGCCCAGCATTCCGGCAAGTTTCGCGGAAGTCAACCGCACGGAAAGATTCCGGCGCAGGAAATTATCCACGTTCCGCGAAAACGTGGCGTTCTGTTCGAACTGCTGCCCGCGAATGCGATGCAGCCGGGTAAGCAGCTCAAGAAGCAGCGTCTGCGCTTCCCAAAATCCGTTTTCCTGGTGGTGATACCCGGTGATGGCGATTTGTTGTATCAGTTTGATGATCTCCTGCGGCGCGTCGTTCAAGATGTAAATATCTTGTCCGCCAAAGAGTTCCCGCAAGCCGCAGGCGTCGCCGTTTGCGAACTGGACGAACGCGGAATGGCGCAGGCACCCGGGCTCGTAGCGCGTCTCGAAGCGAGTATGCGGCGGGTAGATATGAAGCTCGTTGATCTGCTGCACGCCCCATCTATCCGCCCCCGCCTGCCGCCAGCCGGTTCCCTCGGCGCTGAACGCAATATCGATCACCCATTCCGGCAGATTGACCATATACAAGGTTTCCTGTCGCGGTCCGTTGGCCCGGATATAGCGGGCGCGTTTCAGGCAGGGAAATGTCGTTTCCCGTTCTTTCCATTCATAATAATAGTAGAAATGCTTCATTTTGCTAAATTATATATATTCTTTGCTAATTTTACCATTTATAAATTTCCACATTACTATTATATTCTATATGTCGAATAAAATCAACCCCGTGACAGGAGCGGAATATGATAAACTTTCAAGATGTCGATAAATACAGCTGGTCGCAGATCCGGGATCAGGAACAATTAACCGGCCCGACCCCTTTTTCAATTCACATGCCGTTGAATCTGCCCGGTTCGGAGCATCTGGTTTTCTGCGATGCCGCGCTGAACGCCTATGCATTGCCCGTGCTGCCCGACATTGATGCCAAGTCCAAAGACAACTACGAAAAAATCATGAATCTGCGGATCCTGCTGGTCAGTTTTGCCTTCGGCGAAGCGCCGTTCGTGCCGGATTTCCGGCTCAGCCGCCTGCGGCGGCGCGACGGCAAGTTCCCGCAGGTCAATGCACAATATTTCGCTCAGGACATCCACTATGAGCTCGATTACTGCATGGCTCCCGGCAAACTGCTGTGGATCCGCTGCCGGGCGACCAACAAAAACGCGGAGAAACACGCCGTCAATATCCGCTGCAAGGCCGGGTATCCGGTCGAACGTAAAATTTTCGATTATCACTACGTGGAGTTCCGCTGGGATTCGTCGCATTACAGCTACGAGGCCGAGCGTATCCACTGCCGCGACCGAATCCTCGGCGGCCCGCAAGGCGACTTCGGGCGGGTCTATCCCGGCGGTTTCAACTTTGATTTTGAAGAGTCCTTTGCCTGTGAGGAGGAAAATTACAATACGGCCTTTACCTGCGGGGTCCCTTATTACGTGCAGCCGGCCATGCAGATCAGGAGCGGCCTCGATTTCCTGCATTTCAGCGCAGAACTTGAACCAGGCGAAACCCGGGAGTTCACGCTGGCATTTCAAACCGAAACCGGCCCCCTGCCCGGCCCGGACGCCACTTACGAACAGGCCGCGCAGGACGGGCTGACCATCTGGCGCAATCAGTTGGCACAACACCCGGAGCTCGATTTCGGCACCCCGGAAATCAACGATATGTTCAGCACCCTGCAGTTCTGCAATACCCAGCTGCTGCTGAAAAAGAACAACATCCTCCAACCTTGCCAGGGCGGCAGCAGCGAACGCTTCTACGTCTGGGTATGGGAGGCCATGGAAATGCTGCGTCCGATGCTGCGGCTCGGCTATTTCGCTGAAGTCCGGCAGGTGGTGGAGTTCTTCTTTTCACTGCAGGATGGCGGCTGTCCTCCGGTCGGCGAATTCAGTTCACTGGAGGGGGCCATCGGCACGACCGGGCCGCGCTGGACCAATGCCACCGGCTCCGCGCTGCTCCTGGCCTCGCTATACCTGAAATACTCCGGCGACCGGGAGTTTCAGGAGCGCTACCTGACGCCTATGCTTCGGGCCGCCCGCTGGATCATCGGTGAAATCCGGGCCACCCGCAAGCCGATGCCGGACGGTTCGCGCTCCCGTTTCCATGGCTTGATGCCCAAAGCCTGCGCCTCCGACGGCGACTTCGGCTACGTAATCGCCTTTACCGACAGCTGGACCTGCCGGGGACTCGGCGAGTTCACCGCGTTTCTGAACTCAATACAACATCCGGACGCGGAGGAAATTACCGCCGAATACAACCTTTACCGTCAGGACATTGATGCCGCGATCGCGCTGATCCGTCGCGACGACGGCTTTATCGACCGCAAAATGAACGATGAGGGCAAGCTCGCCCGGAAGTTCAAGGTCATCACCGGCGCCTTTCATTTCCACTACTGCGGGTTGATTTCGCCGCGCGACGAACGTATGCGCGCCCTCGCCGCTTATCAGGAAAAACACGAGTTCGACGGATTTTTCTGTTCGCCGATGGACGAGGATGTCATGTACGTGAGTACCGGCGAACTTGGTATGAGCCTCTTTTATATGCAGAATCGCGAGTGGAAAAAGGCCTGGTGCGCCGCCACCACGCTGCTGCGGTTCGGCATGAGCCACGACCTTTATTTAACCCAGGAACGCTATTCGCTGACCAACCCGGCCTACACGCCGTGGCAGCCAAACGCCAGCGGCAATGGCCGTCAGCTCGAGCTTTTTATGGATGCATTGTATTATGAAATTTCGTCCGATGAAATCCTGCTGTTCGGCGGCATCGCGCCATTCGAATTCCTGAACCGGAAGCACTTCGGCATCAACGGACTGTATACCAGTTTCGGCACTCTTGTCATGGACTGCCGGGACGGCCGCCTGACGCTGGAATGGAGCAAACCGCTTCCCGCGGAAACCATCCTGCAGTTTCCGGAGCATTTCCAGCTGGAATTCACCGGTACGGTCAAGCCGCTCGGCAATGGACGCTTTGCCTTGGCGGAGCCTGCTCATAAACTGACGGCAGACATCAAGGTGGATTCCGCTGATTGCTTCCGTTGAGCGATATTTTTTCCGGATTTCCTTGATATCGGGCTGCTGCGGTATTATCTTAAAGCAGAACGGAGGACGGAATCATGAAAACTGTATGGATTGTGGCACTGGTGCTTGCGGGTGTGGTTCAATTGTCGGCCCAGGCCGCGGAGCGGGACCGGTTCCTGTACAAAGATACTCCCTGGACGGTGCTCGAAAACCTGAAGCGCGGCAATGCCCGGTTTCTTTCCCAGAAACTGAGCCATCCGCACATGGACGCCGCCCGCCGCCAGCTTGCCGTCACCAGCAATCAGGCCCATTATGTGGCCGCCACGGTTTTGGGCTGCTCGGACTCACGGGTGCCGGTGGAACTGATTTTCGACGTGGGGATCATGGACCTCTACGTCTTGCGCGTACCCGGCAATGTTTGCCACAAAAATGAAGTCGGCGGCATTGAATACGGCGTTAAACACGCTTACACTCCGCTGGTGTTGGTGCTTGGTCATACCGACTGCGGCGCCATAGCGGCCGCCATGAGCGAGGACAGTCAGAAGAAGCTGTCGCCCAACATCCTGGAGCTGATTAAGCCCATCCGCAAGGTCGCCGAGCGCGTCAAAAACGACAATAAGCACCTGACGGACGAAGAACTCATCACCGTTTGCACCCGGGAAAACGTCTTGGAAGCAATCAAGGACCTTCTCACCTATAGTCCCGACGTGCTGAAAACCGCCAAAGCCGGCAAAATCGGCATAGCCGGAGCGGTTTACGACGTCAAGACCGGCAAAATCGACTGGCTGGACCGCAGACGTATTTCCGATCTCATAGAATCGCTAGAACTCCCGCCGCAGGATTCAAAAGCAGAGGCTCCGGCAAAATAATCCGGTTACCGTCCAGCTTGAACGCAATGCTGCGGCCATTCAGCGTGAGCTTCCGCGCCGGGCGGTCGAGCTGTAATTCACGCAGATCCAAAGTGCCGTATTTGACCGTGATCGTGATATCGGAATCCCGGTTGTACTCGCCCCACGCGGTTCCGAGGCTCCAGAAACAGCGGAACGCACCGTTTTTCTGTACCGGTTCGAAGCCGATCATGCCCCGCGTCATGTCGAATTTGAAGCCGCTGAAGGAGTGGAGGACTCCGTAGGACGCCATGCTGCGGGCATAGTTGCTGCCGCATTCGATCTCGTTCCACGGGTTGCGTTTTTCGCCGTCGTAGCGGCTGCGGATCGATTTGACCACGGTCAAGCCCTCCGTCACCATACCACACATGATCAGGTGCGCGGCCAGCGCCCACTCGAAGCCGTGCATACTTTCCGAGTGATACGGCAGCGGTACGACTGGCTTGCGCTTGCCGTCCGGCCAGGAACAGATGATCACACCCGCTTCGTCGTTCACGGCGAAGTTGCGCCAGGTATTGACGAGTCCCCGCATCGACGCTTTGTAGTTGTAACGGAAGATCGATTCCAGTGTTTTCCGGGTCCGGACGGGATCGAGAATCTCACCGATTCCGTACAGTTTCGCGTACCATTGCGGCAAATGCATGTCGATCCCACACCCTTCGCCGATCTGCAGCTTGATCTCATTGCGCTCCTCATCCCAATAAGATTCGGTATCTTTGTAACCGTCGAGCAGGGATTTATCGTTCAGATCGATCAACTGCCCGTAATATTCACCATTGAAAAGATGCTCGTCCACCCATGCCCTGCCCCGCTCATAAATACTACGGCAGCTCGCAGCGAACTCCGGTTCGCCCAGAACTTCCGCCATTTCCGAGGCGGCTTTCAGCGCCCCCAGATAATGCCCGGTGAGCCAGGCATTCGGCCCGAACAGCTCCCAATCCAGCGTATGGTGCTGCCGTCCGGTAATCACTCCGGTTTGCTCCGGGTCCCAGCGGTCGTAATTCAGCGGACTCCAGGCGTATTCGATGGTACGTTTCAGGGCCGGCCACAAGTTCCGCAGCCAGTCGGTGTCGCCGCAGATTTTCCATTCGCGGTACGTTTTCATGACGTCGCCAAATTGACCGTCCACACACGGCCGCTGAAATCCCTCGACCTCCGCTTTGATTCCCAGCGGCAGGTTGATCCGGAAATGTGCCCCGCCGTTTTCGTCAAGATTGTATTTGTAGTTGGCTTCGCGCATTGAGCGCTCGAGCGCCGGAAACAGAAATGGCAGCGCCTGCGCGTAATTCCACACATGCGTACAGGACCCCTCGCAGGAACCGGCCTTGATACCAACGCCTTCCCAGCCGTAAAATGTACCATCCTCCAACCGCAGGCAGGTCGGACTTTTCAGCACCGCCAGATTAGCCGAGATTCCATCCAGCACCTCCGGCGGCAGGCTCGAGGCAAATAGCGTATCGTGAAACAAAAACGTCTCGGTCCTCAGCCGTGCATAATTCTCCAGAAAATACCGGTTGCTGTCGGCGGAATCGCTCCAGCGCGTCGCATACCAATTCCGCCAGCGGTTTTCAAGACCGTTCTTCGCCGCACGCTCGTCGGCCACGGCGCTCCAGTCGTTTTTGCGGTTCGGCACATGCCAGGTGATGACGAACACCGCCCGGCGGCGCTCGCCCGGTTTCAGGGTGAAATGCGCCGCCAGCAACCCCGGATCATACGCTCCCCCGGCAGGATAACTGCGGTTCCGGAAATGTCCGCCAGCCAGCAGGTCGTTCCAGTAAACCTCGATATTGTCCGCCCAGCCGCCACGGTACCAGTACTCCTGATAGCTGACCTCATCCTCAAGCGTGCCGAGGCTGATTTCGCCATAATCTAGCGCATCAGGATCAGCCTCGCTTTTGACGGTCAACCGCTTTTCCTGATATTGATTACTGCCCTTCCAACTGTTCATCAGTACCCCGGTCAGGGTATACGCCAATTCGTCCCCGGTGTCATTCAAAATCTCATATTCGAAACAGGCTCCCGGCCAGCTTGAATCGACGTCGTTTCCCGGGACGAACGGACTCCAGGCACATAGCTTCACTTTGCCGGGAAACGATTCATCGTTGAACTCGATTTCGGCGATGGGGAACTCGCCCTTGAACACATGATTGCGGAAATGCGGCATGCCGCACAGCGACCTCCGGCTCGGTCCCCAGCCGAATCCATCATACATAGTCTCGCCGGAGCCGATGTACGGCGCTTCCAGATCGCCATGAAGAATGCGCGCATCGACGACCTCGCCGCCCCGCTCCGCCCGCACAGCGAAATGACTGAACCCGTTATAAGAAAGTTTGGCCGGTTTATTGAAGATTTCCCAGTCGATCAGCCGGCCGTTGCCGGCCAGTCCGATGCATCCCGCGCCGATTCCGCCGAGCGGAAACGATATTTCCCGGGTCTTGATTCCTTCGTAAATCATATTGTCCTCGCATTTGATTATTTACATTTTCATGCATATATTATACAGGATTCAAGTTTAAATCGCAATGCATTTTCAAGGAAAAAGTTTATACATTTATGGGCAGAGTTGATCGTCATGATTTCGAAAGCCTGAGCCGTCACCTGAGCATCAATATCGTGGAAACGGCAGAGGTCTGCTTTTACTACCGGGGGCGCAATCGCCACTCGTTCAACCGGATTTTCCTGGTTACGGAGTCCGGCGGCGGCGATAATTTCATCCACAATCACGATACCGGGCAACGCCTCCCCATGACCGCCGGCAACCTCTATTTTATGCCCGCCAATGCGGATTTGCAATTCAGTTTCAATACCGATATGCATTTTATTTCGCTGCATTTCCATCTGGAACTCTTCCGGCATTTCGAGGTATTTTCGCTGCACCGCAGTTGTGAGAGCATGGTCGATGCCCGCGACTGCATAGCGGAACTGCAGAGCATCATTTCGGCCCCCTACAGCCTGTACAGCCAATGCAAGCTGCACAGCCTGATCTTCCAGCTTGCCGCCGAATTTCAGGGCAAACAGGATTTTCAAACGGCGAAGCTGCTGGAACTCTCGCAGAAATACCACCGGCTGTTCGAATACATTGCCGACCGGGCGGACGCATCGACCACCATCGACGACCTCACGACCATCGCCGGAATTCCCCGTGACACGCTCTCCCGCGAGTTTTCCCGCGACTGTGGCATTCCGCTGAAAAAATACCTGATGCAATACTTGATCCGGCGCGCCGAAACCCTGCTGGCCCGCCCCGGAGCCACCGCCCGCGCGGCGGCGGAAACACTGAACTTCAACAACGAATATTATTTTTCGCGCTTTTTCAAGCAGAACACCGGGCGCACTCCGGGCGAATACCGCCGCGAAATGAATCGTCATGCGTAAACGGTTCCATCAATACCCTGTATTCTGACAGCTGGGTTGCCTAAAAATTGTGCGTAAATGTTTACGCAAGGTTGCAATCACAGTTTTTGGCTATATTCTATTAAGTGAGAAACTTTATTAACAAAAACAGGAGATTTATACCATGATACTGAAGATCAATCCGGCCATCAAGCCCGAACTCGACCCCGGTTTTGTTCCGGCGGTGCTTTGGAACCGCGCCTTCCGCGACGCCGTCAAGGCCAGCGGCAAGGGCCGCAAAATCGTCATCGCCTTGAACCGCCCGAACGGTACCTGCTCGACGTTCCCGACCGAAATTTTTCCGAATACCGACGAATATAAAGCGCTGAACGTCAAGTACGTCGAGCGTATCGTCAAATTCATGCTCTGGCAGAAGGGCGGCTTCCGTGTGATCATCGCCGGGGCCCCTGACGTGGCGGAAGAACTCTCGATGATTTACTCGGCCAACGGCGCCCGCGCTTTTGACTTTGAGATCATGGGCGAGCGGATTTATGGTCATCCGTTTGAGGTGGTCGGCGTGCCGATCGAGGAAGCCCCGGCATCAAAGGAAATCGAAGTCGCGCTCGGCGGGCACATGGATGGCTGCCGGATCGGTTTCGACCTCGGCGGCTCCGACCGCAAGTGCGCGGCTGTCAAGGACGGCGAAGTCGTTTTCACCGAAGAAGTCCGTTGGGATCCCTATTTCGAGAAAGATCCGGAGTATCATAAAGCCGGCATCATCGACTCCATCGAACGCGCAGCGGCCCACCTGCCCCGCATCGACGGTATCGGCGGCAGCTCGGCGGGCGTGCTCGTCGACAACCAGCCGCGTATCGCGTCGCTCTTCCGCGGCGTCAGCAAGGAAGATTTCGCCTCCAAGGTCGTCAATATTTTCACCGATATCCAGAAGAAATTCAACGTGCCGACCATCGTGGCCAATGACGGCGAAGTCACCGCCCTCGCCGCCGCCATGTCGATGAAGTGCAGCGGCGTGCTGGGCATTTCGTTCGGCACCAGCGTGGCCGGCGGTTACGTGAACCTCTCCGGCAACATCACCGACTGGCTCGACGAACTCGCGTTCACCCCGGTCGACTACCGCGAAAACGGCCCCGTGGATGAATGGTCCGGCGACGAAGGCTGCGGCGTGCAGTTCTTCTGCCAGCAGGGCGTGGCCCGTCTGGCCCCCCTCGCCGGTCTGCATTTCCCCGCCGACATGAAGTTCCCCGAACAGCTGGTCGAAGTTCAGAAATTGATGGAACAGGGCGACGAACGCGCCGCCGCCATCTATCGCACCATCGGCGTCTGTTTCGGCTATGCGATCGCGCATTATGCAGACTTCTATGAGCTGCACAACCTGCTGATCCTCGGCCGCGTGACCTCCGGCGAAGGCGGCGAGATCATCCTGAAAGTCGCCGAAGACACCCTGAAAACCGAGTTCCCCGAACTCGCCGCCCAGATCACGTTCCGTATTCCGGACGAACAATTCAAACGTCACGGCCAGGCCGTTATCGCGGCCAGTTTGCCGGTAATCAAATAACTCAGGGAGGCACTCATGAAAACCTTGATCAAAAACGCTCACATCATCTCGCCGGACGTCGATATTGTCAACGGCGCGATCCTGATGGACGGCAAGACCATTGCCCGGGTTTATCTTGAAAACGAAGAACTTCCGGCCATTGACAACGTCTTCGATGCCGGTGGCAAAATGGTAGTACCAGGTTTCATCGACGTTCACTTCCACGGCCGTTCCGGACACGACTTCTGCGACGGCTCCATGGAAGGCATTGCCGCCATCGGCAACGACAAAATCCAGGACGGCGTGACCTCCTTCCTCGGCACCACGCTGACCGTCGGCGAGGAACAGCTCAGCAAAGCGCTGCAGACCGCCGCCGAATACATGAAGAACCCCACCGGCGCCAAAATCGCCGGTATCCACCTGGAAGGCCCGTTCATCAATCCCAAATGCCTCGGCGCCCAGAACCCGGAATTCATCCGCAAGCCGGATATCGAGATGGTCAAACGCCTGAACGCGATTTTCCCGGTCAAGAAAGTGTCCTACGCACTGGAAGAAGAAGGCGCCCTGCCCTTTACCCAGCAGTTGCTGGCCATGGGCATCACCCCCTCCTGCGTCCACACGGCAGCCACCTACAAGGATTACCTGAAAGCCAGCCAGTACGGCTTTAAGAACCTGTCGCACTTCTGCAATCAGATGACGCCGCTGCACCACCGCGACATCGGCATGGTCGGGGCCGGACTGCTCCACGACGAATCGTTTGTCGAGCTGATCTGCGACAAGCTCCATATCTGCCCGGAAATGATCAAACTGGTGTTCAAAGTCAAGGGCGCGGGCCACGTCCAGCTGATCACCGACGCTATGCGCGCGGCGGGCATGCCCGACGGTGAATACGACCTCGGCGGCATGAACGTAATCGTAAAAGGCGACGCGGCACGGCTCGAAAACGGCGCTCTCGCCGGCAGTACGCTGCTTTATTTCAGCGGTCTGAAAAACGTCTACGAAATCACCGGTTATCCGCTGAAGGAACTGATCAAGTCGACCTCATGGGCGCAGGCGCAAGCCCTGAATCTCCCCGGTCTCGGCAAGATCGAAACCGGCTACTCCGCCGACATCCTGGTGCTGGAAGACGACTTCTCCCCGGCCGCGGTCTTCGTCGACGGCAAGAGAAAACTCTAAGACTTTTTTTGTCCACAAAATACACACAATAGCACAAAATAAGAAATTCATAGGCTGCCAAATTTGGCAGCCTAATTTTTGTGTATTTTTGTGAGTTTTGTGGATAAATTCTTTTTTATTCCACCTGCAGCAGGCGGAAGCCGCGAGACGGCATTTTCAGTGCCTTGGCGGGTACTTCGGCGTAGTTGTTCAAGGTGTCGCGAATGACCCGGCCGGACCAGCGGCCGAGGTCGTAACTCTTTTCCTCGTAGGCAACGTTGAAGATCACCAGCAGGAATTTACCGTCGCGCTCATAGCTCGATACGGCGACGCCGTCATTTGGATATTTGCTCGCGGGGTTCCGCCAGTACGGCGTCCAACTGGCATCCGGTTTGTCGACGCCGAAACGGTCCATGGCATCCCAGACCAGACGCAGACCGGCCAGCTGAGCTGGAACGCCATTCCACATGGATTCGCCGTGAAGGAAGGTCAGCCCGCAGACTTCGGCCAGGGTGACATTGGATTTCGCCGCCTGCTGGTAAAAAGTCAGGATCAGTCCGGGGAAAAATGAAACACTGGTGCCCAGCTGGGCCGTACCCATATTCGCCAGTTGGTAAAACTCCGGCACGAGTGTGCTGTAATCATGGGCAATCGTCCATTCTTCACCGTTGGTGATATTGTCCATCCACAATGCAATCGGGGTTTTGGTCGCGCAGTGCATCACCAGGAGCCCTTCCGGGTCATTGGCTTTGACCAGATTCTGGTAACGCAGGAACATTTCGCGTCCTTCCATGAAAGCGATGCGCGGATGAATCTCTCCGGTGGCTTCATCGCGATATCCGCAGCCATGGAAGCGGTTGTTACAGGCATGATATCCCGACATATCCATGTAAAAAGCCTTGATCCCCTGCTTCATCCGGTTGACCGCCCCGTAGAGATAATAGTCACTCCACGCCTCGGTCGGACAAACAAACGTGCCGTACTGTTCGATCGGCAGCCGACACTGCGGATACAGCTCCCATTCGTACACATAGTCGATCGCCTGCGGCAACTGGAACATGGTAAACAAGCTGTCGTACCAGAGCATCGGCAAGCCGCCGATCGTGTTGCGGATCGCCTTGACTTCGGCATCGATATCGGCCAGTTCCTTTTCGGGCGGGGTCGGATTTCCAACCATGGCGGTTTTCACGATCCAGCCGCGAAGGATGGCCGTGGTGAAATAATCTTTTTCAAATGGTTTCAATTCGGGGTCATGAAAGAAACGTCTGCCGAAAGGCTTGTAAGTCTCCGCCTTTTGCTCCAGCACACGGCTGCCATCGGTCTGGAGACCGGCAAACGCAGCCCCGATCCGCCTCATGGCCGAGGGATTACTCAAGCGTTTCGCGGGGGTCAGAATCATGGCGAATTCATAATTTAAATCACGTTTCAACTCAGTTTCGGAGTCAATCAGGTTCACCTTGAATTCGAATTTTTCCGGGGTGTCCGTGACATCGAAATAATTCTTGCGGACATGGATATCCTGCAGCGACGGCAGCACGAAAAAGAGCCCCCGATCCTCACCGCCCAACCAGAGAAAATTGGCGAAAGCATGCTCGAAATTCCAGCCATTGCCGGAAATCTCCACGGTCGAAGCCATGTTGGGCTTCGGCAAGGCACGGTCCGTTTTTGCCGCTCCGACCATGGCATGCAGCGATATGGGATTCATGGTCCCCATCGCATTCAAACCGCGCATATACCGAACCTGATCGGGCTTCACGGGCAGGATCATCGACAATTCGTTTATCTTCACGCCGGGCTGCTTGTTTTTCACCGTAAGGTTATACCAGGCCAAACCGTCAAACTCAACCCGAACGTCCGCGCTCAACGCCAGTTCCGGCGAAGCACCGCTCCACTGAAGCGTAACGCCCCGTTTATCCTGCTTCAACACCTTCAGCGGCTGCGACGGGCGAATTTCCTGTACGCCCTGAGCCGTCGTAACCTGGAAACGCATGGCACCGTTCGAGAACTCCGCGCCCCGCAAGGCGATCTCATCCGGCAGGAAGCCGGCGCCAAACTGATAGTGATTGTCCAGAATACGGACTTTCACCGAATCCTTGCCGGCCTCCACGACCGGAGACTGCCACCCGGGCGGCGGTGCGGTCACTTTGCCGTAGGTTTGGTTCATCCATTCCGGCCGTGCCGGGTTCTTGAATTTATAATCATAGCTGTGGAGTTCTTTCTGATTCTTCTGCAGCACAACCCGAAGCTGCCCCTCTTCATTGACCGGCAGCTTATCCAGAGAAAGCGCCTCTTCGAAATACTTGGCCCCTGCGGCGAGCGGTTGGCTCTTTTCCGCCACCGTTTTGCCGGCGGAATTTTTCAACGTGCTGACAACCCGCATACCGTTGCTTATGTCCAATTTGGAGAGATTCCCCAGGATGACGACCTTTTCCTGGCTGTAAATCGGAGCGGCCTCCACCAGAAACAACGGGGAGAGATCGCAGATGATTTCATTTCCCGCGACCGGTCCAACGGCATCATCCAGCCGCCAGTTGAAGATCGCCGGCGATTTTTCGCGAACCGTAGATTTCTCGATCCAGCTGATTTTCCAGTCCGCCACCGGCAAGGCTTTCGCCTGACCATAAACCTTGCTGTAGTTGCTGGCCGCCCAGACCCGCGCCGACAGGTTTGCCCCCGGACTTTTCCGGGTCATATCTCCGCCGAACCCATATTCACCGGACGCTGGATCTGTATACTCGCCGAACTGAAAAACCGGGCCATCATTGCCGAAAATCAGTTTGCCGAATCCGGTCGGATCAATGATATTCCAGACGCTCGGGACCGGCGCCCAGACCGTGATCCGGTTGTTCAACTCCACGCTACGGCGGGTATTTCCGGCATAACGGGTGAACTGAAACGGCAGTTCATCGCCCGGCTTCGGCGGTTCCATTTCCAGAGTCGCCCACGAGATGGCGATCTCTCCTTCCCAGATGTTGGCGGCGAAATAATCCAGCGGCACAATCCGCACCGCCGACTGCCATTGCGGTTCCCACTCCGCCGCAGGCTGACGCACCTGCCCTGCCACCCGCATGTCGCTGGTACC
The DNA here is from genome assembly GCA_040391785.1 of Victivallis vadensis. Taxonomy (GTDB): domain Bacteria; phylum Verrucomicrobiota; class Lentisphaeria; order Victivallales; family Victivallaceae; genus UBA5239. Next base: position 47,525 of record JBEBXH010000021.1, read on the forward strand.
GCCTCCCCGCTCCAGACTGAACTTCATCCACGTTTTCGCCCCCGGCGGGACAATACCGATGCGGACGCAATCCACCGTGGTGATGTTCATATTATCGTGCGGGATCGGCTCGGCAATCGGTTCAAAATCAATTTTCGCCCGGAAGGCAATATAGAGATTTTCGTCGTCATATTGCACCCAGACCGTAGTCGGCGACGATGCCGGGCGGCGATTGCCCGCATCGCTGAATTGCGACAGGATAGCTGCGTTTTTCCATTCGGTGTCGTTGATCGCGCCATCGATCACCGGTTTGGTATCCGCTTTGGGAATGCGTTGAAATGTTTTCGCCTTTTGAGCGGAGGCGAGCAATGTGAAAAAGAGCAGTCCGAAGACCAGAATTCGTTTGAGATTCAGCATTATATATATTTCCTTTCTGTTCAGATTTAAAGTTGATTACTACGGTCCGGCCGAATAGCCCAGCCAGGTCAAAACCGGATCGTTGGCAAAGGCAAACATATACGTTGAAGCGCCCATGGCCTTACCGTTCGCCCTGGCCATTTCCGCCAGTGTGTTCAATTCCGCGTGCCCGTCATAATATCCGACATTGCTCCGGGTCTGGTGCCGCAGGTGAAACCCATAGGATCCGGATGCGCCGTTCATATAGTAAATGAGCTGGTACTGGCGTCCGATGTACGATGCGGTACCGACGCGGTAGACGGAATCCCCAAGCAATAATGTCGAGGAAGGCTGCTTACCTTTACCTAGCAGTCGACCGCCATTGGATGAGGTGGAGAATGTGGTATCACTCGGGCCTTCCAGGCAAAGCCCGAAAACGAAAGTAGGATTGCTTTCCGGGTCGGTATTACCCGTGGTTTGCGTGGGGCAGATTCGCGAAGCAACCGGCGCATATTTGTAATCGGCCAACAGCGCGCTCCATACCTTCCCCGTTGAAATCCAGGCGATTACATAACTGCTGTAATCATCGCCATACATGGCCAATGCATTCATGGTCTGCTTGACATTGTTCTGACATTTGCTGCTTTGCGCCTTGGAGCGGGCCATATTCAAGGCCGGGAGCAACATGGCGGCGAGTATGGCTATGATAGCTATTACTACCAACAATTCAATAAGTGTGAAATATTTTCGAAATTTCATATATCCTCCTTGAGTTATATTAGTTTTTTTACTGAATTCCGTTCGATCAATTGATAAGGCAAACGCCGTTTCAGCAGCGTGGCCGGTAACGATGAATTGCGTGGGATCTCTTCCAGTATTTCCAGCGCGGCGTGCGCCAATGTTTTCGCGTCCTGCGCGAGGCTGGTGTACGGCGGGTTCAGCCAACAGGACAACCCCGGCACTTCCGCCGCGATCACCGAGATATCATCGGGCACTTTGCGCCCCAGCGAATTGAGGTGATGATGGATCTCCATGGTCCAGTCCTCGTGCGCCGAAATCAGTGCCGTCACCCCGTGGTTGACGACCCGGGACAACCCCTCCAGCGACAATTCACCCTCGGGCATGCCGGCCGAAACAAAATCGGGGTTGAAGTCGATTCCATGCGCCGCCAAAGCATTGCGATAGCCGAACTCGCGCTCCCGGTTGCCCCAGTTTTCACTCTGGCAGTTCAGGAGTCCGATCTTCCGGTGTCCGTTTTTCACCAGATAATCGATCGCCATCCGGATTCCCTGCGCGTGGTCCGTGGACACACTGTGCGAAAACGGCGCATCCTCGTAATTGACCATGATCACCGGGCGCTGCAGACTGACCATTTTCTCATAGTCCTTGCTGCCGGGCCGCCAGTTCAGGACAATGGCCGCCACCGTAAAATTCGGCTGAATCAACTGAATATCGCCCGCCTCATACAACCGGGCGATATACCCTGCCCTGTAGATTTCGCGCATCAACGCGGTCGCCATCATCGCCGCGAACCATGACGGCGGCTCAATGGCCTGACTGGTCGGCACGATAATGGCGATATTGTCCTTGCGGGCGGTTTGCTGCGGGGTATAATTGAGCTTGCGCGCAGCGTCGAGGATCTTTTCGCGGGTTTTCTCCCGGACCGGCGCCGTGCCGGAAAACACCCGCGACACTGTCGCCTGCGACACCTTGCAGTATTCCGCCAACTGTGCGATATTGATATTTTCAGCCATTATTGAAACCCTTTCTGAAACTCTTTCATTTCTATTATACCGCCAAATCCGAAATTGTCAACAACCCCAATCGAGAATAATCGCGAAATAAATTCACAGGGAAATTTTTTAACCACGGATACACGGAAAACTTGGCGCGGCGGAGCCGCAACCAAAGAGAATACGAGGGCTGCGCGCCCTCGCGCTCCAGCGGCAGGCCGCATTGCCCTGCACCTGACGGATGCTGCGCATCCTGCCTTGTATAAAGGGATATGCGCATTCGCAGAACTGCCACCTCAAGGCTCCGCCGGAAAGAATCCCAGTTGTAAAATAAAAAATGAAGTTATGATAAATTTATCGCAGTATTTGTAATATTTCGAGGATGGGTGAATATCTGTCGTCGAGCCAGGTTTTGTTGAAGGATTTCAAGGATTTCATGCTGAAAACAACGGCAAAGGTAGCGGATGGAGTGGCGGATTTCGTCTTGTCGGCGGGGGGCCGTATGAGTATTTGAACGATTCGAAAATCAGCAACCTCAACGAGATGGTTTCATCCATCAGCAAACGCGTTAAATCCGGCAACTATCAATATCGTGCCCTCAAAATCGGCGACGACGATCAACGCCTCTTGCAATTCATTGCCCAAGGGCAATGGACCGTCAGCGGCTTTCGCAACCGCGACCTCGCCCTCGCCCTAAAAATCCCAGCCGAGCCCAAAACAAAACGCCGCCTTACTGATCGCATCAAACCTTGAGATTCAAAAACTTATGCAGATGGCCGCATGATATTCTTCGCAAAAAAAAACAAGAAAACACTGCATAGTAGCACGGAAAAACACGGAATAAGGGAAACTGAAAAGAACCTTTCCGTGCTTTCCGTGTTTACTCCCGGTTTCCCGGTGAATTATATCAGCAGGCTTTTGTGGATTTTGACGACGATCTTTTTCACCGGTTCGGTGATTTCGGTGAAGCTCACGCACGGCATGTGGCCCTCTTCCGGGAAAAATACAGCGAAAGCTCCGGGAGCCATCGGCAACGGAATCGCCGTGCTCATGTTCCGCTCATAAAGACCGTAATCTTTTTCCTCGTTGAACTTGCCGTCGCGCTTCAGGGTCGAGATCGGATTATAGAAAATCATTTCCCGGCCGCTGAGCACTACCTGAATATCGATATATTCGCGGTGCATTTCCACCTTGGAATCATGCAGGTGCTTGGTTTCGTAGCTGCTGACATTGGCGTACATCATGGAGCCGTCGAGCTCATAACGTTTGTCCGGCATGTCAATGCTGAAATTGGAAATAAAATCAAATGCCTTCCGCCAGACATTCTCATGTCCGGCCCCGTAACTCTGCCAGTTTTCAATAAAATCGTAGATCATGTGTCACCAACGCAACTCCGCGGGTTTGGTTAATTCGTTAATCCGGGCCTGAATAATTTCTTCGGCGTTTTTCTGGCGCATTTCATATTTCTCGCGCTCACGCTCCAGACGCTTTTCCAGGAACTCCAGCTGACGCTTGTGTTCTTTGAGGTTCCGTTCGAAATCTTCCGTCGTGATCTTCTTGATCTCGACGTAAGCTTTGTCCTTTTCTTCCTTGCTGCTGCCGGACTGATAAGTACGGACCAGATCGGCAAGGCGCTTTTCCCGTTCCTTGACCATTTTGTTGTACTTTTCCAGCCGCTCATCGAGGAGCTTTTTGGCCTTTTCGGGATCGCGGTCCTGCAGGTCGCGCAACTCCTTGCGCTCCTGGTCGCTGAGCGTGGCGAAGAAATCGCGCATCTGCATCTGCTGCTGACGGCGGGGCGAATTGGGTCTTTCGCCGGGCTTTTCATTGGACTGCTTGTCAGGGGGCGGCGGGGGCGGAGTCTCATTGGCCCAGACAACCGGGGCCAACAGGGCCGCAGCCAGAATCATTGACCATTTCTTCATAATATCACCTCGTAATAATTGATGCTTTCAATAACCGTATCCAGAGTCAGCTCGCCGCCGTAATAATTGGTGGTGGCGGCCTGGGTCTGATACGATGTCTTGTCGATATCGTTGCCCAGCTCCGTCAGCGAAGTTTCGAAATTCTTCCAGTCCCAGAGCGCGATGGTGCGCGTCGACGTCAGCTCCGGCGATTTATCGGGAGCCCCGAAATAGAACGGCGCCAGGCAGCAGAGGCAAACCGCCGCCGCCAAAGCCGTATATTGCACCACGTGCCGGATGAAGAAATTCCGCTTGGCGCGGTGACGCATCATCCCCGCCTGCTTCAAAATGGCTTCATCCAGTTCCGCCGGCACCTCCGGGTAAACCCGTTCGATTCCGAGCAGATCCTGCCCTTCTTCAATGTTGAATTTTACTTCTTTCATATTTCATCCTCCATTACCGGACATCGGCCAGTAACTCTCTTAACTTCTTCACCGCGTACTGCATTCGCGCCAGTACCGTATTGATCGAACACTTCTGGATCTGCGCGATCTCCTTGAAGCCGATCTCCTCCTGACGCAGCATGAATACCTCGCGCTGCTCCGCCGGCAGCTGCCCGAGCGCCGAATTCAGCGCCAGCGCGATCTCGCCCCGCACCATATTGCCGGACGGCTGCTCTTTGCCCAGCGGCATCTTCTTCTCATCGAGTTCATCGATTTCCAGATGCTCCCCGCGCCGCTTGCGGCTGCGGAAATAGTCGATCGCCAGGTTGTGCGCAATCCTGAACAGCCACGCCTGAAAGCGGTCCGAAGGCCGGTACCCCGGCAGCTTCTCCATCACCCGGATCCAGCTTTTCTGGAAAATATCATCCACGTCGGCTTTGGAGTCCGGCACCATCTTCATCAGATAGCCGTACAGTTGATTCTTGTAACGGTTGTAAAGCAACCCGAAGTCATGGTCGGCTCCGGCCAGATAACCGTCTATCAATTCCTGATCCGATCGTTCCATTTCTTCGTTCATACTCATCGTTTCTACTATAAATAACGTTGATGTTGCAAAATTATTGGATGCATTATGAAAAAATTCTTAAAAAATTTGCGATTCCGCAATCCGCCGGCAGAAAATTCACCTTTCCGAGCTCACTCCGGGCCGCCCAGCGGTACTCCTGATTCTCCTTCGGCTCCGGCTCCGCCGTCGAATCCAGCGCCATGCACCGGATGAAATGCAGCCGGACGATCCGCTCCGGATACTCGTGCTCCGTAAAATAAATCTGATCGAACACCATCACCTCCATGCCGAGTTCCTCGTGCAGTTCGCGCCTCAAACACTCCGCCCGCGACTCGCCCGGCTCGATCTTGCCGCCGGGAAATTCCCAGTAACCGGCATACTCCTGCCCCGGCGGCCGCGAGGTGATCAACACCTTGTCGCCGTCGAAAATCACTGCTGCGCAGACATTGATGGTCTTTTTCGTCATTTCTTTTTGGCGTTCTGCACTTTCTTTTTCAGAAGCGTCATGAATTCTTCGATATTCTCGCCCAATCCGGCAGCCATCTCGATGATCGGCAACCGCAGCGTGGGAAATTCCTTTTTGAACTGCGCGAGGTTTTCTTTGCTCCCCGGCGCGTCCATTTTGTTGGCGGCGATAATCAATCCGCGGCGCGACAGCCCTTTCTGGTAGATGTTCAACTCGTTTTTGAGCGAGGTGAAGTCATCCCACGGCTTGCGCCCGTCGATGCCGCTCATGTCCAGCACGTAAACCAGCAGCACCGTCCGCTCGATGTGACGGAGAAACTCGTGGCCGAGGCCGACGTTTTCACTGGCGCCGTCGATCAGCCCCGGGATATCGGCCACCGTCAACCGGGTATAATCAGGGAACTCGACCACACCGACCACCGGATTAAGAGTGGTAAAGGGATACGGGGCTACCTTCGGATGGGCATTGGAAATCACGCCCAATAAAGTCGATTTGCCGGCGTTCGGATAGCCGACCAGGCCGACGTCCGCGATGATTTTCAGCTCCAGCTCCACCTGCAGTTCTTCGCCGGGCGTTCCCGGATTGCAGCGCCGCGGCGCCCGGTTGGTACTGGTGGCGAAATGCCGGTTGCCCCAGCCGCCGCTGCCGCCGTGGGCCACGGTGAAGCGCATGCCGGGCTCATTCAGGTCCGCGATGAATTCCCCGGTTTCGACGTTGGTCACGACCGTGCCGACCGGAATTTTGATGATCACATCCTGACCGGTACGCCCGATCAGGTCCTTGCCCTTGCCGTTATCGCCGCGGCCGGCTTCATAATGACGCACAAAGGACAAATCGACCAGGCTCTGTTCGTTGACCGAAGTCTCCAATATGACGTTGCCGCCGTTGCCGCCGTCGCCGCCGTCCGGCCCGCCCTTGGGAATGAATTTCTCGCGCCGGAAGCTGCTGCAGCCGTTGCCGCCGTCGCCGCCTTTTACTTTGATTTTGACCTTGTCAACAAACATTTTTTCCACCTCATTTACGAAAAAAAAGCCCGGCATTTACCGGGCTTCATCAACTTACAGATTTGTTTTCTTACAGCGCTGCAGGAACGATGTTCACTTTGCTCTTGCTGTTGGAAAATTCCACTGTGCCTTCGCAGAGAGCGAAAAGGGTGAAATCCCTGCCGCAGCCCACGTTTTTGCCAGGATGGAATCTGGTGCCGCGCTGACGCACGATGATGCTGCCCGCGGTTACATACTCGCCGCCGTGAGCTTTGATGCCGAGCATTTTCGGCTTGCTGTCGCGACCGTTTCTTGAGCTAGACTGCCCTTTTTTATGTGCCATGATATACCTCGCTATATTGTTAATTTATCACAATTGAAAATTTAATATACAGTGACTTTGCCAAATTTCCAATCAAAAATCAAAAAAAATCGCAGAATTTATGCAGGGAGTTTCAGACCGCTCAACGTTTAATTGCAGCAAAGCTGTCCGGCTGCAAGAACCAGAAAGCCGCCTTCGGCAGGTCGATCCAGCTGGCAAGCTCGATTCCCGGCTGGTTCCGGGTAAAATTCATCGCCCAACTTTCGGGTTTGCCCCGCAATTCGCTCGCCGGAATCAAGATGGTACCGGACCATTGGCCGGCGGCAATTTTGACTTCGGCCTGAATCTGCGGCAAAGGATCGGGACAGCTGTGGGGAACAACCGCCGTCTTACCTTCACAGTTCACCACGAACTGCAGGAAACGGTCTTTATCTGTGGAATCTTTCAGAAAAAATTCCACGCAGTCATCTTCATACAATGCCCCTCCCCGGGCAATCAACTTGCGTCCGGGCTCGAACATGCATTTGAAATCGATTCGCAATTTATCATCCGCCAGAGAAACCACAGCCTCGGTTGCCCACCCGGCCAACTCGCCGTGGCTGTTGATGAAACTGTCCATTACGGTTTTGAATTCGCTGCGTGTTATCTTCTTTTTGGCCGCAAAAAAAGAAACTTCAGCCTTGATCTTCTCTTTGGGCTCGTTGCTGATGATCCGTACCCGGTCAGCCGCTACCGGCGTCCAGTGGGCAATCCCCTTGCCGGAATCACCGATAATCATTTCCGCCTGAAACTTCCATTCCGAACCACTGTGCGAAGTAAAAACCTTATACATCCCCGGCTCAACTTTGGTCAATTCGATTCCGCCGATGGTATACGCGCCGTTAAGCTCAATCACCCGGATTCCGGGATCATCAATAACCTTGCGAAATGTCCGCAGCGGATAAAAATCGGTCTGTCCATTTCCCGGTACCGGCGGTTTGATTTCCACACCGAAAAGATCATCTGAGACCGGTACCTTATCCTGAGCGAATTGATTCCAACTCTCTTTTTCAAGGGGTGCAGCCAATTTCAGAGCGGTAAAAAGTTCATTCATTTTCGTCGCGTCATACCGTACCGTCAGGTCACGATAGATCAGCATGGCGCGGTACCATTCCACAAGGTGCCGCATCTGTGAAGCCGTCTGCTCCGGAAATACCCCGTCGGTATTGTCAAATCCCTGCAGGCGCGAGCGGGTAATCGAACTTATCAACTGTTCAGCCGCGGCCCGGATCTGCTCCAGGTCGTTGTCGCCGCGGTTGACCTTTTTCGCCAGGTCGCCGCGCTGTTGCCCGTATTCCAGAGCGGCGCGCCAGCCAGTCAAACGGCTGAAGGCATAATCGGCTGTGTATGTCGCTTTCAGCCGGGCATCGTCGGGCTTGTCGGCGGACCACATCAGCTCAGCGGCAGTCGGAAACGTCCCCCAGATCTTAAGCGACTCCCCCCAATGCGAGAACATGAACCCGAGATTGTTCGGATCATTCCGATATGGACGCAACGCATTGCGCCACAGGATGTTATTTTCATGGAAATATCCACTGGCCGTACCGATAACCGGACGTTTTTTTTCGGCCAAAAACCACTTCAGGCGATCTTCAATTCGTGTCATAGCCTCCGCGTTTCCCTGATACACCCACGGACAGATGATGACATCGCGCGGCAGGGTTTCGAGCAGCGCTCCGCCATCCCGGCTTTCCCGCCGCAGCAGATCGTCCCAAATCAAAACGGTGATTTCCGGGTCCTGCGATTTGATCTTGTCATACCAGAACTTCAGGTCGGCGGTCATCAATTCAAGATTAGTTTTTCCTGACTGATGGCAACGCCGGCAGCGTTCGCGGTAAATGACCTCGTCGTGTCCGATATGGATGTATTTCGGCTGGTAAATTTTGATGGAATTACTCAGGGTCCAATCCAGTATCTTGTAGACAAGCGGTTCCGCCGGGCAATACGGGGTCTGGTGCGGGCTGTAATTCATATAATTATAATCGGCCTTGACCTCGATTCCCGGCTTCAACCGTCCTCCGGCCAGACGTTTCAACTGCCACGGCTTATTGTCGTCCTTGAATGGCCGTACCGTCACCCCGGCGATGATTTCATAGTCCTTGCCTTCGGTGTATTCAATCTTGCCGTCCGGACTGGTCACGATCACCGGCATGGAAGGCGTCCGGATAAGATTCCGTTTGGCGAATTCAGTAACCTCGCCGGTTAACACCATTTTCTCATCCGGCACCCAGATGCCCTCGGCACAATTTGGATTCTGGTCGATCACCCCGTAGGACCAGCCGCCGCCTTGAATCAACGGAATCACCTCGATATTGTATTGCCTGGCTACGCGGATAAATTCCTCAGCCTTGGCGCGGTTGGCCGCGTTCGGATTAAACCACCAGTTGCCGGATGCGTTCCAGGCGGATTCCATAATGCACATATTCACCTTCATCCGGGCCAACTTCGGGATGATCCATTGCGGATCATATGCCGGAGAATACACCATGCGCCATTTCTGATCGGCCCAATCGCGGATCGATACTGCAGGCAAACTCTTTTCGCTCCGCAACAACTGCCGAAGCGTCTGAATCCCATAAAACAATCCGGCAGCGGAACCAGACACCAGCACAGCGCCCTCTCCTGAAACCTTCAGCGCATAAGCATCATATCCCTTCGCCGGAATTTCCGGATGCGCCGTTTTTTCGACTTTCGCCAGTATCAAAGCCGTTCCGTCCAGTGTATAAGAAACCTCTGGTTCAAACCCATAAAACGCCTTGAAATCCAGCAGAAATGAAGCGATTCCGGTTTTGATGATTTCCGGGCAGTCGGCGGGTGCAAACAATTTCAGACTCGAATCAATCGTCAACGGCGCTGTTTCAAGCAAAGTCACTTCCTGCGGTTCAGGAATAATTCCGGTGGTTCCTGTGATGTCCTTTTTCGCCGGACGCTTCTCCAACAGCGGTTTCAGCGTTTTCCAGATTTCCCCGGCAATGGCGGCCATTCCGGCGTCACCGGGATGCCAATTAACGGCCCAGGCGGTGAATTTTTTCTCGACGGCCGCGCTCATTTCCGAGTCTTTGCCAATTGCCTTGATACTCACCCACGGCACATTATTATCCCCGGCTGCTTCCTGCATCAGCGCGGTTGGACCGGAACGCCAGTCGCTCACGGCAATGAGTACCGCATCCGGATATTTTCCTTTCAACGATTTCAGCATGCCGCCGTAACGCTTTTTGAAGTCATCCGGCGTCAGCTTTCCCTTGTAATTGTCACCAACCTGCAGGATGACGATATCGACCTCATCCGGCATCGAAACCGGCAGGCCCGCCATATTGGCTTCCATATTCATCCGGCTGATTTCCAGTTTTGCTTCGCGGCCGATCAACCCGGAAACATTGCGCCGGAGAATATGGGCATAGTCTTTTTCCGGTTCCGTCGCCGCCATGCCGTGATTGAAATTCCAGCCGATGTCCGGCCTCGGCTCATGCCGCGCCAGACTGTTGCCGATGATATAAATCGTCTCGCCGTTTCCAGCCAAACATGCGAGTGCCATCAAGAAAAATAACAAATATCTCATTAAAATCACGCCTTGATCAAGGTTTAATATAGGTGGTTCCGTTACGGAGGTCGACCGAGTCTTTCTCGCTGGATGCATGGCCATCGGCCCAGGCGACATTGGCAACGCCATGATATTTGGTGGTCAATGTCATGCAATAATACACTTGGGTGGGCGTATTGACAAAAGCACTATCGAAAGCGTTATCAAAAATCACGCTCATCACCCGGTTCGCGATGTTCGTTTCCGCGAAAATGAGTTTGCTCGACGGAGATTTCAATTTCGACAGCGAAGTGCCTTCAACAACCCCAACCTCCGGATTGGAACTGCTGAAAGACACCGTTCCTGCGATCCGAAAATTTTCGGCATAATTCAGGCCGGCCTGCATATTCGTAGACGGAAAACCAGTATTCGGACAATGATAAATTGTTTCATAAAGATACTTCTTATCACCCGGTCCTGCGGGATCCTGATTTATTCCCAGGTAGGGAAGCAAGTGATAGTTCCAGATATTTCCCTTGCTCTCATTCCCTGCTTGCGCCGGAGGCAGCCGGTCCCCGAAATCGCCCGAATATGACATTCCCGCTAATCCAATTTGTTTCAAATTACCGAGACACTTGGTCCGTTGCGCAGTCGTTCTCGCTTTGTTCAAGGCCGGTAACAGCATTGCCGCGAGTATCGCAATGATCGCTATAACCACCAACAACTCTATCAGTGTGAATATTTTTTCTCTGAAATCCATAATAGCCCATCCTTTATTTTATGTTGTTATCAGTTCAACAGAACACAGGTCCTGTACTTTTTCCTGCTCACCATCCACCAGCTTCAGGATTTTTTCGAGGCTTTTCCGTCCTAATTCATAGTCATTCACCCGGACATGAGGATAAATGCTCTTTTCAAGGCTCTCCACGCTGCAATCACAGACCACAATCTCGATCTTGCGCTTGATGCCGGAAGCTTTCAATTGAGCGTCAAAGGCTTCAGCCAGCTGCACGTTGACGGCCATTACCGCGGTGATCTCCGGCTGCAGTTCCAGAAATTCCCGCATCATGATCTTATCACAGGCACTGTAACTGCCGTAGATTCTTTCTATTGTCACTCCTGAATATTTTGCAATCACTGAACCAATGCCGTTTTCCAGGTCGCGGATCACGCCGTGGTTGCGGAAACCGCCGACCAGGCCGATATGGCGATGCCCTTTTCCGCACAGATACTGCGCGGCCAGTTCTCCGGCCTGCACGTAGTCGTGGAACCAGAAATTACATTTGTCCCGGGCAAAGGACGGCGAGGTCAGGAACATGACCGGATAATGCTCGTTGATCGCTTCTTCCCAGAATGTTTCGCCCTCGCAAGCGCCCCACACCAGCATGGCGTCAATCGAACGTTCGCGGAACAGCGATAAATAATCCTTGTCCTCCACGAATTTCTGGTCGTTGAATACCATCAGCAAACGATAGCCGGTCTCCGCCAGCGCCGTTTGCAGCCCGGAGAAATATTCGATCAGATGATTGTCGCGAAAAATCGACCGCCCGAGGTTTTCCACCGTCGGCAGGACCAGCGCCACCACGTCGCTGCGGCGGCTGAAGAGCCGTTTGGCATGAATATTCGGCACATAGTTAAGCTCGCGGGCGCCGCTCAGGATCGCCTCGCGGGTTTTATCCGACACGTGCAGCTTGCCCATCCGGTTATTCAAAACCCGCGACACGGTGCCAGGCGAAACGCCCACATGATTTGCCACATCGCGGATACTGCAACTCTGTTTCATAATTTTTACCTTTCGACTCCTAAGCAACATGTTGTTTATTTTTGACACTTTAACCTCAAAACCTCATCAAGCAACATGTTGTTTAGCTATATTATAACCGATGCACCGTTAAATGTCAATAGAATCTTGTTGAAAAAAGTTGAAAAAAGTTGAAAAACATATTTTTCTGATCAGCCCCCCGCCGGTAAAAAAAGTACTTCGCCTCATCCGGAAGTCGTTGCTTGACATTTCCGGATAACTCGCCATATTATACCAGTGCCAAGTAAAAATGGAGGAGTTGAAAATGGGAACAAGAAAAGTTGTACGGGTTGTTCAGGGCAAAGCGGCTGTCGACGGTGCCGGAGTACATCTGCAGCGGGTTATCGGGTATCATGATGTCGAGGATTTCGATCCATTTCTGATGTTGGATGCCTTCGACTCAAAGAATCCGCAGGATTACATCGCAGGTTTCCCATGGCATCCGCACCGCGGCATTGAAACGGTTACTTATCTGATCAAGGGCGAGATGGATCATGGCGACAGTCTCGGAAATCGCGGCCGGATCACCGGCGGCAGCAGCCAGTGGATGACCGCCGGCGGCGGAATTATCCATCAGGAAATGCCGCAGCCCTCCGAACACATGCTGGGGGCGCAATTGTGGATCAACCTGCCGCGAAAAGATAAGATGACCGAGCCGGAATACAACGACATCAAAGCCGATAGCGTCGTCAAAGTTACAGAGGTAAACGCTACAGTGGCGGTTATTTCCGGTGATTACAAAGGCCATACGGGTCCTGCTCCGAGCAAGTATGTCCGGGCCACTTATCTGGATGTGGACCTGCAGCCGGACAAAACCTGGGAAGCCGATGTCGTACCGGAAAATACGGTGTTCCTCTATATTATCATGGGAACGCTGGAAATCGACGGCAGGCTTTATGAAAACCGGCGCGCCGTATTATTCGGCGATGGCGACCGCGTCACCTTGAAAGCCGGCCGTGACGGCGCGCGTTTCCTCTTGCTCTCCGGCAAGCCGCTCAAGGAACCGGTCGCCTGGGGCGGCCCGATCGTGATGAATACCAAGGAAGAACTTGATCAGGCGTTCCGGGAAATTGACGAAGGTACTTTTGTCCGTGGTCATACCGGATAAAAACGTAATCAAAAAAGTTTAAAAAAAACTGCTTTTCGGGTTTGTCCACTTGACGAATGAAATTCATGCGCTAATATATTGAGTGGACACGGAAATGAGGGGGTGTCCCTCCTCAGCAAAAAATCCGTGTAATAATTTGAAAGGGAAAAATATGGCCGCCAAAAGAAATCCAAGAATCTTGATTGTCACGCCGGAAATTACCTATCTTCCGCACGGTATGGGTAATATGTCCAATATGCTGCGGGCAAAGGCAGGAGGGCTGGCGGACGTGTCCGCCTCGCTGGTGGCGGCCCTATTCAAGCAGGGGGCCGATATCCACGTGGCGCTGCCGCATTACCGCCGCATGTTCAATATCGACGTCGGCAAATTGATCAGCAACGAACTGCGCGTTTATACCGCGGTACTGCCCGATTCGCAGGTGCACCTGGCCGAAGACCGCGCGTTTTATTACCGCGAACAGGTCTACAGCAATTATCACTCGGACAGCATCCGGCACGCCCTCGCCTTCCAGCGCGAAGTCATCAACAACATTATCCCGATGGTCAACCCGGACCTGATCCATTGCAATGACTGGATGACCGGTTTGATTCCGTCCTATGCGCGCCGGGTCGGCATTCCCTGCCTCTTCACGGTGCACAACATTCATACCCAGAACATCACGCTGGAAGTAATTGAGGACCGCGGCATCGACGCCGCCGAATTCTATGAAAACCTCTATTTCGTCCGCCCCCCCGCCAATTACGAGGAAAGCCGCTCATCCAATCCGGTTGACCTGTTGACCAGCGGTATTTTCGCGGCGCACTATATCAACACCGTCAGCCCGACCTTCCTTAAGGAAATGGTCGACGGCATGCACGATTTCATCCCGGGCCCCACCCGCAACGAAATCCGCGGCAAGTATTATGCCAATTGTGCGGCCGGTATCCTGAACGCTCCGGACGACAGTTTCAACCCGGCCAGCGATCCCAATCTGGAACAGCGGTTCACGCCGGAAACCGTGCGCGAGGGAAAAATCGCCAATAAGTTGTCTTTCCAACGCAAAGTGGGCCTTTCCCGCGATGCCAATGCACCGATTTTCTTCTGGCCCTCGCGCCTGGATCCCATCCAGAAGGGCTGCCAGCTGATGACCGATATCCTGTACAAAGTAATCTCCGACTACTGGGACGACAAGCTGCAGATCGCCATTGTGGCAAACGGCAGTTACCAGAGTGTGTTCCACGATATTGTGGAGTACCACGGTTTCCATGAGCGGGTGGCGGTATGCGATTTCGACGATGCGCTGTCGCACCTCGGCTATGCCGCTTCGGACTTCACGCTCATGCCGTCGCGGTTCGAGCCCTGCGGGCTGCCGCAGATGAACTGCCAGTATTACGGCTCGCTGCCGCTGGCGCACGACACCGGCGGCCTCCACGACACCATCGAGGACCTGGATATCGACGCCAATACCGGCAATGGCTTCCTGTTCAAGGATTACGATGTCGGCGGCCTCCGCTGGAGCATCGACCAGGCCATGAAGTTCCACAAGCTGCCCGAGGAAGTCAAAAACCGTCAGATCGTCCGGATTATGCATGAGGCCGCGCAACGGTTCAACCACGATGTTACCGCCCGTGCATATATCAATATATACGAAAATATGCTTCACAGGCCCTTGATTACGACTCGATAATGCGTATTAACAGAACTCCAAACCAGATCAAGCCGCTGTATGGCGACATGATGCTCAACGCTTACCGCGATGAGCTCAATCGCCGTTCCGCCATGGTGCTTTCGACCGAGCAGACGTTGACCGGGGGGACGCAGTCGCTGGCCGACTTCGCCTCCGGACACGAGTATTACGGGCTGCACAACCTGCGGGACCGCTGGATTTTCCGCGAATGGGCGCCGAATGCCACCGCCATCTTCCTGATCGGTGATTTCTCCGACTGGCAGAACCGCGATGAATTTCGCCTGGACCGGATCAACGATCATGGCGACTGGGAATTGGAGCTTCCGCCGGAAAGCCTGCGGCACGGTATGCTGTATGCGCTGCAGCTTTACTGGCCCGGCGGCGAAGGCATCCGCCTGCCCGCCTACGCCAGACGGGTGGTTCAGGACGACCATACCAAACTTTTCAGCGCCCAGGTCTGGAACCCGGAGCAGCCCTTTGAGTTCAAGCACAAGTCGCCCGTATCGGGTGAACCATTGTTGATTTACGAGGCCCACGTCGGCATGGCAACCGAGGAGGAGCGCGTCGGTACTTATATCGAGTTCGAGCGCGATATCCTGCCCCGGATCGCCGCCGAAGGTTACAACACCATACAGTTGATGGCGGTGCTGGAACACCCGTATTACGGTTCATTCGGCTATCATGTGTCCAATTTCTTCGCGGTCTCGTCGCGTTTCGGCACGCCCGAGGAATTCAAATCGCTGGTGGATACCGCTCACGGCCTCGGGCTGCGGGTCATCATCGACCTGATTCACTCGCACGCGGTCAAAAACGAGCGCGAGGGACTGGGGCTTTTCGACGGTACCCGCTATCAATATTTCCATAACGGCGCACGCGGTGTTCATGACGGCTGGGATTCGCTGCTTTTCAACTACGGCAAACCCGCGGTGACGCATTTCCTGCTCTCAAACTGCCGCTTCTGGCTGGACGAATATCATGTGGACGGCTTCCGTTTTGACGGCGTGACCAGCATGCTGTATCTGCATCACGGCATGTACCACGCGTTCACTTCCTACGACGATTATTTCGGTTCCATGGTCGACCTCGAGGCATTGGTTTACCTCGGACTGGCCAATAAGGTCATCCATCAGGTGCGGCCGGACGCCATCACCATCGCCGAGGATGTCAGCGGCATGCCGGGGCTGGCTGCCCCCGCAGGAACCGCCGGCAGCATCGGCTTCGATTACCGGCTGGCGATGGGCGTGACCGATTACTGGTTCAAGCTCTTCGACCTGCCCGATGAGGACTGGAGCATGGGCGGCCTCTGGCACGAACTGACCAACCGCCGCAAGGACGAGCGGACCATCAGTTATGTGGAATGCCACGACCAGGCGATCGTCGGCGGCCAGACATCCATTTTCCGGCTGATCGGCAGGGCCATGTATGATTCGATGCATGCTTTTTCCATGAGTCTGGAAGTCGACCGCGGCATTGCCGTTCACAAAATGGCCCGGCTGGCCACGCTGGCCGCCGCCGCCAACGGATACCTGAATTTCATGGGCAATGAATTCGGCCATCCTGAATGGATCGATTTCCCGCGCGAGGGCAACAACTGGAGCTATCAATACGCCCGCCGCCTCTGGTCGCTGGCCGATAACGAATCGCTCCGGTTCAAGGATCTCGCCCGGTTCGACCTCGAAATGCTGGCCATGATCAAGCATTTCAAGCTGTTCGATGCCCGCCCGCAACTGCTGAAGGCGGACGAAATCGGCAAAATCCTGGCTTTTGAGCGTAACGGCTTGATCTTTATTTTCAATTTCCACCCGACGCAGTCACCCGCCGATTACCAGCTGGAAGTACTGCCGGGCGAATATCACCTGATTCTGGACAGCGACGCCCCAGATTTCGGCGGCTTCGCCCGCCTGACGCCCGGCCAGAAATACTTTTCCGAGCCCGCCAGAATCGATCAGTCGATCTGCCACGTCCTGCACCTCTATTTGCCCTGCCGCAGTGTCCTCGTGCTGAAGGAAATGCACTAACGCTTGAACTCACAAACGGGGAAGAACAGCGTGCCTTTGGTATCGCCGATGCCGCCGCCCCATTCGAGATAACCCATGCGGCGCCCGTCGTCATTGTTGTTGGCGAGTATTGAGAAACGGAACATACCGTCGGACGGCTTGACGAACCGGATGTATTTCCACGGCATCATCAGCTCGTAAACCGACTGATTCTCCGTCCGGGTCATGCGAAGCCGGGAATATTTCTGCAGGTTCTGCTGGTCGAATCCCAGCGGTCCAGATGGAAAGATCCACCCCTGCCCGCGATCGTTGAACGCGCTCTCGAATTTCACCGTCGTATTCGCGTCCGGCGGAGTCGCAAAAGCGACGCCGAACTGGAGGCTGTCCCCCTGCCACACCGGAAATTTCTGGACATGAACCGGGTCATCGATCGCTGCAATCAGATAAAAATTCTCTTCGTTCCAGGCGATCCACACCTTGCCGCCGAACTTCTGCAGCGTTTCGCGCAAGTCCGGCGTCAGGCAAGCCATCCGGCCAAATGCCGCAAGATCGATAGACGGTTGATCGCGCCATTTGTCAAGCGAACCATCAAGCTTGACGTCGCTGCGGTAATAGCATGGGCTGTAGCCGACCCTGCCGCTGAACGCCAGCGGCGGATGATTCGCGAAGCTTACCTTCAGTTCCAGCTGATGCAGCTTATACGGGGTAGTGTCCAGATGCAGGAGATCGATTTCGGCCAGCTTCACGGATGGCATTTCATAAGGCAGTGAAAGCGTTGTTCTCTTCGCCTGCCCATCCAGACTGATTTCCAGCTCCGTGATCGACTCCCGGAGTTCGGGATTGAGGTTGTTCAAGCTCAACCGCAGCGTACCGTTTTCCAGTACCCGGACCATGGCGGTTTCCAGCTGAGGCGTCATCTCGATGCTCATCACCGCCAAGCCGTTGCGCTTGCCGCCGCGCCACAGTTCGCCCCGGATATTGCGCATATCCGGCAGGCTGCTGCCGGTCACGGCAAACCGGCCGGGCGCAAACTCCCGTTTATCCAGCTGTAGAACGGTATCGGCGGGCGCCGTAAATGTGAAATTCATCGCCGATTTTTCCGAAACCGTAAGCGACTCCGGCTGCAGGTCCATCAGAGTCGATTTACCGATTTTCTCCACCTTGCCCCGGATATAAACCGGATATTCCCCCAGAATCAGGACAACCTTGCCATCAACCGGCGTCAACTCCGCCACGCCGCCCATGAAATCCGTCACGGTTAAAGAAGCGTCAGTAAACAGCTCGAACGCGGTCGGTTTCTGCTCCTGGGTCCAGAGGCAGAGCCTGTCTCCCCGGTACTGCATCGCGATTCCCGGTTCGGGACAGGGAAACGGGCCAGCATACCCGCTGTCAAGCTCACGCGTCATGACCGCCGCCGCCGCATAGGCCGGACGCGGCAGGTAACGTTCGTTTTTTGAGAGTCCGCCGATCGCGAAATATCCCTCCCGCGCCGTGGCCATGAAATTATACCAGAACGTCTTGGCCACCCCTGCCCGCTGGAGATTGGTATATGCGCGGACGAAATACGCCGCCTGCCGCGATTCCGAAATCCGGTAACGCAGGTCGACCGGCCAGCTGAGCTCATCGGCAATGACCGGAATTTCCCTGCCATTCGCATAACGGCCGATCAATTCCCGGACCTGAACCATGTCGTGATAAAGCGTTTCCGGCACCTTCGTCCACTGTCCCCAACGGTAAGGATGCACGGAAAAAACATCCATATACTGCAAGCCGCCGAGCTTGAATAACTCCTCGATCCACTCCATCGGCAAAACAGCGGTCGATCCGCCGATGACGACCGCCTCCGGCCGGGTCGCCTTGATCTCCTCATAAGTGATCTTCAGAAGTTTCACATAATTCGCCGGCGTGGGCTCCGTGATTCCGTACATGTTGAACCCGGCGTTGTATTCGTTCCAGCACTCAAAAAACTGCACTTCGGGATATGCCTTGACCGATTCCCGCACATAGCGCCGCCACGCAGCATATCCGGCCTCGCTGAACGGCGCGGAACCTTTATCGTAATGCTTATTACCATATGACAGGACGGAGAGCCAGTGCATCCGCCCTGCCGCCCGTTTCAGTCTTGCAGTGATGATCGGGGAGAAATCAAGCTCCCCGGCCTTCTGCTCCACATACCCCCACCCGGCTTCGTCGCGGAACCAGCTGAAACCGGCCGCCCGCAGCAGAACCGTAATCTGATCCGACCACCCCTGCCCGATATGGGTACCGATGCCGAACGGACTGTCGAAGGAAACTTCCGGCATGTTTTGATCGACCACGACAAAACTGCTCCGGTACTGCTGGTCGCCGCACCTGGCCGCCAACTGGTAATATCCCGGCGGAAGCATCGTCAGATTCAATATTTTCTCTCCGGCGATAATACTCCCCTCCCACACCTTGTTCGACCAGAAATCGCTCACCTCACAGGTCATCGCCTCCGGCTGTGCGGCGAAGGAGAACTGCATCGACGGGGTTTCCGTGGTGACAATCTGCGCCTTGTAGCCTTTTACCGGCAAATTCGACGCCAGGCGGAAAAACGGTTCTTCCGAAGCCGACATAGCCGACACCAGGCCGACAATCAGCAGCAGCAAACATTGTTTCATACCGCCGCGCCTCACTTATCCCATTGGAAATAATAATGCGCCTTTCCGTTGAAAGTGCCTTCCAGTTCGCTTTGCTTCCGGCTCTCGACATGCCCGTCCAGCCACGCGGTATTGGCCCTGACGCCCCCGCCGTGGCGGTACCAGACCATATAAGCCGCCGAGCCCCAGGTCGGCTGAAACTGACAATACGCATTGGTCGCATGCTCGTAACTGTCACCGAAAATCAGCGTCTCGACCGGACGCTTCACCTTGGATGTTTTCGTCCAGTAAGCATATCCGAAGCCGTTGTTGCCGAGAATGGCGTTGTGTCCAACGGTGGGGCTATGCTGAAATGCCGCGCCGGGGCATTTGACGATTTTCAGGTCGTCGGCAAGGTATTTCATGGCCCGCAAACAGGCATACCACTCCCAGCCGGCGGCCGGCGGCATCACCTGCGGGTTGTTCTGCAGATTCTGATAATGGAAATTACCGTTGACAATATGCTCATTGTAATCATCCGAAAAATTATTTGCCGCCAGAAAAAGCTGCTTCAAATTATTGACGCAGCCGCTGGCCTTGGCCGATTCGCGCGCCCGGTTCAGCGCCGGCAGCAGCATGGCCGCCAGAATTGCTATGATTGCAATTACAACCAATAACTCGATAAGTGTGAAATTTTTCTTCGTTTTTCCCATCATTTTCAATTTCCTTTCTTTTGTATGCTTTCCTTCTCGGATAATTCGATATCGATCAAGATATTGGAGGAATGGCCGCGGCCCGTCCCCATAATAATTTCCATAGCGGCGCTCACCACCCGTTCCCGCGAACAGGTCAAATAAGTAAGCTGCGGATAGATATATTCATCCAGCGGCGGTTCGGGGCTCGCAGTCAGGATGACACTGACGTCATCGGGGCACTTCAACCCCTTTTCATTAATGGCCCGGAGTCCGGCCACCGCCGACTCAAAAGCCTCATAAATCAACACCGACGGCGCGTCCGGCCCCTCAAGCAGCGCCCCGGTAGCCGTATAAGCCGCCTTGGAGGCATTTTCCCACGGCTTGGTCCGGCAATCGTAAATTTCCAGAGTTCTCTGCGGCAGCTTCAAATCGCGTAAAGCCTGTTTCATGCCACTCTGCAGCGATCTTTCCGATATATGGGACGGCTCACTTTTGATCAGGGTGATTTTCCGGTGACCGCATTTGATCAGATATTCGATGCAAAGCCGCCCCAGCTTGCCGTAGTCCGGATTGATCGAATACACATTGGGGGCCGAATTGACCTCGCCGATCAGGATTGCCGGGAAATCGCGGTTTTCAAACAAACTCCGGTAGTCGCCGTTCTGCACCGGCCCCGGAAAAGCGATCACCCCCCGCAAACACGGCGTCTCATCGAGCAGCTTGCGAATCGGCTCCACCGTGGAATACCGCGACACCCGCATCTCGATCACATTCAACTGCGCCCGCAATGCCTGCTCCTCAATGATTTTCCGGAACAGTATGAATTCCAACGACATGAAATCCGGATACACGTACAGAATGCTGCCGCGATACGAATGCCCGGCGTCATTGAAAATCCGCTTTTCCTTGTGCTGGACAAACGATCCGCGCCCCTTGTTCCGCTCAATAAACCCTTCCCTCTGCAAAGCCCCCATCACCATTTGAACGGTCGCCCGCGACGCCTGAAATTCATCGGCAATCATTTTCTCCGACGGCAGCAACGCGCCGACCGGCGACTCATCGATCAGCCTCAGCAAATGGCTCCGGATCCGTACCTGCAACCCTTGACTACTCATAATTCAAAATTCCAATAATTGACTACTCATTTAATATTATAACCAATTTTCAGCATCTGTCAATCCCCCAAACCAATAATTTTCAGTTTTTTCGGTCCAAAATAAAATGGGACGAATGAGACATATACCCGTCCCATTCGTCCCATCAAAAACGAACTCACTCGGAATTCATTTGTCGAAGCGCCAAAGTTCCTTGCCCCGGATAACGATCACCGGGTTGCCGCGTTCCAGCTCCTGATGGCTGCGCCAGACTTCCGTGTCCAGACGCGAGAGCCCGGCGGCGTTCAGCTCCGACAGCTTCGCCGCCAGCCGGACCAGCGCCAGCTGACGGTTCCGGTGCTGCGAGCGTTCCTCACCGGCTTCGGCTCGAACCCCGGTCGGGCGGTGCAGCGCCTGAATCCGCGAATCCGTCGTATTGACATGCTGGCCGCCCGGACCGCTGCCCCGGCAACTCGAAATCTCAACATCATCCAGCCGGAAAGCCAGCTCCGGATCCGCCTGAAAACGACGTATTCCGGCAAACCAGTTCCGCCGTTTGTGGTGCGGCCGGAAAGGGCTGACCGCCGTCCACTGCACCGTGCCGAGCAGCGGATCGGTCAGTTGTTCGACCCGGTCGCCACTCACCTCGAACAGAACCGAGCGGATCGAATCACCCTCCCAATCACCGCAGATGTCCACCGGGCAAATCGTCACGCCCTTCTCGCTGAGCCCGGAGTAAAGCCAGCGGGCAACCCGCGCCGCCAGCAACCGGCACTCCTCCGGGCCATGCCCCGAGGTCACTTCCAGAAAATACCGCTGCTTCTTCATCGCCGCCCCCTTTTCCGGTCGTTTTCCTCGGCCGGGGTCTTGTAGGTAACGAGCGGTTTCAGCACGGCGATCACCCGGATCACTCCGGCCTGTACCAGGTCGCCGATCACAGCCTCGATATTCTTGTACGCCTCGGGCGCTTCCTCGTACAGCAAATCGCGGTCGTTGCAGACCACCACGCCGCCGAGCTTGGTCCGGCGCATATTTTCCGGCGAGAAACGGCTCTCCATCCGGGCCCGGGCGGAGTGGCGGTTCCACTTCCGGCCCGCGCCATGCGCCGCCGACCAGAGATTTTCCGCCTGCGGCCCGACCGGCTCCACCAGATAACTGAAAGTGCCGCGGGAACCCGCGATGACAAACGGAGTACCCGCCTGCGTGGATGCCGCTCCTTTGCGGTGAATCCAGCGGTCCGGCATCACCGGGTCGGCACTCACCGAGTTGTGACAATTGTCGCAGAAAAGTTCTCCGCTCTCACCGAGCAGCTGCAAAAATGCCTCCGCCGCCAGCTGACGACTGAGCGTCGCCCAGCTCACCAGCCGGTCGTGCCGTTCCAGATATTTCCGCCCGCCTTCCGAGGCCGAATCCAGCCCGCCGGACGGCGTCCACTCACGCAGGGCCTGCCCGTGGCCGCGGCTGCCGGAGTGAACCAGCAGCCAGAGGTTTTGACGGTCGAGCTTCAGCTCCCCGGCCCGGCCGGACTCCTTGATCTCCACCAGTTCCTGCAGCTCGGCGAAATGGTTACCGAACCCCAGCGAACCGAGGTCGCGCCGCAGCCAGTCCGGCCAGTCGGCAGGAAATTCGTGGTCCAACGCCGGGAGCTCACGGTCGATCAAACGCCGCTCCACCCGGTTGACGCGGAATTTGCCCGCCGGGATCGAGGTGCGAAAAAGCGCCATGCCGCAGCCGACGTCGCCGCCGATGAATTCAGGGTAAATCACCCCTTCCGTCTGCAAAGCCGCCCCGATCGGCGAGGAAAGTCCCGGATGCAGATCCGGCATCCCCACCGCCCCGGTCATTCCGGGCAGCGCAGCCAGGTTTCTAAGTTGTTCTTCCGCCTTGCCTTCCATCCAGGTAGCTGCGGAATGATAAAAACGAATCGTTTCCAATGATTTCAAAATCAAATTTCTCCAAA
>JBEBXH010000022.1:0-70330 GCA_040391785.1 Victivallis vadensis
TTGTGCTAAAGCGATCATTGATATGCAGAAACGATTAACATAACTATTTTATTATGAGACATATATAAATAATGAAATACACGCCTGTTAATAAGTTGTTCATTTAATCCACAGGACAATAGTAGATTGAGCAATGAATTCTTCGAAATTTCAGTTGTTGATATTTTTATCCCTTCATAGAATGAAGAATAAGGGGCTGATTGTTGATTTTACTGGTTGGCGGCAGTTTTGGAGTAATCGATGCCAGAGTGACCTCTGAATGCGTTTTCGGGAGAATATGAATGAAATTATCTTTATCTATTCAGTCGGAATTTTGAGGAAATTAGGCAAGAGGAGATTCGGGGAAACAGATTATGGACTGGGCGAGGGGTGGTATCCTGGGAAAATGAATATGTCCCCTGCCCTTATGTCAGGGATTTGAACGAAATCGACGTGTGGTTTGGAACTTGATTAAGTCAAAAATTGAGAGACATTTTGATTAAGTCGGCACTTAATAAAAATAGGTGAGGGGCACTATCCGGGAAAGGAATATATGCCCCCCTTCCCTGTTAGAGCTGATTCAGGCGGTGAATGTTTTGGACATTCTCGGCAGCCATACCGGCTGCAGCCAGAAATTCTGCGAGCAAATCGCTTTTGGCACAGCAGTACTGGTCCACGTCGTTCGGAAATTGCTGCGCCAGGGATTTCTTCAGATCGCCGTAGCGTTTGACGGCTTCCGGGTGACTGAGCAGGTAATCGCGCAGTAATAAGTGATTGTTCAGGGCTTCGCAGCCTTGGCGGCAGACATAGAAATTATGCGGGAATTTCAGCCGCAGGGTTTGGGTGAACATTTCACGTCCGGCCAGGCCATAATCACCGATATGGTAGAAACCGAGCTTTTGCAGAGCCTCTTTTACCTCGTTAAGGCGATTCCAATCAGGCAGGATCAGATCGGCGTCAATCACCGGTTTGGCGGCCAGCCCCGGCACAGAAGTACTGCCAACATGCTCCAGTTTCAAGCCAAGTGGGGCTACCAGTTGGTTCAGTTCACTGAATTGTTCCGCCCATGCCAGTTGGTAATCCGTTACGGTGACCAGCGGGTTGCGTTTGTAGTAGATGACATGGGGCATATCCATATTATAATAATGCTTGACGAACTGTCCGTTGATCCGCATCTCGAGACGCTCGGCCACCCGGCGCGACGGCCCGTTATTGTCTCGGATGATGCAGACCACCCGATACAATTTAAGCATGTTGAAGGCGTAATCCATGCATCCGGCCGCCGCTTCGGTGGCAAAACCTTTGTGCCAATGTTTCCGCTTAAAAAGGTAACCGATCTCGACCTCCTGCCCTGCCCCGGTTTCCTGCATGGTCAGGCCGCATTGCCCCACCAATTCGCCGCTGCCGCGCTCGATCACCGCCCACAGGCCAAAACCATGTTCCCGATAACGCTGCAGCTGGCGGTCCAGCCACCCCCTCACCTCTTCATCGCTGAAGGCATGTTCATAAGCATACATGGCTTGTTTATCCTGCAGGATATCGGCAATATCGGCGTAGTCGTCCAAGGTCATTTCGCGCAAGTCGAGCCGTTCTGTACTTATGATCATGAAAGCAGTTCCTTTATCAATTGATATTGTTTTTGCACGCATTGTACCGCATCGTAATTCATCAATATATCCTGCCGGGCCTGTTTTTGCAGGCCGGTCAACTCGTGCCTCTGTTCCAATGTCCGGACCACGGCGGCGGCGATTGCTTCGCTGTCCAGTTCGCAGCTCAATCCGTTGTGACCGTCTTTCAGGACTTCCGAAACAGGTTCGCCGCTGCTGCCGAGGATCAGGCAACCACAGCTCATGGCGTTCAGCAGCGACCAGGATAGTACGAATTTCTTGCTTAAATAAACGTGCAGTGATGAAATCTGCAGAAGTTTAATAAAATATTCCTCCGGCAGTTTGTTACAGAAAACCACCCGGTCCTCGGGTAATTTCAGTTCTTCGTTCAAGGTCTGCCGCCAGCTTTTGCCGCCGGGCGGCTGGGCGCCGTAACAGACCCGGTCCTCGCCGGCGATCAGGATTTTCACCAGCGGCCGGGCAGCAAGGATCGCCGGGAGCGCCCGCATGAACTCGGGAAAACCGCGAATCGGCTCCTGTCCCCGGGCGGCGTAAGTGACGATCTCGTCACCGGCCGAATAATTGCGTCCGAAAAAGGTGAACACCGCATTCGGAACCGGCTTGTAAAAGGCAGTGTCGACTCCCTCGTGAATCACCCGGATTTTGCGTTGAAATTGTTTAGGGAAACGGGACTTCTGCCATTCGGTCGGAACCATGGCGCTGGTGCACTTTTTCAGCGATTCCTCAATGGTGAGGTTCCGGGGGTTCCCGGCATGGTAGTACCACTCCGGGTACGAGAGAAATTTCGCCGCCGGGAACACGTCCAGCAGATGCAGGTCCCCTCCCCAGCCGGAATGGCTGATGACCAGGTCGGGGGTATAGCCCTGCTGTTTGAGCTCAAGCAAAACCGCAGTTACGCTTTCGGTCCGTGTCCGGCCGGGGGCATAACTGCGGTGTATTTCAACTCCCGGGTAATTGACCGGGAGCGCTTCAGTAATAAAATCGACTTTGAGCTCCGGCTGACCTGCACAAAACTTCAGCAGGTGCCGGAACTGGCCCGGAAAATTCGGGTGTATGAACAGAATTTTCCGGGGCATGCATCAGTCTCCGGGGAAACCGTAGGTGTCGCCGTAACCGTAATGTTCGATCACGTAATCGACGTCCTTGTCGCCGCGTCCGCTCAGGTTCACCAGGATGGCCCCGGTGTGCATTTCGCGGGCGCGCTTCATGGCATAAGCCACGGCGTGAGAGCTTTCCAGAGCCGGAATGATTCCTTCGTAACGCGAAAGCTTGAAGAAGGCATCGATCGCTTCGGCGTCGGTGGCGGTGACGTAGTTCACGCGTCCGGCGTCGCGCCAGAAGGCGTGTTCCGGGCCGACGCTCGGGTAGTCGAGTCCGCTGGCGATGGAGTAAACCGGAGCTGCCGAACCATCTTCATTCTGCAGCAGGATGCTTTCGAAACCGTGCAGCGTGCCTTTTTTGCCGAAGCTCATGCTGGCGGCGTGTTCGCCGAGCGTCGTGCCGGTGCCGAGCGGCTCCACGCCGCAGATTTCCACCGGATCATCGAGGAACGCCGAGAACATTCCGACCGAGTTACTGCCGCCGCCGACGCAGGCGCAGACCATATCCGGCATGATGCCGGTCATGGCGAGGAACTGCTCGCGGGCTTCCTGCCCCACGCACATCTGGAAGTCGCGCACCATCATCGGGAACGGATGCGGGCCGACCGCGGAACCGATGCAGTAGATCGAATCTTTGTAGGACTTCAGGTAAGCTTCAAAAGCCGAATCCACGGCTTCCTTCAGGGTCTTCAAGCCGAAGGAGACCGGCACCACCTTGGCGCCGAGAATGCGCATGCGGGCCACGTTCGGGGCTTGTTTGACGATATCGACTTCGCCCATATGGATTTCGCACTCGAGGCCGAAGTATGCGGCCGCGGTCGCCAGCGCCACGCCGTGCTGCCCTGCCCCGGTTTCGGCGATCAGTTTCTTCTTGCCCATGAATTTGGCCAGGAGCCCCTCGCCCATGCAGTGATTGAGCTTATGGGCCCCGGTATGGTTCAGGTCTTCGCGCTTCAGGTAGATCTGGGCGGAACCGAGCTTACGGGAGAGACGTTCGCAGTGGTAAACCGGGGTCGGACGCCCCTGGAATTCCCGGCGGATGCGGCGCAGTTCGCTGATGAACTGGGCACTGTGGCAGATGGCGTTGTAAGCATCGGCGATTTCGTGGAATACCGGCACGAGTTCATCCGGCACGATGATGCCGCCGTATTCGCCGAAATAACCTTCCCGGTTCGGATACTGACGGAAATAAGTTTTGAAGTCCATGGATCGATTCTCCTTATTAAAATAATCTCTTAAAATAGTTCAAATATGTGAATTTGCAATAATCAGTTCTGCTTTTTCAGCTCATATTTGCGGTGTTGGCTTTCCAGATTGCTGGCCGGGGGCTCGACGATGATCACCTTTTCCGGCGGCGGCTCGAGTTCTTCGAGGTGCTTGTGCAGCGGCTGAAATCCACCCCGGTCCCACAGAAAAAGCATCAGAAAATAGAACAGCTGAATAATCCCCCACCCGGCAATCAGCAACATGAAATTGCAGCAGATCTGAACCCAGCGCGAACCGAAAGCGCGGAGAATGCCGAACCGGACGATCGCCCAGATTGCCGCCAGCGCCAGGAAATCGATGATCCCCAGCCCGATCGCCGGATTGCCTTCCGCAACGAAGTGAACGAACGACGAGCCGTCCAATCCGAAAATAATGTTGAATATGCTGATGAGCGCCAGCACCGGATAACCCAGAAATACCAGGAACCACAGAGGGAACCCGTGCATGGTCGGCTCGCCGATCTCGTAGGGTTTGTCGAAACAGATCAGCGCCGAGCAGATGACCAGCAGCCCGGTCAGCAGGCAAATCCAATCCCAGGAGCGGCGCGCCCGCTTCTTCGAGGCCGGCGAATCTTTGAACGGATATAAACTGAAGATTTTGTACATGCCCGACCTCACTTTTCCCGTTTCTGTTCGCCGATGCCGACCCGCTTGACCATGAGATAAGTGACATAGCCGATGGCCGCCATCACCAGCACCAGCGCGCTGTAGGCGTGCGGCCACCAGACGTGGCTGGTCATCATGGAGTACTCGGACATGCCGCCGAGGCCGGTGATCACGTTCAGCGGCATGAACACGATGTTGATGATCGCCAGCTGTTTCATGACTGTGGAGAGGTTATTGTTCAGCACCCCCACGCGGGCGTC
Source organism: Victivallis vadensis (assembly GCA_040391785.1). GTDB lineage: Bacteria > Verrucomicrobiota > Lentisphaeria > Victivallales > Victivallaceae > UBA5239. The sequence goes on from JBEBXH010000022.1 coordinate 4,839, forward strand.
GGACATGCCGATCAGAATGTTGGAGTAAATCTGAGCCAGGTTGTTGCACTGCTTGTTTTCAACAGTGATATCGTCGAGAAAATCCTCTTCATCCTCGGTGAAGCCGAGTTTGCGGGAGTCGTTTTTCAACTTCTGCATCAGCACCTGGTTGCCGCTGATGGCGCTCTGGTAGTACGTCAGGCTCTTCGACAGCGTGAACATGCCGACTAGCGAGCGGTTGGTCACCGAATGTTCGATCTTGGCCTCGACTTCATCGGAAATCGAGCGGATCACTCGCATGTGTTCCAGAAAATGGTGGGTCGCATGATAAAGCAACCGCAGCAGGACCCCGGCCGCGGAATTGCCGCGCAACGGCATTTTGCCGTGTTCGAAGAGGTAGGTCGGCTCCGCCTGCAGGATGATGGTCCGGTCCTTGAAGAGAAACACGCCGAAGGAGGAAACCCGGAAATCCAGATTTTTATCCCCTTTATAGTTGCGGGGCTGTTTCATGATGACCGCGATGTGATTGTCTTCGTACTCGATTCGGGAGATTTCGTCTTCGTCCAGCGCCGAGTGAAAAGTGTGTTCATCGATGCCGCACTCTCTCACCAGATAATTCTTATCCTCCTCGTCGGGAGTGGTGTAGACCTGGATGCGGCCAAGTCTCTCCGTCGGACACTCGACGACCCGTCCATCAATGATATCGTAACTTACGAGCATATAGTTGTTCCTTGTCCTGATTGATTAAAGTTTCAAGACACCTGGGGGGAACGATCGTTACGCGTGGAGCTGGGTATGCCTGGTCATCCTCAATCAGCTGAAAAGCAGAGGTTCGACCGGCCGGCAACCCCACGCCATCGCGGTCCAGGGTCGTCGTTCTGTTGTTCTTTCTGCTTCTTTTTCATAGTTCCACTGTTTGGGTTCAGTTAATATTAATGGAGCTGACCTATTTTTTAAACATACCAGTAATCGTTACTTTTTCAAGTACAGTTATGGAAAAAGGAAAAATAAAATTTCATTAAGAGTGATAAATCACGAACTTTCAATGATTTTCGCTTGACTTTTGGGTGATTTCGTGGCATTTTTCCCAAATCGCAAATTACCCGAACTTTAATCAAAAGAAATTGCCTGATGAATATTTTTGAACTTGCATTGAATCCTGCCAAGGATTACCGGCCGGTTCCCTTCTGGAGCTGGAACGACAAACTGGAAATGGATGAACTTTCGCGTCAGATTCACCTGATGCGCGAGGCCGGGCACGGCGGCTTTTTCATGCACGCCCGCGGCGGACTGCTGACCGAATACATCGGCAAAGAGTGGTTCGACCTCACCAAAGGCTGTATCGGGGACGCCAAACGCGAGGACATGAATGCCTGGGCTTATGACGAAAGCGGCTGGCCGAGCGGTTTCGGCAATGGCATCGTCAATGGCCTCGGCCTCAAATATCAGCAGAAGTACCTGCGCTGCAAGGAAGTCAGCGGCAAGGACGTGGCGGATATCGCCAACTTCATCGCGGTTTATACCCGCGACGGCAAGCGGACCGACAAGGATACCGCTTCCGCCATCGACACCGTGCTGGTTTGTTACTTCGACGTCAATCCGTATTATGTCGATACCCTCGACCGTGAGGTCACGCTCAAGTTCATCGAGGCCATTTACCAGAAATATTACGATTCGCTGAGCGAAAGCGAACGCAAGGGCATGAAGGGATTCTTCACTGACGAGCCCCAGATCTCGCGCAACGGCATTCCGTGGTCGTTCATTTACGAGCGCGAATACAGCGCGGAATTCGGTTCCAGCCTGATCGACCGTCTGCCCGAGCTCTTCCTCGAAACCGGCTGTTACCGCAAAACCCGCTACCGCTTCTGGCGCCTGACCACCCGGTTGTTCATGAACAACTTTCTCAAAACCATTTACGACTGGTGCAATGACCACGGCTGGGACCTCACCGGCCACATGGTGCTCGAGGATTCCTATTACTGGCAGATTACCAGCAATGGCTCGGTCATGCCGCATTATCAGTATTACACGATTCCGGGCATGGACGCGCTGGGCCGTCATTTCACCTCACTGGTCACCCCCAAGCAGCTGGAAAGCGTGGCCGCACAGACCGGCAAAAAACAGGTGCTCTCCGAGACCTTCGCGCTCTGCGGCTGGGCGGTGACTTTCACAGACCTGAAATGGCTGTATCAGTGGCAGATGGTCCACGGCATCAATTTGCTTTGCCAGCATCTGGAAGGATATTCCCTGCGCGGCATCCGCAAGCGGGACTACCCTGCATCGCTCTTCATCCATCAGCCGTGGTGGCCGGAGTATCACCGCTTCAACGATTATGTTTCCCGCCTCGGCGTATTGCTGGCGGAGAGCGTGCCCTGCGTCGACACGTTAATCATTCACGGCGTCACCACCGCTCACATGCTGTTCAATCGCGACCATGCATCGAACCAGCAGCCGTCGGACGATATCATCAATATGTACTCCAGGGCATTTGAGGGCCTGAGCCAGAAGCTGGTTGACGCCCACATCGGACACCATTATGGCGACGAAACCCTGATGGAACAGCACGGCTGTGTCGAAGGCGCCAAACTGCGCATCGGTCAGCATTCTTATTCCATCGTGGTCCTGCCCAAGCTGATGAACCTCTCCTCGCGTCAGGTGACGATGCTGGAAGAATTCGTCAATAACGGCGGCGTCATCCTCGGTGAACGCAATGATTTCCACTCCGAATTCCATGTCGACGGCGAGCTGGTCAACAACCTGCCGCTGCTCAAACAGGTGAAGTTCTTCGATTCTGCCGCCGAAGTTGCTGCCGAACTGGCGAACTATTGCGAAGCCGTCAGCATTACCGAGCCCGGCACCGCGAAACAGGTCGCCGCGATCAATGCCGCGCACCGCACCCTGATTAATTTCGACGGCAAACCGGCCGAGCTCTACTACCTGGTCAACACCGACCGCTTCAAAGGCTTTGATACCGAGATCGTCATCGAGGCCGCCGGGGTCGAGTGCTACAACCCGGCCACCGGCGCTGTCGAGCCTATTTTCTACGACAAAGTTGGTGGCAAATGCCGCATTCCGTTCCGCTTCGCGCCGGTCGGTGACCTGGTGCTGCTGGCCCGTAACCACGAAGTTGCGCCCGCTGCCGTCCCTGCCCCCGCCGGCAAATCCGTTCAGCTCAAACCGGACTTCAAGGTCAAGGAATGCAGCGAAAACATCCTGACGCTGGACATGTGTTCCTGCGCGGCCGACGGCAAGACCATGTTCGAACGCGAATACATCCTGACCATTCAGAACGCCCTGCTCAAGCTGGAGCGCGAAGCGGATATCGAGCTCGGGTTTGAGTTCGAAGTCGATTCGTCATATGCACTGGGGCAGCCGCTTGAGTTGCTGATCGAGCATCCCGAATATTACGAAATCACCCTGAACGGCAAAGCCATATCGAACAAGTCGAACGGATTTTTCGCCGACAAGGCTTTTGAGCGGATCGACATCGGCCCGGCCGTTGTCGCCGGCCGGAATTCGCTGATGCTGAAAACTCATTTCTACCAGAAACCCGAAACCTACCAGAGCATCCGCGCCTCCAAGCACTTCGAAGGCGAACGCAACAAACTGTCGTTCCACAGCGAAGTCGAGGCCGTTTACCTCTGCGGTAAATTCGGCGTCAAGACTCCGGGCAAATTCACCGATCTGGCGCGTAACGGCGTGCGCTACGCCGGAGCATTCGCGCTCACGGCCCTGCCCTCGCAGGTCAATGGCGGGAATATCGAGCAATCCGGCTTCCCATTCTTCGCCGGCAAAATCACGCTGGAACAGGACTTCGAAGTCGCCAACCCGGCGGGAAATGAAATCCGCTTCGCCAATCTCTATGCGAACGTGGCGGAAGTCAAAATCAACGGCAAGCCGCTCGCCGCCATCATCTACCCGGATTACAAGGCTGCGATTCCCGCAGATCTGCTGAAGCCGAGCGTCAACAAGCTGGAAATCACCCTGACCAATTCCCTGCGCAACATGCTCGGGCCGTTCCACTTGGAAGAAGGCGAATGCTTCGCCGTCGGCCCGGCCACGTTCTACAAGGATGCGGACGGCGTCTTCCCCCCCTGGCACAAGCAGGTCTGGAACGCAGACTACTGCTTCCTGCGTTTCGGATTGAACTGATGGCAATACAGCGGCTGAACTCAAAATCAGCCGCTTTTTTATCGTGGCAGGTATGAGAAAAAGACGAAAAAAACTGTTCATGTATTTATGTTTAACCGGCCTGATGTCCATTCTGGGTAGCCCACTGCTGCTGTTATTGCAAAGCATTCCACGAGAATACCCGGCAACGGAAGCCAGTGAAGCATTGAAAGAACATCATCTTTGGAGAAATCTGAGTCTGTTGGATGGCAGAAGTGAAGATGAATCGTATTTGGTCACATCGACGGTAGTATTGCGTTACAGTGGTTACCCCCGCGCCGCTGATTACCGTTTGCGAGTTGGAGCCTCCAAGGGCTATCCTCTGCCAGCCTTGTTATTAGCGATACTTTACCATGAAGGGCTCAGCAAGCCGCAAGACAAAATCCAGGCTCGTTACTGGGCTGCCCGGGCACTGGAGTTTTCAGCCGGTTCCGAGAACCCGAAAGTGCGCGAAGATGCACGGAAAATGATCGCAAAATTAGATGAGGAACAAGGGCATGATGAACAGTAAACCCGAGAAGCTTTATAATTGGGTGGCAGTATTGATCGCCGGCCTGATTCCCATGCTCAGTGTCATAGTGCAGCAAGGCGGGGCATATCTTCATGGAGAAAGTGCCGCATTTTTATTCAATTACTGGCGGGACCGGCCGCTGGCTGCAAAAATTTTCGATCCGGTTCCCAACGACTGGGGACTGTATCAGGCGCGCGAATTGAGCTATTTCATCGATTATCTGGATGCCGGATTCATCCGCTGGTCGATTGCGCACGGAGTTCCTCATTTTTATTCTTTCAGTACAATTCTTGTCGCACTTCTGACTGTGGGGATTTTTCAAATTGCCGGAACGCGATTATTTAAGAATATCGGAACTGGTTCTTTCCTGACGGTGAATTGTCTGCTGATGACTCTGCCGGCAATTTTCTGGGGGAATTTATTTTTTCGTTCTTCCAAGCCAGGGTGTGCCCTGATGTTGGTGATCATCGGGTTTTGTCTGTATGATTTCTTCGGTAAATATCAGAATAAACATTGTGGGAATCATTTAAATAGGTTGATTATAACGATTGCTTCAGCTGAAATGGTAATGATGCTGTTGGATCGGCAGGGCATGTTCTGGGTGGCAACCATTACCGTTGGACTGGGACTGGTTAGCGTCGGCATGGTTTGGATGAATACATGGCGGGGAGCAATTCCGATGAAAAAACTGTTGATCGGAAGTATGTTGGTGCTGGCGCTTGGTACAATTTACAACCTGTATATCGCTCCATACCTTATTTACTGTTTGAACGGATATTATCCGGAATGCAATTACCAGCAAGTGGGAATCATGGGCTTGCTGAATTTTTCTGGCGGCTTGACTTTTGTGCTGACTAACCTTGGCGGAATGTTCGGGGGACTGGGAATAAAAACGGGCGTAGGCGTCCTGGTTCTGATTGCAGCGGGCCTGATTTCACCATATCTCAAACGAGGCGAAAACCCTGTGGTAAAACGCTGGGCGCTTTGGTATATCTGTGCATATGTTTTTATGATGTGCGCGATGATAGCGGCAGCCAACCTGATGACTTCCCAACACCCGGCCATGCTTTATCCGGACGTGATCCGCGGAGGATATTTTATGCCGAATGCGATGATCGTGATGTTCTTTTTCGTGATCGCACTGAATTCATTTCTCGGTACATGGCGTTTCGATCGCCGTGTCGCATGTGCGATTTTGTGGTTGATGCTGGTCGGCAATATATTTCTGTTGCGCCAGGAGAATCCGATGGAACCCTCCGGTCATTTAGCGGGGGCGAAAATACACGTGCACTATATACTGTATGCATTGCGGCATCACGATTTCGATTATCAGGAAATTCCATTGAGCCTGCGGGAATTCAATGTGATTGCGATATCCAGAGGCGACAAGCTGGTTCGTCATTGGGATTGAACCTCTTCATACTCCTTTCTCCTTTTTTAGAAATTTCTGTTTTTCCGAATATAGCATATTGATTTCTTTTTATTTTGCTGTATAATATTTATATGCAAAATGAAATTAATTAAAATGCATTAAAATGGATAATAAAACTAAAAAATCACGAAAATTAATGGAGCTGAAGCGTCTGGTGCTGAACAGTAACGGCATACGACGCAGCGAGGCCGCCGAGCTGGTTGACCTGGATATTCGCACCGCTTCCGCTTATCTGGAGGAGTTGGTCGTCAGCGGATTGCTGCGCAGCGAAACTGAGCCCAGCGTCGGCAAAGGGCGCCCCGGCGTGCTTTATTTCCCCAACCGCGAAAACCTCTGTTATCTGGGGCTGGTCATCACCGCCGGGCTGGGCGTGGCCTGTTACATGATCGACCACCGGAACAACACGCTGGACAGCAGTCATATCAAGTTCGACCAGACCTGCAGCAAGCTCACCGTATTCAAAAAGGTTCTCGACCTGGTTAAGCAAACCCTGCAGGAGCATCCGGAGCGCCGCCTGGGGGCGATCGGCATCTCGATTTCGCGCTGGCTGCAGCCGCCGCTGGCTTCGTACGACCTCTATTCCGGGCTGGTCGATTACCTGAACCGCGAGACCGGGGTCCCGGTTTACCGCGACGTCAACATCAATATGCTGGCGTATCAGGTCAGTGCTCATTATAAATGCCGCAACCTGGCGCTGATCCACCCCGGCAAGGTCATCGAATTCGGCCTGGTGGTTAACGGTTTCCCCACAGCGAATCTGTTCGAACATGAGGACTGGCTCGCTCATCTGCAGGTCAATAAGGCGGGACGCAAATGTTATTGCGGGCAGCACGGCTGCCTCGAGAATTACGTGACCGAGGGGGCCATCGCGGAAAGGCGCGAGGAACAGCCGCTTTCGGAGCATTCGCGGATTCAGGGGGATGTCGAGCGTTATCTGGGGTTGGCCTGCCGCGAAGTCGCCCGGGTTTACCATCCCGAAATGATCATGGTGCATGCCCCGGACAACTGGCACGACGGCATCCGCCGGGCCTACGGGCCGGACGCGCCGCCGCTGAATTTTGACATTACAAACTTTCAGGTCGGACTGGGCGCCGCCATGTTGGCCGCTTTCCTCTCCACCAAACAATTTATCAAAGAAACCACAGGAGAATCCAAATGAGCAAATCAGCGCAACTGGCCATCAACGGCGGCAGCAAGGCAATCGACTTCGCCTTCCGGGGACGCGAACAATTCGACACGGCGGAAAAAGAAGCGGTCATGCGCCTGTTCGATGCCAGCATCAGCTCCGGCAACGCCTTCGGCTACAACGGTCCCGAGGAAGAGGCCTTCTGCAAGGAATTCTCCGAATTCATGGGCAGTGGCTTTGCTGATGGTGTAAACTCCGGAACCAATGCAGTTTATGTGGCGCTGCGGGCGCTGGATCTGCCGCCGTTCTCCGAAGTAGTGGTCAGCGCGGTCACGGACCCGGGCGGCATCATGCCGATCGTCATGCTCAGCTGCATCCCGATGGTCGCGGACACCATGCCGGATAGCTACAACATCGGCCCCGAGCAGATCGAGGCGGTCATCACGCCCCGGACCCGGGCGATCGTGGTGGCGCACATCGGCGGCGAGCCCGCCGACATGGAGGGCATCATGAAGGTGGCGGCCAAGTATAGCTTGCCGGTTATCGAGGATTGCGCCCAATCGCACGGCGCTGCGATCAACGGCAAAAAGGTTGGCACGTTCGGCACTTACGGCGCTTTTTCGCTGATGTTCGGCAAGCACTTCTGTACCGGCGGACAAGGCGGAGCCGTGCTCAGCCAGACCGAGGACCTTTACTGGCGCGAACGCCGGGCCGCCGACCGCGGCAAGCCGTTCAATATGCCCGGCCATACCAACCCCATCCCGGCCATCAACTGCAACCTCGACGAACTCGGCGCGGTCATCGGCCGGACGCAGTTGAAAAAGCTGCCGTCGATCATCGCCCGCAAGCAGAAGTTTGTTCAAATGCTCAAGGACCGCGGCATTGGCGAGCTGGCCGGTATCGAGATTCCGGAGCTGCGCCTCGGCGTTGAGCACGTCTACTGGTGGTGGCGGCTGCGGGTCAATACCGGCAAACTCACGGTCAACAAAGCCGACTACTGCGCCGCCTTGATGGCCGAGGGGGTCCAGATGAACCCGAATTATTCGGCGGCCCTCCCCTTCACCTTTGAGTGGTTCCAGGAGCGCTGGACCAAATTCCCGTGGAACAACCCGGAGTACAAAGGCGATGCGCGCACCGAGTTCGAGTGCCCGAACGCCAAAGCCGCCATGACCAATCACTTCAATCTGGTCATTTCCGAAAGCTGGGGCGAAAAAGAAGCCGACGCCATCATCGCGGCGTTCAAAAAAGTTGATGAGGCCTATCGTGATAATTGACATCCATACTCATATCACCTTCGATCACTTCCCGGAATTCAGCCGTGTCCTGCTCGGGCGCGGCCCCTTCACCGCCGATATCCTGCTCAAACGCATGGATATGGAAGGAATCGACCGCTCTGTGCTGCTGCCGCTCTCCTCGCCGGAGTGCCTGGACTTTTACGGTGTGTGCGGCAATCAGGAGTGTATCGAAGCCGCCCGCAAGCACCCGGACCGCTTCACGGCGTTTTTTTACGTGGACCCGCGCTCGATCACCAATTACGGCGACGGCAATCTGGTCAAGTTAATGCAGGTCTACAAAGATCTCGGCTGCAAGGGCATCGGCGAAATGACCGCATCACTGGAAATGGATGATATCCTGTACCAGCGGCTGTTTTTTGCCGCCGGCGAGGAAGGACTGCCGATCATTTTCCACTTCAAGCCGCAGGGCTCCACCAGCTACGGCGCGATCGACGACCTCGGGCTGCCCCGCACGGAAAAAGTTGTAAAAATGTTTCCGAAAACGATTTTCCTCGGTCACTCGCCGTGCTTCTGGAACGAGCTGGATGGCGACATCACCGAAGAAAACCGGGCCGGCTACATGAAGGGCGCTTACGGGAAAAAGGGACGCCTGTGGGAATTGTTCGAAAAATACCCGAACGTCTACGGCGACATCTCCGCCGGCAGTGCCTACCACGCCCTGAGCCGTGACCCGAAGGGCTACGAGTTCCTGGAGCAATACCACGACCGGATCTGCTTCGGCACCGACCGCTTCACCGGTATCGACGAACCGATTCCCGATATCCTGCCCTATCTGAAAAACGGTCTGAAGGACGGGAAGCTCTCGCAGCCGGCCTATGACGCGATCATGTCCGGAAACTTCCTGCGGATCACCCGCTAGCAGATCATCCATAAAATCCGGGCTAAAACATGGTTTTATACTTGCTTTTACGCTTTTTACAGGCTATAATACATATAAACTATTGAGGCTTGGAGCATGAATAAAACACGATTGATCATGATGGCTGCGGCATTGGTGATGTGCGGAAGCCTTTTCGGTGCCGTATGGCGTTTTCATTTCGGTAATATCGCCTGCGCGGAAATCACCACATCCACCGTCAGAATTCAGAATGAAGACAAAGAGGCGTTTCCCGAGCAGTACACGCAAAACGGCTATGCCGTGGTGGTCTGCAAGCTCGATGCCGGGCGCACGCTGAGCATTTACGACTTTTCGCTGGCTGATCACCTGAACACCTACCCCTGCATTGCACTGCGGGTCGGTAACGGACAGTTCGACGCCAAGAACTGGAAAATCGAGAAAACCGATGCCGACACCCTGTATTCGATGCTGTTCCGGATCGACCCCCCGCGCGGCGAGGCCGGCCGGAACGTCAATCTGACGCTTAAGTACAATTACTCCACCCATCGCACGGCCCAGCTCCAGGTGCCTTTCAAGCTGATCGGTTCGGCCGCGCCCACCGATGTCAGCAAAATCACCGACGCTGGCATGCTGCCGCCGCGCCAGTAAGCTCATGTACGCTCCTGAATTCATGCCGATGTCCCGGCGCGAAATGGACAAACTGGGCTGGGACCAGCTCGATATCCTGTTGATCACTGGCGATTGTTACGTCGACCATCCGTCCTACGGCATTTCCCTGATCGGCCGTTTGCTGATGGCTGAGGGATACCGCTGCGGCATCATCGCGCAACCGGACTGGAAGGACGCCAAATCACTGCAGATTCTCGGCCGCCCCGCCCTCGCCTGCGCGATTTCGTCCGGCAACATGGATTCGATGGTCAATCTTTACACCGCCGGCCGCCGTCTCCGCCGCGACGACGCTTACTCGGAAAACGGCACCCCCGGCCTGCGCCCGCCCCATGCGTTGATCGTCTATTCCCAGCTGGCCCGCCAGGCGTTTCCCGGCTTGCCGATCCTGAATGGCGGCATGGAGTCGAGTCTCCGCCGCGTGGCTCACTACGATTACTGGCAGGACAAAATCCGCCCCGGCATTCTGGTCGACAGCAAGGCTGAAATCGGCATGTACGGCCAGGGGGAGAAAACAATCGTGGAAATCGCCGCCTGCCTGCGCGATAATAAACCGCTCCGCCATATTCGCGGCTCGGTCGTTTTTCTGGGCAAAAAGGAAGCAGAAAGCTGGGATTTCAGCAATTACGTCGAACTGCCGAACTGGGAAACCATGCAGAATGACCGCGACGCGTTGATGGCCGAGACCATCACCGTCGAAAGCGAAATGAATCCGTATTCCGGCAAAGGTATTTACCAGCGCTACGGCGACCGGGTGCTGGTCATCGAACCGCCGCCGACTCCGTTGACGACTGAGGAGCTCGACCGCGTGCATGAACTGCCGTTCAGCCGGTTGCCGCACCCCGTTTACAAGGGACGGATCCCGGCGTTTGACGCCATCAGCGCCTCGATCCCGGCGGTCCGCGGCTGCCCCGGCGGCTGCTCGTTCTGCGGACTCGTCTCGCATCAGGGACGTGCGATCACCTCGCGCAGTCACGAGTCCGTACTCAAAGACGTGGAGAAACTGACTTCGAATAAGAATTTCAAGGGCACCATCACCGACATCGGCGGGGCCGCCGGCAACATTTACGGCAGCTTTGTCAAGGACACGGCCATCTGCGCCAAGTGCCACCGTTCCTCCTGCATGGTGCCCCGCCCCTGCCCCAACTACGTGGCCGACGGCCTGAGCTTGATGCACTTGCTGCGCAAGGCCCGTTCGATGCCCAGCGTCAAGCACCTTTATGTCAACTCCGGCATCCGGCTGGACCTGGCGGTACAGCAGAAAGAACTGATGCGCGAGATGGTCCGCCACCATGTGTCGGGGCATATGAAGGTTGCTCCGGAACATTTGCACCCGCGCGTGCTCGAACTGATGCGCAAGAACAAGGCCGAGGATTTTTATGAGTTCAAGGAATTTTTTGAGGAAGAGAGCCGCAAGGCGGGCAAGGAACAGTACCTGATTCCGCTCTTCATTTCGAACTTTCCCGGTTGTACCGAGCGGGAAATGAAAACCGTGGACGATTTCCTGAACCGCCACAACTGGAGTCCGCAACAGGTGCAGGATTATATTCCGCTGCCGATGACCATGGGCGCGGCCATGTATTACACCGGCAAAACGCCGGACGGCGAACCGATCACCGTCAACCGCGGCTTGGCCGAGCGGCGTCCGCAGATACAGGTTTTGAAGAAAAAACGTTCGCGGCCGTTTGACCAGAAAAGAAATAAGCAACGATAATTGACAACTCAAATTCGTAATGGTATATTAAGCAGTATGAAAAAACGCAACGACTATATCAGCGATAAATTGATTTACTCCGGGGATCGCCTGAAATCCCAGATGATGGCCGCAGAGGCCAATCTGGAAACGGCCAATCACCCGGCGCCAACCGTTGCCGAGCAGGCGGCACCCGTACCGCCGCCCCCACCGCCTAAAGTTTTGATCGAACGCAAACAATTCGAGGAATATTCGCGTGTCCGGCGCGAACAGATGCTGCGGCTCTCCGAGTTCTCGGCCCTGCTCGAAGCGGAACTCTCCGACAGCCGCCAGCTCGTGGCCGAGGCCGAAAAACTACAAATCCTCTTCGACCAGTTCTTTCAGGAGATCAACCAGCTGCCGGAGACCTACGACCAGGTCAACGAGGAGCCGGAGAAATTCAACGAGTACAACCGCAATCTGGAACAGGCCCGGCTGGTCATCGTCCGCCACGCCGCCGCTGTGCGCAAGCTGTTGTCTTATGAGACAGGCGGCAGCAAGCATCACAATAACTCGATCGTTCATGAAGTCGCTTCACTGACGTTCCTGCAACTGATCCGAGTGGGAATCGGGACCGCCTTCCCGCTCATTCTGGCGATTATTCTGGCGGCACTGATCATTGGCGGAGCCATTGTGCTGACCATGGGAGGCGTCTGATGGGCCGCTCGTCCGGGTCGCCGAAAAAGCATCGCAAGAAGCACAAAAATACCCTGTACGGTTATTCGCGCACGGAGAGTTTCAATCGCATTTCGGGGTTCACCGCCGTCGACACCAGCCCGCAGGTGGCCCGCAACCGCATCATTGCCACGTTGATTGTGCTCGCCATTCTGCTGATTGGCCTCTACTTCGTCTTCCTATAAAGAGTCGATAAAGCCGATGATGTCTTCGAAGGCTTCGCGCTGCTGGCGGCGGGTCAGGTCATAGAAAAATCCGTGCTCGGTCCGGGGGTAAACTTTCCATTGCGACTTGATCCCCAGACGGCGCAGCATGTCCACTACTTCCTGCGTCATGGCGCCGGGGAACATGTGTTCGTTTTCGGCTTCCATGAAAAACAGCGCCGGGCTTCCGTCATTGATATAACGGCACGGCGAGAGCCGTTTGAATATGTCCGGGTGCTCCTCATAAGCCGCCCCGGCGATATCGACCATGGACGCCCAGATGTGCGGGAAAATATCTTCCCACGGTTCAAACGTCACCGGCGTTGCCTGCAACGCCGCGCCGATGGGCTTGACCCAGGCGTTTTTCAGTCCGGTCCCTTTGAATTCGCACGGTTCGCCGCACTCGCCGGGAGTCGTCAGGCTGACCATGGCATTGAGGTGCGCCCCGGCGGAACTGCCGTGGGTGAAAATTTTCAACGGACGGTTCAGCTCCTTCAGTTTGGAAATAAACAAATCATAGCCGCAGCGGATGTCGAAAATCTGTTCAAAAGCACTGACGCCGCCCAGCCGGTAATCCGTGGTGGCGCAGATAAAACCGCGGTTCATGTATTCTTCGATGATGTGGTAATAAATCGTGCGCGAACCGGCGCGCCAGCCGCCGCCGTGGACGAAAAACAGCGCCACATCCCGGCTCGGAGCCTCGGGGATAAAGAAGTCGATGACCCGCCCGTTGACGATCGGCGTATCGAAAAAGACCGACTGAAACTCCAGGCTCATACCAAGGCCTCGCGACGGGCTGCGGAGGTAATCCGGAACAGGATTTTGCCGTTGCGGATATCCACCTTCACCTTGCCGCCGTGGGCCAGCCGTCCGAACAGGATTTCATCGGCCAGCTTTTCCTGCAGCGAAGAGCGGATCAGCCGTTCCAGCGGACGCGCGCCCATCTTCGGGTCGAACCCTTTATCGGCGAACCAATCCACCGCTTCATCGGTCAGCGTGAGCTTGATGTTGTGGTCGTTCAGACTCAGTTGCAGCTGGGCGATGAACTTGAAGACGATCTTGCGCATGAGTTCCTGTGACAGACGGTTGAAGAAAATGATACCGTCAAGGCGGTTACGGAATTCCGGGCTGAAATACTTCTCCACTTCCTTGCGGGTGGAGTTCTCCGGCCGGATTTCGTCGCCGAACCCGATCAGCGGCGCGTCGAGCTGGCGTGCACCGACGTTGCTGGTCATGATGACGATGGCATTGCGGAAATCCGCCTTGCGGCCATTGTTATCCGTCAGCGTGCCGTAGTCGAAAATCTGCAGCAGGATGTTGTAAATGTCGGAATGCGCCTTCTCGATTTCGTCGAGCAGCAACACGCAGTGTGGCGTCCGCAGCAACGCCTCGGTCAACAATCCGGATTGCTCGAACCCGACGTATCCCGGCGGGCTGCCGATCAGCTTGGACACCGTATGTTTCTCCGAATATTCGCTCATGTCGAAACGGATGAACTGAATGCCGAGTTTCTCCGCCAGCTGCCGTGCCAGCTCGGTTTTACCGCAGCCGGTCGGACCGCAAAAGAGGAAAGAGCCCATCGGCTTCAAGTGGCTGCCGATCCCGGCCCGCGCGATTTTCACCGCCGAGGTGACCCCGGACACGGCATCGTCCTGCCCGTAAATCACGGTTTTCAGCTCGGTTTCGAGATTGCGCAGCTTGACGTTGTCGCTGGCGGTGACCCGCGAGGGCGGCACGTTTGCCATGGATGCTACCACATCCTCGACGGCCTGCACCCGGATGACCGGGTCCTTGTGACTGTCCAGCAGCGCGTTGCGCGCCCCGGCCTCGTCCATCACGTCAATGGCCTTGTCCGGCAGGAAGCGGTCATTGAGGTGGCGGCAGGAAAGGATCACAGCCTGCTCGACCGCCTCGTCGTCGAATTTGACGTCATAAAATTTCTCATAATACGGCTTCAAACCGCGCAGAATTTCGATCGCCTCCGCCTGCGAAGGCTCGGGCACGTCGATCTTCTGGAAGCGGCGGCTGAACGCCTTGTCTTTCAAAATATGATTTTTGTAATCATCGTAGGTGGTTACCCCGATGCATTTGATGGAGCCATTCGCCAGAGCCGGTTTGAGGATGTTCGAGGCATCCAGCGAGCCGCTGCTGACCGAGCCCGCGCCGACCACCACGTGGAGCTCGTCCACAAACAGGATCGCCCGCTCGACTTTGCTCAGTTCGTCGATCACCTTCTTCAAGCGCTCTTCGAATTCGCCGCGGAACTTGGTACCGGCGACCAGCGCGCCCATGTCCAAAGCCCAGATGTCATAATCGCGGAGCCGCTCCGGCGTGCGGTTGTTGGCGACTTCCAGCGCCAAGCCTTCCACAATGGCGGTCTTGCCGACACCGGCTTCCCCCACCAGCACGGGATTATTTTTCTTGCGGCGGCAGAGGACCTGCATGGTACGTTCCAGCTCGCGCTTGCGGCCGATGATCGGGTCGATCTTGCCCTGGCGCGCCAGTTCGGTCAGGTTTACCGCATATTTTTTAGTGTGGCGAAACGGTCCCTTGTCGGGGCGCTTTTCGTCGCCTTCCTCTTCGTCTTCGTCGTCGAACTGGAAGAGGGCTTCGATTTCTTCGTCACTGTCCGAATAGAAATCGTCGCTGCTGATTTCGTCGACCACCCGGCTCTTGCTGACTTCCTCTTTCTTCAACAGATAAGTGGCGAAGGATTTGTCTTCATCAAAAAAGCTCATAAAAACATCGATCACCCCGATCACGGGTTTCTGAACGGCGGCCGCCCGCTGCAGCGCCCGGGTGAGCATCCGGTTCAGCGCCACGGACTCCACGGGCATAACCTGGACATTGACTTTTTCCAGGCGCTCATCAAGAAATTTCCACAGGGCATTGCGCATTTCATACAGGTCGACGCCGAGGTTGTCGAGGAGCATGCTGATTTTGGCGTCGTTACACAGCGCCGCCAGCAAGTGCTCCGGCAGAATCATTTCATGGGGAAATTCCCGCGCGAAATCGGCGGACTGGCTCAACACCGCCCGCAATTCTTCCGAGGGCTGCGGCATGTTGTTCTTGTTGTTGGACATCAGCTATTCCTCCTCCATCAGGCACTGCAAGGGAAAATTGTTGGCCTGGGCCATCATGACCACCTGCGCCACCTTGGTTTCCGCGACATTATGCGGGTAAACCCCACATATCGCACTGCCTTTTTCATGTATATTGAGCATCATCGTCCGGGCTTCCTCAAAGGACTGGTGAAAAACCTGCATCAGGACCACCACCACAAACTCCATGGTGGTGACATCATCATTAAGCAGAATCACTTTATACCACGGCGGTTCCACCGCCTCTACCATGATCTTTTCAGCTGTTTTGCCGTGAACTTGCGCCATCGTTCGATTCCCCTCCTCCCCCGCACAAAGACTTCAATACCGACGCCTCGGCATACCGCAGCCAGCTGAGATGAAAAACCAAGCCCGCCGCCATCCAGCAGAACCCCAGCAACAGAAAAATGATCCACGCAATATTGCCGCCCACAAGCAGCAGCAGGCACAGCAGCCAGAACGCCGCCCCGATAAATATGCACAAGCCGCGCAGCAGCCAATACGAAACCTGTCTGCGGGACTCTTTGAACTTCATATTTTTTGCCTGATCAATGACTTCCTTAATCTCTTTATCACTCAACAGCGCCATTTTGTCTCCAAAAAATATTTATTATATATTATAACCTATAATCGCGATTTTTAAAAGAGGGGAATTACAAATAACGACTTTTATTTCACTCAAACACGGTTATATTTCAGTAATAAATGATTTCACCAGAGGATAAATTATGGAACAGGCCCCGAAAGCCCTGCGGCTGCATATCGGGATTTTCGGCAGAACCAATGTCGGCAAATCCAGTCTATTGAACCTGATCAGCGGTCAACCCACCGCCATCACCTCCCCCATCGCCGGAACCACCACCGACGTCGTCAGCAAGCCGATGGAGCTGCTGCCGCTCGGCCCGGTCGTATTCCTGGACACCGCCGGGCTGGACGATGTCAGCGAGCTCGGCTCCGCCCGGCTCAAAAAGACCTATGCGGTATTCGGCCAGGCCGATATCATAACGCTGGTCACCGAGGCCGGGCAATGGGGCGAATCCGAGGAACAAATCGCCGCCGAGGCCCGGGCACGCAAAATTCCGCTGGTCACCGTCATCAACAAAAGCGACCTGCAGGCCCCCTCCCCGGAATTCCTCGACAAGATCCGGGCCCTGACCGGCGGCACGGTGATCACCGTCTCCAGCAGCAGTCCGGCCGGGCGCGACCGTTTCCTTAATGAGTATAAACAAGCGCTGATCGAGTTCTGCCCCGAAGATTTTCTGTCGCCGCCGCCCCTGATCGCCGACCTGGTCGCCCCCGGCGACGCGGTGGTGCTGCTGATTCCCATCGATCTGCAGGCTCCGAAAGGACGGCTGATTCTGCCTCAAGTGCAGACTCTGCGCGATGCATTGGACCACGACAACGTGGCGATCATGGTCAAGGAAACTCAATACGCCGCCGCGCTGGCTAACTTGAAAAAGCCTGCAGCATTAACCATTTGCGACTCACAGGTCGTTGATCTGATGGTCCGCGAAACGCCGCCGGAAATCACCTGCACGACCTTTTCGATCCTCTTCGCCCGGCTGAAGGGCGATATGGCGGAAATGGCCGCCGGTGCAGCCGCCATCGAGCGTCTGAAAATGTCAGGCGGGCGCGTCCTGATCGCCGAAGCCTGTACCCATCACGCCACCGAGGATGATATCGGCCGGGTGAAAATCCCGCGCTGGCTCCGGAAATATACCGGCCGCGACGACCTTGAAATCGAGGCTTTCGCCGGATGCAACTATCCGGAGGACCTGAGCAGTTATTCGCTGGTGATTCATTGCGGGGCCTGTATGCTCAACCGCCGTGCGGTTTTGTCCAGGGTCCAGCAGGCCCGGGCCGCCGGGGTGCCGATCACCAATTACGGCATGTGCATTTCATACTGCCAAGGCGTACTGCGCCGGGTGCTTTCACCGTTCCCGGAAGCCCTGAAAGCATTCGAAGACGCTTCGCAACTCTAACTTAAAAGCAAATGAGACAAATGGGACCTTCTGGGACCTATGGGAATTCCCAGCCGTCTCCTATATGTCCTATACGTCCCATGTGTCCTATAAAAAAAATGAGGGGAACGGCGATTTCTGCCATTCCCCTCGAAAGAGATCGAAGTATTATTTGCCTTTCTTGGCGCTCGAGATACGGATCTGAGTTTTGTAGAGCTCGTCTTTGGCTTTTTCCAGTTCGACTTTGGTCTTTTCCAGTCTGATCTGGGTCTTGTAGAGTTCTTCCTGTTCCACAAGGGCAACTTCAGTCGGAGGTGCAACCAGCTTATGCATGAAGCAACCGATGATAATCGTGAAGAAACCGCAGGCAATCAGCAGGATTCCAGCCATGGTGATCGCGATCATACCGATGGTAAACGGCATGATCAAAACCAGCAGTCCGATCAGGAAGTAAAAAACTACCGAAATCCCAACAAAGGATTTGTGATCTTCTCCGCCGGGGATGAAAAGCAGAAGCACATGAGCCACGCCCATGATGATAAACCATGCGCTGATGAACCAAAATGCCAGAGAATTCAAATCCGCATCCATCATCAGCAGAGCTTTGTCAACGACAGGCTTCAGGGTCACCACGACGGCGAGAGCCCCGAGGACAATGACCAGGATGGGATAAACCCAGCGGTAAGCGCCTTCGGTGTCAGCCACTTGATAACGGAAAGCTCCGAGACCATTGACGATCAACAGCGCCCCCATCGCCCAGAGGATGTAGTTCAGATACTGTACCGGCAAAAACAGCGCTATCCCAAAGAGTGCGATCAGTGATCCACGAAAGATCAGATTCTGCTTGGAAAAGCCGTTTAAGAAGTTGCTGCCGATAATTGGAATTCTATATGGTTGTTTCATAATCATCTCCTGATTGTTCTAAACTTATACTTTAAAATATCACAGATTATGCAAATTTCAATTCATTAAGGCGATTTCCGCACATTTTTTTTATGTAATTTATGATTTCGGTCATAAACATTACAGAGAGACCAGCGTTTTGAGGGGGAAATCATTCATTTCATCGAGGGACCACTACTGCTCAAACGCACAAAATTTCGACTCCGGAAGGCGATTCGATTTGTATTTTCCCAGTTTTGCTGTAATATTCTCTATAAAATAAAGACAGAGAATCTCCACATGGAATCCGATCATTTTTTTTATAAATTGAAAAAAACCTTCATTCCCGGTTCGATCCGGGAGTTTTTTGTGCCCAGAATCACCCCTGTCTATATTATAAGGGTGGTGGTGCTGGTCGTTTTCTGCCTGATCTTTTTCGGGGTATTCTTCACGCCGGTCCTGATCAGCGGCGGCAGCATGGAACCCACTTACAGAAGCACCGGGGTCAATCTGGTTTACCGTTTCAAATTTTCCAGACGCGATCCTGCGCGCGGCGATATCGTGGTGATCCGCTACGATGACCGGGTCATGTACCTGAAACGGGTGGTCGGCCTGCCCGGCGAAGTGATCGAGTTCCGCAACGGCAAACTGTATGTAAATGACCACGAACAGGATGAACCATATGTGAAATTGCCCTGTGATTGGAACCTGCCGCCGCGCAAGGTTGACGCAGGATATTATTATGCCGTGGGCGACAATCGCTCACAGCCAATCCGTCAGCACCGTTTCGGACAGGTTTCACGCCGCCGCATCATAGGAGCGCCATTATGGTAAAAAAACAAATCATCAAAATAGTCATACTTCTGGTCCTGCTGGGGGCTGCCGGTTTCGCCGCATGGTATTTCCTTCTTAACCGGGAGACAGACGAAGCGCACATCCGCCGCGTCCTCAATGAAATCGTCGAGAACATCACCAAACGCGACGGCGACGGCACCACCCGCAACCTGATCAACTCCAAGGCATTGCCGAATTTCTTCACATCCCCCTGCAATGTCAGCCTGGGCGATTACATTGACAGCGGCTATTTCACGTCGGAAAGTATCACCAACAATTCAATGCGCGTACGTACGATGTTCCGGTCGATATCACCCTCGATCAAAGATCTTTATATTGTGGTCGATCCCAACGGCGAAAGCGCCGTCGCTGACTTTGCCGCCTCGGTCCGTGGCGTGCTCAGCAACGGCGAGCATGTGGACGGCGTCCGCGACCTCCGCTGCAAAATGGTTAAAATCGAGGGAGACTGGAAAGTAAACAACGTCAATATCCGTGAAGTTCTGGAAAAATAAGCTATGGAAATGAAAGAGTGTTGTTACCCCGCCACCGCCGAAGGGCTGGTTGATGTATTGCGCAAGCTGAGGTCGCCGGAGGGTTGTCCCTGGGATCGCAAGCAAACCTATGAATCACTGAAAAGCACCCTGATCGAAGAAACCGCCGAATTTCTGGATGCGGTCGATGACGGTGATTATCCTCATATGAAAGAGGAACTCGGCGACATCATGATGAATCTGGTGTTTTTCGCCGTGATTGCCGAGGAACGCGGCGACTTCACGTTTCGTGACGCCATGCAGGAAATCATCACCAAGATGATCCGCCGCCACCCGCACGTATTCGGCGATGCCGAGGCGGAAAACTCCGATCAGGTGATCGACCTCTGGGATGCAATCAAGAAAACCGAGAACCACCCGGGCCGGGAGTCCGTGCTGGACGGTATTCCGAGGGGGCTTTCCGGGTTGCTGCAGGCGGAAAAACTCCAGCGCAAGGCGGCCAAATACGGTTTTGACTGGGAAACTGAAGAGCAGATCGTCGATAAGATCGAGGAAGAACTCGTCGAAATCAAAGAAGCCATGATCGGCGGCGATGACGAAAAGATCAACGATGAGATCGGCGACCTGATTTTCGCAGTGGTCAACCTGGCGCGTTTCCGCAAAAAGGGTTCATCCGAAGATTTACTGCAGCGTACGATCCGCAAGTTCAATTCCCGTTTCCGCTACCTCGAACAGAAGCTGACGGGACAGGGAATTTCGCTGGAAGCGGCGACCATCGATCAGATGGAAGCGCTCTGGCAGGAAGCGAAATCAGTTAAGAGTTAAGAGAGAAAAGAGAAAAGAGAAGTTTGTAATTCTCAATTCTCAATTCTCAATTCTCAATTCTCAATTAAAATCAGTATTTGCTCCAGTCTGGCTTGGCGCTGAATACTTTGTTGATCTCTTTCATGTCGAACTTTGCGGTGCGGTCGTAGTTGTAAATGCCGTTCTGCTCCTGTTCGATATCGGTGAGCTGCGTGTAACAGTAACCGCTGAGTTCCGGCATGGCCACCAGCGCGGCGGTCAGGTCGCGGATGCGGCCGAAGGCTTCTTCCTTGCTTTCCGGGGCGGCTCCGTAACCCCACGAATTATCGGCGTAGGCCTGACGGTCAGCCGGAATGTATTTCACGCCGCCGTATTCGTCGATGATGTACGGTTGACCGTTGTATGCCGGCAATTCGACCTCCGGATTGGTGGCGTAGACAGGCTGATTTCCCGGACGCAGGGCACCGATCAGCTCATTGGTTTTCTGTGAGTAATGATGCACCGTCCAAAGGTCGGTCCGGACATGGATATAACCGCTGCAATCATTGACCGGACGGGACGGATCGAGGGTCCGAGTAAGTTCGTATATGTCATTGATGAAACGACGGTGCTCGACCAGATTGGTATAGCCATTGGTTTCATTGAGCGGGGTCCAGGCGATAATCGACGGATGGTTGATATCGCGTTCCACAACTGCGCGCCATTCGGTCATGTAATTAAGGAAGGAGAGATAGTAATTCGTCGGAGTCTTCGAGTAGTGCTGCCAGAAGCCCATGCCCCAATCGGAGAACTCCGCCCAAGTCAGATAGCCGAGTTTATCGGCCCAATAGTGGAAGCGCTCATCGAAGACCTTCTGGTGAAGCCGTGCGCCGTTGAAACCGGCCCCCATCGACAATTCGATATCGCGCTTGAGCGCAGCATCGCTCGGCGCTGTCCAAAGGCTCTCCTCATAGAACCCCTGATCCAGTACGAACCGGACGAATAACGGTTGATTGTTCAGGAAAAGCTTGTCGCCTTCGATATGGACCTTGCGCAATCCGGCGTAGGATTTGACGCTGTCGATGATCTTGCCGGACTCGTCGGCCACCTCGTAAACCAGGTCATAGAGGAACGGATTGCCCGGTTCCCAGATCACCGGCGCGGGCACTTCCAACACTACCGGGATGCCGTTCACGCACGGCGCCGACGCGGCGGCGACCTCCCTGCCCTCCGCCAATACGCGGATTTTCAGGGTATTGCTCTGCCGGAGGCTGTAGAATTCCGGGGTAAAAACAAACGCGCCGCGTTCGAAATCCGCCGTAACTTTGCAGCGGCGCAGCGCTTGTGCATCGGCCGCTTCCAGCCACACGGTCTGCCAGATCCCGGTCGTACGAGTGTAGTTGCAGGCTTTCGATTTAAACCACGGCGATTGTTTGCCGAAGGCTTGGACGCCAGAGCGGATGTCATCGCTGACCCTGATCACCAGATTATAAGTGCTCCCCGGCGTGACATGGGGTGTGAGGTCGACCGTGAACGGAGAAACGCCGCCGGTATGGCACCCGACTTCCTTGCCGTCCAGATAAACCGTGCACTCGTAGTCGACTCCGCCGAACTGCAGCAGCACGAGCTTATCCAACCAGTTCGCCGGAATCGTGACTTGGCGATGGTACCACATCATTTCGATGAAATCCGTATGGCCGATACCGGAGAGCTTGCTCTCGGGGCAGAACGGCACCTGAATCGGCTGCTCGAAGCCGGTGCTTTCGTTGAATTTACGCTCGGAGCCGCTCTTGCCGAAGTCGAAGCGGCAGGTCCACTCGCCGTTCAGGTTCAGCCAGGACTCACGTTCAAACTGGGGACGCGGATATTCGGGACGCGGTATATTCATATTTGGAACTCCTTTTTATTATGAATTGACATTTAATATATAATCATCTATAGTAAAAAAGAATGGCATAAATTTACAAATTGATGAGGATTATTTGCATGCGGGAAGATATTATCACTTTCCCCCCGCAGACGCAGGGGAATCCGCTGATGATGCAGCTGGCGGGGACTTCCTGGTGCGACGGCAGCTACCGGATTGCCCGGACCGCCGCCTCAAATATCCATGTGTTTGAATACGTGATCAAGGGCGGCGGCTATTACCGCCTCGAGGATGCCTGTTTTTACCCCTCCGCCGGCGACGTCTACATCGTGCCGGGCGGCTCGAACCACGAATACGGTTCCAATGCCGCCAATCCCTGGACCAAGCTCTGGTTCAACGTCAGCGGCCCCTTTATCGCCAATCTTCTGAACACCTATCAGCTGACCGGGATTTATCACCTGAAAAACTGCCCGGTCCAGAAGGTGTTCGAGGATGGACTGGCTCAACTGCGCAGCAGCCGCGACCGGGTGGAAAACGTGGCCCCCCACGTGATGCTCCAGGTTGTCATGGCCATCTGGCGCGAACACAACAACTCATTGCGGCAGCCTTATTCCGAGGAAGGATTGATTCTTCGCGAGATGATCGAAAGCAATATTTTCAAACCGTCACTACCGCTGGCGGAGATCAGCGCCGCCATCCACCGTTCATCCACGCAGACGATCCGGATTTTCCAGCGCGACTTCGGCACCACCCCTTATCAGTATTTGCTGAACCGCAAAATCGATACCGCCAAAATGCTGCTGAAAAACTCCGCCAAACCGGTCAAAGTCATCGCCTACGAACTGGGCTTCACCGACGAATATTATTTCTCGAACATTTTCAAGAAAAAAACCGGAATATCACCTCAACATTACCGCAAGGAGTCATAAAAAATGAAACGGAAAGTATTGGTTTTCGGGGCCAGCGGCGAGATCGGCGGGCGGATTGCCCGACTGGCCGTGGACGCAGGGCACCGGGTTTACGGAGTCAGCCGTGGGGCGAACCAGCGCGATATCGTCGATTTGAGCGGCGTTCAAATGCTGCAGGGCGATAAGAATGACGAGAATTTCCTGCGCGATGTCTGCTCGAAACTCGATATCGACGCGGTCATCGACTCGGTACCGTCGATCAAGAGCGTCGACCTCTACATGAAATACCTGCCGCAGGCCGCGAATGTCTTTTTCTGCAGTTCGACCGGCACGTTTGTACCGCTGCAGTATTTCCCGGCGGACGAAAACCATCCGTGGCGCGAGGAAACCCCGGTCAACTTCTACAGCCAATGCCAGCGCGATCAATACGCCTTGCAAATGTATGCGGATAAAGGTTTTCCGATCACCATATTCCGCCCGACCAACATCATCGGCGAAGGCCGGGTGCCGCTGGAACTATGGGGTGCGCGCGATATCAATTTCTACAAACTTCTGCAGGCAGGCAAGCCGATCACGATCGCTCCCTGCGAGGAGATCATGGTGCAGTCCGGCTACAACTGGGACCTCGCCAGCGCTTTCGTGCTTGGGCTCGAACATCCGGACAAGGTCCGCGGCGAGATCTTCATCATTTCCTGTAAAAAAGCGATCACGCTGGGCCGGTATCTGCAAACTGCCATGGATTTCCTCGGCAGCAAATCCGAAATCAGCCACATCGAGGCCGAAAAACTGCATACCATTTATCCGGAAGTGACCATGAAGTACCGGATGGATTTCCTGCTTGAGCACATGTGCCTCGACATCGGCAAGGCCGAGCACATGCTGGGCTACACCCCCTCCAAAACCACCGAGGAAGGCCTGATCGCCGCCCTCACCTGGTGCAGACAGAGCGGCCTGCTTTAAATTACAATGGAGCCGCCGGTTGCCAATAACTTCCGGGTTTCCGGCGAGTTGATTTGAGTGACGCTGCAACCGGTATTGACGCATTGCCAGGCGGCTACACCGGCGGCCTCTCCGCATTGATTCAGGTTAACCATCACCCGGACCGCGCCGAATGCCTCCCGGTCGGCATCCAGCATTCGCCCGGCGGCAATGATGTTTTTCGCCCCCTGCGGGATCAGGCAGGAAAGCGGAATCTGATAAAACGGCAGCACCTGCCCTTCCGGGAGCCACCGGCTGTTTTCAATCAGTTTATCGGCCTTGAATACCCGATAGCTGCCGTCAAGGTGCTTGAAGGCGATTGACTCATCCTCATCATGGTGAATATCAACCGGATAGGTTCCATTGGCAATGGCGTCCGGAAACTTCTTTCCGGCCAACAGATCGTTGCCGGTCAGGGGCCCTATCGATTCAATATGCAGGCTTTCCCGGATGCCGATTGCGGACGGCAATGCCTGCAAACTGAACCGGGACTCCGGGAATTCGTCACGCAGCATGTTCATAATGGCCCGTATCTGCCGCCTGGATTCGAGCTCAGCGCGGCTGATGGCGTCGGCATCGGCACAATCGCATTTCAAAACCCGGGTTCCAGCGAGCATATGTGAGCTGCTGCCGGGAATATTCATCCCCCATGCATAACCGCCGGGCAGATCGGGATATTTGGAGCGGTATTTATCGATCAAGCCTTTCAAACTGAGCTTTCCCAGCGTTTCCCAGCCCTCAAACCGGGCACAAGCGGTCGGCGGCTGAGGATGAGGCGGGCGGCGCATCGGCAACCCGGCATCGCGGCACAGCAGCCCGTCACCAGTGGCATCGATAAACACCCGGGCCCGGATGGCGAACCGGCCGGACTTGTTCTCGATGACGACCGCATCAACTTCCCCGGCATCCGTCATTACCGGGCGCGAATAGCCGGTCTGGAGATAGATCTTAATCAAAGGATTTTCAAGAAGCATCCGGTCAAGTTCCAGCGTCAATTCCTCACTATTGAAACGGACACCGTAGTCCCGGCTGACGGTACTGTCGCGGAATTCACTGATCGCACCATATTTATCGAGCCGTTCCATGGTTTCGCGGGTCAATCCGCCGATGATTTCCTGTGTACCGGTAATATCGAACAGCGAATGCCACATACCGACCAGTCCGCAGGTGGCGACCCCGCCGAAGCGGTTCTGCCGCTCCACAATCGCCACCCTTGCCCCGAGTCGCGCGGCGCGCAGGGCGGCAAACACCCCGGTACAGCTTCCACCGATTACACAGATATCAACATTTTCGATCACTTTGACGTTTTCCGCCGGAATCAGAATTTCGTTCATTTGTTACCTCATGGTTTTTATAATATTATATTGTTTTCTCGATAAAAAATCTTTTGACATTCAATTGATTCTTATTGTTATATTGCTATATTCAGCATTATGAATAAAAAAATTGATAATATTTTGACCCGGATTGCCGGTTTGTACGGATTTGATATTCTCTGGAAGGGAATCGGCGGCAATTTCCATGAATGCGGGCTGGCTCCGGAACGCACGCTGCACTGCAATGAATTCTGCCGGGCAGTAAAAAACGATCCGGCCCGACTGCGGCAATGCAGCGAAAACGATAACCGGTTCATGCTCATGGAGGCGGAGCAAAGACGGATACCGTTTGTCCGGAGCTGCCACGCCGGGGTGAGTGAGCTGGTTATCCCGTTATTTTCCGGAGAACGCTGTACCGAGGTTCTGCTGCTCGGCATCTTCAGGAAAGCACACGCCACCTGTCCTTACCCGGCACTCCGAGAAACTTTTTCCAAGCTGCCGGTTCATGCCGATGGCGACTTCAAAGGGGCGGCCTCCATACTTAGCGATCTCCTCCCAATTCTGCATCACTACCGGGAATCGCTTCCCGGGCAGGCCGGGCAAATCAGGGATCACCGCATCGCCGAGGCGGTTCGGATCATTCAGCAGTGTTTTGTCAGTGGAATAACCGCCGGGGAACTGGCGGCAAAGCTTTACCTGAGCGAATCGCGTTTCCTGCACCTTTTTAAGGCGAATACTGGAAAAACCCTGATCGAATACCTGAATCACGCCCGCCTGGAATATGCGGCAAAATTGTTGCAGAACACTGATTTACGGATAAGCGAGGTCATGGATAAAAGCGGTTTTCAGGATCAGAGTTACTTCTGTACGTTGTTCAAAAAACACTCGGGGCTCTCGCCGCTGGCCTACCGCCGCCGGTTCGGGCATCCTCCTGTCGTATAAGAAAGTCGTAAATATCTTGCTTTCCGGTTTGAATATTCCATTTTACAGATTATATTTATAGTTTTTGGTAAGACCTGAGTCCAGGTACCTTAAACTCTCAAAATGGAGAACTGTATGTCCAGAGAATTCAATGTGGCAGTTGCCGGCGCCACCGGTGCAGTCGGCATCGAAATGATCCAGACCTTGGAAAGAAGAAACTTTCCGGTCAAAAATTTGCGTTTACTTGCATCCGCTCGTTCTGCCGGTAAAAAGCTGACATATAAAGGTACCGAAATCACCATTGAAGAACTGAAACATGACTCCTTCAAGGGCATCGATATCGCTCTTTTCAGCGCGGGCGGCGACATTTCCAAGGAATACGCCAAGTCCGTGGTGGACGCCGGCGCGGTCATGGTCGACAATTCCAGCGCGTTCCGTATGGATGACTCCGTGCCGCTGGTCGTGCCGGAAGTGAACCCGGAAGACATCAAGTGGCACAAAGGGATTATTTCCAACCCGAACTGCACCACCATCATCATGCTGGTGGCGGTCACTCCGCTGCATCGCGCCAAGAAGCTGAAGCGCATGATCGCTTCGACTTATCAGGCCACCAGCGGCGCCGGTGCCAAGGGCATGGACGAGCTGCTCGTTCAGACCAAACAGTATTTGAACGGTGAGTCGCTCGACATCAAGTTCTTCGCGCATCAGATCGCGTTCAACCTGATTCCGCATATCGACGTTTTCAAGGAAGCCGACTATACCAAGGAAGAGCTGAAAATGGTGTATGAATCACGCAAGATGCTGCATTATCCGGAGCTGAAAATCTCCTGTACGTGCGTCCGCGTGCCGATTCTCCGCGCTCACTCCGAGTCGCTGAATATGGAATTCGAACAGGATGTCACTCCGGAAGAAGTCCGCGAGATCCTGAGAAATGCCTCCGGCGTGAAATTGGTCGACGATATCGCCAACAAGCGTTATCCGATGCCGAAAGACGCCACCAACCAGGGCGATGTCCTGGTGGGCCGTATCCGTCAGGATATCTCCCGTGATGACAAGAAGGGCATCGACATGTTCATCAGCGGCGACCAGGTCCTGAAGGGCGCGGCGCTGAACGCGGTGCAGATCGCGGAACTGCTCTGATTAGTTAAGAATTAAGAGTTAAGAGTTAAGAGTTTCTGATTCTTAACTCTTTTTTTATGGTCATATGATAGTTGTTGTTTTAGTCATTGCCCGGATTCTGGCCAATTCTTTTGCCAATGTGCTGCAGAAGAAATTGGCCGCGAACGGCTTGCCTTCGTTGAAGATTAATTTTCTGACGTATCTGGGGCTGAGCGTTATTGCGCTGGTGATGGCGTTCGGGTATGACTGGAGCGCGTTCGGCTGGCCGTTCTGGGGATTCGCGGTTCTGACCGGCGTCTGTGGGGCGCTGGGCAATGGTTTTCTGGTCATGGCGCTGAAGAACGGCGAACTCTCGGTGTTGGGGCCGATCAATGCTTACAAAGCGGTGGTGGCGCTGCTGTTCGGCATGGTGGTGCTGCGGGAGTTCCCCGGCTTGCAGGGGATTCTCGGCATGGGGCTGATCATTGCCGGAAGTTATCTGGTGCTGGATACCCTGCCCGAGCGTTTCAGTTTGAAGTTGTTGAAGCGGCGCGATATTCAGTTCCGGATTTATGCGCTGTGCTTTACCGCGCTCGAGGCGGTGCTGCTGAAAAAAGTGATCGCGTATTCTTCGCCGGGAGCGGCATTTATCATCTGGTGCGTGTTCGGCGCATTTTTCGCGTTTTTCCTTTGTCTGCCGATCAAAACAGCCAAGGCCAAGGTCAACTGGCCGGTCATGGGGCTGCTGATTTTCTGTGCGGCGGTCATGCAGCTGTCGACGAATTTCGTGTTCAAGCTGATGGAAGTGAGCTACGCGCTATCGCTCTTTCAGGTGTCGCTGCTGCTGAACGTCTGGTTGGGATACCGTTTCTTTCAGGAAAAAGACATTGCCAAGAAAATCATCGGAGCCGCCATTATTCTCGGCGGCTCCGTGCTGATTATTCTTTCTTGAAAATCCATGGAACACACGGAATCGGGGATTAGAGAGGCGGGGTGGGACCTTCTTTTTCCGTGTGCTCCATGGTTTGATCGTTTTTGCGGCCGAGCCGCAGGATTCCGCCTTTGTGCAGGCTGATCAGTACCGCTCCGGCGAACGACAGGATTGCCCAAAAAATGATCTGTCCGCCGCGGCTTGCCACCAATACCCTGCCGTAAAAATAGATGCCCAGTCCGATGAGGCCGCAGCCGGCAAAGATCGCGGCGAACACCTTGAAATATTTTTCCCGGCACAACAGGCAGTAAACAATGCCGCTCAGGCACATGAACGCCGGATAGATGAATTTCCAGTGCAACGCGAGGTTCTTTGAGGGCAGAATCGCCATGCCCGCGAGGAATATGCCGAGCCACAGCACCACGCCCATAACGCGCAGGATTTTGGCCCAGGTGGTGGTGCGGTTGAAGTATCCGACCCCCATCAGCGTCAGGACACAGAGGTGAATCAGCGCCGGAGCCTTGTAGGGACTGCCCGGCAGGCAGAGATTCGCCGCCAGCAGCAAGGAACCGATAAAGAACACCTGATTGAGCGGCGTGGCGCGACGGATCAGCATCAGTCCAAGGACCAGTAATCCGGCCGCGGCGGGAATCCAGCGCAGATCACCCGAATACGTCATGCAGATCAGCATGGTCACGATCACCGAAATACTCACGCCGATATCGAAATGCGGCAGTTTCCGCAGCCAGCCGTAGAGGTAGAACACCACAGCCGCCCCGAACCCCAGCGCCAATGGATTGAAGGCACCCGTGAAGACCAGTCCGGTGAATTGCCGGTAAGCGTTGGTATGCGAGAAGAGCGAGATGCCGCCCAGCAGAATCAGCACGAACGAGAAGAAAACCGCCTGGGCGATAACTCTCCGGCTGCCGGTGGCGCGGGCGTATTCCACCATCAGGATCATGGCGGCGAACAGCGGCGGAATCATCATATAGAGGTCAAATCCGGTCTCCAGATCCCTGAAACCGCCGATACCGCGCGCATCCTGAAAGGAGAGCGACAACAGGTATGTCCGCAGAAATACGCAGATAATCAGGAAGCCTGCCACCACCCATGGGAACCGTGGAGCCGTCCACGGCGTGCCATTGTTCTGTGCGATCTCCCGTCCCTTCATGGCCGAGGGGATCCAGCTCAGGATTGCCAGTGCCATGACCACCGGAAACGACAGGATGGCGAGCAGCCCCGGGGTCCGGTCGTCAGGATACTGCAGGATCAGTTGCGACACAATCAACGGATAAACGAAGAACAATCCGATGATCGTGTAGATTCCGAACAGGAAATTACCGGGCAGCCGGATTTTCAGCTGCCGCCGCAGCGTTTCCAGAATCACCACCGAAAACACCAACCCCGGCCCCAGCCACATCGCACCGTCCGCAAACGAGTCCAGGGTCTGGCTGTCCACGCTCACCGACAGGATCATCAGCAGCGCCAGGATACACATCATGATCGAGCGGGCATCGTTCCAGACCCCGCCGACCTTGACAATGAAAATAGCTGTAACAGTCAATAACACAATAAATGCGGATATGATTCCGACCGGAATCAGCGTCGGTACAGACAGGTCATTGGTCCGGAAAAGAATTTGCGCGCCGTACAGCACCAGCAGTGAGCTGATCAGGTAAAAAGGATTGGTATTGTAGATCAAGCGGATGAGGCTTTGCGGCGTGACATCGATATTCAGTACATTCGGATCTACGGAGGGTATTTTCTCTTTTGCTTCTTCCCCCTGCTCTACGGTAAAGTTGATTTGCGGCCTACTTCCGGCAGATTCCCTGTCCTGCCCGTTTTCCCCTTGATTAATAATCTCGCTCATAGAACACCCCTTTCTGTTGAAGATTATCAAATACTATCACCGGCTATCATAATTATACAATACATATAAAATAAATGCAATAGGGGATTGACAAAAAAATAAAAAAAATTATATTAAATGATAGCAGATGATAAAACAGGAGATATCAGATGAGCGAAAACATGCCGGAAAAAGAAACCTGGTATTCGATCAAAGAAGCCGCCAAATATCTGGAAATCGGCGAACCGACGCTGTACCGCTGGATGCGTGACCGCAAAATCACCTTCCGCAAAGTGGGCGATTCCACCCGCTTCCTGCAGGAAGACCTGGACGCGGTGGTGGAAGTCTACCACTCCAAGCGCGATGTGGGCGAGGCGAAAACCCGCTGCCCGGTCTGTCGCGGCGAGGACCTGGCGCCGGGCGCTTACCGTACCACCGGGTTAAACTTCTTCCAGCCCAAGAAAACCAAATTCTGGACCCTGCGCGACAGTTCGGTGAAAAGCGAAGCCCTGATGTGCGCCAACTGCGGCTACATCAGCATTTTCGGCGACGTCAAGAAGCTCGAAAAACTCCGCCTCCAATCCGCCGCCACCGAAGAAGAAGCAACGGATGATAACGCCAAAAATCAGTGAGTTTTCCACCAGCCGAGGCGCTCTTCCTGGGCGGCTTCTCCGGCTTCTTTCAGGACTTTCAGAGGCTGGGTGGAATCGTACCAGGCGTCGCCCTGCCGGAGCATGATTTCGTTGATGTATTTTTTGCCCAGATAAACATTGCCGTAATTTTTGCCGTCCATGACGCGATAGCTGACCGAGACCTTTTCCCCGACCACCAGCTGGCTCAGGGCCCGCCGGGATTCCCTGCCGTATTCCTGATTCATCTCCGGGGCCTTGACGCCGTAAAGGCGAACGTCGAGGCTATCCAGGATCAGCGTGGCGCCGTCCCTCACGCCGATTACCTCGCCTTGATATTCTCTGTCGAACTTCACCGCGCTTGTGTCGTCGTTGCTCTTCGGACCAAACGCCGGAATGGGGACATTTTCCATGGTTTTGACCTGGCCGCCGCGCCCGGTGCCGGAACATATGCGACAGGCGATTCTGGTCTTACGGTTGTTCGACGGGTTCGAGGAAACGATGTAGCGATCCCCCTTGCACTCCGGACAGGCTCCGTCAAACGAGATTTTTTCTTCCGCGCGGTAAAGCAGCCCCCCGTCATTGATGTACTGACGGAACTGCTCCGCATCCGGCAGCGACGCCAGCGCGTAGTAGTTGGTCGAGCGGAACGGCAGCTTGCCCTTCGGAGCCGGAACCCGCACCAGAACCTCCTTCGAGGAATGCCCCGGCCAGAACTCCTTGCGGTTATTAATGATGACCGCTTCGATGCTTTCTTCTTTCAGTATCTTGTCGAAAAAGAGTTTGACCGACGCAAACGATTCGCTGGTCTGGTCGACCTGAATCTGAGCCATGCCGAAATCGCCCATCGGCGTCTCACTCCGCAGCAGCTTGAAATTGCCGTCCGAATCAACACCGTAAATATTCCCGTCGTACACCCGCAAATTGGCCGCCGCCGCTTCCTGAAAAAGCGAGTCGAACTGCTCCGGCGTAAGCTCCCTGCCCCGGTATTTGTCGGCCGCAGCCAGCCCCAGGGATAGTAGAACCAACAACATATTCAAATAAAATTTCATCGCAAATCTCTCCATTTATAACGGAATATAATCGCCGGATAGGATTTTTTCCAAGATATTTCTGCATTTTCGCCGGAATTTCTCATTGCGGCTATTTGTTAATGAAGAAATAATCATCGAGAGAGTATCGGAACTTTCAGCAGCTCACCGATATTCTTCGCTTCTTCCATTGCATAATCGTGTTTCGTATCGCATAGAAATGGTATCCTGTTACCATTTTTAAGCACCAGGTTCATGACCGTCTCATGTTCATTATTGATGATGAGTTGCAGGGCATAAACATCGTCGAATGATATTTGGGGCCTGTATTTTCCCATATTGATGAGCCCGGTTGCCGGATCAAATACGTACTCGGAGAAACGTTCGGCAAGCAAAGTCATCAGCGAAGAAATCAGGATTACCGGAATTATGATGACATTGAGCCACAAGCCGCCACCCGGCAAAAGGAGGCTATCGCCGAGTTTTGACCACCGGAATTTCCTCCTGCGATAATAAATTCGTCCGGCCTCGTCGATGCTCTTTTCATACTCAGAGAGCCAATCAATGAAAACTGCTTCCTGCGATGGAGCCCATTCAATCGAATCCCTGGTCAAAGGCGGCAATTCTTTTTCGTCCTTTTCTTCAAGGGAAAACCATATCGGAACTTTTAACTCGGCGCTGAGAACCTTGGCTTCGGCTAATAAAAAATCTTTTGATGAATGGATGAAAAGGTTCGTCCGTCCACCATCGATTTGAACCATATTCAGCTCCCAGAAGTCACCGGACTGGAGCATTTGCAAAGCCAATATCTGTTCGAACTCCAATACCACTCCGCCAATACGAACTTTATTTTGCGCCCGGTCAATCACCGGTAATCCCCGGACAAACATCAGCCTGACCGTAACTACAGTTGTAATGAACGCAGCGGTGGCTATCAGTACGCCCCAATACAGTTCGAAACATATCAGAATTACCAGTACCGGCAAACAGGCGGCACATGCCCATAACAGCAACGGCCGTAATGTTACATAATGGTATTCAATCCTGTCATGGTAATTTTCGGCCCGTCGCCACCGGAAATCAATGACCGGCTGATCCTCCACCAAAGGTATTCTGCTGGTTTCGTCCTTCATGAATTCTCCTGGGGTTAACTGCTCAGGTATTTGTTCAGGCCGGAGTATTGATAGGTGACTTTGCGGCAGGCGTCGAGGTTTTCGCGGATGCTTACGGTGTCTTCCTTCAGCATGGATTGGTCGCTGTAGGTGAGCCGGCTGTAGGTCCGAAAAATCGTTTCTACGTGGCCCTTTAACTCGGGAATCTTCGACTCGACGAACAAGCCGTACTGCATCAGTTCCATGTTGCGGCGGCGCGGCATGCCGATCACCACCAGCTGTTCGCGCACCGCCAGATAGGCGTTTTGAATCACCGATTCGGGGGCGTCCTCGGCATAGGCGGCATTGAAATAGCGGCGCTCGCGCACCAGGTGCATCAGCCGCGACAGGAAGGCTTTGATCATTTTCAAGCCCAGCAGCGTCGCGGTCAGCATTACCGCGAGGGGGATGAAAATATACCAGTGCGTACGCGAATACATGATCAGGCCGCGACAGAATACGGCGAGCTTCATGAAACCACCCTTGATTTTTTCAGTGGCCATGGCGGCAAGGGTTTCCAACTTCTCCAATCCCTCCCCGGCGATACCGGGCAATAGCTTCTCGAACTGTTGATTGACCTGTTCGCGGATTGTTTCCGGCGCGGTGGCGGCCTTCAGCAGGATCTGTTCCGCGGCGTT
Organism: Victivallis vadensis; assembly: GCA_040391785.1. Lineage (GTDB taxonomy): Bacteria > Verrucomicrobiota > Lentisphaeria > Victivallales > Victivallaceae > UBA5239. The sequence continues at coordinate 38,835 of JBEBXH010000022.1, forward strand.
CAACTCTTCGCCTTCGATGTTGTAACGCTTGGCGCGGTTTTCCATGATGTATTTCTGGGCTTCCTTGGTAATTTCCGGAGGCGTCACCCGCCAGGAATCGCCGAAGGGATCACGGAAAGATCCGATGCCAAACGGTGTGGTCCGCGACGGCAAGGCGCTCGGCGGCGTGGCGTCGAAGGTCAGCCAGCCCATTTCCTCGATGAAAATCTGCGTCCAGGCGTGGGCGTGATACTCGTGAATTTCGAAAAATCCGGTCAGCGCATTGTAGTTCCCCGGCGAGAACCCCGTCACCACCCGCGAGGGCAGCCCGGAGAGCCGCGCCATTACCGCCAACGTCCCGGCATAGTATTCGCAATGCCCGGTTTTCAGTTCAAATACGAAATAATCGGCCAGTTCCTTGTCCTCCGGCAGCGGATCGGCTTCGAGCTTGTAGGGGAAGTTTTCCCGCAGGTAATCACGCAGTTTTATGGCTTTGTCGTAGGGTTTCGTGATGTTCCGGATTAGCCCCTCGGTTCTTTTCGTCAACCGTTCCGAGATCTTCGGCAGCTTCAAATAATGTTCCCGCGGTACCTGTTCCGGCCAGTAATCCGGGGGAGGCTCCTTCATGACTTTCCTGTCATAGGGAACCTGCAGCGTGGAGGTCACTGTATAGCGGAATGGCGTCCGTGGAAACTCCAGCTGCATCAGCTCTGCCTGCCCGTCGTCGATATCGAAAATGAACCCCTGCTTCATGGCGCCGGCAAGCTCGAAACTCTGTACCCGGTAGGCGGCAAACAGTTGATAAGACACCCATTTTTCGATTGTAATCTGCTGCTGGAAGGCCTCCGTGATGATGCCGTCATTGTAGCTGGAACGCCGCCGCCTGAAATCGGTGGCGGCCCATTCCCGGCCGTCATACCGGTCGTACATTTTACCGACCCAGTACAGCTTCAGCGGAGCCTTGACCCGGAACACCAGGTCGGTGCCCTGCTCCGACGTAGTCGAGGCGCCGGAGCCCTGCCCTTTGACGTCGGTCGGTTTGTTGGACTGCAGTGATTGGTTGACTGGCGCGTTTTTCTTGTCAGTGGTTTCGGTGGCGTTCTTGCCGTCCGACTCGACCACCCGCTTGGCGGTGGGGCGGATCTGCAACTTCGAGGACTTGAACCAGAACCTTGTATCGGCATGGTTCAACAGATCGTTTTCCGTATGAAACGATACCTGGAAAATTCCCTCGCCCGGCTTGCGTTCCAGCGGAAACAAAACGAAAATATACCACGCCACCACCACGGTAAGCAGCAGATGCAGCAGCATGAAAAACCAGTTGCGGCCCACGAACCGCAGCGGAACTTTCAGGTTGGCCCGGCGGCCCAGTGCCCGGCTCCGCGATGAGTAAAACAGCATCAGCATCAAGACAAACGCCGGCACGAAAATCTTGATATAAATCGCCCGCGGAATCAGCGAGCCGTACAGCAGCATGAAAAACGAAATCAGCAGCAGATAGTCGTAATCCTCGGTTCGCTGCGCCAGAATGAAGCACAGCCCGATCCCGCAGATGGATTCCGCCAGCACTTTGTCCAGCGGCACGGAATTGTACAGCCGGAAGAGGAACCAGCAGAACACCATCGTCACCACGCCCAGCTGCAGCAGATGGAAACGTTTCGAGCGCGACAGCAGCCGGTAGGGCAGATACGCGGACAATCCCAGCGGTATCGTTATGAACATCAGCCCCAGCGTATAGAGCGGGTCGGCGTGCTGCCACAGCGTGGCAATGAGCACCAGCTCGTACAGGATGATATAGACAAAATGCCAGTTCAGCCGCTGCGGTCCGCTGATCTGCGGCGGCTGGTAGGCCAGTGTTTTGTCTTTTTTAGTATTCGCCTTGCTCATGACAGAGTAACTCGTTGATATCGGTGTTGAAATTGACGGCCTGCGGCTTGAGGAGGCTTCCCTCGAATGCCGGGAGTGCCTTGCGGATCACCCGGGGCTGTTCGGGGTCGATGACCGGGAAATATTTTTTCGGCGCCAGGATCCAGCGCACTTCGATGTGGTTGGCGGTGAACTCCTCGAGCTGCTCGCTGATCATCTCGCTCTCGCCCATGGTCAGGCAGTAAAAAATGGAGTTCGGGTAAATCAGCTCCAGCCCGTAATCCAGCAGTTCATCCAGCTTCCCCTGCCCGGGCTGGACGATCGCCAGCGCGTTCAGCAGCTCGGAGTAAATCCCGGAGGCATCGCCGCGGATGCGAAGTTTATCGCCCCCCGCAGTAAAGGTGATAAACTGTACCCGGCAATACATTTCCGAGAGATTGGCGAAAATGGAGCCGGCGATTTTCAGCAGAAATTCGAAGTTGTTTTCCTCCGGATCCCGCCCGACGTGCCGCGCTTCCGTGTCCAGGATCACCGTCACCTGATCCAGCGACCCGGCCTCGAACTCCTTGACCATCAGCTTCCGCTTGGCGGCGGTCGACTTCCAATGGACGAAACGCAGTTCATCGGACGGCCGGTACTCGCGGATGCCGAAAAATTCCTGTCCGTGACCCGATATCCCCAGCGGCCGCCCTTCCGGCGACAAAATCGCCCGCCCCTCCAGGTGCATCGGCAGGTCGTCGAGCTTGACGATCTCCGGGCCGACCATGACCTCGGCCGGCAGCCGGTACGTTTTGAAACGCGAAAAGAGCCCGGCCGGATCGCCCCCGATCAACGTGATGTACTTCAGTTCGAAAAATCCGCGCCGCCGGGTCGGCACCTGACGGTCGAAAATGATTTCCTGACGGGGGCGCATCGGCGGCAGTACACAACGGAAGAGGCCGCCCGGCGCAAACGGAATACGCTCGCTGACCACCACCGCCTGCCGGAAGAAAAATCCACGGTTGCTTACCACCAGCGGCATGTTCAAACCGGTACCGCGCTGCCCGTCATTGCACGGCGCCCGGCGGATCCGGAACCCGTACAGCGAAAAAAGCGCCATCAGGAAGCTCGCACAGACCATCCCGACCAGCGAAGCCGCGGCCAAAGCGGTGCCCAGTCCGACATTGATCAGCGCCACCCCCACCGCGCCGACCGCTGCCAGCGAAAACACAATCCCGCGCGGCGTCGGCAAAATCCAGATCATACCCCTTTGTCCTCGTTATCCATGGGAATTGATTCGAGAATACTGTCCAGCACGGCATGGACGCTTTTCCATTCGCCCTGGTTGCGGAGTTTCAGCCGCAGACGGTGCGACAGAACCGGCTTTGCCATGTCCCGCACGTCCTTCGGGATCACATAATCGCGCCCGTAATACGCGGCCAGGCTTTGCGTCACCCGCATCAGCGCCAGCGAGGCGCGCGGGCTGCAGCCGCCGATCAGCGCGGTATGCTCACGGGTAGCATTGGCGATTGCCACGATGTAGTCTTTGATCTTTTCGGAAATATGCACCTTGCGCACCAGCGCATGGCAGCGCAGCACGTCGTTGGATTTGATCACATACGAAATACGGTTCAGCGGATGCGACTCCGCCTGCGAAGTCAGGATTTCGCGCTCGGATTCCGGCGCGGGGTAGCCGATGGAGAGCTTCATCATGAAGCGGTCCAGCTGCGGCTCCGGCAGCGGGTACGTGCCGTGGTAATCGTCCGGGTTCTGGGTGGCGATCACAAAAAACGGCTTCGGCAGCACGTGCTGCCGCCCGTCGATGGTAATCACCGACTCGGACATACACTCCAGCAGACTCGACTGGGTACGCGGCGTGGTACGGTTGATTTCGTCCGCCAGAATGATATTGCCGAAAATCGGCCCGGGCACAAAGCGGAATTCGTTCTTGCCCGTGTCATAAATGCTCATGCCGGTGATGTCCGACGGCATCATGTCGGGCGTGAACTGAATGCGTTTGTAGTTGGCCTGAATCGACTTCGCCAGCGTCTGCGCCAGGATGGATTTGCCGACACCCGGCATGTCCTCCACCAGCACGTGACCGTCGGCGAAGAGGCAGACGATCACATTGCGCACCACGTCCGGCTTGCCTTTAAATACCTTGGTGATATTGTCTTCCAACAGCGTGATCACGTTTTTCAGGAGCTCAACCGAATTGATTTCCTCGCCGTCGGCCTTCTCCACGCCGACGGCCTGCATCCGGGTCATGCTGTCCGGGTCGTTGAATACGATCATGCTGGACCCGATCTGGATCACATCCATGTGCTTGACCGGACAAGGCTCGGTGACCGGGGAGTTATTGATGAAGGTACCGTTGGCGCTCTCGAGGTCCTTCAGCAGGAAAGTATCTCCGGAACGGCGGATTTCGGCGTGCCGTCGCGACACGTCGCTTTTGTTGATAATGACGTCGCACTCGTTTCCGCGCCCGATTACCGCCACATTTTTATCCATCGGGAAGTCGCGGCTCTTGCCGTAACCTTCCTGAATTGTCAAAGTCGGGTTATTCAATAACATCGCCAATTTCCACCTCTGAAATTTTACTGTGTTGTGAGACTATAGCAGGGAAATGAAAAATTGAAAATGAAAATTGGAAAATGAAACGAGAAATTTTACAGCGACCAGGAGTCCTGCTCCCACTCCTGCAAACTCCAGAAGCAGTTGCCAAGTACCGAGAGATTCAGGTACGGCGCGTAATTCCGCGCCGGCGACGCGTGCCAGCAGCAGCGGATCATCGGAAACATCGACAACGAACCCGAGTATTTGACCCCGGTGAAGGGATTTGAGCCGTTTTTCATGGCTTCCACCTTGATATCCTGCCAGGACTTGGAGCCGTCGCCACCACCGCCGATGACCCAGTTGCAGACCGCTTCGCTGAATTCATAAAAATAACTGATCCGCTCAACGTCCCAGTTCGGATTGTTGCCGTTGGCGCCGTGAATGCTCACGCTCAAAGCATTGGGACGGTCGAAGGCGTTTTTGTATTCGCTGATGTCCACGCCGGGCTGAAACTGCAGCCACTCCGCGGGCGCCGTATCCACCGGGTTGCCGTCAAACGGACAGTGGTAAATCGCCAGCGTCTGGGTATAATCCGGGTACAGGCGCGAGATCCAGGGCACAAAGCGGTCGTTGTAATCACTCTGATACGCCAGGCTGAACACACCGAATTGCTTAAGATTGTTGATGCAGGAGGTCTGCCGTGCTTTGTTGCGGGCCTTGTTCAACGCCGGCAGCAGCATGGCCGCCAGGATCGCGATGATCACGATCACTACGAGGAGTTCAATGAGCGTGAAATTCTTCTTTTTCATTTTCGGGTTCCTTCTGTTCGGCGCACAGGCCGTGATTGGTTTTTTCCCAGTAAAAAGGATTGGTAAAGAGTTGTATGAAGCCCTTCCAGGCGGCAAATGAGATCAGCAGCCAGTAAAACGGCATCAGAAATGCCATCGGCACCAGATGATAATTGCGGCGCTTGAGGCAGGCCGCCAGATGAATCAGTACAAACAACCCATTTGCCAGCAGCAGCAGCATACTGACGGCAAAGAGCACCACCGAGAGCCCCGCCCACAGCGCGCTCTCCGTTGGCCCCCAATACAGGAGCGGCCACGCCCGGAAGCGCATGCCGAGAATCTCCAATCCATTGTAACCGTTGAAGTTCTGCGGTCCGATGATCGTATTCGCCAGCGTGTCGCCATGCGCCAATGCGTGCCAGAGCAGCCCGAGGTAAACCAATCCGGCGATCCAGAAAAACACGTTTGCCAGCATCATGAACGAAGTCGCCCCCACGTTCATATAGAACCCGAGGTAACCGCGCAGCCCGAGGCGCTTGATCGTGTCGAGCGGGTGCCGGGTGTGGACCAGATGTGTCTGAATGAACCCCTTGACCCAGCGTGAGCGCTGCCGGACCCAGTTCCACAACTGCGAATTGGCCTCCTCCCAGGTGGTGGAGTCCAGCACGCAGGTTTTGTGCCCGTCGGTGTAAATCCGGATGCCGAGGTCGCAATCTTCGGTGACGTTGAAGGGGTCCCAGCCGCCGCACTGTTTCAGTAGCCCGGTGCGGAAATGATTGGACGTACCGCCCAGCGGCAACGGCATGTCCATGGTGCTCAACCCCGGCAGCAGCAGGTCGAAGGTGGTCGAGTATTCGATGGTGAAAAATCGGGTCAGCCAGTTGTAACGCGAATTGTCGTAGTTCAGTTTCGCCTGAACACAGGCCATATCCGCGCTGGCGTGTTTGAACACATACCACGCCTTTTTCAGCTGGTCCGGCTCAGGGCGGTCCTCGGCGTCGTAGATCACGCAGAGCTCGCCGCGGGCGCGCTCCAGACCATAATTGCAGGCGCGCGGCTTGGTTTTCGGCACCATGCCGGGGATGATGATGACCTCGTAGCAATCCGGCAGATGGCACTGCTTCACCGCTTCCTGAGTCGAAATGTCATCGTTTTCCAACAGGATTTTGATGTCGAGCTTGTGCTTCGGGTAGTCCAGGCGGTTCATGTTGCGGACGATTTTGCCGGCGATGTTTGCCTCTTTGTAGAGCGGCAGGAAGATCGTGTAAACCGGCAGTTCGTCCTCGTCGATGGAGGCGTATTGCTCCGGAGTGACCTTGATTTCGCCGCGCCCGAGCAGCGACAGCGCCGCCGCCGAACAACGGCAGAACACCGCGCTGAAGTACCAGAACGCCATGACCGTGGTCAGCGCCATGACGAAGTAATCCCAGCGGTATTTCAGGAACACCAGCAACACGGCGGCCAGAGCGATATAAAATACGCCCTGCCTGCGGCTGATCGTGATATAAGCGCAAATATCGCCGGCGCGTACGATGAACCCGCGCGTCAAAGTATCAAGTTTATTTCCGTCCATTTTTCATTTCATGTTTGGCATTTTTCTGCTTATGGGTATATTATAGCCTTGATATTGATTTTTTGAATCTCGTATTTGAACTTTTTTCGAATTTATTGACGGTATGAGACGTATTCTATATATCTTGATTCTGGTGCTCCTGGCACCCGCCATGGCCGCAGACACCTGGTTTGTGGAGAGCGGCGGCGGCGACCGCCGTGCCCTGCCCTCCGGCGAAGACGGCAAAATCGAAGTGACCGTAAACTCCGGCACCGCACTGCTTTATCGCGAAAAAGAACGCACCGCGCCGCGCATGACCCGCGAGGAATGGGAGAAAACCACGCTGGTTTTCGAGGTCCGTTTCGACTCGACCGCCGTCCGGGAACTGCGCGGCAGCATTTTCGTCAAGGACAAGGACGGCTGGTGGTTCCAGGATCCGAACGAATTCAAGCTGGCCGCCGGCGAATGGCAAACCCTGAAACTCGATATCACGCCCGAAACCAGCCCGCTGATGCCGCAGGGACACCAGGGCGCGTGGAACACCTTTTTCGCCGTTTCCCGTTTGACCGCCGGGCTTTCCGTTTATCACAGCGCGGGCGAATACACCCTGCAGTGCCGGGCCATGCGGTTGGAAGGCAAGAGAACGGACGCCCCGTTGAACATCCTTGAGTGGCAGCTGCCGGAGACGGCCTCGGTTAACAACATCCTGCAGAGCACCTTCCAACTCTCCCGCGAATACTTCAATCCGTTCGATCCCGATGAAATCATGGCCGATTACGAGGTCAAATATCCGGACGGCTCCACCCGGCAGTTCCCGGCGTTTTATACCATGGAATATGCCCGGCAGCGGCATTTCACCACCGAAATCAACACCCCGTCCGGGCGCGCTTACTGGGCGTTCCGCTTCACCCCGGAGAAACCGGGTGTTTACGAGTTCCGGCTGCTGGCGAAAGATCACACCGGCAAAACCGCCTCGACTCCGTGGCGCAAGATCACCGCGCAAGTTGCCCCCGGCAAAGGTTTCGTCCGCGTAGCCCCGAACAATCACAATCTGAGGTTTGCCAACGGCGAGCTCTTTTTCCCGGTCGGTATCAACATCCACACCAACGTCGACCTGCGTAGCGAAATCGACTTTGAATTCGGCCACCTGCCGGATCAAGGCACTTATGATTACGACGCCTATTTCGAGAAAATGGCTCCGAACGGCATCAACGCGGTGGAGATCTGGATGGCCGCCTGGAGCTTCGCCATCGAGTGGAACAGCGCCCGTCAGAATTACCACGGCCTCGGCCGCTACAACCTCTGCAATGCCTCGCGCCTCGACCATATCCTGAACACTGCCCGCACCCGAAATATTTATGTGCACCTGACCCTCGACAACCACACCAAGCTCACCAATCTGGAATGGGGTGACAACCCCTTCAATACCGCCAATCCGTTCAAGGACGCCAACGGTTCATTTCTGCAAAACACCAACGATTTTTTCACCAACGAAACCGCCCGCAAGCTGAATCGCCAACGAAACCGTTATATCGCTGCGCGCTGGGGTGCCGATCCGGCGATTTTCGGCATCGAACTCTGGAGCGAAGTCGACCTGGTGCCGAACTTCCAGCAGCTCTATGACAGCGAGGACCTGATGAGGTGGCACACGGAGGCCGCCTCCGAATTCCGCGCCATGGACCAGGGCAGTCACCTGCTGACCACCCACTATTGCAGCGATTACAACCGGCTGCTGCGCTGGTACAAACTGCTCACACTACCGGTTTTCGACTACATCGTCGGCGATGCCTACCGCAATCCCCGCCGGGTCCACTTCATTGACTTGATTACCGGCCATGCCGCCGGGGTGAAATATTTCGAGCGTCCCGTCATCATCACCGAACAGGGCGGCGCAAGCTCCGGCCCCGGTCAAACGGGGTTCCGGCTGGCCGATATCCACACCGCCCCCTGGCTCGGACTGTTCCTGAACCTCTCCGCCGTGCCCTTTACCTGGTGGCACGACCTTGTGCATATCCGCAACGGCTATCCTCATTACAAAGGCTTCACTGACTTCATCCGCAACATCGACCTGACGAAATCATACGAATACATGCCGCTTTCGGTGGGCCAACGCCACGACTGGGTCGACGCCCCGGCAACTTTTCAGGAACGCATGTTCCGGAACCGCATTATGGTCCGGGGTTCCGATTACTGCAATATGGATTTCGCCTACACTTACACCGGCTGGCCAGTCGGGCGCAACTACATCATACAAGGCATGTCCATGAATAACGATAAATTCATGGCCGGCTGGATTTTCAACCGGCCACACATGAACAACTATCCGCCATCCGGCCAATGGCTTCCGTATTTTCATGACTACCTGATCCAGCTGGCTCCCGGCCTCAAGCCGGGCCGTTATCTGGTGACTTTCTGCGATACCGTGACCAATCAGGTGCTGGACCGCCGCGAAACGGTCATTTCCAAGCCCGGCGAAGTGGTCCTGGTGCCGGTGCCATCCTTCCAGATCGACGTCGTTTTCAAAGTCGAGGAGGTGGAAAAGTGAAAAAACTGCTCGGCCTCCTGTTCCTGTTAACCCTGCCAACCGCTTATACCCTCGATCTCGAGTGGCACGTGCCGGAGGCCGAATACCGGCTGATCGTGGAGTCCGACCGCCCCGGCGAAAACGGCTATTTCGACTTCGGCGACTACGCCATGCCGATCCTGCTGGGCAAAGGGGTGGACATCCGCGACCATGCCGACAACAAAATTCCATTCTATCTCCATCAGACCCTCGGGCTGGTGATCGCTCCTGCCCCGGGTTCGCCGCGCCGCTATATTTACTTTGGGTTGCCGGAAGTCTCGCCGGTCGACCAGTGGAACAAAGCGCAGAACGGCGAAATTCCGCCCGACCGCACGATTTACACCAACGCCTATTGGCGCGGACACCGCTACTGGACCAGCAAGGAATGGCTGGACAATCAGGTCAACAACCTCGAAAACCGTTTCATCCGCGACAACGGCTGGAACTTCAAGTACCTGCTGCGCTGCTTCGCCACGTCAGCGGTCAGTTTGCATCAGGAAGTGCTGGATCCGCGGGCCGAACCGGTCACTGTCGGCGACTGGAACAAACCGCTCGACCGCGAAAATTATCTCTGCTGGCGCTACCGCGACCTCTCCCGCCGGATCAATTACTTCTCGCAGGAGGAAATGGAGCGTTCATATGCTGATCCGTTCCGTTATTCCCGGGCGCGCATGGACTGGGTCTGGCGGCGCATCTATCTCTCGCGCAAGAATATCTTCCGGGTATTGCCGGACCTGCAGGCGCGTGCCCCGGAGGCTCCGATGAATGACTTTATCAATATTTTCAAGCAGCCGTACCGCGGCGTCTTTTTCTCCGCCAACCAGGCACTGTTTCATATTACGGACGACGCCTTTGACTCGCGCCGCAACATCGCGGTGGTCATGGAGGGCAAGCTGATCGTGCCCGAAAACGGTGAATACGAGTTCAAAGCGGAAGCGAACGGCTCGTTCCTGCTCTATGTCGACGGTCAGCTGCACCTCAGCAAATACAACGAACCCGTTATCGACAAATTCCTGAAACTGAACCTGACCGCCGGCCTGCACGAAGTGCGTTTCTGCTTCCAGCGCCAGTCCTCCAGCATCGCCACGCTCTCCTGGAAAAAAACGGGCGCGGAGCAGTTCGCTGTGCTGACCGAAAACGATTTCGCCCCGGCCTGGCCGAACCCGCCGCTGGCCATGCAGCGCAAGCCATACGTCGACATCCCGCTGATCAAGCAGATCAGCCAGTACGATATATTTATCGCCAAGACTGAAAAGAAGTTATGGAAGGAACTGGCCGCCGTAAACGGCCCGCAGATCACCTGGCTCCTGAACGGTGCTCCGGTCTTCATCGGCGAAAAAGCCACCCTCATCAGCAACCCCGGCGATCAATTCGGCATTATGACCGACGATTTCCCGCCGACCCGGTTTTTCTGGCTCCGCGCCGACCGCAAGGACAAACCGTGGTTCCACGCCGATTTGAGTTTGAATCTGTTCGTTCCCGATTTTATTTACGAGGATGAAGAGCTGGAGATGTTCGTCGAAATGCTCTCGGCGCTCCCGGTCGCGGCCCGAAGCGTCCTCTCGGTCACGCCCGACCGAAAAAATCCCATGTTCCAGACCGGGAAACGCGAAATTATTGTTCCCCCGAAACGAATGATCCAGGAGGACCGCTACGCCAGCGACGGTTCCTTCAAATATTCCGTTCACCTGAAAGGCGCGGAGCTGAAAAACGCTCTGAACATCGACTTCGAACTGAAGGTTCCCGAACTGATCTTCTCCTCGCGGAAGCTCCGTTTTATCCCCCTGAACACACTGCCTCCGCTCACGCTCGACGCCAACGGCGATTTCCGGGATGAACAGAACGCGCTGGTCGTGCCGGTGCTGCACCGCCCCGCACTGAGCGAAATCCGCACCTGGGAACTGCCCGCCAAAATCAAAAATCAGATCGTTTCCTACCGTCATATGCTGTTGATCGGCGACGACTTCGGCAATTTCAGCGCGGACCTGGAAAATACGTTGAAGCAAAAATCACTGGCCCTGACCTTCCTGCCGTGGAGCCGCGACCACCAGCCGCTGCTCCGGATGCGCCGCGACCTGCCCCGGATGCTGCAGGACATCAGCCGCAGCCAGGCGGATCTGGCGCTGGTCATCCCTGCCGCCGCGGACGTAGCCGATCAGATTCCGCTGCGCAGCCAGAGCCGCCACCTCGCCGCCATCCTTCAGGCATTGCGCGCCAACAAAAATATCCAGACCATTTGCCTCGCCACACCGCTCCCCATGGAAAATCACGCCGAGCTGGAACAGAAGCTATCACAGGAATTGCGGAAACTGGGGCGCGACTACGGCGTGCGGATCATCGACCTGAACCACTTCCTGCGCCAGAATGGTGAGCTGAATTACGCTCCGGACGCCGCCCATCCCGCCTACCGCGAACGGCTGCCGGTCGGCAACACCTCCGCCATCAGCCGCCTGATCGTCAGCGAAACCGTCCGCTGAAAATCTTATTTTGAGAAGGACCAATCCTTTTCCAGAATCTTATCCATATCCGGATGTTCCCCCGGTTTGTAAGAGAAAATGATATTCTCCAGATATTTCGGATCTCTGGTTTTCACATAAACTTTGAAGTCATTGCTTTCCTGCAAGCGCTTTTCCTGCCATACCCTGTAGTGATTCGCCAGGTACATGCGCGGCGGCCAATAGGCAAGTTGAAGCAGGATAAACGCGGTACAAATCGGAATCCGCAGCCATTTCCAGCGGATATGCATCAGGATAACGGCGATTGCCGGAATGACAATCAGGATAACTTCCATATGGCGGTAGCCGATTCCACCCCGTTTCATGAAAATCGCGGCAGCAGATAAAATGGATGCGGCCGCCAGCGCGCAAACCGCCTGAAAATGACGTTCCTTCAAATTCCGGGGATCAAGAGCCGTCAATACGGTCAATCCGATAAATCCCAGAACAGCAAAGACAAACACCGGAACCAGGAACCGGGGAATACCGCGCCCGAGATGATCGAACATCACTTCCCAGAATTGCGCCTGCCACGGCATAGTTACTCCTTCCGTCACACTTGCATTATTGAACAGGGAAAACACCATTACGCCGCCCACGGCCAACACCGGCACCAGATGCCGGAGCCACTGCCCTGGGTTATCGCGGTTGAAATAGAACTTCACCCAGGCATAAACGGCCAGGATACCGGCCGCATAAGTGAAAGACATTGAGTAGATCCCCAGAATCAGACACACCGTGAACAACGCGATATCCAGCCAGCGGTCCCGCCGCAGAAAGCCGAAATAAACCGCCATGGCCGACCAGAACAGCATAAAAGTCATTTGATTCATAAACGGCCACAAGCGGTTATCCCGCAGCAACAACGAAAACATGGGGAGCAGCAACAACGCAAGAAACGGATATTTCCGGAAAGACGGCCGGTACAGGCAATACATCCACGCCAGCATCCCGAGGTACAATACATAATTCAAATAGATGTTCAGCGGTATATACCAGTGATTGAGGTGATACTGCAGCTGCATGAAAAATTTGGTAAAAACGATCCGGTGCTCGTTATGCGCGGAAAAAATCCATGAGGAACTCCAATCCGCAGGCATGTCGGCCATGACATACCATTCGTCCGAAAATGGAACATTGACGGCCGAACGGCAGATTTCCCAGCCATTGGCAATGGCAAATAAGATCAGCAGCGCCAAGGCGATTTTCAAGCCGTAACCGGCGGAAAATTTCTTCAACCGGTCGCTCAGGGCGATAAAATACCATTTCAGGTATTTGGGCAGCCATTTCATCAGCTTGAAATTGGACTGTCCCGCCACCCGGTCGGTCCAGGTCGTAGGTACTTCCGCTACTTTGAAGCTATTGATATGGGCTTTGACAACCAGCTCGATTCCGAGCTCGAACCCGCCGGTGCTTTCTATGGCCGTCCGGTCGATGAACGATTTCCGGTACAGCTTGAAGTTATTGGTTGAGTCACGACTGGGAATACCGCCCAGATAATAGAGCGTGAGTCCGGCGCAGCGGGACATGAGCCCCTTCAGGAGCGGCCCGCCGATCTGTTTGCCGCCCTTCATATATCGCGAAGCGCAAACGACATCCGCCCGGTCCGCTTCCGCCTTGGCGATCAGGTCATTCATCACGGCCGGAGGATCGGATAAATCAGCCATGGTGATAATCGCGTAAGGTGTGGTCACCGATTCCAGCCCGCTTTTCATGGCATTGAGGACGCCCCGGCCGTACTTGTTTTTCAGCAAAGTCACCTGAATGCCGAGTTCTTCCTCAGCATGTTTCACCGCGGGCAGTGTATTATCTTCATCGAAATCGTAGATGATGACGATCTCATGCGGAAAGGTCAAAGCTTCTTTCAGCTGTCCGAGCAGCACTTCAATATTGCTGCCTTCATTATAAACGGGCACCAGAACGGTGCAGACCGGCGACATCATATGCCCCCGATTTCAACCTGTTCCACGATCCACGGGATGACTTCATCCAGAATTTTCTCCAGCGAGGTATCGGCCGTGAAACCAAGAACATCCCGGGCTTTATCCACTGCCGGAACGCGCTTCTGGACATCATATTTGAACGGTTCATCTGAGGTATAACGAAATGGCTGTTCCGCCCCTTTTATTTTGCGCCAAATCATTTCCGCCAGCTCAATCACGGAGGTCGAGACCGGGGTGGAAAGATTGAAATCCTGATTCACCGCCTCCGGCTTCTCGATACAGAGCCGGATTCCGCGCGCCAGGTCGCCGCCATACGTATAATGCCGCACCTGTTCGCCGGAGCCAAGAATATGCAGCGGGTCCTGTCCCTTTACCACCTTCTGAACCAGATCGGGCACGACATGGCTCATGGCCAGCTTGACGTTGCCGGAGCGGATATCGGTATGGCACAATGCCTTTTTCTCGCCGATGCCGACGCAGTTGAAAGGACGGATGATCGTATACGGCAGTTTATATTGTTCCCACGCCCCCTGGGCAAAGTATTCGCAGGCCAGCTTCTGGAAACCGTACGTGCTCAGCGGCGGCGGCGATTTGCGCTCATCCCCTTCCCTGCTGGGGAAATGCGTCGTCGACTCAAATACCATGCTGGAGCTCATAACGTTGATTTTCTGCAGCCTGCGAGTTTTGAAGGCCCAGATTGCGGCGTCGAATGTCGAAGCTACGATCCGCTCGTTTTCCGCCAGCAGTTCATAAGCCATCTCATGAAAATACGATATTCCGCCGATCATGGCCGCCGAGGCCACAGCCTGGTCGCACTCGGCAATCAATTCCTTGAGCAGCGCCGTATCCTTGACATCTCCTTCGACGAAATGGTAGCGGGGATGATTGTCATAGCTTTTTTCGACCTTGCCGTATTTCGAATAGTTATCAATGCCGTAAACCTCATGCCCGGCATTCAGCAAGTCTTCCACCAGATAGCCGCAAATAAACCCCGCGGAACCACTTACCAATATTTTCATAATACACCTTTCCTTTTCATTTTCTCAATGCCAAATACCCCAGCAGTCGACATACGGACAAGCTGGCTTCAATGCCAGGTATTCACGGTGCGGAGTGCCGAGGATAATCCCGTCCGCAGTTCGTAAAGCCTCCTCGAGTGGAACAGAATCCGGCAGATACGGATCTGAAACAATCACGTTCGCGTCCTGAAATTCCAGTTGTTTTTTTATTTTGAAAGAGAGACTTTCGCGCGTATCATCATTATTCGCCTTGAACGTCATGCCGAGGATCGCCACCGACTTGCCGGACAAATTGCCGCCGAGCTTACGCTTCATATCCATCACCAGATAATTCGGCAATCCTTCGTTCACCAGCATCGCGGCCTGCCCGAGGAAAAAATTATTGTTGCTGAAAGCCGCCAGCTGCATGGTGTCCTTAAAGAGACAAGGCCCCGCCGCCAACCCTGCTTTGGCAAAACTTTTCGCGCGCGGATAGTCCCCTGTAATAGCGCCGAATATACGATAGAAATCGAGCCCGTTTTCCTCCGCCAGCAAGTAGAACTGATTGGCAATGGCAAACTCCAGGTAACGCCATGAATTGGTAAACAGTTTGCCGATTTCCGCCTCTTTCAGGGGCAGTTCAATCGTGCCCCGGGAGATGTCGCCGAATAAATTCCTGGCCTCCGCTACCGCATCTTCGTTATTGCCTGAAATAATCTGCGGCAGTTCGTGTATTTCCGCAATACCCTTGCCCTGAACAATCCGCTCCGGGCAAAACGCCAGCTTCACCCGGCCGAAGCGCTTGACGAATTTATTGACAAGCAACTCCGAAGTTCCAGGAAACAAGGTGCTTCTCAGAACAATCAATTTCTCCGCATCCAGATAATCGATGTAATTCCAGATGCCGTTTACCAGGTCGGCAATTCTCGGATTATGATGTTCATCGACCGGGGTGCCCAGTGAAAAAATCACAATCGAGCTATCCCGCAGCACTTCCGGATCCGCACTCGCCACCAGCAGGTTGCCGCCGTACTTTGCCAGCAGCGCCTCGGCGCCTTCTTCCTGAAATGGAATGATTTTCCGGTTAATATTGTCGACACTTTTCTGATTGACATCGAGCAGGGTAACTTGATAATTGCTGTCAGCCAACACCAAACCCAGCGGAAGCCCCACATGGCCGCAGCCGCCGACAATGGTAATTTTTGCTTTATACATAAATGAAATCCGTCAGGTTTTGTTATAGGGTAATTTAAGCTTCGAAAAAGATAAATTCAAGCAGAAAACCCGGCTAAACCAGATATTTATCGACATTGTTGGCCACGATCACGCCGTAATTGGCGGCGCCGAGCCAGCCAGACATGATAATGCCCACCGAACCCGTGTGGAACAATCCCCCGAACTGCTCCGGCAGTTTCATACTGATATCCAGCCCTTCGAATTTCGTGCCGAAAGACGAGCCATGCCCGTGCAGGGTGTAGCGTTGGAAGGTCAGCGGCGTGGCCGCCTCGGTATAGTCGACCTTGCGCCGGATTCCGGGCAGGTATTTTTCCAGGGCATTGAGGGTGTCGTCGATCAGTTTTTCCTTGTTGGCGGCGTATTCCGCCGGGGTGTAGCCAGCCCAATCCTCATAGCGCGCGTTCATGGACGCCACGATCGTGTAATCCGTCGAGCCCGGCCGGATTTCGGGGTAATAAACCGAATACGTGCGGCTGGAACCGTGATGGCGCAAGATCGCCTCCGGGTCATACTCCGGATGCTCCGAGGTGAACAGCAAATCGCCGATATAATCGAATTTCTCGCCCGGCGCCAGTCCGATATAAACCTGACTGCTGCTGGTGTTCAAACGTACGCGGTCGACCTTGTCCAGAAATTCCGGCGCGAAGTTTTCCCGTCCGGCGTATTGATTGATCGTGTTCAGCAGATTGCCGTTTGAAACCACGGAGCGGCATTTGATCTCGCGGCCGTTGATCACCGCCGAGTTCACCCGGCCATTGACCTGATTGATCTTTTCGAGCCGGGCCCGGGTGACAATGGCCACGCCGTTTTTCGTCAGCTCCTCCTCCATCATTTTCAGCATCAGGTCCGTGCCGCCGGAGAAAGTGTAGCACCCCTTGCTCATGAAATTGGAGAAAACAATACCGTAAGTGATCGCTTCCTCGCTCAGCGTCGAGCCGTTGGCGTAGGTGATCGGCTCCATCAGCAGCCGGACGACGTCGTTGCGCCCCGGGAAATATTTTTTGAAGAGCTCGCCGTTCAGCATCGGGTTGGCGTCATAAAAATTCATCTCGCCGAGCTCTTTGTAAAATGCGTTCACCACCTCACGGTCGAGCTTGAAGTGATTGACCAGAATTTCGGTAAAATCCTCGGCAGTGAAGGTGGTTTCCAGCGAGAACTGCGGATTGTCGAAGCGGATGCTCCGGACCCGGACGATATGATCGGCCATTTCGCGCGACCAGTATTTGCGCAGGGTTTTCTGCATGCCGATGGGAAATCCGTGCAGTGCCACGTCGAAAATATGCTGTTTGCGCCGGAAGTAAGTCGCCAGCCCGCCGAGCTGGAAATGCTGTTCCGTCAGCAGTACCCGGTGCCCTTGGCGTGCCAGTACGTTGGCGGCGGTCAGCCCGCCGAGCCCGCTGCCGGCAATAATCACATCGAACTCGGATGCAGTCTCTTTAATGTCCCTGATGATCACTTAAACCTCAAATATTTCTGTGTTATATTCCGTTTAATATATCATCTTTTCGGGAAATCTCCATTCCATTTTTCAGAAGTTGTGATATATTACCACCACTATGGAATTATTTGACACACATTTTCACTATGACGGGGAGCTCTCGCCGGCGGACTACTTGAAACTGGTCGAATCGGCAGACCTGCGTTATTTACTGGCGGTCGGCGGCGGCTGCGAGGAGTCGTTGCAGGCCGAACGCTTTGCCAATGAGGTGCCGGACTGCTGGTTCGCGGTGGGGGTACACCCGCACGGAGCCGAAGAGTTCGACGACGCCATGGACCGCTTTGCACAGTTCCGCGCGAATCCGCGACTGGCGGCCATCGGCGAGCTCGGCTTGGACTTTTACTACGATCACTCCGAGCACAAAATCCAATTCAAAGTACTGGAACGGTTCCTTGAGCTGGCGCTCGACTGGAACCTCCCGGCGGTAATCCACCTGCGCGACAAGGACGATAAGTTCGACGCTTACGCCGAGGGGCACCGGATGCTCCGCGATTTCGCCTCGGGTGGAGGTCGCGGCGAAGTGCACTGCTTCAGCGGCACGCCGCATTGGGCGGAGAAATTTCTGGAGCTCGGCTTCTACCTCGGAATCACCGGCATGGTCACTTTCCCCAAGGCCCATAATATCCGCGAAACGCTGCGGGTGATCCCGCTCGACCGCCTGTTATTGGAAACCGACGCCCCGTACCTCGCTCCGGTGCCGTTCCGGGGCAAAACGAATCACCCCGGCTACCTCGTCCATGTCGCGGAAAAGGTCGCCGACGAAAAGTGTCTGCACACGGAGGAACTGGCCCAAATCACCACGGCCAATGCCTTCCGCTTTTTGAATCTGGAGAAACCGGAATGAACTTCAATCCCGCCAAAGCCCAAATTTTCCCGTTCGACACCGCCGACGGTTACTGGATCGCCGGGCTCCGGCGCCACCTCGCCATCCGCAAGGCTGACCATCAGCTGCCGACCCGCGAGGATTTCCGCTGGTTGCCCGGGGCCGAGCCGCTGCTCGCCGGACACAGTTCGGGCAAGAATTTTTATGCGATCACCCTGCCCTCGGATGAACTGCCCGATCACCTCGAATGGAGCGACATGCGCGAGTTCATCCACCGTCTGCCGAAGGGGGCCAGCACCGCTGTAACCCGCGCCGTGGAGCTGAATTACTGGAACCGCGAGCACCGTTTCTGCGGCGCCTGCGGCCACCCCACCGAAATCAGCCCGAAAACCGGCGCCCGGGCGTGTTCCGCCTGCGGCATGGAGTTCTATCCGCGGCTCTCGCCGGCGATCATCGTCCGGATCACCCGCGGGGGCGAAATCCTGCTGGCGCACAACCGCAGCTTCACGGTGAACCGCTACAGCTGTATCGCCGGGTTCGTCGAGGCGGGGGAGACGCTCGAGGACTGCGTTCACCGCGAAATCTTCGAGGAGGTCGGAATCCTGGTTAAGGACATCCGCTATTTCGGCAGCCAGAGCTGGCCCTTTCCCTACTCGCTGATTGCCGGGTTCACCGCCGAGTATTCCGCTGGCGAAATCCGCCCCGACGGCGAGGAAATCGATGACGCCAAATGGTTCACCCCGGATCACCTGCCGGATATCCCGCAGCAGGGCAGCATTTCCCGGGAGTTGATCGATGATTTTTTGAACAGGAGCTGCGATGGCAATTGAGCGCAAATACCTCGAACTGAAAGACGAATCCAACGCCACCGTATTCGTGTCCTGCTACGAAACCGGCGGCAACGGTCAGACTATTTTCCTGAGCGGAGGTTTTGCGGCATTTCCGGGGTCCTGGGAGGCCATGATGTCCTTCATGCCGCAGAACTACCACTACATCGCGGTCGACCTGCGGGGCTTCGGCAGTTCATCCAAGGACAACTTCGAGCGGTTGTCGCCGAAAAATCAGGCGTTCCTGCTCGAACAGATTATCCTCAAGCTCGATTTGAACAATTTCATCATGATCGGCTATTCCCTCGGCGGCACCGCCAGTCTGCTGGCGCAGGAAAACCCGGAGATCAAATCCCGTATCAAACGCCTGATCCTGATCAGCAGCATCGGGTTCCACGACGAAGAACCGCTTTTCACCGCCCGGGTCACCTCGCTCTCCGAGGAAAATCCGCTGCTCAAATTTGACAGCCACGAGGTTACGGCTTATCTCTTTCTGCACTACATGTACGCGAGCGGACAGAAGATCAACCGCCAGAATCTGGCCGTTTACAGCGAGTACTTCCGGGCTCCCGGCAGCCGCGAGAGCATTATCGCCGCCATGCAGCAGAAGTTGATTCCCGATATGGAGAAACTCAAGCGTTTGCTGTGGTCCATCGAGGTCCCTACCCTGATTATTCATGGCGACAAGGACCGGCTGACCCAGCTCGCCGATGCCGAATTTTACCAGCAGGCCATCCCGGACTCCAAGTTGACCGTCATGCCGGATTGCGGACACATCCCGCAGGAAGAATTTCCGGAAACCACGGCCCGGCTGGTCACGGCCTTCATCCAGGAAGACGAAATCCTGAACAATACCGCCACCAGGATGAAGCAGCGCCGCCCCGCCAGTTCCAACCTCGAAATGCGCAAGCTGATCGACCGCTGGCGCCTCGATACCACGCTGATCTTTTTCTTCGTCAAAATCCTCCAGCTCCTGAAAAAGATGGGGATGCGCGCCGAGGAAAACGGCTGGCGCAAGGCCACCGGGATTTTCCTCCGCAACGAATACTCGAAATTCGTGCTGGGCTCCTTCCGGCTCCGGTATTACAAAAATGCCCAGCCCCCCAATTACAACGCCGCCCGGCATCAGTTGATTACCCGGCTGGCCGATTTCCTGCGGCAGAACAGCGACGTGCACTGGTCGGTGGAACCCGGCTTTTTCCAGCTCGGCCGCCGTAAGCTCGTTTTCACCGATATCGTCGAAGCCTTCTGGGACAGCAAGGGCAAACTCGTCAAGCTGGAGGCCCACCTCGACCAGACACGTGACTATTTCTCCGTCCTGACCGACGCCCATGTCCAGAAAGCCCTGAGCAAACTGGTGGAAGTTTACAACACCAACCTCAATACCAACGCGTTGAAGCGTCCGACCGTGATCTCGCGCAAAATGCGCCGCTGGGCGGTCCGCGGCGAAAAAGGCGTCGGCTTCACCGGGCGACTGGAACTGCGCGGCCTGGTCGACCGGCTGCTCACCGCCACCTTTATCCATTGCGAGGTACTGTCCGACAAAAGCGAACTGCCGCTACGCCGCCGCCTCGCCACGCCGGACATCAAAACCTACCGTCACCCCGGCTGGGGCCTGCTCAATGTGATCTGCCGCTTCACCCCGGATTATTCCGAGGTTGATTTGTGGCTGCAATACCACCATGTGCCCGTGGACGGCGTGCCGATGCAGGAACTGCTGCGTCAACTGAAAACCGAGTGGGGCTCGCAGGGGCAGATCCAGTACCCCGCGCTCGGCAGCCGCGAGGCCCGTCCGGAAATGTTCTACTACGGCAACCGGCTTTTCCGGGCCCGGGTTTACATCAGTTTTGAATCGATTCTGGCGATCCGCAAAATCATGAACGAGCGTTATTTCAACCAGATGGGCGGACAGGCCACCATCGCCGGCATGATCATCTGGGGGCTGGCCCAACACCCGGCTTTCGCCGACAGCAAGGTGGTGTTTCCGGTGGACCTGATCGAGGACTCCGGGCGGATCAACGAGCGGGAATTGAGCCTGGTTTTCATCCGTCCCGGACAATACCGCGACAGCAAGGACCCCATTGAGGGCTTCATCAGCTTCCAGAAGGAGTTCAACTGGCGCGTCTGGCGCACCCGGGCCGGGCGCAGCGAGAGCTACGAGCTGCTGGAACTCTATTCCATGATCCATCCCTTATTCTATTACATCGCCCGCTACCTCTTTCCGAAGGCCACCGGGGATATCCTCGGCACGGTGGGCCTGACCGTGATCCGCGATGCCGAAATGTTCATCAGCCCCCTCAGCGACCTGCAGGAAAACGGCTTCATGTCGATCGGCAACCTGGCCATGCCCACGGTTGACGGCGGCACCGCCGGGGTGGTCAGCATCTGCGGCGACCGCCAGCAGCTCAAACGCTACATCGAAGCCATTACCATGATGGCGCAGGATTACCATAAATTCCTGAATCTGCCGGAACCGGCGGTTCGCAAACAGTCTCAATCAGAGGAGCAGGCATGATTCTCAGATATACGGTCATTCTGGTGGCGGCACTGCTGTTTACCGGCTGCGAAAGCGACCCGGTCGGCTCGTACCAGTCCAAACAATCGTTTGCCAAGCCCCTGTTCAGCGAACTGGCCGAGCGCTCCTTCGGCTACGAGGGGCCGCTGCGCAATCCGGTGATCGTGATCCACGGCTTCCTGGGAGCGCGGCTGCGCGACAACGCCACCGGACAGGAGTTCTGGGGCACCTTCAGCACGGCCAGCCAGACCCCGGCAGAAATGCACATGTTCGCTCACCCGATGGCCATCGGCAAGCCCCTGTCCGAGCTGAAAAACGGCACTTCGGCCTTTACCATGCTCGACCATGTGAATATCCAGCTGATGGGTTTCTCGTTTTCGGTGTCCGGCTACAGCGACATCATCGATCTGCTGCAATCCAGCGGCTACTACAGCGATACCAAGCCCCTGCCCGCGGATAAGGATTATTATACTCAGTTTTTCTTTTATTATGACTGGCGGCGCGACCTGCCGGAAAATGCCGCCGCGCTGCACCGCTTCATCCAGGACCGCAAAACCTATATCCAGCGCATGTATCGAAAATACCACGGCATCCAGAAATACGACGTCAAATTCGATATCGTGGCGCACTCGATGGGCGGACTGCTGGCGCGTTACTACCTGCAGTACGGCGATCAGGATTTGCCTTCGGATGGCACTTCCCTGCCCAAATTGAACTGGTCGGGCGCCAAAAACGTCGAAAAATTGATGGTGGTCGGCACCCCGAACGCCGGTTACCTCGACACCTTGCTGGAAATGACCGGCGGCTTGAGGCTGGCGTCCGGCGCTCCGGTTTACGCCCCGGCCCTGGTCGGTACCTTCCCAAGCTATTACCAGATGCTGCCGCTGCCGGAATATCGCCCGGTGGTCTGGGAAGACGACCCCGGCGGCCCCGCGCCTGATATTTTCGATCCTGAGTTATGGACGGAAATGCAGTGGAGCCTGGCCAATCCTGCTCAGGACTGGGTGCTGCAGATTCTGCTGCCGAATGTCCGTACCCGCGAGGAACGCCTCCAGATCGCCCTCGATCATCAGCGAAAATGCCTGACCCGCGCCTCGCAATTCGTCCGCGCCATGCAGGTGCCGGGCACTCCGCCGGAACATGTGCGTCTGACGTTGTATGCAGGCGATGCGGTCAATACCGTGCGTGAAGTCCGGGCAAATCGCGATACCGGCCGGTTGAAGATTTCGCGTTATGATGCCGGTGACGGCAAGATTCTGACCTCAAGCGCCCGCTTCGACCGTTCGCCCTCGGACGTGTGGCAGCCCTTCATCGACTCGCCGATCGGATGGCACAGTATTTACCATGTCCGCGCCGCTCACATGGGGCTGATGAACTCGGAGGAATTCGCTCACAACCTGCGCTTCAATCTGCTGATGATGCCGACTCCGGTACAGAAAGAACGCATGCTGGAATATATCCGCCACAGCCGCAAAACCCCGAAGAAGCTCCCACCCCTGCCCCGCTGATTTTTCAATTGAGAATTGAGAATTGAGAATTGAGAATTATAAGGAAATAGGAAAATTGACAGAGTCCGTCAACTTTCCCAAATTCTCAATTCTCAATTCACCATTCTCAATTTTTAAGACCAAGACGGTAGCGTTTGAGGAGAAATTCCGGTTCGTAAGAGTGCTTGGCCTTGCGCAGCCCCGGCAAGCCCAGGTCCTGCTCGCGGTTGATGTAGGGAATGCCGCGTTCGTGCAGCAATTCGGCGGTCAGCTGGTTAATCACCTGCGATGAACCTTTGTACTCGCGTTTGGCCTTTTCAAAGTGTATGTCGTAAGTATCCGTATTCGTCCGGCTGAAAATGGCAAATGCGATGATATCCTTATTCGCCGCCCGCAGCACCAACCCCTCGGAAGTCAGGCCGTCGAAGTTGTTCAACGTCTTGCTCAGGGCGCCGTTTTCATCGGCAAGCGTGTCGGTCCCTTCGCTGATGATCTCATTCATGGCGAGCGCGAATTCCAACACTTCCGCGGCATTCGCCCCGGTCAGCGCCTCGGAGTACGAATCGGGGTATTCCGTGTGGAACTGATGAATCAGATTGCGCTTCTTATTGAGCTTCTCGCCGTGGAGCTCGGCCAGTGACTGCGCGGAGTAAATGTAGTCGTAATAATCCTCAGACGTTTCGAGCTCGAAATATTTCTTTATCTCGTCCCGGTATTCCGATACATAGAGCTCCGGCACGTCGTAGATCCAGCCGCAGAACTGCTTTTCCCGGCAAAGGGTCCGCATGATTTCTGCCAGCTCGGCCGGGGCGAAAAATTCACCGATCGGGAACATTGTTTCCTCGATGCTGAAGGCACAGACGAGCAACCGCCCGTCGACCTCGGTAAACTGTTCGTCGTAAACCGTGCTCCAGAAAAACAAATTATTGAAATTACACTCGCAGCTGCGGCGATTCAAAATGCTGAATTTTTTCCGAAAAAGTTCGCCGTCAGTCAGCTCAATCGGCTTAAAAACGCCTATATTCATTTAATCATACTACTCCGTCATGAAAGTATATAATTTATCACCCCAAACAATTTTTGTCCAGCAGAATTACCGGAATTAATTGAAAATATCCATTCCGGTGTTAACTTATAAGGCGAGGAGACAGTAGGGAAATAACAGGTTTCAATTATGAAAAACTTGAAAGACAAATTTATTGCGTATGCGGACGGTTTCCTGACCGGCGATCAGGAAGAGAAATTGATGATCACGCTGAAGCGCGACCATTGCTTCAACGTGGCCGAAGTCGCGCTGGAATTGATGCGGTCCCTGACCTCCGACCGGAACGACCTGCAGTTGGCGGAAATGGCCGGTCTGCTGCACGACATCGGGCGCTTCATGCAGTACCGCAAGTACCGCACCTTCGCCGACGCCAAATCCGAAAACCACTCGGTCCTCGGCGTTCAGGTCATCTATGAACTGAGGCTGCTCTCGCACCTGCCCGAGGATGAACAGCGGCTGATCTGCGACTCGATCCTGTACCATAACCGCGCCGCCATCCCGGCCGAACTCAAGTCGCGGGAAAGATTGTTCGCCGAGGTGCTGCGCGACGCGGACAAGATCGACATCTACCGCGTGGTGCTGGATTATTACGAAAACCCGTCGATCCTCGACAGCGTGACGCTGGACCTGCCGGACGCCCCCGAAATCACCCCGGAAGTCATCGCCGCGCTGCTGGCGAAAAAACCGGTCGCCATGACCTCGCTGCGCACGATCAACGACTTCAAAATTTGCCAGCTGGCCTGGATTCACGATCTGAACATCAAGCGTTCCCGCCAGTATTTCCGCGAAAGACGCTACCTCGAGCGGATGTGCGCCCAGCTCCCCGATTTCCCCGAAAAAAGCGCCATTATCACCCAATTGACCGATTTTCTGGCATCCTGACTTTAAAAATTCACAATCCGCGCTATATTAAACGGTTTGATAATTATCTGGAGAAAACCATGGCTCAATTTGAAACCAAACTGCCGACTGTAGTGATTGTGGGGCGGCCGAATGTCGGAAAATCCGCGTTGTTTAACGCGATCATCGGACGGCGTTTGTCGATCGTCCACGAACAAAGCGGCGTGACCCGTGACCGCTTGGCGGCGCCGGTTTCCTGGCGCGGACGCCATTTTCTGCTGATCGATACCGGCGGCTTGGGCAATTTCTCGCACAAGCGCTCCGATATGTGGGACAAAGCCATCGCCAATCAGGTCGAGGCCGCCGTGGCCGACGCCGATTTGCTGCTGCTGGTGACCAATACCCAGGAGGGCATCGTGCCCCTCGACGAGGAAGTCACCGCCAAGCTGCGCGATTCCGGCAAACCGATCATGATGGTCCCGACCAAGGCCGACAACGTCGGCTTCGACCAGGCGGCAGAGGAGCTTACCCGCCTCGGTTTCGATAAAGTATTTCCGGTTTCGGCGCTGCACCGCCGCGGCATCGGCAACATGCTCGACAAGGTGCTCCAAAGGATCGCCGCTCCCGAAGTCAAGGAACTTCCGGAGAAGCCCGAACCCTTCAAAATCGCCGTCATCGGCCGTCCGAACGTCGGCAAATCCTCGCTGGTAAATGCCCTGCTCGGTGAAGAGCGCGTCATGGTCAGCGAAGTCGCCGGTACCACCCGCGACTCGGTCGACATCGAACTCACCATGCGTTATCAGGACGAAATGGTGCCGGTGCAGCTGATCGACACCGCCGGGCTGCGCCGCCGCTCCAAGGTCGACTCTGCGGTGGAAGTTTTCAGCGCCATGCGCGCCGCGGACGCCATCGGGCGCGCCGACATGATTATCTTTGTGGTTGAGGCCTCCCCGAACGGCCTGACCGCGCAGGACCGCAAGATTTCCAGCTTGATCCAGGAATCCCGCAAAGCCTGCATCATTGCGGCCAATAAATACGATATCTGCTCCGAAACCGCTCAGAAAGAGCTGATCGACGAGCTCCGTTATACCCTGCCGGGCATGGATTACGCGCCCGTGGACTTCATCAGCGCACTGGAAGGCCGGAACATCCGCAACCTGATCGACCGGATCGCCGAAGTTCGCGCCCAAGCCGAGGTGAAGATCCCGACCGCCGTACTGAACCGCGTGGTCAATGATGCATTTGAGCGCAACTCGCCGCCGTCCGGAGCGCTCACCACACTCCGTTTCTACTATGCGACCATGGCCGGCAACAACCCGCCGCGCTTCGTGCTCTTCATCAACCGCAAGGAGCTCTGCACCGATAACTATCTGGCATATCTGCGCAATTACCTGCGGGAAGCGTTCGACTTCACCGGCCTGCCGATCGTCATCGAAATGCGCCCGCGCCCAAAGAAGATAGAGAGCTTTCATACCGTCAAGAAGCCGACGTATGACCGCGCCGCCCGGGCCGCCCGCAAAACCCCGATCCGGACCCCGAAAACGGTCAAACGCGGCCCCCAGGCGCAGGGAAAAAGTCGCAAAAAATCATCAAAATAACAGAACTTCTCACCGGGAGTATTGTCTATTCATTACATATGAAAGGATGAAATTTACGGTATATGAATTTTTTGAATGTTGGTATTTTCTGGCTGTTGCCCGTCGTATTGGTCGTCATGATCCTCGTTTACTGGTGGGCGGCGGTGAGACGCAAAAAACTGTTGACCGCAATCCTCGGCGCCCGCGCCGGGGACCCGGCCCACGTGATCGTGAACCATGCCCGTCGGCACCTGCGTTTTTTCATTTTGTGTCTGGTGGTGGTGCTGCTCTTCGTCGCCATGGCGCGGCCGTGGTGGAGCATGAGCATTGTGCCGTATGACGCCAAGGGACGCGACCTGATGGTCCTCTTCGACGTGTCAAAAAGCATGCTGGCCGACGACATCAAACCCTCGCGGCTCGAGCATGCCAAGTGGCTGGTGCACCAGCTTTCCGCCAATTCAGGCGGCAACCGCTACGGGCTGGTAGCCTTTGCCGGAGAAGCGTTTCTGGAGTGTCCGCTGACGCGCGATATGTCCAGCTTCAACCAGTATCTGGATGAGCTCGACACCAACTCCATTCCCCTGCCCGGCACCAATCTGCAGCGTGCGCTGGAAAAAGCCGCTCAGGCCTTCAAATCCGCCGAGGGCGACAACCGCGCCGTGGTCCTGATCACCGACGGCGAGGAACTCGAGGGCAACAGCACCAATGTCATCAACGACCTGAAAGCGAAGAATATTCCGTTATTTATCGTCGGCATGGGCGATCCCTCCGCCCCGGCGCTAGTGCCCCTGCCCGGCGGCGGACACATGCGCGACGCCAAGGGTGAACTGGTCAAAACCACGCTGAACGAAAACCTGTTGCTGAAGCTGCAGCAGGAAATCCCCGGCAGCCTTTATATCCGCTCGACCACAACCAACCCCGGCCTCGAAGCGCTCAATGCCAAGATCGACGCGCTGGTACCCCAGGAGTTCGACAGCGGCACCCGGACCCGTCCGATCGAGCGTTTCCACTACTTTATCATCGGCGCGCTGGCGCTGCTGGCGCTCTACCTCGGGCTCTCAGAGCGTCCCTACCTCAACGGGCGCAAAACGGCCACGGCACTGGTTCTGCTGGCCCTGCTGGCCCTGCCGCTCCGTGCTCAGGACGAACCCGCCGTTCCGGATGAATTGCAGCTGAAGCCGCCGCCAAAGACCGAGGACACAACTCCCGTCATTTCGGACCCGGCCACACTTTATAACCTCGGGCGCGAAACCCAGCTGGAGAAAAAGGACGGTGCCGACCAGCTTTACGAAAAATCGATCAATACCGCCACGGACAACCCGCTGGTCCGGGGCCGCGCCTTCCACAATCTCGGCGTGCTGCTCCACGAAAAGGCCCGCGCCCAGCTCCTCGAAGCCAATACCCAGCTTCCCCAGAATCTGGATAACGCCGACAAGGCCCTGTCTACCACTCAACAGTTGTTGAATCAAGCCGAGGAAATGTATCTCCGTTCCATGACCGAGACCAAGGCCGACCAGTCCACCGGCGCCAACTTTGCCGTCAACCAGCAGTTGCTGCTGCGCGACCACAAGATCGCCGACGACCTGAAAAAGGATATCAAGGAGTTCAAGGAGAAACACCAGCAGTCGATTCAACAGTTGGAAGAATCCATTGCCGCCGGCCAGGAAGCCCGTCCGGACAAGAGCGTGAAAACGCGCCAGACCGTCAAGCGCCTGAACGAGCTCTCGCAGAAGCTCCAGCAGCAGCAAATGCTGCAGGATTCCGGCGAAGCTCTTAAGGAAGTCGAGGAAGCCCTGAAAGTCATCGCATCCGATGACGCCAAGGCCACGGAACACCTGCAGAAAGCCCTCGAAATCCTGAAGAAAAAAGACGATCAGGACAAAGATCAGAATAAGGACCAGCAGGATAAACAGGACAAGCAGGATCAGAATAAAGATCAACAGGATAAACAAGATCAGAATAAGGACCAGCAGGATCAGAATAAAGATCAGAACAAAGATCAGCAGCAGCAACCGCAACCCCAGCAAGCTCAGCCCGAGGAACAGAAAATCGACCCTCAGCAGGCGAAAACGCTGCTTGAACAAATGGCCAAAGACGAGAAAAACCTGCGCGACGCCATAAAAGCCATGCGTCAGGAAAAAGCGAAAGACATCAAAGTGGAAAAGGATTGGTAAGTGTAAGATGAGAGCACTACTGACATTGATATTGTGTTTGACGGCGGCCCTGGGCTTCGCCGAGGTCACCGTCACGGTAGAGCCGAACATCGTCGCCGTGGGCGAACGCTTCACCCTCTGGCTGAGTAACGACGGCCGCAGCACACCTCAAATTGTCAATTTCCCCGAGCTGAAAGGCGTCCAATGGTACCCGAACAGCCGCAGCTCGAAAACCGAAATCATCAATGGCCGCGCCAACTCCAGCGTCGGCTACACCGCTGTCGCCCTGTCTGCGGGAACGGTGGAAATTCCGGCGCTGAAAGTGGTTGTCGGCCGCGACACCGTCACCACCAGACCCGTCAAGTTCGAAATCGTCACCACCGACAATCTGCGCCAGGCCCGCCGGCAGCAGCAGGATTCCGCCGAGGAGTCATTGCCGCTCAAAGACAAGGTTTTCGCGGAAGGCCGCTTCACCACTGGCGACCGGACAGTTTACATCGGCGAAGAGGTTCCGGTGGAGGTGAAAGTGTTTATCATGGAGGGCACGCGCGCCGGGATGGGCTGGCCGGAGCTTAATTTCGACAAAGTTTCCTACCACGATTACAAGGACCAGAACCCCGAGAATCCGCGTTTTGAGGCTGTTCCCCGCCCCGAATATGCCGTCCGCAACAAGAATCGGTTTGTGATCCGGACCTTCCGGGCGGCCATTCGCCCGCTGGCCACCGGCGAGATCAAAGGCTATGCCGTCGTACAAACGGAAGTCCAACTGGCGAACCGCAATTCCCGGGACAGTGATTTCGATAATTTCTTCGGCTTCCAGAGTACCCGCCGGGTGGCTCACGAGCTGAATGTCAGTTTTCCGCCATTGAAAGTCAAGGCCCTGCCCGCAGTTCCCGCCGGAACCGATTTCCTCGGGCTGATCGGCGAATGGAAAGTTGAGTACAAACTGTCGCAGGATGAGTTCAAAGCCGGCGATCCCTTCACTTTATCGCTGAACCTCAAGGGCCGTGGCTCCCTCGATACCTTGAATGCGCCGAAACTGGACCTCCCCGGCTTCCGCGTTTATCCGCCGGAAGTGGATAAACAGAGCGGTAGCGCCACGATTAAATACGTGGTCATTCCCCTGCGCCCCGGCGAGGATACGCTCCGGATGAAAACCGCCGTTTTCGACCTAGCAAGCGATAAATACCAGTCCTTCGATTTTACCCAAAAGGTTGATATTAAACCGGCCGGGAACCTGATTCAGGGCGCATCCGCCTCGCAGCTGGTGGTGGAAGGCGCCGCCAAAGTGGAACCGCAGGTCAAACCCGAAACCAACACCTCGCGCTCCAATATTCTGTACCTGAAAAAAGATATGTCCTGCACGGTTTCCAAACCGTTCTACCTGAATAACTTCATCTGGGTACTGGCGCTGGTCCTGCTCGGCCCGCTGGTGTTTGTGATCAACGAAATGCGGCTCATGCGCCGGGACAAGCTGAACGGTTCCCCGGCCATTCTGCGCCGCCGCAAGGCCCTCGGCACCGCCGGCAAGGTCAAACGCCTGCTGAAAAACACTCCGGCTGAAGACATTCCCCGGATCATTCAGACCGAAGTGGTGCCGCTGCTGAACGACTACCTCGGATTGCCCCCCGGCACCACCGCCACGGAGTTGGCCGATATCGTCAAAGACCAGGAGCTTGCCGAGTGCCTGAGGAATTCCGGCAATGCCGGTTTTATGCCCGGCAGTACCGCGATGAACCATACCGAATTGAAGCAGAAAATCATCAAAGCGCTTAAATATGTGGCGCTGATTCTGTGCCTGTTGATTCCGGCCGGTGTTTGTGCCAACATGAGCGAGGATGAAGCCAGGGCGTTCAATGCCTATGACAACGGCGACTTCACCGCAGCCGCCGAATACTTCCGCAGCCGGATCCGTCCTGATAAAGTCAGCCCGTATGCGCTGTACAACCTTGGCAACGCGCTCTGCCAGTCCGGCAAGCTCGGCGAGGCGCTGGCCTGTTACGAAAAAGCCCACCTGCTGGCCCCGCGTGACAGCGATATCACGGAAAATCTCAACTTCGTGCGCCGCAAACTGATGCAGCCGGAAATCGGCCAGATTGCCAACCCCGGCGACCTCGTATTGGCCGTTCGCGACAGCCTTCGGCCCGATCATTGGCTGCTGGTGCTGGCGGGAGCCTGGTGCTGCTTCTGGCTGGGGGCGGCAGTTCGCCGCAGGCTCGGATTCAACCGTAAATTACTGCTATTGATCACAATCGGGGTAATTACCCTCGCGGCAGGCACGGCACTGTTCACTCAATTGAACGGACGCTACGCCGGAGATCAGGCGACTGTGCTGCACAATGGTACGCGGCTGCGCTCTCTCCCCTCGGATCAATCCGGCAAGGTGGAAAGAACGCTGCGCGAGGGCGACCGCATTCAGATCATTGAATCGCGGCGCGACTGGATTCTGGTGCGCACGGACAACGCCGAAGGATGGCTGAAGTCCGGCGACATGGAAATTATTCGCTGAATTTGACCGGGCGTTCTTATTAAACACGGAAGGCACGGAAAGTTTCTTTTCTATAATAATTAAAGAAACCTTTTTTTAAAATATTCCGTGTTTTCCGTGTTTTCCGTGTTTAAAATTCTTCAGCGGTTGATTATTCGCTGAATTTGACCGGGCGTTCTTCGTAGTTGACGTCGACCCATTCTCCGGCTTCGACATTGCTCAGTTCGAGCTTTTCGGTCAGTTCGCCGAGGAAGGCTTCGCGGCGCTCTTTCACGGGGTCGCTGATGG
>JBEBXH010000023.1:0-68645 GCA_040391785.1 Victivallis vadensis
ATGGTCATCGACGCAATTACCAGACGCAGCTGACCGAAAATGATATCCTTCGCCAAATCCGCAATCGAATCCGGGCTTTGGCCAAACAGACGCTCGGCCGCGTTCCCCATAATATCTGCCCGTGTGCTCACGCCCACCGTAAACACGCTCGGTACATTGATACGGATGTTCTGTTTGCACAACGCATTGCCAAGGTTCACTTCAATCTGCATCGGGCGCAGCGAAATATATCCGTAATCCTGGATCACCGGCCAGACCAGCTTGGCGCCGCCGTGGATACACTTGGCGGGGCCCTCTCCGGTTTTACCATATATGATCATGATTTTGTCTGAAGGACATTTACGGTAACGGCTGATCAGCGAAATTGCGGCAATGAAGACGAAGAATACCGCAAAACCGACAAAGATGATAAATTTTGCATCAAACATTTATATTTTTTCTCCTTTGGTGCTGGAAGGTTGATTATGGATTAAAGAGCTTCGACGACGAAAAGATCGTTGTCGATGATTTCAGTAATTTTGACCGGAACGCCGGTTTTCAGCTCAGTGCTCGACACGGCATTGATGGTTCTGGTACATTTGGGCAGCGACACAGTCACCTGCCCCTTGCCCTTCTTGTCGCCCGGAATAGTCAGGTAAACCACCCCTTTGCAGCCGACCAGGCTTTCCATCTTGATGTTGCCGGACTCCTGGAGCTTCAGTATGCCAAGCACCAAAAACGCGGTGATCACCATCATCAGGGCACCGGCAAACAGCGCAATGAAGAGTCCGATCCAGCCCAGGCTACCCCAGAAGTAACCGGCCCAGCCGAAAAACGTCAGAAACGCCACGATCCCGCGGAACGTGAAGAGATGCAGTCCATCCCATCCGTGCGCCGCGTCCAGCCCTTCATGGCCCACCGTGGCATCCGTGCTCACATCCATGTCCATGTCATGGTGTCCGAGCCCTGTCACTGTAAGAACCATCTGAATCAGAAAAATTACCGATCCGATGACCGCAACCGTCAGATAGATGTTGCCGGAGTTCGCCAAAAAACTGTTGATTTCTTGAATCATTTTCAGTGCCTCCTTTTTTAGGGTTGTTCTTACAGACGACTTGATTCTAAAAAATAACTATATGCGGGATTTTTCCATTAGCAAGCCCCTGAAATACTATTTTCAAATTATTTTAGACTACCCGGAAAAACTGGCCGCGGCCACAGGCCGCTGAATTGGAGAATTGGTCGCCACTGCGTGGCTGAATTGGCCGCTTCGCTGAATTGGGGAATTTGCCGCCACTATGGGTGCCGTCAATTCAGGACAAAGATTGCTTTGTCCACTGAGACGCTGTTTTCGCGTTTGGAGTTTTTGATGTAGGCGGGGCCTTCCAGCTTTATGGAGAGATATACGTCGAGTTCGCGGTTCGGCTCCGTGGAACCGACCGCATCGCGCAGGATGCTGCTGAGCTTCAAGTTCCACTGCCAGTGAAAATACATCAGCAGACGATTGGACGGCGGTACCCCGATCCGTCCGATATAATACAGATGATATTTTTCGTCCTGAAAATATTCGCCGGGCGCAAATACTTTTTTCAGGTAATAGTTTTTCGTGTCCTCCCCATAGATTCCTACTTCCAGCGGTTTGCTGTGATACGCACTGTCCGGCAGTTTGTCGGAATTCGGCGATTTTTTCATCTGAAACGCCTTGCCCCAAAGCGCCTCGGGGTCATCCACCATCGTCCGATGATCCGTACTGCTCAGCACGGAATACTGGAAAATACTGTTGTTTTTGAACTGTTCCGGAATGGGAATCGGACGCCGCAGCAGCGCGATCCGTTCCGCCTCCCGTTTCTGCACCTGCGGATAGCTGGCGAGTTCGCCCAGATACTTGGCCACCGCATGATTCACATTGTTCTCCAGTCGGTCGATCACCTGATCGCGCGTCACCGGGAAATCCGCCGTTTTTACCCCGAATTTATCATAGAAATACAGATACGCGAAGTCCGCGGCAATCCGCTCCTGCCCGATCCGGGCAAGCAGCGCGGCATCGCCCTCTGCGGCCTGTTCCGCCGCGCTCAAAATCTCCTCGCCCTGAACGAAAAATTCATAGTTCAAATAATCGCGCCGCGCCACCGGCACGCTTGGCACCGGAACGGGGTTTTCCTGCTGGGATTTCAGTAAATTTTGATAATATTTTTCCATTTCTCCGGCAGCACTGCCATAGTACAGGCGCATGTACTCCTGACGCGTATTTTCAACATCCAATTCGGGATCATACATCAGTTTGCCGGTCAGGTAATTCTGCAGGTCAAAAAACGAGGGCGGCGAAATATGTCCGCTCAGGTCGACCGGCTCGATTTCGCAACTATAACTCCTCACTCCATGCTGCGCGTAATAACGGAATTTCGAACCCAGCGTGTGAACCATCACATATGGCGTCGGCACAATCTGATTGAACATCCGTCCATAGTCGTAAACGGCAAAGACTTTGCCCAGCGCAAACCACCGGTTCAGCTTCTGCATCAGTTCCGCATTATTGGGATGCTCGAATGGACTGAGCAAATCGTTGCTCTTTTCGATGTACACCGTGCATTGTGAGGCCAGATTGAGCATGATATTATCGCGCAGGCGGATATTGGCGGGCAGTTTTTCCGTAATCCGGTAAGCGCCATAGGTCTGAATGATTTCACCGGGGAAATCCGCGGCAATGTCATTGATGAAATCGAAAAGCGCGCCGGTATAGGTGCCGCCGTATTTCTTTTCCAGTTCCTTGCACGGCGCACACTCGCACGCCCCGACCTTGTTGTCGTTCGTCGAGAGATCGTACCAGGAGTTCAGGGGTTCCTTGCCGTTTTCCGCCTGGCGGCGGTTCAGTTCCACCCGACGGTTCATCTCGGCTTTGATCAGCCGCCGCGCCTCTGGACTGGAGAGACAGAACTGCCCCGGCCCATTGTTGCTGACCGGACGCACCCGCTTGCCTTTGAGCAGGCTGAAACACTCCATTTTATCGTCCGGAATCGCCTTGCTGTAGGAATAAAACGTATGTCCGCCGCCATCCATTTTGAGACTGTAATACAAGTAAAGATCGTCCTTGCCGCCGGGGGGATAACAGGTGCTCACATTCATGCGGTACCAGGACTTCATGGCCGAACACGCCGGGCTGGCGTCGTTAAGCGTGAACATCCGCCGCGCCATGAAGAAAGGCTGGGCACGGAAGGTCTCTCCGTCCGGTACTTCGATGCGGTCTTTTTCCGGCACGAATTCCGCGTCAATCGCCAGTTTGCGGCATCCGCCGAAGCGCTCCAGAAATTCATATACACCATACAGCGCGCCGCGCGGCCTGCCCCCGGAAATGATCAGGTTTCCACCCTCTACCTTGATGAAATGTTCCTCCGGACCGAATTCGCCGACACCGCCTTTTCCAACGAAAATAGCCGATGTTTTACCGTCATATTTATCTTCGCTGATGACCATCATTTTCCGGCCGAAAATCCGCCCGAGATAATCGCTCAGGATTTCCGCGCTTTTCAGCTCGGGACGGATGGCGTCCTTCCCGGTCACGATAACGAAATCAGAAGTAATTTCCAAGGCATTCAGCCAGGAAAAACAACCTATCAGAAGTATGACGATGAATTTTTTCATTAGTTTGCCGAGAAAAATGATACCGTCTGCAACGCGTCGCGTCCCTCATCCCAAACATTCAACGCCTTGACCGCGGTCCGGTCGTTGACCCAGTAACCGTTCAACGTTTCGGCATGCAGGTCGAAATAAAGCGCGTTACCGCCACCCGGATGCAGCCGGGTCGGCCCGATGGAAACGAATTGCATGAGACTCGTCCCGGAAATGATGTAAAAGGGCTTCTGTCCCAGCCTCGAAGACATCAATGTGGGGTTCACTCCATGGTCCATCCAGCTCATGGATTTGGAGGGGCAGGGGTTGCGCTCGGTAATTTTCTTGATTGTGGTCGCACCCGTGATGCCCATCGACGACATGCTGTAGGCGTTGATCATACGATTATAGGCGTAGTCCGACACCGACTTGCTGTTGTATTGGTAAATCAGCGGTAACGGACGGGCAGGGCACAGCAGTGATTTCAGTGAATTGAGTGTCGCCCCGTTTATCGGCGATGTCATGGTGATTCGCGATGTGTTGAAAACGTTTCGGTCGCAGACATAATTCGTCCATTCTTCCAATGGATTCTGGCCTTCGGAGGGCAAGAGGACGCCGTCATATTCATCGCTGTAAGTCATCCAGAAAATACCGAGCTGCTTGAAATTTCCCAGGCAGGAGGCCTGTTTGGCCCGATCGCGGGCCTTGTTCAGCGCCGGCAGCAGCATCGCGGCCAGAATCGCAATGATCGCGATGACAACCAACAATTCAATAAGTGTGAAATTTCTTCTCATTTGTCGAATCCTTCTTCTATATTTTAAATGTTTTTGTACGTGGTTTGTCGACACTTTTGCGCTTGATATATTCCGTTTTGATCATTGTTTTCACCGGATTTTTCTCACCTTCCAACAGGTTCATCAGCAGTTGAAAAGCCTCGGTAGCCCCAGTCACGCCCGGATGATGTACCGTGGACAATGACGGCACAAAAAACTCGGCCGCTCCGATATCGTCGAAACCCACCACCGAAAGATCCCGCGGTACCTGAACCCCCAACTCCGCACAGCTCTGAATCAACCGCATCGCGATCAGGTCATTAAAACAAATCACCGCCGTACAGTCGGGGTACTCGCGGAAAAATCCACGGACGCTCTCCGTTGTAATATCCCGGAGCGCGGGAAACTCCATAATCCGCGACTCCTCCAACAAATTGCTGAAAACCGTATACCGCTGGTCACGGGACTTATTCTGCCCGCTTTTTTTGCCGAAAAAATAAATATTCCGGTGCCCCAGCTCCTTCAAATGCCCAAACATCGATTCCATGCCCGATGAATAATCATACACGATCTGATGTTCCCATGCCACATCGAAATAACGCCGGATCAGGATCACCGGCGCCGGCAGCGCGGGCAATTCCTGTTCCCGGGCATCCCCGGCAATCGACACCACCAGCGCCTCGCAGCCGCGTGCCACCAGATCCTGGCAGATATTCCACCGCAGCTCGGATTCGCCTTTGGAATAAGACACAAATACATGATATCCGCGCTCCACCAGCAGATTGGAGAGCGTGACCATTTCCCGCGACGATACCTCGTTCTGCATGGAGTCGGACACCAGCCCGATAATCCGTGTGCGCCCGCTTTTCAAATCCCGCGCCAGAAAATTCGGCGTATAGCCCATTTCCCGCGCCGCCTCGCGAACCAGTTTCTTGGTTTTCTCCGACGCACAGCAATATACCTTGTCCCCCAGCACCGACGACACCGTCGCCCGGGACATCCCCAATTTCATCGCTATATCATTTACTGTGATCCGTTCTCTCATCTTTTTTCTGTACTCTTGTCCGGTTTCAAAAATATATACCGATCTATATTGTCGTTATTTTTAGAATATGAATCGGTCTATATTTTATTATAACGCTGAAAAAGCAAATGTCAATACCCTCTTTCATTATTTCGTTTGACTTTGCCAAAATATGCCTGGCCCCAAAAACATTTGATCCTGATAATAATAAAGTATCAAAAAAAAATGTCGTCACCGTGATTATGATTACATTGAACAGTATTCCCGCAATTCTGCCAACCATGGCCATCCATATTCTCGTGCGTACCATCCGCCTCAAATTCTGATCAACATCATATTCCAGCATCTTCTTCGAGCTCATTCAGGGTGCGGTACCATTTGTCGCTCAGCTTGATTCGGCGGCGGATCAGGACCACGGCGTCCAGGCGGTTCAGGTGCATGATTACTTCCCAGGGCTCTACGCCCGCGTGGTTCGCGAGCTCGTCGATCTCCATGCTCCGCCCGTTTGCCAGCGGCTCAACCAGCATGAAAATTGTTTTGAACGGCGTTGACATCAAATTCGTGGCATCACCGATGTTGTGCAATCCGAGGAAAAATATCCGAAATGCGAAGGTTATGAACATACCGCAACCGGCATTTTTCGCCGAATTGGGCGTATATCCCAGCATATCGCCCATGCTGTCATTGTCCGGATCATCGTATTCGATGGTTTTATTGCGCGTATTGACTACAAACGGATAGACAATCAGGGCTACCACAATCACCACCAGCGGCACAATTAACGTAAACGTTGGACTACCGATTCTCACCAGAAGCACGGCAATCATCACATATAACAGGGCAAAACCAAACAAACTGCCGAAAACCATCAACAATCCACCCACAAACAGTGCCCTGCCCCGGTGTTTGACCATTTTTTGCAGATTGAGATACACTTTGTCTTCCATAATTTAGTTCCTTACCATTTTACATGCTTTAGCAATCAGTTCGGGCAGATCGTCGGCAATGGTGCCGCAGGCATAGTCGCTCAACTCACCGGCCAGGCCGTGAACGAAGACCGCACAGCTCACCGCGTCGTACACATCCTCAAAATGATTCAGAAATGCTCCGATCACCCCGGTCAGGCAGTCCCCGGAACCAGCCGTGGCCAGGTTGCTGCAGCCCGATGTATTGATACGGAAACGCCCGTCCGGCATCGCGATTACCGTCTGAAAACCTTTTAAAACGACGATGGTACCCGTCACTTCCGCCAGCTTCACCGCTTGAATATGACGGGCCTCCGACGAATATTGTTCCAAATCAAAACCATTTAACAGTCGTCGCATTTCGCCCGGATGTGGGGTCAAGACCCGGACATTTTTGTTCTGCCAGATCTGACGGTTGGTACTGATAAAATTCAGGGCATCGGCATCGATAACCATCTTTTTATCAACGCTTAACATTCTGGCGACGAATCCGGCAGTTTCAACGTCACTTCCAAGGCCAGGACCCAATACAATGCTGTCGCCACTTTCGATATCGCCGACGATTCCGTCAAAATCTTTCGCTGTAAAATTATTTCCAATCGCATTGACAATCAATGCCTGTTTATGATTCGTCACTCTGCCGTTTGCCGTCACAACCCGGCACAGTCCGGCCCCTGCCCGCAATGCCGATTCGCCGGATAAAAATGGCGCACCACCATAATGTGACGAGCCGCCAATCACCGTCACCGAACCGCGCCGGTTCTTATGAGTATCCAGATGAAATGACGGCATCATCTGACGAACATCGTCAATAAATAAAGTATCTAATAAAGATTCCATACCACGATCGACAATGCCGATGTCAACATTTTTCAGCAATCCGCAAACTGACGGGCCGTCATTTCGGAAAATGCCGATTTTCGGAAAAGCGATATTTATTGTCATCGACGCCTTTACCGGACCGGCGGCAGCCGACCCGTCATTGCCATTCAACCCTGACGGGATATCGACGGAAATGGTATGGTGCGAAAAGCGGTTGATCTTTTCAATAATACTATTATATGGGGATCGCAATTCCCCTTTGAAACCTGTGCCAAGTAAACAGTCAATGACAATATCGCCGGGTTTCCATTGATAGTTTTCCACATCATCCACCTGTACCGATTCCGGCAGCAGTGCGGCATGAAAGGCGGCATCCGACGACTTTAATTCGTCAATTTTCTCGACACAAAATACTATTATTTTGCAATTTGAATGTGCCGACAGGTATCTGGAAATGACGAAACCATCACCGCCGTTATTTCCTGATCCACAAAATATTACAAATCGACGGACAAATGACGGATCGAGTTTTTCGGTATATTCTAGGATAATTTCACCGGCACCATTGCCGGCACGCTCCATCAGAATTTTTCCTTGGATGCCGTCAGTCTCAATTGTCATTTTATCCAGATAACGCATGGTTTTAACATCAAAAACTTTCATTTTTCACCTCTCCGTCATTTATATGAAATGCCGACGCATTTTTGAAAAATTCTTCATTCGGAGTTTCGGTAAATGTAAAGAAAGATTGTCCGGCATTGTTGATGATTTTAAAGAAAATACTCTTTACCACTGGGTCCAGATCGCCCGTCACATCGTCCACCAGAACGACAATATTCTGACGGTTTTGTTTGATGGAAAGTATCTCGACACTTGCCATTTTCAAACACAGAGCGATCAATCGGCATTGTCCATTGGACGCAAAATGACGCATTAATTTATGATTCAGGAAAAAATCAAATTCGTCGGTTTGCGGCCCAAAAACCGAGAATCCGCGCTTGATATCACGTTCGCGATCCTGTTCAAACCGTTCAAGGAAAGAATCTTCCGAATATGACGACATTACAGGATGATATTTAATGCTGAAATGACCGGATTTTTCGTAAAAATTAGCTAATATTTTATGTACAGAGTCCGTCATAATCCGGCAATATTCATCACGAAAAGCAGTAATGACGGCCCCTTCCCGGGCCAGAATATTTTCATAAGCCTGGAGCAATGCGTAGTCGTGACTGTGCCGTTTCAGAAGAATATTTCGGGACTTCAGGGCCACTGAATAATTCTGCAAGGACGTCATATATTCGGGTTCCATCAGCGAAATCAGGAAGTCGAAAAAACGACGACGGACTGACGAATTGCCATTGACGATTGCGATGTCATCCGGCGAAAAAACTACGGTTTTGAGCTTTTTGATGAATTCGCTGGCCTTGGGAATAATTTTATCGTCAATTTTCAGCCGTCGTTTGTTGTCAAAGTAGTCGATTTCAAGGAATTCGCTCCATCCGCCGGGGTTATCAATCCCGGCGCCAACCATGAAGCCCTTCTGGCCGATCATTTTCAGTTCGCGGATCTGCAAAGTACGGAAGGAACGCAACATACCGATGAAGAAAATGGCTTCGAGAATATTGGTCTTTCCCTGACCATTTCTGCCGATGAAGAGATTAACCGGATTCGCCACCTCTAATTCGAGCTGGTGATAGTTCCGAAAATTTTTCAGGTAAAGTTTATTGATCATCAGCAAAAAAAAGGCCGAACAGAGGATATCTGGCCGGCACTGGTAAAGACAATTAACGGTTGCGCATGGGCATGATCACATACAGGAAACCGTCGCCGCCTTCGATGGCGACCGGGCTGAAGCCGTCGTTCAACTTCATCTTGACCTTGTCATAATCGCTGTGCTTCAGCGGATCGGCCAGGAATGCGGGATTGAACGAAACATCGAGTTTGACGTCGTTGTAATCGACGGTAATATAGTCCTTGACTTCACCGATGCTGGTGCTGGAGCCTTCCAGCTGCATGGTATTATTTTCCAGCGAAACCACGATGTATGAGCTGCTGTCGGCCAGCGCGGCGGATACCAGATCGAGTTTTAACAGCAATTCGTCCTTCGGCAGTTCGATAACTTTGGAAAATGAGCTCGGAATTACCTGACGGTAGTTCGGATAGTTGCCTTCGATAAGCTTGGAAACGATCGAGACGGTTTCGGATTCGAAGATCACCTGCTTTTCACCGAACTTGATATTGACAATGCCTTCGCCGGCAAGCAGGCGCTTGACTTCGAGCGCGGTTTTCAACGGAATAATGGTGTCACCTTCTTCACCTTCGAAACTTTCCGGAACTTTTTCGGAGAGCGCCAGGCGCTTGCCGTCGGTGGCAACCATAGTTACACTGTTATCCTTGATCGAGCAGAGAATGCCGTGGAGAACCTTGCGGGTGTCATCGAGGCTGACGGCGTAGGAGATCTGATTGAGCATGCGGCCAAAGTCGGCTTCCTTGAATTTGAGCGACTTTTTTGCGGCAAATTCGATCACGGTCGGGAAATCGTCGGTAGCGAGGCCCAGGAGTTTGACATTGGTGGTGCCGCAGACGATGTCGGCGTGGTTGTTTTCGTTGCAGTCAAACGAAATTTTATCACCGGTAAATTTGCTGGCCAGGGCGAAAAGCTTCTTGGCGGGCATGGTGGTTTTGCCGGGGGCGAGGATTTCGGCCTCGACACTGGTCGTGATCCGGATCTCAAGATCGGTGGTGGTCAGCACGAGTTTGCCGTCCACGGTTTCCATCAGCACGTTGGCAAGGACCGGCAAGGTAGAGCGGCTACCGATGATATTGCTCACTTTCTGGAGCGCTTTGATGAATTTGTCTCGTTCCACATTGATTTTCATGTCGTTCATCCTTCCGTTTTTATGTTTTCTTCTAATATAATTGAATAATTAAATAATTAAATAAGAAATTTATTTCTATTATTATGGGCTGTTAATTTGTTGATAACTCTCGTTTTTTTCCTCAAAACCGATCTCATTAATTAATGATAACTACGGTTAAGCGGATGTGGGCAGCTGTTGAGAAAAACGATCAACAAGTGCCGTCAACAATTATTAAAATATCAATTAACAGGGTTATTAATAATAAAAATGCACCCTTTTCCCGATTTCAGGATTGCAAAAGCTGCATTCCAAATCTAATTTATACAATATACTTTTTTGTTGAAAAATAGCCAGCCCGAAAGATGAAAAATGAACAAAATTTTAGATAGACTGATCGAACGATACCCCGAGTTGAGGGAAAGTGTTGCTGCGATTGAGCGTACTTACGTGATGATTACGGAGAGTCTGGAGCGGGGAGGGATGTTTTTTGTCTGCGGAAACGGCGGAAGCGCGGCGGACAGCGAACATATTGTCGGCGAGTTGATGAAGGGGTTTGTAAAGAAACGTCCCATTAATAAAGAATTGAAGGAACAATACCGGGAGCTTTTCGGTGACGAGGGTACGGACATCGCGGCGAAACTCCAGGGCGGGTTGAAAGCGGTGGCGCTGACCTCGCATCCGGCGCTGGCCTCGGCGTTTTTGAACGACGTGGACGGCACTCTGATCTATGCCCAGCAGTTGAATGCGCTCGGCAGCAAGGGCGACGTGCTGATGGGAATCAGCTGCAGCGGCAACGCCGGAAATGTCAAAAAGGCCATGATGGTGGCGAAAGTCAAGGGAATACAGACCGTTCTCCTGACCGGTAATAAGAAGGGAAGTTGCACTGATTTTGCAGATTGTGTGATTGGTGCTCCCTGTTGCGATACTTATATGGTACAGGAGTATCATTTACCGATTTACCATGCACTGTGCCTGATGATTGAGGAGCATTTTTATGCCGAGTGAGAAGAAAATTGAACACGTAGCGATCATCATGGACGGCAACGGACGTTGGGCCAAGGAGCGCGGGCTGCCGCACCTGGCCGGGCATCGCGAGGGTGCGGAAGCGGTTCGCCGGGTGACCGAAGCGGCGAAAGATTTTGGGATCAAATATTTGACGTTGTATGCGTTCAGTACCGAAAATTGGAAGCGTGACAAGGACGAAGTCAATGGTTTGATGAGTCTGTTGCTTGAATTTCTGGAAACGCAGCTCAAGACGTTGATGGAAAACAATGTACGTTTGAAGGCGATCGGCCGTTTGAAGCAGTTGCCGGAGGAAGTTTATTCGGCACTCATGCAGGTGGTTGACGAAACGTCCGGAAATGACAGCGGTACTCTGGTATTTGCGCTCAATTATGGGGGCAGGGCGGAGATTGTGGACGCGGCGAAAAAGTTGGCGGAAGATGTAAAGTCCGGCCAGATTGCTGTGGATGAAATTGATGAAAAGATGTTCAGTGAGTATTTGTATGACCCCGAACTGCCGGATCCGGACATGATGATTCGGACCAGCGGTGAGATGCGTTTGAGCAATTTTCTGCTGTGGGAGCTTTCTTACAGCGAACTGTATGTGACAGATGTGTACTGGCCGGACTTCGGCAAAGAGGATCTGGGCCGGGCGATCGACAGTTTTTACGGGCGTGACCGCCGATTCGGAGGCCGGAAGTAATGTTTTGGCCAAGGTTATTCAGTTTTGTGATTCTGGTTACGCTGTTTGTGCTGTCGATTGTGTTGAAAAACAATATAGGGCTGGGCATATTCGGGGTGATCTTTTCGGTGGCGGCGTTCGGGTTGACTTACGAAATCCTGAGCATGCTGGAGAAGATCGGGCGCAAGTCATACAAGTTGAGCACGTCGATGGCGGCGGGTTTGTTGATCATCGGGATTATTCTTGACCTCGGTTTCAAATTTTTGTTGATTGTGCCGGCGATTCTGATGGTGACGATGTGGTTCCAGATGCTCAACTACAAGAAGTACGAAGAGTCGCTGGACCGGATGATCAACTCGGCGGCAGCGATCATGATGGGCGTGTTGCCGCTCAGTTTCCTGGTGATGATTTACCTGATGGGCGAGGGGGACACGTACCAGGGGCGGATGCTGCTGGTGGCGCTGGTGCTCACAACCAAAGCCGGGGACACCGGGGCGTATTGCTGCGGCATGCTGTACAACAAAATTTCGAAGGGGCGGAACCACAAGATCGTGCCGAACATCAGCCCGAAGAAGTCGTGGGAAGGAACGATCGGCGGGTGCGTGTGCTCGGTGATTGTGAGTATCCTGTTATTTAAAAGTGGACTTGCAAGTGACATAATTGTTGGTATATTGTTATTTTTCGGCGGTTTCTATGGGGACCTGGTGGAATCGGCGCTCAAGCGGACGTGCGGAGTGAAGGATTCCGGGGCGATCATCCCGGGCATGGGCGGCGTGTACGACGTGCTGGACAGTTTGCTCCTGAATGCGCCGATCTTTTATTTTTA
This sequence comes from Victivallis vadensis, assembly GCA_040391785.1. GTDB lineage: Bacteria > Verrucomicrobiota > Lentisphaeria > Victivallales > Victivallaceae > UBA5239. The sequence continues at coordinate 12,544 of JBEBXH010000023.1, forward strand.
TTTGATTATAAAGCACCTTATTTAAGGTAAGAGGTAGGAAATGAACGACAAAATTCTGAATCTGCTGATGCACAATGCGCGAATCAGCTACAGCGAAATTGCCGAAAGGCTGTACACAAGCGAAAAACAGGTAGAGGACTCCGTCAAAGAGATGGAGAAACAAGGAATCATTCGCGGTTATACAGCAATTTTGAACGACGATGCGATAAAAAACAGCCAGGTTCGCGCCTTGATCGAGGTCAGTGTGACCCCGGAGCGCGATGGAGGATTCAACCGGATCGCCCAGCGTATCAGCAAATTTCCGGAAGTGACCGATGTGTATCTGGTCTCCGGCAATTATGACCTGATGGTGGAGGTGAAGGGGGAATCGCTGCAGGAAGTGGCGTCGTTTGTACACAGTAAGCTGGCGACGATTGACGGCGTAAAATCAACAGCCACGATCTTCCGACTGAAAAAATACAAGGAAGCAGGGAAGATCATGGACGGAGAAGAAACATATGAAAGACTCAAAGTCACTCCCTAATAAGGAACGTTTATCACAACATATCGTATCGCTGCCGAAAAGCGGGATACGCGACTTTTTCGAACTCGTCAACAACATGGACGGCGATGACGAGATCATCTCGCTCGGCGTGGGCGAACCGGATTTCGTAACCCCGTGGCATATCCGCGAGGCGGCGATTTATTCGATCGAAAAGGGTCACACCAGTTACACCTCGAACCTCGGGCTGCTCTCGCTGCGCAAAGCGATTTGCCACTACCTCGAGACGGATTACGGGTGCAAATACAACCCGGTGGACGAGTGCATCGTCACGGTCGGGGTCAGCGAGGCGTTTGACCTGGCGATCCGGGCGATCACCAATCCGGGGGATGAGATCATTTACATCGAGCCGTGTTACGTGTCGTACAACGCGGAAATCAAGATGGCGTTCGGCGTGCCGGTGGCGCTCGAAACCCGCGAGGAAAACGAGTTTTCGATCGACGTCGAGGAGCTGAGGAAGAAAGTTACGCCGAAAACCAAGGCGATCATCCTCAACTTCCCCTGCAATCCGACTGGCGCCACCATCAATATGGAGCAAATGAAGCAGATTGCCGAGCTGGCGATTGACAACGATATCATCGTTTTGACCGATGAAATTTACAGCGAGCTGACCTACTCGGAGCGGGACAATTCGATCGCTTCGCTGCCGGGGATGAAAGAGCGCTGCATATTCCTGCACGGATTTTCCAAAGCGTTCGCAATGACCGGGTTCCGGATCGGCTTCGCCTGCGGGCCGGCGGATATTATCGCGACGATGATGAAGATCCACCAGTACTCGATGATGTGTGCGTCTACCGGCGCTCAGGAAGCGGCGGAGGAAGCGCTGAAAAACGGCCGTTGCGAAATGGAAAAGATGCGCGAAGAATATATGGAGCGCCGCAACGTCATGGTCAAGGGCTTCAATGAAGCCGGGTTGAAATGTTTCATGCCGAAGGGGGCGTTTTATACGTTTCCGAGCATAAAAGATACCGGACTGAGTTCAAAGGATTTCGCCATGCGGTTCCTCGAGGAATACAAGGTGGCGGTGATTCCGGGGACGGCGTTCGGGCCGTGCGGGGAAGGGTACGTAAGGTGTTGTTACGCCGCTTCGATGGAGAATATCAAGGAAGCGGTGAGAAGGATAGGTCTTTTTGTTAACTCATTAAAGAAGTGAGGTGAGCATGGAGCTTGAACGTTTGAAAAAGGATGTGTTCGAGGAGCTGAAGAAGCTGCCGGCGTCTTACTTTTATCATAACATCCGGCACATCAACGAAGTGATGGACAATGCCAGGATGTTGGGTAAAGCCGCCGGTTTGAACGAACACGACATGACACTGTTGGAGACGGCGGCGCTGCTGCATGACTATGGTTACTTGGAGTGTTACGATAATAACGAACCGGTCGGGGCGGCCGCGGCGGAAAAATTCCTGCCGGGCTATGGTTACAATCCGGATGATGTGACGGTGATTTCGGGCATGATTCTGGCGACATCATTTTCGCGCAAGCCGAACAATAAGCTCGAAGGATTGCTGTGCGATGCCGACGTGGGCTACCTCGGCGGCGACAATTTCACCGAACGTTCAGACGACCTCCGCAAGGAATTTACCAAAGTCGGGCGTCCCTTCTCGGACCGTGAATGGTACGCTTTTGAACTTAATTTTCTGGTGAATTTCAAGTTCCATACCCCTGAAGGGCAGGCGATTTACGGCGCAGGCCTGACGAAAAATACCAACGATGTCAAACAAATACTGGAGAGCTATAAATGATCAAAAAAATCAAAAATAAAATCATATACGACCACATCGAAGAAATCGCTTCCGGCGGCATGGGTACCGTGCTCAAGGCCCGCGAAAACGGTATCGAAGGCTTCGAAAAACAGGTCGCCATCAAAATGTTGCTGCCGGTTTTCTCCCGCGACCGGCGCTTCATCGAAATGTTCATCAAAGAAGCGAAGTTGATCGCCAACCTCGTGCACGAAAACATCGTCCAGATCTACCAGCTGAACCGCAGCGGACGGGATTATTACTTCGTGATGGAGTATGTGAACGGCGTGTCGCTTTTTCAGATGATCCTCTTTCACAACCGTTTGAAGCTGAAATTTCCGGTGAAACTGGCGGTATTCATCGCTTCGCGCGTGGCGCGTGGACTGGCCTACGCCCATAGCCGCCGCGACCCCGCCACCGGCGAGCCCATGCACATCGTCCATTGTGACATCTGCCCGCACAACGTGCTGATCAATACCGAAGGCGTGCCCAAAATCACCGACTTCGGTATCGCCCGCGCCCGCAGCGCCCAATTCGACGTGAACGAGGAAACGACGGTTTTCGCCGGTAAGGCGCTTTTCATGTCGCCCGAACAGGCGCTGGAAAAAGAGGATATCGACTTCCGCTCCGACATTTATTCGCTGGGCATGATGATGATGTTCAACATCTGCGGTACCCCCGGACGTTCGCCGGACGGCACCTTTGAGGACATCCGCGAGCGCGCCAAGCGCAACGATCTCCTGTGGGATTCCCTGCCTGACGACGTGGACGAAGACCTGCGCAAGATCATGCGCAAAATGCTTGCCACCGATCCGGAGGACCGTTATGACAACACCGCCGAACTGGCCCGCGACCTTGAGTTCTATATCTACAAGGACGGTTATGGCCCGACCGTCGTCACTTTGTCCAATTATATGCACAAAGAAATCCCCGGCATGCTGAAAAATGAATTTGACGCCCCGCCGCCGGAAGAAAAAAGATTTGACGAACTGACCGTCATAATGGATAACGAAAATACACATTTGAGGACAACAATCGTCCGTAAATAATCCGTCACTTCAAAAACTGACGATCAAATTCGACGATTCCTGGGGGGGAAAGGAGAAGGAGTATCATGCATCAGTCGTTGAGGCGTTATTTCGGGTTCGAGAACTTCCTTGATAATCAGGAAGAGACGGTATCCGAGATCCTCACCGGCGGGGATCTGTGTGTCATCATGCCCACCGGGGCCGGCAAGTCGCTGTGTTATCAGCTGCCGATTCTGATGCGTCCGGGTTATGGAATTGTGGTGTCCCCCCTGATTTCGCTGATGAAGGACCAGGTGGATTCGCTGCGCGACCGCGGCATTGCGGCGGCGTTCATCAACACGACGGTGCCGGTAAATGAGCAGTTCCGGATTCTCGACGAAGTGGCCGGCGGCGGCATTAAGCTGCTGTACGTGGCCCCGGAGCGTTTCCAGACCGGCATGTTCAGCGATTTCCTGGACCGCTGCCCGCCCGCGACCATGATTATCGACGAGGCCCACTGTATCAGTCAGTGGGGCCACGATTTCCGCCCGTCGTACCTGCGCCTGGGCGAGGTGATCCAGAAACACGCCATCGCGCAGGTTTGCGCGTTCACGGCTACCGCCACGCCCACGGTGCGCGAGGATATTACCGTCCAACTGCGCCGTCCGGACATGAAACTGCTGGTGGCGGGGTTCAAGCGCCCGAACCTGGCCTTTTCCGTGGTCGACTGCAGCTCCAACGCGGCCAAAAACCAGCACATCCGCAAGCTGCTGGCCAATCCGGCCCCGACGATCATCTACGCCTCCACCCGCAAAGTGGTCGAGCAGCTGGTCGAGGAATTTCAGTGTATCGGCTACCATGCGGGCATGAACGACGAGGAGCGGACCACGGCGCAGGAGCGTTTCATGAACGACGCCTGCCCGGTGCTGGCTGCCACCAATGCCTTTGGCATGGGGATCGACCGCCCGGATGTCCGGCGGGTGATCCATTACAACATCACCGGTTCGCTTGAAGCTTATTACCAGGAGGCAGGGCGCGCGGGACGGGACGGCGAGGCCGCGGAGTGTATTCTGCTCTACGCCTACAGCGACCGTTTCGTGCAGGAATTCCTGATCGATTTGAACAATCCTCCTGAAACGCTGATCCGCAATCTGTACAAAACGCTTCTGCGTGTCTGGCAGCATTCGCCGCTGGAAATGACGTTGAGCGAGCTGGCCCAGATCACCCCCGAGGCCAAATCCGAGAACCAGATTGGCAGCGCCATGGGCATTCTGGAGAAATACGGCTATGTCTCGCGCGGTTTCCGCCGCGAAAACGAGGGCAAAATCCGCTTTACCAGACCACTTGACGAACTGATGCAGCAACATGCGGCGCAGGCTACTCAGCGCTCGCGCTTCATCTGTCGCTGTATCAACGTTTTCGGCGATCAACTGTTGACGCAGGTTTCCGGCAACTATGACCGCCTGGCGGCGGTGGCCGGGCTGAACACCGAACAAATTAAACGGGTGTTGAAGGCGCTGGACGGCGACTGTCTGGTGTGGACGCCGCCCTTTGGCGGGCGCATCACCGAACTGCTGAAACCGGACGAAACCGAGCTGAACATCGATTTCGCAGAAATCAACCGCAAGCATGAATTCGAGATCGAGCGCCTTGATGAAGTCATTCAGTACACGCAGAGCCGCAAGTGCCGCCAGAGGTTCCTGATTTCGTATTTCGGCGAGGATTCGGAAGAATGGCAATGCGGCAGCTGCGACCGCTGCGACCTCTCGAACAGTATGCTGCGGCAGGCCAATGACCATGAGCTCAAGATCGCCCGCGAAATCCTCGAAGCGGTCAGCTGCTTCAACGGCCGGCTGGGAAGCGGACGGTTGAGCCTGATTCTGGTGGGTTCGCGCCGGGCCGAGGTGGTGGAACGCGGCTTTGACCGTTCACCATGCTTCGGCGTTCTTGCGCAGCTCAAACAGAACGTGGTGCTGAACTTCATGAAAAATCTCGAACGAGAGGGTTTTCTCCACCGTGTGGGCGACCCTGAATATCCCTGCCTCGGCGTGACCCGCAGGGGTCACGAAGCCATGCAGGGTACGATTCCGATCCAGTTGGACTTCCCCGAGATCAAAAGCGCGGCTTCCAAACCGGAGCCCAAGTCCCAAAAAAGTACCCCGGTCTACGGTGGCGCGGGCGGCAGCGACGATTTATTCGACAAACTGCGCGAACTCCGCAAAAAAGTCGCCCAGCGCCGCGGCGTACCCGCCTTTCAGGTTCTGAGCAACGAAACGCTGGCCGAGCTCGCCGACAAGCGTCCGGTAACCATTCCCGAAGCCATGCAGATCAAGGGCATCGGCCCGACCAAGGCCCGAACCATCGTCCCCGAGTTCCTGGAGTTGATCTCCGAGTGGCGCCGCCGGGAATTTTAACCACAAATAGCAGATGTGTGGTTTGTCAAGGGTTGAGAGTTGGAAAGATGGAAAAATTCCGTTGTTTCCAGCGCTCGGCGGCTTCGGGACTTCGCGATAAAAGCAGAATTGCGTATTCATCGATGAAGTCGCCGACGGTGTTGTATCCAAGCGTCTTGATGACGGCTTGAGTCAGTTCGGAGGCGATTTTGCGGAGTTTGCCGCGGATGATCTCTTCGCCTTCGAGAATGTCCGGCAGAAAGCCTTTCATGGCGTACCAGACGGCGACGGCCAGTTTGCGGGCGATGGCGGCCGCGGCGACGAGTTTGTTGCGGCGTTTCATCAGGGCGAGGCCCCATTTTTTGAGGACGGCGCCGGCGGCATTTTTGGATTTGAGGACGGAGTGGGCGGCCTCGATCAACAGGGCTTTGAGGTGGATCTGGCCGCCTTTCTGGAGGGGGCCGTTGGCTTTATGGTTGCCGCTTTGGTGGACGGAGGGGGCGAGGCCGAGGTCGGCGACGAGTTTTTTCGGGCGGTCGAAGCGGTTGATATCGCCGATGGCGGCGACCAGGGCGAAGCTGGAGACCAGGCGCAATCCGCAAAGGTTCATCAGCTTGGCCATCAATGGGTTGGCTAATACGGTCCGGGCGATCATTTGATGAAAGCGCCGACGCTGATTCGAGGCGTATTCCCAGTCGCGGTAGAGCTGTTCGAGCAGGAATTGCTGCTGAACGTTCCAGGAGTATTTTTTCAGTACTTCGTGGTAAAGCGATTCTTTGAGGCGGATATTTGCTTTCAGGCGGATATTGTGTTCGCTCAGATAGGATTTGAAGCGGTTATTGCAGCGGGTCAGGTCTTTTTTGCTGTTTTCATAGGAAGAGAGGATTTCGCGCAGGCTGATGGTGTCGAGGTCCGGCTGCCAGACTTCGTCGGCCAGGCCGCTGAGGTAGATTTTGGCGCTGCGCAGAGCATCTTTCGGATCGTTTTTGAGGTAGGCTTTGCCGATCTGGCCCGCCGAAATGCTGTTCAGCACCACCGTCCGGTGGCCCGCCGCACGCGCCTGATTCATCAGCTCAAAACTGTTCGCCCCCGCCTCGCACACGATCACGCACCCCGACGGCAGCTTGAACACGAATTTTCGCCAATCCGAGCTCGGAAAACAGGTGTAATTGCGCTCGACTTTGTAGTCGGACAGGTGTGCGCCACGGATCAGCACCGCACTGAAACTGTCCGGATGCAGGTCGACGCCGACGATTTTCGGTTCAGGAGTTTGCTTTTTCATTTTTTCCATGATATTTTACCTCCTTGAAAGCGCAACATTGGAGCCAGGCGGTCAACATACAGTCAGATGTCCGGGGCTTTGTCCCCATGTTGGTAATTTCCGCCGGCGCTCTATCACAAAAACGGAGAATTACTCCAGTGCTATTCACGAGCGTCTCCAGTTGCTTGATTGTGGGTCGTATTTGCTTACCAACAATCATACTATAGCTCCAATGTTGCGGCTTTCACTCTGCGTTTCGCTTTTTCGCAGAGACTTGCGGTTACGACAAACAACATACCATCACTAATAAACACGAAAGTGATTGACCGCCGGAACCGGCGGTCAATAAGATTTGCATTTTTTCGTGAATATTCGTGGTATTCGTGGTTAAAAACGAATCAGCAGATCGGGCGAGGGGGAGGCGTACGGCGAGAGCGGCGTCAGGAAGTGGATGTAGATGTCCTCGATGGCCTTTTCAAATTCCAGCGCCCAGAGCTTGCCGGCAGTCTGGTCGTCCGCGCGGCCGCTGAAAATCTGCAAGCCGGTGAAGTCGCGGAACGTCTGCACTTTTTTGCCGTTCGGGTCCGTGAGCGAGGCGCTGACCGGTTCGCCGGGGTCGGTGCTGATGCCGATATGGAACTCGGCGGCGCCGCGCGGTACCTCGAAATACAGCTTGCCTTTGGCCTTGACCAGCCCGAGAACGCCGTTTTCCATGCACATGGCCTGTCCGGGATGGTTGCTCTGCAGGTGTACCTGCTGGCGGTTGGTATCGATTTTCAGCGTGTAAATCCCGGCGGCCGCTGCGTCAAATTCGAGGTTGAAAGTCTTGGTGTCGGCCAGGAATGTGCCTTTTTTGACTTCCGCGCCATCCGGACCCTGCAGCTGATAACCGATCCGGGCCTTGGATACGCCGCCAATCATGGAACAGCCGGTCATGGCGACGCCGATTTTGTCGCCGGAATTCGCTAGAAATACCATGGAGAATTTATTGCGGAAACGCATGAAATCGGGGTTCCGCGGTTTGGCGGCGGCAGGCGGCGCGGCCAGCGTGAAATTGTCCGGAGTCGCCAGCGGATTTTTCTCCAGAAGATTGTCGATATTCTGTTCGCCTTTCAGTAGTTCGGCGATGGTTTGGACACGGTTGTTGAACTTGATTTCGCCGGAAATGTTGCTGACGAAATTGGTGGCGATGCGGTTGCGGGCGATAATGACCGGAACCGCGCCCTGGCGCAGGTCGCTGATCGCGGTATTCTTGAAGTGAATGCTGCCGATGTCGTCGGACGGGCGGTTGGCCAGGATCCGGAACGCGGGTTCCGCGATCGAATTGCTGAAGGAGCAGCCGTCGAAGGAGACTTCCAGCCCTTTGCCGGGCATGTGGAGCAGTGCCGAAAACTTGCGGGAATTCGTCGTGCGGCAGTTGATGTATTCCACCTTGCCGCGCGATTTACCGGCCTCCAGAAAGATGCCGCGATTGTTGCCGTTGAACGTGCAGTCGCGGAACGTGATGGACATCGGCGGGCTCTGTTCGTTGTAATGCAGGATATAGATGTCGGCCCCGCTGCCGTCGTTGCCGTTAAAGGTGCATTTTTCGATCACGCAGTTCACGAGGCGCTCGTCGGGCTGGTTCGGTTCGAGGTCGATCCCGGACATCGGGAGCGTACCCTTGGTATTGTTGAAGGTGCAGTTGCGGACCAGCAGGTTCTCCACGCTGATGACCGAGAGGCCCTGGCGGTGATGATCGTCCGCCACGATGTTTTCGATGGTGATATCCTTGCAGAAATTCTGCGGTTTGGCGAGGGCGCCGAGGTAGATGCCGTCGCCGCCGCTGCCGGTGATGGCGAGGTCGCGGATGACCACGTTTTCGCAGCTCCGCAGACAGATGCCGTGCCGCCACTCCGAGGGCTTGTAACGGGCCTTGTCGGCGTAATCCTGACGGTTCATTTTCAACGTCGCACCGCTCTCGCCGCGGATGGTGATGTTTTTCAGGCCGTCGGCCGTGAAAAGCGAATCGTTGACGCCGAGAAATCCGCCGGGCCGCGCCAGAACCGTCACATCCTTGCCGATGATCAGTTCGAGGTCGGAACGCAGCTTGACGGGGTCGATGATCCAGTCGCTGCCGGTATTGTCGATGAGGATCTTTTTCGCCCCGGAGTCGATGGCCTTCTGGAGGCATTCGGTGGCATTGTCCTTATCGAACCCCCACTGGCTCGCCTTCACGGTTTCGGCGGCGAGGTTGAAGACGATGGCGAAGGCAAACAACAGTAGAAACAGTTTTTTCATGATGAATCCTTAGTGATTAATGATTTTCCAGAACTTTGGCCAGACTGCCATGCTGCGGGGCATTCCAGATGTCGAAAAAGCCGAGGTAAAGCGGTGGATAATCGACCTGCGCCGCGTGCCCGTCGGCAAAAACATAATTCGCGCCGATCGAATGCGCCCGGTCGGCACCCATCGACAACCACTTGAATGACCGCAGGCTATGCACGCCGTAGGCCGCATCGGTCCCGTATTTCGAAATCCAGCCCGCCCCGCCGGGAGTGAAAGTGGTCCATTTGTCGCCAAAGAGGATGGTGTCGGTCAGATATTTGTTGCCGGACGTGATCTTGCTCCATTGATAACGGCCGACGTCGCTGTAACCGGTCCCGACGGCAGGATCCCCGATGTACTGGTTGTAACCGTAGCTCAGGTAAACAGGGTGACTGTCATAAGTATACGATGGATTCTGATTGGAAGGGCAGGCAAGCATTTTGGAGCGGTAATACGCGCCGTTTTTTTCCGAATCCACCAGTTTGTTGAAAACCAGATACTCGTTCCACCGGGCAGCCTTGGTTGCGCTGACTTTACTATCCCACATCAGCCAGCCCATCAGCGCATCGTTGTTGTCCATGGTGTAGCTGAACCAGACGCCGTGAAGCTGCTTCAAATTGTTCAGACACCCCGTGGACCGCGCCTTTTCGCGGGCGGAATTCAGCGCCGGCAGCAGCATTGCCGCCAGGATCGCAATGATCGCGATGACGACCAGCAATTCAATAAGCGTGAAATTTCTTCTCATTTACATCAACTCCCTTATTTTTTGAATGGATAATTGATAACGAAGGAAAGGGAAGAATCCCTTTGACCCTCTTTAAAACTACGATCTAAATATGTGATAGAACTTCTCTTCATAATTCTCAATTCTCAATTCTCAATTCTCAATTAAAGAAATCAGTATGGGGTAAAGAATTGAATCAGATCCGCCGGGGTCGGCGCGTTCCAGATCCAGATGCGTTCGCTGTAGGCTTCGACATAATTCACGGTGTTGACATGGCCGTCGGCATAGAGGTTGTTGGCGCCGCCTTTGTGCGCGCGGTCCGGGCCGATAGATGTGCTTTTGTAGCGGGCAATGAGCCCGACACCGTTGCCGGTACCATACTTGGACGTGCCGGTGCGGTCGCCGCCCTGGCTGTAGCAGGTCCAGTTGTCACCCCACACCACGGTTGAACTGAGGTAAGGGTTCCGCTGGGTCAGCTTCATCATCCGGTCGGTGGTGTCGAAATTATTGGCCGTGCCGAGATAATAGTTGTACCCGTAACTGTCATAAACCCGGAGGAAATTAAATGTATACCCGGGCCGTTGGTCCGAGGGACAAAGCAGCAGTTTGCTCAGGAGATAATCCGGCGAACCGGTGGTTTTAACCTCGGTCGGAACAATTTTATTGCCGGCCAGATATTCGAGCCAAGTCACCGGCTTACCGTCGCCGCGGAGCTTTTTGTCCATGGTATAACCGAGCAGGAAATCGTCGTGATCACTGGCATAGTTGAACCAGATCAGGCTCATTTGTTTCAAATTACTGCGGCAATTGGAGGCGCGCGCCGCCTCGCGGGCGGAATTCAACGCCGGCAGCAGCATCGCCGCCAGAATAGCAATGATCGCGATTACAACCAGCAACTCTATGAGTGTAAAAAATCTTCCCATCGTTCTTTCCTGTCCTTATCTTTCTTAACTCTTAACTCTTAACTTCTAAAGATTATTTTCGGGTTTACCGTGATCTGTACTTTTTCTTTTTTCGTCAGGTTGTCCAGCAGCAGGTCGCCTATGGCCTTGATGTCGAATTCCGCCGAAATGATCGGCAGTGTCGAGAAACAAACCGCTTCCGTATTGTACATTCCGCACAGCAGAATGTCGCGTCCGACCTTCATCCCGAGGTCATTGAAATAATGCGCCGCACCCAGCGCTTCCCAATCCGAAGTGTAAATCAATCCCTGCAGCCCCGGGTTCCGTTCGTGTTCCTCTTTCGCCACCTGTTTGCCGAAATCGAAAACATCCTGAAACGTTTCGGTATCGATGTTCTGGCTTTGCGGAATTTCCAGGAAATGCTCCACACAGCGTTGATAGTCCGCAGGCTTCAGCTTGTTTCGGATACCCGCTTCCAGACGGCCGCGGGTGGTCACGAATTTGTAATTGGTGCAGCCCTGTTTTTCAAAATAATTCATGTATTCAACGAAGGCACTTTCTTCGTCCCAATTGACGGTTCGCTCCACGCCGCTCTGATTTAGCGCGATATGGTCATAACCACAGGATTTGATGTATTCATTGATTTCCCGGTGGCCGAACTCGGAACCCATGAAAACGAAACTGCGGCATCCTTTATCCTCCAATTCCTTGATCTTGTTCAGGTTATCCTCCGGATCCCGCCCCATTACCGTGGAATACACCGCATAGCCGCGCTGCTCAAGCCCGAACGTGATCTGCATGGAGAGCCGCAACACGTGATGCTGGCGCGTCCCGCGCAGCTGCGAGAAAATCATTGCCGCGATATTCGTCGGCCCGCCGGTCATGATTTTGTAGCCGATATTCGGCTTGTAGCCCATTTCCCGGGCCAGCCGCTGGACGTTTTCGCACTTTTCCTGCGAACAGTAATTGCTGCCGCGATTGTTCAGGATCTGCGAAACGGCCGGGATCGAAAGCCCCGAGGCCTTCGCCAGATCTTTCAATGTTACACGCGGTTTTTTCGTTGTTGTCATCATAGGAACTAAACTATCTTATATAAACTATTTTATATGCTTAATTATACTGCCGTTTTTCGAATTTGTCAATAGGCATATAAACTATTTTAGGAAATTTTGAAAAACCGGGAAAATAAGAAGATGGCGTTAGCAATCCTTCAAGGCATTGAGACGGTTGGTCAGGAGGGTTTTGTCGGCTTTGGAGTACTTGCCGCGCTTCAGTTCCTGCTCGAAATACAGGATGGCTTCCTGGCGCTCGGCGTCGGCGTCCAGAAGATCCCCGTACAGCAGCAGCAGCTCAAGGCTTTCGCCGTTGGAAATGTGTTTGGGCGAGGTGAAAAATTGTTTCATGGTGCTCTTGGCGGCATCGCGGTCATGCAGGTGGTTCAGGTAGATATTGACCAGCAGGGTGCGGGCGTCGATGAGGTTAAAGCTTTTTTTGAGGATTTCCTGCAGTTCGGCGGCGGCTTCGGCGGCTTCGCCGGAAATCGCCATGCCCTCGAGGCGGGTCATCTGCTCGGGGCTCCGGTTGATCTTGCCGCTGCCCGAGTAAAACGTCATACCGAGCCCCCCGGCGATATGCGGCGCTGCCAGCCAGCTGATTCCGCACGCTCCGAGTGCAATGATGAATATACCACCGGTTTTGAGAATGATGGCACTGCCGGCGCCGAAAAGGTATCCGCCAAGGATGACCGTACTGATCGCAATCGCCCAGTAAAATACTTCTTTCAATGGATCGCCTCCAACCGGTTTTTAATGATCTGGCGGTCGTAGTTCGAATATTTGCCGCGTTTCAGCTCTTTCTGCAGGTACAGCGTCGCCTCGTCCTTTGGCAGGAGATCGCTGAGATGGAGCAACATTTCCACGCTTTCGCGGTTTGATTTGTGCCCAGGGTGGTCGAAATATTCCCGCCCGGTTTCCACCGTGCTTGTCACCTCGTTCAGCCCCTCCTGATACACCCGCATCAGCAGCATCCGCGCCTCGATATCCATGAAGTCCTGCGCCAGCATCAGCCGAAGCTCGGCGGCGGCTTCGGTGTATTTGCCGTGCTCGGTCAGTCCGCGCACAAAGTCCAGCCGTTCGGGCGCCCGTTTCAGCTTGTCGTTTTTGAAATAAATTCCGCTGCCCAGCCGGGTACCGGCCCAGCCGCTGATCATTGGCGAGAGCATCACCCCGCCGGTTATCCCACATACCAGCATGACCATGAGCCCGATCATCTGGTCCACCACCCCCTTGCAGCTCCAGAAATAGACCACGCCGACTCCACAAATTCCCAGTCCGACAAGAATCAACAGAAATTTTGCCAGCCTTGAATCCTGCTTCCACCACATTAATCGCCACCTCACTTGAAAATCAAATGTACCTTCGGTATATTACCTAATATAAACATCAACGCAAGGAAAGCAACACTATGAACGGTCAAAGAATCGGCAAAGTTGAAAGAAAAACCCGCGAAACCGACATCAAACTTACCTTGAATCTCGACGGTAACGGCAAAAGCACCATCAATACCGGCATCCCGTTCATGGACCACATGCTCGAACTCTTTGCCCGCCACGGCTTTTTCGACCTCGAAATCGAAGCCAAGGGCGATTTGCACATCGACGCCCACCACACCATGGAGGACCTCGGCCTCGTCTTCGGCGAAGCCCTCAGCCAGGCCCTCGGCGAACGCAAGGGCATCGTCCGTTACGGTTCCGCGCTGCTGCCGATGGATGAGACGCTGATCCGGATCGCGCTCGACCTCTCGAACCGCCCGTACCTGGTGTACAACGTCAATCCGCCGCAGCTGACGATCAAGGACCTGAATACCGCGTTGTTCCATGAATTCTTCACCGCGTTTGTCAACAAATCCGGCATGAATTTGCACATCGACATGCTGCGCGGCGAAGAGGTTCACCACGTCTTTGAAGGCGTCTTCAAGGCCCTCAGCAAGGCGCTGTCGCAGGCGGTCCGCATCGATTCCCGCATCGAAGGCACCCTTTCCACCAAAGGTTCCCTCTGACGGATAAGTGACGGATTAATTTTTGAGGTTAATAAAATGAAAATACGGATAAGTGACGGCTCTCTCTTTGTGGATTCACTGGTTCTGAAATGGCCCGCAGTGGCGGTCGGAATCGACGGCAAACGCGTCGAAGCCGCGAACGCGGTTTCGGCCCCCGAGGGCCTGACCCAGGAGTTTGCCGAGGGCCCATTGCGGTTCAAAGTGACGGTCATTCCAAATGACGGATATTTCGTCAAACACGTGGAAATTACCTCGTCAGAAGCGCAGCCGACACCCGATTATGTCGATATGGACTTCCAGGCCGTCGATGATCCGTCACTTGCCCGTTGCGGTTACATAGCGACCTATGAGCCGCCGAAAAAGGACCGTCCGGAGGAAGAGGGCGGCGGCCTGATGCCCGGCTGCGGCTATCCGCTGATCGGCCGGAAATATTTCATCGGCCTTGAGCATCAGGCAGCTTTCAACACCGTCGAAGGGCCGGGTACTTACCGCCTGCGCCACCATCCGGTGTGGAAAGACGGCAAGCTGGAGAGCATCGATATGGTGTTCGGCATCAGCGATGACCCGGAAACCGCGTTCAATGACTACATCGAAAAGATCCGCCTGAAAAACCAGTCCGGACCACTTTTCGGCTTCTGCTCCTTCTGGTCCGATCCGTACATCGGCAATTACGAATACCAGGTGCACATTGACAACTACCGTACGTATGTGAAGGCGTTTCACCGCCTCGGGCTGCGCCCCGACATGTACACGCTGGACGCCGGCTGGAATGACCGCCAGACCGTTTTTCAGGGCAAAGCCGAAATCGGCGGCGACGCCGGGCTGCTCAAGCTGCGTCAGGAAATGAATGAGTACGGCTCGGAATTGAGTTTATGGGTTTCGCACAACGGCCCGATGGGCATCGCTCCGGAGTACCTGAAAAGCCTCGGCATCGCTATCGGCGGCGGCCAGAGCTCGACCTACTGCGGCAACAATTACGCCGTGATGATGGATGAAAAGCTCGAGAAATTGCTCACCGAGCGCTTCTGTCAGCTGGCCGGGCCCGAGCTTAACACCATCCATTTCAAGATCGACTGGGACAATGACTGCGCCACCAACCCTGATTTCGACGGCAAGTACCCCACCCGCAACCATGTCCGTGAGGCCTCGGTGAACGCCATGAACCGGATCGCGGCGGCGGTCCGCGAGGTCAACCCGAAGATCGTCGTCCGCAATGGCTGGTGGCCCTCGCCGTGGTGGCTCTGCCATGCCAATCACTTTTTCCTGCCGGACTCCGGCGATTCCGAATACGCCATGCTCCCCGCGAAAAACCAGCGCAACGGCGCATCCACCCATCGCGACGTCCAGTATTACAACGTCCTGCGCCGCGACCGCAGCATGATGCCGCTGGACAGCTTCGACAACCACGAATTTCCGCATGCCATGCGCAACCCCTTCACCGAGGACCCCGCCACCTGGGCGGACACCACGTATCTCGCGGTGATGCGCGGCAGCTCGTACCTCTCGTGGAAACAGCAGCCGGAGGCCATGGAGGACTGGCAGGTCGAGGCCATGGGCGCGATCATTGAGTTCGCCCGTGCTTACAAGGACCATATTTTCGTCCGCCGCGGCTACATGGTGCTCGGCCACCCCGGCAAGGGCGAAATTTACGGCTTTGCCCAGCCCGGACCGGGCTCCACCTGGTGTTTGCTGCGCAATCCGCTATCCATTCCGCAAAGCGTGAAGCTGGAAAACATTGTCCGCCACGAAGTCGCGTCCATCACCCAATTCTACCCCGATTTCCGGCAGTATCAAACCGGGCAGGAAATCACGCTGCTGGCGCATGAGGCCAAAATCCTGATTTTCGATACGCAAGCACGCAAACTGCCGTTCGACCAGCCGTTTCAGGTGACCGGCAATTTTGAATACCGTTTTCCCGCCTCGCTGAATATCGACGACCGTGTCCGGCCGATGGTCGACGCCATTTACCAGATTCCCGAGCTCGTCTGCAGCGATCAGAAGGTGGAGAAGGTCGACAATGGCGTGGATTTTTATTTCAAAGTACGCGTGCCGTATCGTGTCCGTAACTTCGAATTGCAGCTCAAACTGCCGGACCCGCTGCGCAAGCTTCAGTTGAAAATCTTCAGTTCGCGCTATGAACAGGCCACGTACTCCGGCTATGCCATGCCGCTGACCGAAATGCCGTACAGCAAAGCCGGCCACGGCGAACACAAAAATCCGGACGGTTTCCCGGAGCAAGTCATGCGCTATTTCTCGGCGGCGGCCCCGCAGGGCGGCGAGGCGTATTACCGGCTGGAAATCCGCGGCGGCGAATTCGACCCGACAGCGCTCGAGTTGTGGGCCGCGGGCTACGAGGCTCCATCGCGCGAAGCCGTCAGGCTGAGTGAACCGCCCGCCGGATTCGAAAAGGGCCTGCCCTATCCGCATCCGCTCGGGTTCCCGCTGTGTGCCAAATGCAACTTTGGGTAAGACGATGAAGATTGAACAACTCGCCGTCGGCGGCCTTGACAGTAACTTTTCCTATCTCGGCGTGGCCGGGAATGGCGAGGCGTTCATCGTGGACCCAACCGGCGACGCGGAGGTGATCCGCCGCGCGGTAATGAGTATGCCGGGCATCCGTCCGCGCTATATCCTGCTGACCCATCGCCACCGCGACCATTTTTCGGCGTTGAACGAAGTTCGCGAGTTCTTTCCCGCCCCGGTGCTGGACCACGCCCATCTGCAGGACGGCCAGCTTCTCCCGGTGGGTGATTTGAACCTCGAGGCGATTTTCACGCCCGGCCACACCCCGGACAGCGTCTGCTACCGCCTGACGGACGACTCGGCGCTCTTCACCGGCGACACCATATTTGTCGACTACATCGGCTTCTGCGAGCCAAAATCCATGTATCATTCTCTCTACAAAGTGCTTGGACGCGTTGATGGGCGGAACATCATTTATTCCGGCCACAACTACGGCTCGACTCCGACCGACACCCTCGAGCACCAGCGTCAGGTAAATCCCTGGCTCCGCTGCCATTCCTACCCCGAATTCCTCGCCGAGCTCAAGAACCTGACCTGATCAAAGCGGGTTGACCTGGAATTCGGGGAGGTTTTTGGGCAGCGCTTCTTTGTATTCCGATACCGGAATGATCTCTACGGAATCGTAATAAATCGCCGCCAGCGGGGTCGCCGGTACCGGTTTCAGATAGAGTTTGCCGGTCCATTGGAATTTTGTCTTGGCGGAGGTCAGAAGCGCCACCGGCTGCCATTGGTACTTGGTGTTGGCTTCCGAGCCGCTGACTGTCTGCGATACGTTGACGATGCCGGGCAGGCCGAATCCGGCCACGAAAAACGGTATGTTTTTCCCGATTTGCACGCCGGGCTGCGGTTCGACCCGGTAGCGGATCCGCAGCAGATACGGTTTGTCCGGCGTCATTTTCGGAATAAACTGACCATAAGGATAGGTGATCGAAGCTTCGCCGTTCCGGCCCGGCTGGCGGACGGTCTGCCCGGTGGGGGTGTCGGCGTCGTCGATGCGGGTCGGGCGGTTGGCGGTGTGCCAGAGCAGCGGCAGCGGCCGGATGGTATTCGGCGAATACGGGGGGCTGGCCAAATCCATGTCCCATTCGGCGAAACGGTCGTAGCCGGTTTCGGAAAATTTCACGATTTTGAGCTCTTTGGAGGCGTCTTTCAGCCACTGGAGATTTTCGGCATAAGCGGCGTGGTCGGCCTGATTGCGGACGCCCTGCAGGGCCCGCAGGTAACGGACGCAGTATTCCTCGTATTTCAGGCGTTTCTGCAGCACCGGATCGTCTCCGGCCAGCGTTTTCGCTTCGCCGAGGAGCTTCATGGCCGCGGTCACGAATTCCGGCGGCAGCAGCGTGGACCCTTTGCCATCCGTTTCAAACTTGTTCTGAAGCTCCACGTATTGCTGCATCGGCCCGGCGGCTTTGCCGTAAAAACCGGTGACGAAATCTTTGCTCAATTCCAGCAGTGACCACTGCTGATTCCACAGTTTTTTCGCCAGCACCCACGCTTTCAGCGCCTCCAGCGAACTGCCGATGCCCTGATGGTCGCCCTGCATCATGATGCCGATCGCCCCGGCCGCCACATAGGCGTCGATCCTGGCGTCCATCGCCTTCAGGTTTGCCACCGGCTTCGGGTAGTTGTTGAAATCGACGATATAATCCCAGATCTGCAGCCGCGCCCCGGCCTTTTTCCAGGACTCCAGAATTTCACCGGGTCCGGTGCACAGCACCACAATGATATTCGAATCCGGACGGATCGTTTTCGGCGGTTTGATCGTCTGATTGTAAGCGAGGATGCTGACCTGTTTGCCGGGGTGGAGCTCCGCCATTTTTTCCGCTACCGCGTTGGCGAATTTCAGGACCGGACCGGTGTAGGTGCCCTCGGCTTGTTCCAGTGCGCGGCACGGTTCGCACTCGCAGCCGCCGCCGGGGAAATCGTTTTGCGAAATGCTGAACACCATCCCCTCGGGGTCCGCGGCAATATCCTCGCCGAACTTCTTCACCGCGATATCGATCATGGCCGGCTGCGAAAGACAGCGCTGGACCTCGTCGCTGATCACCCGCTTGCCGTTGATCACCGGAAAAAATTCCGGGTTGCTCTGCCCGAATTCTTTGGTGGAAAAAAGCCTGTTGAAACTGTGGGTGAAATATTTACGCGAATACTTGAAACGCCCCCCGAATTCTTTCGGTATATTGCCGGTGAAATACGGATTCGTGCGGTTCAGTCCCGACCATTGCGGAGCCCCGAGCGGCGTATAATAAAACGGATCGCGTACCAGCAGCGGCGGCACGAAACTCCGCGGTACGACTTTGAGCTCCGGCACGGAAGGCACAACATCCTCGATCCACGGCGCATACCAGCGGCAGCCCGCGTCCTCCTCCAGCAGTGCCAATACCCCGGTCACCGGCCCCGAGCGCGCCCCCCCGGTGATGAACCAGTTACCGTCTTTCTCCTGGATCCGGTAGCCGACTTCGCCGAGGTCGATTTCGGCGAAACCGGACTCGCGGTACTGCGCCGTATTTCCAAGGCTGATAAACGGTTCGGAAACGGTTTGTTTATCATTGACCACGCGGTATTTGGCGGAGGTGATCTGCGGCAGGTATTTCATCAGCAATTCCGAGGCGTATTTCTCGGTGGCCGACGGGTTTTCCGGGATGACGATGACGGTGGCGGGGCAGGGTATGCCGTCCCCCTGCGGTTTCAACACATTTGCCTGCACGAGAACTGCCTGCAGCAGCAACAAAATAAGGATGCGGAACTTCATTGTTTTCTCCATATTGTTACGGCGTTTTCAAACCGCCGGTGATGGTATAAGGCGAGCCGTACTGCCGCCAGGTTGGCTTGTCGTTATGCCAGGCGGTAATCACCGTGGTCTGATTGGTTCCCACATAGCGGACCATTGACCGGATCTCGGTGACATGCCCGCCGAACGCGACCAGGTTGGCGACATTGTCATGGCGCGGCTCGATGCTGGCGCCGACCACCCAGTCGTTGCCCAGTCCGGCATAAAAAGCGTTGGCATCGATAAACACAATCAGGTCGGCTCCGCGCCCGGAATAAGTAGCGAGACGGTCCATTTTCTGCGGCGCGATAGAGGCCGAACCAATACACTCCCCATAGGAATAGATATTATAACCGTAACTTACGGCTTTTTTGACGCTGTGGTCGGCATCGCCCCAATTGCCGCCGAGGACCGTTTCCCGGCAAGTCATCCGGTCCGCGGACGGCACATCCGTCGGGCAGAACGTATTGACCAGGCTGGGCATATATTTGAGCGTATAAAACAATTTCGGCCACGGCTGGATGCCCCACAGATTGGTGGCGCCATTGCCCGGAACACACCAGCCGTCATAGTCATCGGCATAACTGAACCACATTCCATGCAGTTGCCTCAGATTGCTTTTGCAATTGGTGCTCTGGGCTCGGCCGCGCGCTTTGTTCAGCGCCGGCAGCAGCATTGCCGCCAGTATCGCAATGATAGCGATTACCACCAGCAATTCAATCAGTGTAAAATTCTTTTTCATCATCAGTTCTCCTGTGTTTTCTCTTAACTGTCAACGATCAACTATTTTCGCTCTGAGAGCGAGCAGCGTCCCGCCGCTGCACCGCGTCCGGGTAAGCACCCGGCGGCATGTTTCTTTTTTAATTCGTAATTTTTAATTCGTAATTCGTAATTGACGGTGTAAAAATTGTGCGGCCGGAGTCCAGAATATTCGTTTTCATGGCCTTGAAAATCAGCTCCGCCGCCCTCGCGGCAAAGTCCACAAAGTCGATGTCATAATAAATCTTTCGCGGCAGCGCAAATGGAATATTCAGCTGAATCCCGCGCATGATCGCGCCCACCGGCAGTTTCTCAGGCGGCAGGCGCAGCGCCAGCTCGGCGGTCAACGTTCCCCCGATGATATCGTCAAGGATAATCAGCGAATCCGGCCGCTTTGCCTCCGACATGGACGCAAATTCTTTGGCAATCCGCCCACCGTCATGATAATGATTTCCGGAGAAAATCACCGGTTCGGCGGTTTTACCCCACAATTCCCTGACCAGGCTGCCGAACTCTCCGCGAATGTCCTCGACTACGGTCCGGTGAACCACCAGCCCCGGACGCCGCATTCCCATCTCGTGCAGTTTCTCCGCCGCCATGCGCATGGTCCCGGTCTGGTCGATGAAAATCCCGCATTTCTCCCACGAGGCATTCGCGCCGCCCACCATCAGGGTCGGGATCTTTTTTTTCTGCAGGTAATTGAGGCTTTTTTCCAGAAAATCGTCGATGTGGACAATGCCTTGAATTTCACCATTCTCGATACAGCGCCGCAGCCCGGGGAAGTCGTCCACCTGACACTGCGTCCGGCCGAGGCTCTCCGCGCAGAACAAACGCATCTGGCAGCCGAGCCGCATCAGCTGTACTTGCAGCAACGACGAGAGAACACTGTAAAACGAGCTGTTTTCCAGGTGAATGGCGGTCAGCGCCACGGTGCGGCCGGTGTGACCGTTGGCATTCGGGTCGATCACGAAAACGCCGATTTTGTCCTGTACCTCGACCACGCCGTCGTCGCGCAGTTCGCGGATGGCGGCGCTGATGGTGGTGGTACCGAACTTGAGGTTGCGGCGCAGGAAATCCTGGCCCGGCAGCCGGTCGCCGCGCGACATTTTCTGGTCCCGGATATACCGGACCAGCAGTGATTTTGCCATTTCTGTCTTGGTTTCAGCCATTTTTCAATATTCCCAAAATAAACCCTAAACCGTTTATGGTTTAAAAATACAGCGGAATCCGTCATTTGTCAACCCCCCTGACAAAAAAATTGGAGAATTGGTCGCCACTGCGTGGCTGAATTGGACGGCACCGTTGGTGCCTGAATTGGAGAATTGGGAGAAGAGTTTCCGTGTACGTCCGACTTGTCCGACTTGTCCGGTCTTTTAATTATGAGTATTCGATTAAAATTTTCGTTCGTGGTTGAAAAAAATCCGCATGGATAGTATATTTTCAGATACTCAGGAGGTTATAGAAATGAAACTGTTTCGTCTGATGTTGGCCGCCGTGGCGGTTCTCTCACTCACCCTGGTCGTGGCCGAAGATATCAAGCCGGTCAAGTATGTGTTTCTCTTCATCGGGGACGGATTGTCGATCCCGCAGCGGATGATGACCGACGAATACCTCAAACGCACCGAAAATCGCGGCCTCCTGATCAACCAGATGGACAACCAGGCCATCACCAGCACCCGCGCCGCCAATGCGTTTATCACAGACTCCGCAGCCAGCGGCACCGCCATCGCCTGCGGCGAAAAAACCAACAACGGCTACATCGGCATGGACGCCACCGGCAAGCGCCGCCTCGAATCCGTGGCCGAAGTCGCCCGCGACAGCGGCCGCAAGGTCGGCATCATCTCCTCGGTGACGCTGAATCACGCCACACCGGCGGCGTTTTACGGGCACAACATCAGCCGCGGCAATGACTATCAACTCGGGCTGGACCTGATCGCCTCGAATTTTGATTATTTCGGCGGCGGCGGCATCAGCAATCACAATCAGAATAAAAACAGCATGTACAAAGGCGATGTTTACAAGCTTGCGGAAGAGGCCGGTTATACCGTCCGCCGCTCCGTCGAAGGCATCCGGGCGCTGAAGCCCGGCGCGGGCAAAGTGATCGCCATCGGTGCCTCCGGTGCGCTCCCGTATGCATTGGACAAAACCGAGGCAGACATAAGACTCCCTGAATTCGTCCTGCAGGGCATTGAAATGCTGGACAATCCGAAGGGATTTTTCATGATGGTGGAGGGCGGCGCGATCGACTGGCTGTGCCATGCCAACGACGCCGCCGGCTCGCTGGCCGAAGTCATCGAATTCGACAACGCGGTCAAGGTCGCCTACGCGTTTTACCTGAAGCATCCGGAGGACACGCTGATCGTGGTCACCGGCGACCATGAAACCGGCGGCCTGACGCTCGGCTTCGCGGGTACCGGCTATTCCTCGTTCATCGAACTCCTCGGCGCGCAGAAGTGCTCCTCGAGCAAGCTGACGCAGATTTTCCAGAAGGCCGGGGCCGACGATAAGGTGGTGACGTTCGACGAAATCAAGAAGCTCATCACCGAAAACACCGGGCTGATTTTCGCCGCGGACGGCAAGCGCGCAAAGGGCGGCTTGAACCTGACCGAGAGCGAGGAAAAAGCTTTTGAAAAAGCCTTCAATGCCCAGTACCCGGACGGCAAGCTCAACAAAAAGAACAACAAGATCCCCGGTGAAGCCATTCGCATCCTGAACAACAAAGCCAGCGTGGCCTGGACCTCCGGCGCTCACACCGCGCTGCCGGTCAGCACGACCGCTGTCGGCCAGGAATCGAAGCTTTTCAGCAATATGATCGACAACACCGATATCTCCAAGCGCCTCAAACAGGTCGTGCGCTAAACCTATGAAACTGCCGGTCATTGCGCGGCGCGACGCGATCATGGTCGCCGTGATGCTGGTGCTGTGTTTCGCACTGGCCCGAGTCGACCTGTTTCCGAAAGCGGACCCGGAGCCCGGCAGCAAGGAGCGCGCCCGGGTCCTCGAAGTCGATAATTCCGGGCTGGAAACCTTCGGGTTGCTGCAGAAGGGTACCCAACACCTGAAAGTGCAGGTTTTGAGCGGCAAGTGGAAGGGACAAACTTTCAACGCCGTAAACGAGGTCCGCGCCCAGATGGAACTGGACAAAATCTTTGTCCCCGGCGACGTGGCGCTGGTGGCGGTCCTGCACGACGCCGACCCCGCTACCCATACCCTCAACGCGCAGGATCACTATCGGATCGGCTACACACTGCTCTTGTTCGGACTGTTTGCCGTGATGCTGATCATTTTCGGCAGGGTGACGGGGTTCAACGCGCTGTTATCGTTCGTTTTCAGCTGTCTGGTGATCTGGAAACTGGTCATTCCGCTGTGTTTGCTGGGATACAATGCGCTGCTGATTTCGTTCGGAGCGGTCACGTTGTTGTCGGCGGTGATCATTTTCTTGGTGGCGGGGCTGAACCGTAAAGGACTCACGGCGTTCAGCGGCTCGATCCTCGGGGTGCTGGCGAGCTCGATCATGGCGTTCATCTTCGCGCATCTCTTCAAGATCACCGGGACGGTCATGCCGTATTCGCAGGCGCTGCTGTACTCGGGGTATGAATTTCTGAACCTGTCGGACATCTACATCGGGGCGATTTTCCTGGCGTCGTCCGGGGCGGTCATGGACTTGGCCATGGATGTGGCGGCGGGCATGGAAGAAGTGATCGAAAAGCGCCCGGAACTCTCGCGCCGCGAACTGATGAACTCCGGCTTGCGCATCGGCCGCAGCGTGGTCGGCACCATGACCACGACGCTGCTGCTGGCATATTCGGGCGGCTACCTGACACTGATGATGACCTTTGCCGCGCAGGGCACCAGCCCGGTGGACTTCATCAATAACCCCTACGTGGCCTCGGAAGCGGTCAAAACGCTGATCGGGAGCTTCGGTCTGGTACTGGTGGCGCCCTTCACCGCGGTGATCGGCTCGATCGCCCTCCGCGCCGCCCGCCCGGCGAAATAATCTACGGACCTGTCGAAAACCGGGTAGGGTCGTCTGTCCCAGACGACCGTTCTCCCCGGGCCAAATATCCTGTCAGCATAAGCGACCCGGTAGACACTTCAGAGCGCCCCACCCGGAAAACTTGACCGCCCAGTACTTTGCCCGGGTTTTTAATTATAGCAAATTCGCCATAATTAAAATTTAGCCATATAGTTTCATGCTTTATTTTTTCTGGAGCTGTTTTTTCAGGTCGGAGGAAGCTTTGGCCCCTTTTGAAATCAGGTAATCGACGACTTCGGTGTGGCCGGCTGCATGGGCCAGTTCCAACGGGGTTTTGCCAAGTTTGTCTTTTACGTCCAGTTTTGCTGATTTCTCCACCAGAAATTTGACATTGTCCAGATTTCCCTTTTCAGCTTCCAGATGCAAAACCGTTTTTCTCTTGAAATTGTCCTGATTGTTTATATCCGCTCCCACCGCGATCAGGTATTCACCGTATTCCTTGAAGTTCCCCTTGTCCGATGCGACATACAGCGGAGTCTGCCCGCTGTTATTCTTTGCATTAATGCCGCGAAATTTTTTCTTTTCCAGCAGATATTCGAGCATGTTCATGTTATTTGCGCGCAAGACAGCGAAAACAAGCACATTGCGACCGTTATTATCCGTGGCGTTTATACTCATCCCTTTGTTCTGCCAGTATTCGACAACATCGATATAGCCATTGTAAGTCGCCCACATCAGCGCCGTTTCTCCCCATTTGTTTTTGACGTTACTTTTGGCGCCTTTTGAAATCAGAAATTCCACCATTTCGACATTGCGGCTGAGCATGATCGGAGTATATCCGTCAATGTCCGCCTCATTTACATTGAGGCCCAGTCCGATCAGGTATTCAGCGATTTTCTGGCCGCCTCGCGGGTTATTGGCCGCCAGGTGCAGCAATGTACGCTGGGATTCCGGATTGATATATTTGGGATCGCCGCCGTTTTTGACCAGCAGCATGAATTTCTCATAAGTTCTGTAAAAAGCGGCATTTCGCATGACCAGGCTGTTGACCCGGGCGCCGCTGTCGATCAGCAGTTGAGTGATTTCCAGATCCGAAGTATATGATAACGGATAACCATCGCCCATAGGCGCATTGACATCGGCCCCCTGGTCGATCAACTTCTTGATGGCACCGTAATCCTGCCTGTTGGGCGTTAGAGCCTTCTGCAGGGCATCTTCCAACTCTCCGGCGGAAATGTTCAACGTGGCAGCCAGAAGCATAACTGTGGTCAAAAAATATCTCATTTGGCGTTGGTTTCTCCCTAAAAAAAAGCACCGGAGATTGCTCCCCGGTGCCTATGTCGTTCAGCGGATGATTATTCTTCCGCTTTGTCTTCTGCGGTGGTGATGATGTCGCGGAGCGGCGCTTTGTGGCCGTGGTCCTGGACCTTGTCGACGAGCTTTTCGATCTGGGTGCCGATCTTGCCAACGGCGGTATCGATCGACTCGTACATGTCTTTGGTTTCGCCTTTGGCTTCAAACTGATGATTCTTCAGGTTGACGCTGATTTCAACGATGTTGCGTTCCTTCTGGATTTCGATGACGACGCGGGCGCTGGTGATCTTGAGGTTCGGGCGGTTGAGAACCGCACTGAGCTTCTCCTCCACCTGAGCCTTCAGGGCATCACTAACCGAACAATTTCTGGCGCTGATAATAATCTGCATAGTACTCCTCCTTGGTTACATGGTGAATTGCGGACCCAGATAAACTTCCTTGGCCTTTTCGTCATTGGCCAGGAACTCACTGGGCCCCTCAAGTAAAATCTGTCCCTGCGTCATGATATACGCGCGGTCCACCACCGACAGCGTCTCGCGGACGTTGTGGTCGGTGATCAAAATTCCTAAATTCTTCTCTTTCAGCCGGTAAATAATCTGCTGCACGTCGTACACCGCCAGCGGGTCCACCCCGCTGAACGGTTCGTCGAGCAGGATAAACGACGGATTGGTGACCATGGCGCGGGTGATTTCCAGCCGCCGCCGCTCGCCGCCGCTGAGCGTCATGGCTTTCTGCTTGGCCAGACGGGTCAGCTCGAGTTCTTCGAGCAGCTCTCCGCAACGTCTTTTGCGCTCGGTACGGGTGATGTCCAGCGTCTCCAGAATCGCCATGATATTGTCCTCCACCGTCAGTTTGCGGAAGATTGACGGCTCCTGCGAGAGGTATCCCATCCCCATGCGGGCCCGGCGGTACATCGGCACCTGGCTGATGTCGTAGCCGCGGAAATGAATCTGGCCGCTGTCCGGCCGGATCAGCCCCATGATCATATAAAAACTGGTGGTCTTCCCGGCGCCGTTCGGCCCGAGGATACCGACCACTTCACCGGCGTTGACATGGATGGAGACCTCGTTTACCACGCGGCGACCATGATATGCCTTGACCAGTTTTTCTGCTTTAACCAAATAATCCATCTATACTGCCTTTGTCTTGTGTAATACTACTATCATAAAAATCGGTGCCGTCAAGCCCGGATTCAATAATTTTTAAAATGTCCCGGGTGGAATCTTCCCTTCGGCGACCTTGCCGTTGCGTCCGGACATCATCCCGCTTTCCGGGTAATACTGGACGATATCGTGCTCGGTGACGTGCTGATTGTTCTTAAGTTTGACCTTTTTGCCTTCCATGGGCAGCAGGTCGAACCGCTTATTTTTCACGATGTATTCGCCGTAATCGCCGACCGCGGAGGTGCGGTCCCGGCCTTCGACCTTGGCCAGCCCCACGTTGCGGATGCAGATGATCTTGTCGAGTTCCTTGCCGAAGCCGATGCCAAGCTGCTGCGGCATGGTGGTCTGGCTCGGATCACGCGGGCGCACCGGGCCCTTCGGCGGCGGCATTTCCTTGAAATCCTTCAGATAAATATCCATTTTGTTGCAGGTGAGGCCGCTGACGGCGTCGAACATCCGCACATTGCCGTCGAAGAACCCGAAATTCTTGCGCAGGTCCATTTCGCCGTAATCGGACTTGATCTGTGATTTGCTGTTGAACGTGGAGTTGGAAACGAGGCCCGGGCCCTTCGGGGCGGGTGTATCGTCTTTCGGCGCGTCTTTGCCACGGAAATGAACATTGCCCACGCTGACCAGCTTGGAGACCTCGCGGTTGCCCACGCGGCCCTCGCTCGAAACCTTGCCTTCTGGAACGGGTTCGAAATAGACGGTCAGGTAATCGCAGTTCAGCTTGCCTTTCGGGTCGTCGACCTTGACGTTTTCTTCGCAATAAATTTTTTCCAGCTCCTTGCTGCCGTCGTCGCCGAGCGAATTGAGCGTGGCATCGCCGCCGAGGAGACTGGTTTTCTTCTTTTCGGCCGTGGCTTCGCCGGGTTTCTTGGCTTCTTCGATCAGGAACACGGTCATTTTGCCGCAGTCCAGGTTGAGTTTCACGTCGCGTACCAGGACGTTGCCGGTGAAAACCATGAGGTTTTTGCCGTAGTCGAGGTCGGAATAATCGGATTTGATGAAGGAGCGGGTGGTCTTTTCGTTTTCGGCCTCACCGGAGACGGTCAGGATTTCGGAGTTCTGGTCCACGATCATCTTGCGTTCGTCGACCCAGATGGTGATTTTATCGCCTTTCACCGAATCGCCGCCGCGCTTCATGACCGGGTTATCCAGCGTCAGGACCACGATATTTTTCTTGGTGTCGTAATCGAGCCGGCCGGAGTTGGACTGGGACTGCGGGGCGCGCTTGCCGTCGTCGCCGATTTCGCCGTCGCGGATCACGACCACGTCGCCGGTGCATTTGATGGCGGCGATTTCCTTGCTGCCGGCGATGTTGCTGTCCAGCGGCAGGTCGCCGGTTTTGATCGTGGGGTCGATATCCTTCGCTTCGCGGTCGGCGAAGGTCAGGTCCATGCGGTGACAAGTCAGCTGCATGCTCTGGTCGTTCACCCGCACGTTGCCGGTAAAGAGCCCGGCATTGTTCGCCATATCCATATCGAGAAATTCGGAGTTCACGGTGGTGGGCGCCAGCTTCTCGCCGGTATCGGATTTCCGCTGCATGACGATCTGGCAGCTATGCTCGGCGCGTAACCGCGAGGTCTCGCGCCAGATGGTGATGATGTCGGCGGTAAGTTTGTCCTCGCCGCGCTGCATGACCGGGCGGCCCTCGCTCAATACGATTTCGCCCTTTTCAACGTCGTACACGGCTTTTTCCGACGCAGCTTTCTGATCGCCGTCTTTTTTGTCCGCTTCGCTCAGTTTACGCTCGATGCGGACCTTGCCGAAACAGGACACTTTGGACACGCCCATGCCGCCGCCCAGGGTATCCAGCGAAACATCCGCTTCTTCTTCGTTCTCTTTTTTCTCGCCGTCCTTTTTCTTTTTGTCGCTCAGGTCGAGCTCGAGGCGGTCGCAGGTCAGGATGAATTGATTGTCGTCGACCTTGACGTTGTCCCGCAGGATTGCGACTTCCTTCTCGAAATCGAGATAAAGCGAATCGCCGTAAACGCGTATCGGCTCACCGGGCTTGTCTTTGCCGTTTTCGTCCTTGCCGCCCATGCGGAGGCGGATGACCACGTTGCTCTCCACGGTCACGTTGCGCTCTTTGAAGTTGGCGCGGAAGCCGACGCCGTTCAGGTCCATCATCGGCGAACGGAAATAAACCTTTTCCTTGCCGTACGCGAACTGGTCGTCAGTGTCGATAAATGCTTTGTCCGAGAGGATCAAACCATCGCTGTGCAGCATGGTAGCCCAGAATTTGAGAATATCCTCGATGGGGGCGTCCAGCTCATACGGACGGTATTTGTCGAGGTACTTGATCTGCTCGATGTCGACGCCCTTGCGGACGAGGTCGATGATCGGGTTATCCAGTTCGAGGCGGTCGGCATGGCGCTGGCTCCGCTCGCTGTAGACGAATGCCTGCAGCCGCCCGTCGCGGTAAATCGGCAGTTTCGAGATTTCGCCGATCAGATTTTTCAAGGTTTCGGCCTGCTGCGCAGCCAGTGCGGCGGCGGAAGCCACGATCAACATCAACAGTATTTTTTTCAAGATAAATACTTCTCCATTTGCTGTTCCCATTTGCCCTGCTTCAGCAGCAGCCAGTCGATTACCTCGCGTACGGCGCCGTGGCCGCCCCCGCGAACGGTGCGGAAGTCGACGAATTCATCCATATACGGCATGGCTCCGGCCACCGTTACGGCGATTCCCGCCGCCCGCAATACCGGGATATCAACCACGTCGTCGCCGACAAAAATACATTCTTCGGCTTTCAGGCCGTTTTCTTCCAGCAACTGCCGGAACCCGGCCCGCTTGTCCTTGCACCCCTCCAGGGCGAAACTCATATTGAGCTCCTTGATCCGCTGGCGGTTCGCCTCGCACGAGCGTCCGGAGAGCACCCCGACCATCAGCCCGGCGCGGATCGCCATCTTGATGCCGTGCCCGTCGACCGCGTTGAAAAACTTGATTTCACCGCCGGCGCCGTAGCCGAAACGGCCGTCCGTCATCACGCCGTCAATATCCAGCACGATCGCCCGGATTTTATCAATTTGAGCCTGACTTACCGAGTTCATAAATCGCTTTTACTTCACTTAAGACAATTTTTATATCGGAAAAGTTCAATGAATTGGGACCGTCGGACAGCGCCTTCTCGGGATTCGGGTGAACTTCGGTGAACAAAACGTCGATCCCGGCGGCGGCGGCGGCGCGGGCCAGCGGACGGATGAATTCGCGCTGTCCGCCGGAGGCGTTACCGAGCCCGCCCGGCAATTGTACCGAGTGCGTGGCGTCGAACACCACCGGCACGCCGAG
Source organism: Victivallis vadensis (assembly GCA_040391785.1). Classification (GTDB taxonomy): domain Bacteria; phylum Verrucomicrobiota; class Lentisphaeria; order Victivallales; family Victivallaceae; genus UBA5239. The sequence continues at coordinate 42,277 of JBEBXH010000023.1, forward strand.
GCTGCGCATGATCGGCAGCGAGCGCATATCCACCACCAGATTGTGATAGCCGAACGAGGTGCCGCGCTCGGTCAGCATGACCTTGTCATTGCCGCTCTGGCGGACCTTTTCCACGGCGCCTTTCATATCTTCGGGGGCCATGAATTGGCCCTTTTTCACATTGACGACTTTGCCGGTGCGCCCGGCGGCCAGCAGCAGGTCGGTCTGGCGGCAGAGGAAGGCGGGAATCTGGAGCACGTCGACCACGGCGGCGACTTCGTCGACTTCGACGGTTTCGTGAATATCGGTCAGGACCGGTACGTCGAAGGTTTTGCGGATTTCGGCCAGCATTTTCAGCCCTTCGGCCCGGCCGGGGCCGCGCACGGAACTGCCGCTGGAGCGGTTCGCCTTGTCAAACGACGCCTTGAAAATGTATTGTACGTCCAGTTGGGCGCAGAGATCTTTGAGATAAGCGGCGGTTTCGCGGCAGACTTCGATGCTCTCCGCCATGCAGGGGCCGCCGATCAGCGTCAGTTTCTTGCCGATGAATACTTTGTCGATGATATTGATCATTTGTTCTCCTTGATGCGGAGCTCGGCCATGGCCAGGTCTTCCGGCGTGTCGATGCCGATGCTTTCGAGGTTGCTTTCCAATACATAAATTCTGATGCCGTTTTCCATGGCGCGCAACTGTTCGAGTTTCTCGCAGTTTTCGAGGCGGCCGGGCGGCAGCGTCACAAAACGCTCCAGCGTGTGGCGGCGGTAGGCATAAATACCCCAGTGCAGATATGTCTGCGCCTCATCGCCTCCCTCGCGCAGAAACGGAATCGGCGCGCGGCTGAAATACAGCGCCAGATGGTCGGCGCCGAACACCACCTTGACCCGGTTCGGATCGTTGGCGATTTCGGTGCGCGGGCGCGGCACCGCCACGGTGCCCATTTCCAGCTCCGGCTGTTCCTGCATGCGGGTGATGAGTTCGTCGATGACGCTGGTCGGGATCAGGGGTTCGTCGCCCTGCACGTTGATAATCAGATCATAATCGGTACCCTGTACGGCTTCGCGAATGCGGTCGGTGCCGGAGGGGTGGTCCGGCGAGGTCATCGCCACGGTGCCGCCGAAGGCCTCCACGGCCTGCTTGATGCGCTCGTCGTCGGTGGCCACAATCACGGCGTCGGCTTTGGATGCTTTGCTTTTTTCATAAACCCACTGGATCATCGGCTTGCCGCCGAGATTCGCGAGCGGTTTGCCGGGAAAACGGGTGCTGCCATAACGCGACGGAATCACGATGGCGGTCTTGCATTTATTCATAAATCTACCTCACTCGGTCTGGGAGAAGCTTTTGATCAGTTCATCCGCGCTGACCGTGGCCGTGCCGATCCGCCCGACCACGATGCCGGCGGCGAAATTGGCGATGTGCGCGGCGGTGGCGATATCCGCCCTGGCGGCCAGTCCCAGCGTCAGCGCGGCGATCACTGTGTCGCCCGCCCCGGAGACATCGAACACCTCACGGGCCCGGGTCGGAATCACCAGCATCGGCCGCTCGCGGTGAAACAGCGCCATGCCGTGTGCCGCCAGCGAAATCACCAGATACTCCGGTTCCCATTCGTCGAGCAGGATTCTGGCCACTTCATGAAGCTGGGTGTCCTTGTCCGGCGTCAGACCATGGTCGCGGGAAACTTTCCCGGCCATGCCGAAGGCTTCGCTCCGGTTCGGCTTCATCACCGACAATCCCTTTACGGGGCGCAGGTGCCCCGGCTTCGGGTCCAGCGAGGTCACGATGCCCTTGGCACGGGCCGCCGGAATAATGGCATTGAGCATATCTTCGGACAGCATGCCCTTGCCGTAATCTTCAAAAATAACCGCGTCGATCTGGTTGCCGTCGATCAGTTCCAATACCTGTTTGACGATCTTTTCGCGGCAGTCGTTGTTCACCGGGTCGATGTCCTCGTAATCGACGCGCAGCAACTGCTGGTTGCCGGCGATCACCCGCTGTTTCTCGATGGTGCGGCGCTTGGGGTCGGCGTAAACGCCCTCGGCCCGGATGCCGAAACCCTCCAGCTGGCGGTTCAACTCGTGCCCGGGCCGGTCGTCGCCGACCACGCCGAACGCCCGGACGGAGCCGCCCAGCGTCACCGCGTTGCGCATGACATTGGCCGCGCCGCCGAGGCAATTGGTCTCGCGCTCCACGTGAACGATCGGCACCGGCGCTTCCGGGGAAATTCGCGTGGCATTGCCCCAGACATAAAGATCGAGCATCAGGTCGCCGACCACGGCCAGACGGCAGCTGCCAAAGGCATTTACCGTGGCGGTCAGTTTCGCAATATCAAAATTCATCATTTTTTACTTTCGCTGTCTTTGATGTATTGTTCTTCCAGCTTTTTCAGGAAATCACTTGAATTCAGCTCCTGCTGGCTGCTGTAGGATTTTTTCGTATTTTCGTACCGGTTTTTAAAAGCCGAGATCCGGTCGAGCTCGCCCCGGATCATCTCCATCTGCGGGCGTTCCATGAAATCGGCATTGTCATGCAGGTAAATCGCCATCTCGTCCAGTGCGATCACCACCAGCCCGGCCTCGCCGACAATCCGGTCGTTCTTGCTGCCTTCGGTAATGTCACGCATTCCTTCGCGGATATGATCGAAATACTTCGTCATCTCCTGTTTGCCCGCCTGCTGGTCCCACAAATCCTTCTGGCGCACCAACACCGGCAGCGATACTGCCATCGTCACCTCGCAGATCACGATTACCAAAAACAGCACCACCGCCAGATAAGCCACATAATCGCGCTTGAATTTGGCTGAAAATAATTTTACTTCTGATTCGTTCTTATTCACTCTTGACCTTAACTCTTAACTAATTTACTTCCGATGTTGCGCATTTACAATCAAAGTTGGTCCAATAGCGCGTTCATTTTGTCCATCTGCTGCTCCATGGACTCCACCAGCTTGAACTGGTTGCGGCAGCGCTCGATGTTGTGGGTTGGACGCTTGGTCTTAAAATAGACGTCGCCGGCAATGTAGTCGGTCAGGAACCGCACCCCGATTTCCAGCGTGATCAGTTTGCCGGAAAACGGCAGGTTCTCTTTTTCCGCCGGCGTCAGGAATTCACTGCTGCTGCTCCAGAATCCCCGCAGCATCGATTCGAACATCGAAAAATCCATGAAAACTTTGCGCAGGTCCACTTCGTCCTCTTCCGCCGGATTGGTTCCCGAGCGCATCATGTCGCCGAAATCGTACAGCGCCAGCCCCGGCATTACCGTATCCAGGTCGATTACGCAAATCCCTTCGCCGGTCAGGTCGTCGATCAGGATATTGTTCGCCTTGGTGTCGTTGTGGGTGATCCGCTCCGGGATGTCGCCGGTTTTGTTCAGTTCCAGCAGCTTGCCGGCCTCTTCCTTGCGGTTCAAGGCAAAATCGATTTCGCGCTGGGCGGTTTTCACCCGGCCGAGCGGGTCGGCCTTCACGGCCTGTTCCAGCGCTTCCAGGCGCTTCGGCGTGTGATGGAAATCGGGAATGGTCTCATGCAGCCGGTCGCCCGGCAGGTCCACCAGGTCGTTCTGAAAAAGCCCGAACGCGCGGGCCACGTTGTACGCCTGCGTTTCGCTCTCCAGCACTTCATAGGAACGGGCGTTTTCCACGAAAATATAGGAGCGCCAGAAGTTGCCGTCATCGTCCTGCACATACGGTTTGTCGGTGAACGAGCGCAGCAGCCGGACGGTACGGTATTTGGTTTCGCAGCGGCGGCAGCGGATTTTGTGCAGCAGGTGCTGGGTCACGCGGTCGACGTTGTTCATGACATGGATCGGATTTTTGAATACTTTGCCGTTAATGCGCTGCAGAATGTAGTGGAGGCGGGCCCCGCCCTGGTCGTAAGTCACCTGATAAGTGTCGTTGATATTGCCGTTGCCGAACGGTACGGCCACCATGAAATCGCCGTAAATAAAAAATTTCGAACAGATTTCCTTGATCTCTTTCTGACTCCTTGCAACCCGGTCCATTTATTTACCTCTGAATTTCTTGAATATAAAGCACATAATATAACATACCGCATACTTCTTTTCAAGTAAATCCCCACCCTAATTATCCGAAAATAATATTCTCCCGGCACCGTTGTCATTTCAGTCCTTTCGGTCCTTTCGGTCCTGATGAAATTTCGGGAAAAACTCAAAATATGATACAACAACGCATTGCAAAAAAGGCAAAAGGCAGTATATTATGCCTTGGAGTGGAAAAAATTGAATAATTGGGAGCTGCAATCATTTACTGATTTGAAGCATTTCCGTGTTTTTTTGTAAAAATCGGGGTCTTTTTCTGTCCTGAGAAATTGAAATTTTTCTTTTTTTCAGTGAAAAATAGCAAGGGATCATTGTCTGAAAATTCTTGGACTGCTGGTTGGAGGAGGGGTATTCCCATGGGAGAGCTCCCCGACCGGCAGTCCTCTTTTTTTGGTAAAACGCAATTTATTTCTCGATGTTTCCGGAGGGATTCATGACCACCATAGCGAGTACGGCCAGCACGATATTGGCCATGCCGTAAAGCAGCACTTGCCAAGGCATGAGGATGGTTCCCTGAAGCAGCCGCGCCATCATGAACACGCATACCGTATAATTGATGGCGCTAATCTGCAGCAGATTGAGGAACCGTGCGTGAAGATTTTCGCGATAATAACGGTGGTTCACCGACAGCGCCACGCACACCGCCGCCAGAAAAAATCCCTGAATCAGCGTAATCGTGATATCCGCCACCGCATAGGTCCTGAGCGGAAATGACAATGACCAGAACAGAAAGAACAATGCAGCCATGACATTCAACGCGATCATGACATTGAAAATATGCCCCGCCGCCTTTTCGAATTTGATGAAGATCCTCAGCGTGGGCGATTCACCCCGCACCGCAATATACATGAATTCTGCGGAAAAGAGGATATTGAATACCATGGCGAAGTAGCAGATGAAGTATTCGCGGAGCATGAGGTCCGCCCTCAGTACCAGCGCTGAAATCAGGGCCAGGACCAGGGCGGCGATCCGAATGTAAAAAATTTCCATTTTCATTTGCCGTCTTTGCCTTTTTTGTCAAACATGGCCAGGCGCTGCGTGCGCACCGTGCTCCAGGTCGACCCCGCCATGGAGAGACCGGCGATCACGATGACCCAGCAGCTCAGGATGAAGCTGTTGCGGCTGCTGCGGACATATGGGGTATAAGCGGGCTTGGTTTCCACCTCGACTTCGATGACTCCGGAGGCCTGGCCGCGCTTGACGGGGGCCGGGAGCATGAGGCCGGTTTTTTCGTCGTATTCTTTGAAGAGACAGTCGGAAATATAGCCGCTGGGCTCGATCAAACAGCCGGTGCTGTTGTTACCGCAGCGCAACTGCGGGAGACCGGTCTCGATAGAGCGGAAAACTGCATTGGCGAGGTGCTGCGAGGGTTCGCTGCTGGTCGGGTACCAGGCATCGTTGGAAATCACCACCAGCAAATTGGCGCCGCGACGGGCCTCCCCGGCGGCAATATACGGGAAAACACTTTCGAAACAGATGCTGATGCCGGCGCGGACATCCGGCAGGATCGGCAGCGGGTCGAGCGAGGTGCCGGGCGTCAGGTCGCGCTGCATATCGATGAATTTGATCAGCCATTCCGGCAGGAAATTGCGGAACGGCACGTATTCGCCCCACGGCACGCGCTGCATTTTGTTGTAAGTGTGGGTCAGACTGCCGGTTTTGTCGATCAGGAACGCGCTGTTGTACGTTTTTTGCTTGCGGCCGTCGGTTTCGCCCGGGGGCAGGGCTTCGAAATCGATGGTTCCGAAGAGGAACGGCACTTTGTGCTGGTCGATCATTTTGGCGATCCGGTAGCGGAAGGCGTTGCTCACCCGGTTGCTGGAGCGGAAGGCGTACGGCACGGCGCATTCGGGCCAGATCACGATATGCGGGGCCGGGCGCGAATCAAGCAGACTTTCGGTGAGGTTGATGTAGGCGTCGAGCGCTTCCTGCGCTTCGTTGGTATTGGCGGAGCGGCGCTGCGAAATATCGCCCTGGACCAGCCCGGCATTGAAGCGGACAGTGGGCGAAGTACTCTTTTTCAGCGTTACGATGTGGGTGAGTCCTTCGAGGAACACCAATACCACCAGCACGCCGGCGATAATCAGCGGGCGCGGATAAATAATTTTGCGGGTTTTCACGTTATATTTGGGGTCGAGCAGGTAAAACGCGAAACAGATGTTGAACAGCACCAGCAGGAAGCTCACGCCGTACGTGCCGGTGAAGCGGCAGATCTGGATCAGCGGCAGCGTGTTCCACATGGCGGTGGAGAGATAATTCCAGGGAAACACCCACGAGCGGGCCCATTCGATCAGGCACCAGCCGGCGGCGAGGATGGCCGCCAGCATGAGCTTGCGCCATGGCAGATTGGCCGGCGGCTGGGCTTTTTCGCCGTTCAGGATGCTTTCCGGAGTGTTGAGGATATAACGGGTCAGGATCGGCACGAAAAACGCCCATACCGAGGGAAACGCCGCCAGCGGGAAAGCGATCAGGTACGGAATCACCGGTTCGATTTCGCGCAGGAAATAGAACGACGTGAGCCCCCAGACCAGCCCGAAAACAAAGCAATAACCGAAAGCTACCCTCGGTTTGCGGTCACGAATCACAATAAACAGCGGCACCAGTGCGAAAAACGCCAGAAAACTCCAGTTCAGCGGCGGAATCGAAAAAGTCACCATCAATCCGGACGCGATTACCGCGCCGAGACGGATGAAAATATTACGGCGTTTCAAGAGAAATGCCAGGTTCCGGCGCTCCGGCGCTTCTGCGGTCTCTTTATTCTTTTTCCAAAACATGAATGCTGCTTCCTGAATATCAATGAACAGCAATCTAGCACGAAGTAGGGCAAAAATCCACTTGAAAACAACGGAATTTTCAGTAAAAACCATAATCACAGAGAAATGCGGCAACAGCTTATATATTATATATGGTGAATGCGAGGGCGGCTGCGCACCCCCTCGCGCTCCCCGCGGCAGGCCGTATTGGCCTGCACCTGACGGATGCTGCGCATCCTGACTGTATAAAATGGGGGGATATGCGCATTCGCACTTAAGGCTGGTCGCCTTAAGAATCCGCCGGAAACCTGTACCGGACAAAACGCTTTCGGCAGGGTCAAGGGGCGGCAGCCTCCTTGCGCGAGTCGGAAACTCGCGGATCTCCTTCTTAAAAATTATCGAGGTGCAGGCCAGTACGGCCTGCCGCGGGGAGCGCGAGGGGGCGCGTAGCCGCCCTCGCATTCCTCTTGAATTTTGGATTATGAGGTGATATATTTTTTTCTTTGAAGCAGGAATAATTGCGTTATGATGAAGATGATAAACGATTTCCGGTGCGGTGCCGGGTATGTGGGAATTGGACTGCGTAAGTTCTATGGCAATAAATCATTATGGAAATTTGCGTTGTTGCCGCTGGTGATTATTTTTGGGCTGTATATGGCGGTCGGGGCTTTTGCTTTTACCTGGGTCCTGCCGAAGTTGCTCGGGTGGGTTGAGGGGATCGAGCTGCCGTCGTGGTTGAGCTGGTCGGCGGTACTTTCGCAGATTGTGTTTGCGCTGATTTTCGTGATGGTATTTTTGTTTGCGGTCTGGATTACGCTCGGGATGCTCTATGAAATCTGCGGGGCGCTGATTTTCGATTCGCTGACGGAGGCATTTGAAAAACAGCATTTCGGGCACGAACCGGACAAAAAACCGTGGAAAAAGCAGTTGAAATTCCTGCTGCAGTCCGTTTACTTTTCCATCAAGGTGTTTATCATCGGGATTGTGATGTTTCTGGTTTCGGTATTCATTCCGGTGGTGGGTCATGTTCTGATGTATCTGGTACTGGGGTATTACCTGGGGCTGTCGACACTGCAGGGAAGTGCGTCGAATCATGGCATCGGCGCGGCGGAACTGCCGAAAAAAGTAACGTCGAAATCTATGGTTCTGGGATTTGGAGTGACGGCATTTCTGTTGATGCTGATTCCACTGGTGTTTGTCTTTCTGACGCCGGGGCTGGTGATCGGCGGCAGCATGATCTTTCGCGGGGAATTTCTGTCCACGAAAGACACGAAAGAACACGAAAAATGATCGCCCGTCCCGGGCGCTCATGGGGAAAATTTTTTATCCGCAAAACTACACAAAACTACACAAAAAAAGAAGAGAGTAGGGATATCAAATCATAAGCGGGCAGTTATGCCCGACTATAGTTTTTCGTGTCTTTTCGTGTATTTCGTGGACAGAAAATATTATTTTTTGGCGGCGGGGGCGGCTACGAATTCGATGTAGTCGACTTCGGCGGCGCCTTTGGTCTGGGTGTTGTGGGCGTTGGCGATGATGCTGATCGCAAATTCTTTGGGGATTTCGCCGTATTGCTTCTTGAGGTCCTCGGCTACGTTGCGCTCTTCGACATACCATTCGCCGAGCTTGTCGGTTTGGTTGCGGACGGCCAGAAATTTGACTTTGATGACGCCGAGAATATAGCTGGTTTCGCCCCAGACGTCTTTCGGGGTTACGGTTTCATAATGATAGGACACGGATTTTTTGTTGAGAAATCCGGGCATGCCGATGTAAATGCCCACGGCCTGGTCGTCCTTGTCCGGGTCGGTGCCGTCGGCGCCGGCGGGGAGGAGGGTGGCGCGCCAACGCCAGCGCATGACCGGAGTCTTGTTGAGGTCAACGCCTTTCATGACTTTGATCAGGCCGCCGCTTGATTTGTCGGCTTCGAGGTGCAGGATACCGTCTTTGACATATACTTTGGTGGCGGGGACGCCGGGGAGGACGCCTTCGCTTTTCCAGCCGGTCGGGAAGTTGTTATTTTTGGGATCGCCATGGGTGAAATCCTCGCGGACTTCGGCGGCGTTCAGCAGCAGAGTGGAGAACAACAGGGCGAACAAGATCTTTTTCATCGGTAATACTCCTCATTGTCAATGAATATACTTTAATGCCGTAATTTGAATTTTTCAATTGGAAAAAATCGGCGGTGGCAAAAGTATAACCAAATTGTAATGAATGGTCGAAACTGTTCGAAAAGACGACATTTTAGACAAAAAAGTTGCAATATCGGAAAAAATTACTTGCCTTGAAGAGACTTTTATGCTAAGTTTACAGGTAAGGTAATTTATTTTTTGAATTTTAGAGTAATATAGAAACAATCCCGGGATAAATGCGTTTTCAATGCCCAATATGTCATAAACTGGTGGCGGTGGACGATAGCCAGCAGGGAAATCAGGTCCAGTGCGGCCACTGCAATGAGGCGGTATCTGTACCGCCGTCACGCTTCGCCACCGGAGCCGTAATCGCCGATTTCGTTATCATGAAGGAAATCGGACGGGGCGGCATGGGGGTGGTTTACCTGGCGCACCAGATTTCGCTGGATCGCCCGGCCGCATTGAAAATCCTGCAGGACAGCTACGCCAATAACGCCGAATTCGTGGTCAATTTCATCAAGGAAGCGCGTCTGGCGGCCAAGCTGAACCATCCGCATATCGTGCAGGCCTACGCGGTGGGCGAGGACGAAGGGGTATTTTATTTTGCCATGGAGTATATTGACGGCGAGACCATGAAATCGGTGCTGCGCCGCGAAAAAGTGATTCCGGTGGACCAGGCGGTGACGCTGATCCAGCAGGTGGCCGAAGCGCTCGACTGCGCGTGGAAAGAACAGAAGCTGGTGCACCGCGACATCAAGCCGGACAATATCATGCTGACCAAAAAGGGGCAGGCGAAGCTGGCGGACCTCGGGTTGTCGCAGGTGGCGGGCGAGCTTGACGACGAGGACAGCGACGAAGTCATGGGCACCCCGCAGTACATCAGTCCCGAGCAATTGACCGGGGCGCCGGTGGACGTGCGCAGCGATATTTACAGCCTGGGGGCGACATTTTACCAGTTCGTCACCGGGCGTTTTCCTTATGAGGGGCGCAACGGCAACGAAATTGCCCGGAAGCACCTCGAAGCCGAGTTGGTGCCCCCGCAGCAGGTGAACACCAATGTACCGGAAGCGGTCGGGCAGATCATCTGCAAAATGATGAAGAAAAACGTCAATGAGCGTTATCAGGATGCCGAATCGCTGGTGGAGGACCTGCGGGTTCTGCGCCGGGGCAAGACCGGCGGCACGCTGCCGAAGGTATTTTCGACGCAGACCGGTTCGGTGCCGCGGCAGGTGATGCCGGGCGGCAGCACTACGTCGTCGGTGGACATGCCGAAGCTTACTCCCAGAAGCAATGATGCCCCCAAGATTACCCCGAAACCGGCCGGCGCCCGTCCCTCGATCAATTTAAAAACGCCGATCAGTATGAAGAAAAAAGAGCCCGAGCGGGCCCCCGTGCAGCCTCAAGCCGCCGTCGAAGAGACCGCTTCCGCTCCGCCTCCGGAACCGGAAACCAATTCGCCTACCGAGGGAATCAAGCCGATTTTCGACCAGGGCCAGAATGTCAATACCCAGACCAACAATAATCTGGTGCTTGATCCGCAGGGGGTGGAGGATTTGAAGGATTTCCGGCCGCGTCGCAAAATCCGGCAGATCACACTGCTGGTTATCAGCCTGGTGCTGCTCATTGGCGCGGGCGCGATCACTTATATGTATTGGTTCCATGGGGACGGCATCCAGACTCCGGTCACTCCGCCCAAACCGCCGACACAGGATCCCGATACCCCGGTGGTCGACAGTTATGTGACCACGATCGATGAAATGTTGAAGAAGGCCGGCGGTACCCTCACCCCCGCCCAGGAAAATGAATTCCTCGCCAAAGTGGATGAATTTTTTGAGAAATATCCCGAAGCCAAAACCTCTGAGCAGCGGGAAAAGCTCGCCGCTCTCCTCAATATATATGTGAAACTGGACAACAAAAACCGCGTGGAGCCCGCCCGCAAAAAGGCTTATGACAAGCATCAGGCCGAAGTGGCCCAGCGGAAAAAGACCCAGGCCGACCTGGCCGCCCAGGAAAAAGCGGTCAGAGAGGAACAGGAGCGGATCCGGAGGGAAAACGCGGCCAATCAGGAACGGCTCAGGAAGGAAGAAGCGGAGCGCAGGGCGCGCGACCAGAAATACACCGCGGCAATCGGCGCGATCAAGACCCTGATTCCTTATCATTTTCACCGGCTGATGCTGGAAAATAAGTTCAAGGAAATGGAGGATCTGCAGAAGCAGATTGCCCAGGAAACCAACAATTTCGAGACATCCACCCCGGCTGTCCGGACGGCGATTACCGCCTTGAACACCTATGCGACGAACCTGATTGCCGAGCTGAAGAAGGCCCGCGAGTATTATAATCTGCTTTACAACAGCGGCACCGTGTTGCAGCGCATACAGGTGGAAACCAAGATCGACAACAATACCGTGCTGCTGCAGCTCCGCAGCATCCAGAACGGCGTCATCGAGATGGTGGACAACCTCTCCGGCAAGGTTTACAATTTGAAGATCGCCGAAATGCAGCCCGAGATGTACGACCTGATCATCAACCGCATCGAGCGCCGCCAGCCGGATGTGAAAGACCTCAAATTCTACGTTGCGATTTATAACGGTAATTTTACCAACGCTCAACCGCCCGCCGGTTTCTGGAAAACCGAATTCAACGCCTACAAGACCAATTTTGAGCGGGAAAAGAGCAAAGGCTCCAAGGAACTGGTCCTGCCGAAGATCCAGTAGGTACGTGTTATGAAACTGATCCATTTTTCCGATCCCCATGCCGGCGGACCGGCTGAAGACTGGATGGCCTACCTGGACAAGCGCTGGGTCGGGGTTTTCAACTACCGCTACCGCCGCCGCTTCAAGCATGATTTGAGCTTACTGGAAAAAGCCGTGGCCTATACGCTGGCCAATCCCCCGGACGTGGTGGTGTGCACCGGCGACCTGACTTCCACCGGGCAGCCCGGCGAATTCAAGCAATCCCTCGACATCATGCGTCCGCTGGTCGAATCGGGGATTCCGCTCCTCTATGTGCCGGGGAACCACGACTGCTACGTCAAGCGCCGCAAATGTGTCGACGCGGTGAAGGATGCGGTGCATTTCCTGTGCGATTATGAACTTGCGGACTTGCCGCTGGTCCGGAATATCGGAGGGGTCGACTTCATTCTGGTTCACGAGAGCCGCCCGACCAATCTGATCTCTTCCTGCGGCTACCTGACGCGGGCGACCAGTAAATTCGTCGTCGATTACTGCAGCAAGTCGAAAACCTGCCCGCGAATCATCGTCGGCCATTATCCGTTGATCGAAGAGCAGCCGCTGTGGCGGATCCGGCACCGGCTTTGGGGCCAGAAAAAAGTAGTGAAATTACTGCACGACAAGGTGATCGATGTTTCGCTATGCGGCCATATCCATTGTCCTTTTGCCAAGGTGGGCGAGGACGGGCGCGGCGAGTACAGCGCCGGGTCGGTCACCCGCAACGGCACCATGGCGGAGCTGGAATACCGGGTGGACCGGGATGTTTTCGAGCGCCGGCGGGTGGACCTTCAATAAGGAGGATTTATGAGACTTTTCAGGAGAAGGCACTTATATCTGATCTCCGCGTTTGTGGGGCTGATCCTGGTCGGGACGATTTTCCTGAAAATGCCGTTCGTCACGCATCAGGATGGAATCGGCTGGGATGACGCGCTTTTCACCTCCACCGCCGCGGTTTGCGTGACCAATATGTGTAATTTGCCCACCGAGGGCTTCAATATTCCCGGTCAGCTGGTGGTGCTGGCGCTGATCCAGATCGGGGGGCTCGGCATGATGGTGATTGCGGCGACGATCGTGATTATCCTCGGCCAGGGGGTGTCGGAGGACAGCCACATGGCACTGGGCAGCAGCCGGCATCTCTCGCCGCGCGAGCTGGAAAACCTGATCCGGACCATTGTCATCTACACGCTGTCGATCGAAGGGATCGGAGTGGTGCTGCTGACGGCGGTTTTCAAGCTCGATCAAGGGATGGATATCCGCAATGCGGCGTATAACGGGCTGTTTCATGCGGTCTCGGCGTTCTGCAACGCCGGTTTCACGCCGCTGCCCGGGAACCTGATCAGAGCGGGCGCCCTGCTCAAAGTGGTGGTGTCGTTTCTGATCATCGCGGGCGGGCTCGGCTTTTATGTGATTTTCGACCTTGCCGGCTGGTTCCGGAAGCGAACCAATCTGCAGATCAACAGCAAAATCGTGCTGATTGCCTCCGTGGTGCTGATTGTCGGCGGCACGCTGATGATCCGGCTCCTGGAATGGCCGATTCCATGGCTGGATGCGTATTTCATGGCGGTGTCGGCGCGCAGCGCGGGATTTTATACGGTAGTGCCGCTGGATATGCACGCGAGCACGCTGATCGTGCTGGCCTGTTTGATGCTGGTGGGCTGCTCACCGAATTCCACCGGGGGCGGCATCCGCACCACCGGGATCGCCATGATCTTCCTGGCGGTGTACAACGCGTTCAAGGGCAACACCAAACTGCTGCTTTTCAAGCGCCAGATCCCGATGCGTTTCGCGCTGCGGGCCTTCGCGGTGACGCTGGCATTTCTGCTGATTTCGGCGCTGACGGCGCTGACCATCTCCACCATTTACGGCCAGTCGCTGAAGGATATCGGTTTTGAGACCGTTTCCGCGATTACTAACTGCGGATTGCCGCTCGACTACAACGAAAGCGAACACCTGCCGGTCCGGATCATGATGAGCATCTGCATGTTCCTCGGGCGCATGGGGCCGTTGACGATATTTCTGTTTTTTTTGCACGAAAGGCACAACAGTCATTTGTCTTATCCGCAGGAACGGATTATTTTAGGTTAAGTCCAAGGAGAATGTATTTATGAAAGGAAGTTATGCCATCATGGGGCTGGGCATTTTCGGTACGAAACTGGCGACCGACCTCAGCAGCAACGGCCACTATGTGGTGGCGGTCGATATCGATCCGGTGGCCATCGCCGAGATCAAAGACAAGGTTTCGACGGCGATCATCGCCGACGTCAGCAATGCCGATACCATTAAAGAGCTCGACGTCAGCAAATTCGACACGATCGTGCTGAGCATGAGCAGCCACTTCGAAAACCAGATCATCGCACTGACGCTGCTCAAGCAGGAGGGCGCGGTGAACGTGATCGCCAAGGCGCAGTCGCCGCTGCAGAAGCGTATTCTGCTGCGGCTGGGCGCGGGCGAAGTGATCCTGGCGGACTTCGACGTGGCCGAGCGCTACGCCAAGCGCCTCTCGATGAGCAGCATTACCGACATGCTCGACTTCAAGGGCGGCACCATTGCCGACGTGACGGTGCCGGAGAGCATGGCCGGGCACTCCATCCGCGAGCTCGACCTCCGCAACCGGTTCAACGTGACGATCCTGCTGCTCAACAAGCCCGGCGAAGAGAACCGCACCGTGTGGAATCCGGATGTGATCCTCGAAAAAGGCGACAAGCTGACCATTTTCGGACAGGAAAAAGATATTGTCAAGGCATTTCAGGGGTAATTGACTATGGGAGAGCCATTCAACCTGGTACTGGTGCACCCGGAAATCCCGCAGAACACCGGCGGAATCGGGCGCTTGTGTGTGTCGACGGATTCGCGGCTGCACCTGATCCGCCCGCTCGGATTCTCGCTGGACGACCGCTATGTCAAGCGCGCCGGCATGGACTACTGGCCGCACGTCGAGTTGACCATCTACGAGAACTGGAAGGATTTCCTGCAGCGGAACCCGGGAGCCGAGCTCTATTTTTTCAGCACCAAAGCGACGAAAACCATTTGGGAATGCGAATACAAACCCGGCGCGTTTCTGGTGTTCGGCAGCGAGGGCTCGGGGCTGCCGCCGTATTTCCACACGGAATATGCGGATCGGATGTACACGATTCCGATGCCCGGCAAATTCTTCCGCAGTTTGAACCTCGCCAACTCCGCCGCCGTGGCGCTCTACGAGGGCCTCCGCCGTCAGTGACCGGCGGGCCCGATGTTTTGGCGCGAACGGGTGAGGTGAGAGATGATGGTTTTTTCGGCGGAATCCGCGTCGCCGGCTTCGATTTCATCGATCAACCGTGAATGATAAGCCACTGCGTCGTCGGCAGTTCCGACATTATGCAGCGCTGTGATGATAAGTTCCCGCAGGACGGATGAAATCGCCTCGATCATAAGCGGCAGAAGCATATTCCCGGAAGCCCGCGCGATGGCGGTATGGAAACTGATATCCAGATCGGCGCGCTCCGGCCCGCCGTCCTTGCAATCCGCGATTTTCTGGCTGATTTCGCGGAGAATGCGGATATCTTCCCCGGTCCGGTGGGCCGCCGCCAGGCGGATCGCTTCGCGCTCGAGCGCCATCCGGACGGAAAACACGTCATCCGCCTTGATCCCGTGAATCTGGGCCAGCCGGTTGACCGAATCCCGGAGCAGTGCGGCATCCGGCACCGTGATCCGGGCACTGGAGCCGCATTTCTGGGTGACCAGGCCGCGCCCGCGCAGCAGGAGCAACGCCTCGCGGATCACCGGGCGGCTGACGCCGAATTGCCGCGCCAGATCGGTTTCCGAACCGAGTTTTTCGGAAATACCGCCTTCCTTGCCGTAGAGGCTTTCCTCAATACGGTTGGCGATCCGCTCCGGCAGTCCGGCCCGTTCCAGATTGAAATCGATCTCTGTCATAGTGTTTCCGGGTTATAAAATTGTAAAACAATATGATAATATGCCTTTTTTTCGGCAAAAATCAAGACGGTCTCTTGACAAATATTTTTATCGCTGTATAATTGTAATACAATCTTACAATATAAAATGATTTTGATAGGACAAATGGGACATATAGGACGCATAGGAAACAACCTATGAGCTTGAAAGCGATTTCCCATATGTCTCATGGGTCTCATTCGTCCCATTAATTTATTCAGGAGAAATTTATGACATTGCACGGAGCCGGAGCCCGGCTGAAGAAGAAAGTCGCGAACTGCGAAAACATCACCGGTACGCATATTGCCCTGAACGATCCGGTAATCAGCGAAATTCTGGGACACATCGGTTTTGACTTCATCTGGATGGACACGGAACACACCGCGCTGGATTATCAGGAGTTGCAGCGGCACATCAGCTGCGCTCAGGCGGGCGGGACGGCAGCCCTGGTGCGCGTTCATGAAAATGACCGCAACCACGTCAAGCGGGTGCTCGAGATGGGGCCGGACGGGGTGATTTTCCCGATGATCAATACGGCGGAGGCGGCCGAAGCGGCTATGCACTCCTGTCTTTATCCGCCGCACGGCAACCGTGGATTCGGGCCGCTCCGCGCGGTGAGATACGGAATTGACGACGTGGACCGGTATATTGACGACTTTCACCGGACATTCTGCCGGTTTATTCAGATCGAGAGCGAAACCGCGATCCGGAACCTGCCCGAAATCGTCAAAAATCCGTGGATTGACGGATTCATTTTCGGCCCCTGCGACCTTTCGGGGTCGATCGAGCGGCTCAATCAGGTTTTCTGCGCGGAAAATATAACCCTGATCAAAGAGGCCATCGCTATCCTGCAGGAAAACCGGAAGTGCATCGGGATTTCGACGGGATCATCGGACCCGGAAACGCTACGGTTCTGGTGTGATCTCGGCATCAATATGGTCTCGGCGGGGGTGGACTACGGTTATATTGTGACGGGGGCTCAGACGGTTCTGTCGTCACTTAATTTGAACTTAAATAAAGGAGTGACGGGCGAGTGACGGAAGAAGAACGGCTGATCAGAATGGATTTTCCGGAGATTCTGGTGCCACCGGTAATGCAGCATCCGGTAGGTTCAGAGTTCGACCCGGCGGCGAATGATTTTGTCATGATGAGCGGTGGAGCGGCCCTGACGCCGGGCGGCAATATCTGGATCATGTGGGCCGGGGGCGGGGACAATACCGACGGTTATCTGCTCTTTGCCCGCAGCTTTGACGGCGGACAGACATGGGGACGGCCGGAATTCATGATCCGCGAAGGGATTTCCGCCCACGGTTTGCGGAAACTGACGCTGGAGGGAAACATCTGGACGGCGCCTGACGGCACACTGCACCTGTTTTTCAATTACCGGCTGGGGCAGTTCGACGGCCGTGCCGGCACCTGGCACGCCGTCTGCCGGAATCCGGACGCGGAGCATCCAGTTTGGAGCACGCCCGTCCGCCAGTTCGAGGGATGCCAGCTGAACAAACCGGTCGTTCTGGATGATGGCTCCTGGCTGATCGGTGTTTCGTTGTGGAACTCGGATTACTGGCGGGAGCATTCATTTCCGCGCATGGCAAATGTCTACCGGAGCATTGACGGCGGTACCAGCTGGGTGTGGCAGGGCGGCTACATCGCGCCGGAGCGGGAATGCGACGAACAGCAGCTTCTCGCGGCGGGCGGCGGATCCCTGATCATGTTCGTCCGCAACCAGACGGGGATTATCCAGACGGAATCGTCGGACCTCGGCAGGACATGGTCGGAAGGGTTCCGGCCGTTTGTATCGCCGTGCTCTCGGATTTTCGTCCGGAGACTGAAATCGGGCAATGTCCTGCTGGTCCGGCACGATTCAACGGAACGGGCCCGCCTGACCGCGTACCTCTCAGCGGATAATTGCCGGAGCTGGTCCGGGGGGCTCCTTCTGGATGAACGGACAAATGTCAGCTATCCGGATGGTTTCGAGTTCGAAGACGGCCGGATATTCATCGTCTACGACCACAAACGGGTCGACGGCGCGTTGTTCGCCGCCGTTTTCCGCGAGGACGAGATCCAGGCCGGCAAGCTGCTGCACAGCGATTCCTGCCTGAAAAAAATCATCTACCGGACCCAGAATTATAGCAGTATTACTTCCGGGTAGCGAGAATGGCATCCTGCATGGCGCGGCGCCAGGCGTCCATGGCGTCCTGACTTTCCTGCTGGAACAGCTTGGTCAGCGCGGCGTCGGAAAAGAGTTCTGCATATTTGGAACCGGCCGGGAGCTGTTTGGACAGGATATCGACCAGCGCGTAATCTTCGAGGCCCTTCACCAGCGCCATGAAGCGTTTGGTGGGGATGACGTTTTTGCGCGGGTGGTAGAAGCAGATGCCTTCGAGATCGCCATTTTCCGTGCTCTCCAGATCGAAAAATCCGTCCGGGGTGTGCCAGATTTTCTGTTCGCCGGCCATGACCTGTTTGCCTTTCAGTGAGCTCAATGTCCACAGGGCGAAGCCCTTGACGCCGGCGACTCTGGCGGTGAGTGGCCCCGAGCGGTAATATGAGATCAGCGGCATTTTCTGCATGCCCCGCGAGCAGCGGTAGAACCACGGATGAAGGTCGGGGTGTTTCTTCAGCCAGGCCTGAACCTCTTTCGCCCGCTGGGAGTCCGGCGGCCAGACGTTGGTATTGTAGAGGATTGGCGTTTTGAGGTACTTGACGACTTCATCCATCTGTTCGAAAGTGGTGCCGTTCGGCGGCGGAACCGAGGTGAAGGTGCCGGCCCAGCGTACCTGCGGGGCGGCTTCGCAGGCTTTAGCCTGCAGCGGCAGCAGTTCGGGGACGTCTTTGCTGTGGAATTCGTCCTTCATGCCCGAAAACATGAACTGGCTGTAATCGAAACCGAGTTTGACCAGATGATCGGACATGCCCTTGACCCAGGCGGGGTCCTTGGAGCAAGTCCAGGCAAAAAGCAGATTCATGTTGCGTGCCTTGGCGGCTTGCAGAAATTCGTCATTGACGCGGATGTTTTCCGGTTTAAGTTCGCGGCCGGGGTTGCGGTAAACGCCATACGCGAGCTTGCCCACGGTGTAGCGGCTCTCGTCGGTCATCATCCAGTTGATATGGAATTTCTGGAAAAAATTGATCAGCGGGATTTCGCTCTCGACCGGGGTGAAGCCGCCGGTCCAGAGGTAGCAGTCCACCGGCCACTGCGGAGCCTCGGGAAAGGCGAACGGCAACACTTCCACGGAGAAGTCGACTGTGGGCCAGAGCCCGCGCGGCAATGCCTGGATATCGACCGGTTTGACGGTGATCGTGCCCGTGTAATTGCCCGGGGCCATGTCTTTGGAATGGACGGCGATCCACAGGCGGCTGGTGGTGCCGGGCAGGATGGTGAAGGTGTCGCCGTCGTCTTCCAGCAGTACGTCGGTGACCAGTTCCCCGGCGCTGTTGCGGACATAGGGGGCGTTGAATACATAAACTTTGGAACGGTTATAGCGGTTGCCCCTGGCGTCGTAGAGGTCGCTGACAGCGAGGCGGCACTCGAGGCCGCCGCCGGGCAGCAGGCCGTTGATGGCAATGGCTTTGAATTCCCATTCGTTGCCGGCCTGGCGGAATTTGAGCGCTGTTTTTTCCAGCGCGGCCGGGAAGTCGGCGGGCGAACCGTTTTCCCACGGGGAGACCTGCCACAGGATCATGCGGTGTTCGTTCAGCCATTGGATAAAGCCATTGACGGCGGCGGCATAAAGGGTACATTCGGTTTGTGGGAGAGTGGTCCGGTTTTTGATGGCCCCGGCGGTTTTCCGGGAGAAATCCTGTTGTTTTTCGCGCATGAGCTGGAGGCTGCGGCGGAGCGAATCGACGACGTTGCGGTTTTTGCCCTGCCAGATCAGCAGGTCGCTTTCCATGGCGGCGAGTGTCCGGTCGAGCTGCCGGGTCGAGACCGGGGAAGCGGTGAAATCAGGGTCGAGATTATCCGCCCAGATGACCTTCTGCCCTTCGCGGATGCGGAAGGCGACACCGGTGATATCCGCATCGCTGATAATGAGTTCCATCGGGACAACCTGTGCGGATTCCGGCGGCAGGGCCAGTTCCTTCTCGTAAATCTGGAGCGTTTCCGAATCGCGGTTCAGGGTCTGGGCACTCAGGAATACTTTGCGGGGTTCTTTGGCCGGATTCTTGACCGTCAGATTGACCAGGTTGAGGCCGGGTAGGAAGTCAGATTTATCCATGGCCACCGATAGACTGCCGGCATCGCCCGACGAACCGCGAAAGGTGAGCTGCGCCAGATGGCGGCGGGCATTGAATGCCGTGCCGGTCGGCGCCGCTGGGAATGATGAATTCTCGACGGTGGTTTTCCGTTCGCGGCAGATCCGCATCCCCCAGCTCTGGCCTGGCAACGGGGTTTTCAGGTTCAAATCGGCGAACGGGATGGCGAGTTCGAGCGTCCAGTGGTCGCTCTGGCGCTTGCCTTTGGCAAGGGCGTGGCGCAAATCGAAGCGAAGGTTGCCGTTGCGCGAGTCATAAATCGCACCGAGGACGTTGGTCACCACGTGATAGGTGGTATCGGGTGATTTGCCGGTGTCAAAGAGCAGTTCGAGGCAGTCGTCGTTGTAAATATTCAGGTCGTTCTGGTCGAAATTGGCCTGCAGCTGATTCATCTGCGGCTCCTGGAACTTGCAGCCGAAATAGAGGTATTTCTCATCGTAAGCCATCTTGATTTCGGAGGCGGCCTGCGGAGTTCCGCCGCCGCGCAGGATCAGGTTCGGCAGCGGCTTGACGGACTGCCAGGCAGGATCATCGAGATTGCCGTCGACTTTGACCGAGGATTGGGTGAAGAAAATATCGAGTTTGTCGCCGCTGAGGAGGAAGTCGGCCGTGGCCTGCGCTTTGATCTCCTGCGGTTCAAAAACGGCGGTGATCTGGTCAAAGGCTTTGCGGGCCTCCGAGGCGGGAGCTTCGAATTCGAGGCCGCTTTTTTGCATTTCATACGATTTAGCGACCTCGTCTGGTGAGAGTGGACGGTTCAGGATCCGCACTTCATCGATGCTACACTCGGCGTCGATACGGTAGGTGGGCGCGCCGAAAATGATTTCCTGAGGTTCGTCTTTCGGCAGGTGGTAGTTGCCGGAGGCGGCTTCTGCTCCGTTAACGTAGATAATCTTTTTGCCGCCCTTCTGCCAGGTGACAGTGACGTGATACCACTGATCGGGCTGCCAGTCCGAAACGTCGGCCTCGATTTTAAAGTCTTTCCAGTTGCGCATGTTGCGGAGTTCAAGCGACATGGATTTCTCCGATTTGCCGAGGACGAAACCGGTGCAGCCATCCATTTCGACCTGATCGCGTTTGGCGGAGTCGAAAACCAGCGAGAAAATACGGGCATAAAAGCTCCGCCCGGCCTTCCAGGTCGGCTTGACCCACAACTGCAGCGTACCTTGCACGGTGTCGAAGTTGCCTTTGGCCGGGTAAATCAGACAGGCGCCGTGTTTGCGCAGGTCGGCCCCGGCAGGAACGGGGATGCTGTTTTTGAAGGGATAACCGGCCCCGGCGTTGATTTCCACTTCTTTTGCCTCAAGCAGGCCGCCGCCGCGGGCAATCTGAGGTGCGGTGGAGGTATTGAAATTCGCCTGAAACAATATCCCGTCGTCAGCGCAAAGCACCAGCGCGGTCAAACACAGGAGAATCGCAGTTAATTTCATGACAGGTCCTTATTTATTTGTGGGAATCGAATCCACGTAGTATTCGGGAGCGTAAGAGCGGGCCTCGATCCCGGCGGCATGGCCGTCCACTGCCAGAATGTTGTACTTCGTACCGTGGACGGGCTGGGCGTACTGGTCATCGTTATTATCGAATTTGATGTAGTAACGCATGTAAACGGCGGGGTTGTAACCGCCCTGTGAGTAGCTGCCCTTGGTCCAGTAACAACAATA
The DNA here is from genome assembly GCA_040391785.1 of Victivallis vadensis. Taxonomy (GTDB): domain Bacteria; phylum Verrucomicrobiota; class Lentisphaeria; order Victivallales; family Victivallaceae; genus UBA5239. The sequence continues at coordinate 63,765 of JBEBXH010000023.1, forward strand.
AGCGGAGACCGCCATGGAGGCTTGAGTGATTTTGGTGATTTTGGTGGCGGTTCGCAGCGGAGCCGCGCCGGTATCGTAATAAAAACCGGAGAGGTTCATATTGTTCTGGTAGGTGCGGGGTGTTTTTGCGAGAAGGGTCCAGTCGCTATAGCCTTTCGGATTGGAGGAGGTGTAGGGGGCGATATTGATTTTGTTTGCCAGACAGGAAAAACTTTTCGGGCTGAAATCGTGTTGCCGGATCAGATAGGCGAACCAGTGCCCCTCCGGGTGCGAACCGGGGAAGTAAGCCGGGATGAAATAATCCTCGAAATCCTGGCTGTAATTCAAGTTGGCCACGCCGATTTGTTTGAGTTTGCCGAGGCAGTCGGCATTGTACGAGGATTGGCGGGCCTTCTGCAGCGCGGGCAGCAGCATGGCAGCCAAAATGGCGATGATCGCAATCACGACCAGGAGCTCGATAAGAGTAAAATTCTTTTTCATCTGCTTTTCACCTTGGATTTATTGAGTTGAGTTGAAACTGTTTTCTGAGAAGGCGTATCGATCGACTTGCGCAAAATGAAGTGGCTGGGAATTTTCCGGTGCAGCACGTCGCCCGGCTCACCATGATCGAAAAGTTCGGCGATGATGTCGACGGCCTGGGTACCGATTTCTTCGCGCGGATGGTCAATGGTGCTTAATTCATAGCTGCGGCAGCTGTTGTCATAGCCGATTACGGAGAGCATTTCGGGAACCCGGAGGCCGGCGGCTTCGAGTTCCGGCAGCAATTGTTCGGCGATGTTGTCGTTCTGGATCCACAGTGCAGTAGGGGGCTGCTTGAGATTCAGGAACTCGCGGACGAATGTTCCTGTATTGACCGGTTTCCCGGGGGTAAAAGGGATATCGAGCATAGTGGTTTGGAAACCGTGCGCCGCGGCCTGCTGTCCGATCGTGGCGCCGCGCTCATACGCGCTGTTCTTGAACTGAGCCAGCTGCGGGGTTTTCGCCGCGGCAATGCCCAAATGTTTATGACCGAAGCTTTTCAGGCATTTGAGCATTTCGCGTGCGCCGGTGGCGACGTCCGCCGTGACACTGCTGATATGCGGCAGCGGGCTGGTCCCGCTGACAAATACATGCGGCAGAGTCCGGCAGTTCAGCAATTCCTTAAAAGGCGCATTGAAATCATGCGTTCGGAGCCCGAGGGTGATGATACCGATCGAGCGCGGGAGGAAATCCTCCAACCATGCCTCGGCTTCCGCCCTGGTCAGGTCGGTGCTTGGCAGCGCCATGATGTTTACTGAAATATGGAGTTCGGCGGCCCGGTCCATGATTGCTCCGATGATTTCCAACCCCTGCAGATTGCTGAACTTGAGTTGCTCGGAAAACCGGTACGGCAGGATCAGGTTCAGCGACGGAAATGAGTTCCGGTAGTGCCCGGAAGCATCCGGTGAAATAACCATCCCGCCGCCGCGCAGCTCGGACACACTCAATAATCCTTCCGAAACCAATTGTTCGTAAGCCTGATGGATAGTATTGCGGTTGACTTCGAGTTCATCCGCCAGCTGCCGTTCAGAAACGATCTTGGTCCCGGCGGACAGCCGGTTCCGGACGATGTTCCGCCGCAGCTGATCGACAATCTGTGCCCGCAAGGGGATGACCGAATCGCGGTCCAAATTTATTACAGGTGTGAATTTACAACTTTTCATAGTTTCACTGATTATTATTTCTGGCATACTATATTATACCAGATTTTATCGCATTTGTCAAGAGGGGAATTGAAGAAAAGAAAGAATATATGGAGTTCTTCGACGGTCAGGAGTAAAATTGCAGAGGCGATCGCTTTCTCTCCGGAAGATGACAACCGCTGATTTCACAGTATCATACCCGGAAGAGTTCCTCGCATTGTGAAACCATTCAGAATGTTTATTTTGAAAACAAATGGTTATTTATTTGGAAAATGAGTAATCAAGGTTTATATTACGTTGGAAATATATTGTTTAACTGTGAAACTGTACAGGAAGTTGAATGGGCGTACGCTTTTTTAGAATTCCGGCGCTGCTGGTAGTGTGTCTGTTGGCCGTGGGCGTGTATGCGACCGACGCCGAGGCGAATTTGAAATACCAGAGGGGCCTGGAAGCCGTGGGAAAAGAGAATTTTTACGACGCGGGCGGGCTGTTTCTGGAAGCCGAATTCCTGGCGGATACCGTCAGTTTGCGGGCCAATGCAGTGAAGGCCGCGGCCGATGCTTACCGCCGGGCCGGTGTGCTTTACAAAGAATTCGAATGCGTGGAAAAACTGTTGACCAGCTATCCCGGCGAGGTCGATTTCCAGGGCATGATCGAGCGGGAATACGAAATCGGCGACCAGTTTTTCGCCGGCCACCGCGATCCTTCCTACTGGGCGCTGCGCTGGGTGCCGTGGTTGAAGAGCACGGACCGTTCCGAGGAAATTTACACCAAAGCGATCAAGCGCGCGCCGTTTGCCAGTCAGTCGCCGATGGCGCGGGTACGGGTGGCGGCGTTGATGATCGATAAAGGGCGTGCGCGTGAGGCCATGGTGCATTTGCGCGACGTCATCGAGAAGCATCCGACCGCGCCCGCCTGCAAGTATGCGTATCTGGAGTTGGCTACCGCTTTGTTTGAGCTCTCAGAAAGGGGCGACGGGGACGGCAAGTACAATCAGGAGTGCATTCAGATCCTCAAGGAATTCATGAAGAAGTATCCCGATGCTTCGGAAAACGACTGGGCCGCGAAAACGATCCTGAAATCCAAGGACATCGCCGCCAAGCGGGTCCTGGGCAAGGCGAAGTTTTATGACCGGATCGGACGGCAGGAGCCGGCCGAGCGCTATCTGACCTCCGTGCTGCGGAATTATCCGGATACGGAAGCGGCCAATGATTCGGAGGCGATGCTGGCCAAAATGGACAAGACATTTGTGCCCGAGGCGTTCCGCCCCGAGGTAGAGAGCCGGATTCAGACGTTTTCGAATATTCCCATTCCCGAGGAACGCTCGGAGATTATGGTTTATCCCGAAAACAGCGATGGCAGATGGCTGCTCCCGATACGGGACCTGGGCCTCGAAAAGAGCAAAGAATATCGCAAAGAAGCGGAGGCAAAATGAAATCAGCCCTTGTTAAAATAATCTGCGCGGCCGGGATGGTCCTGCTTGCCGGCGGCTGTTATCATATCGGTTATCTCGGGCACCCCCAGATCAAATCCATCGCGATTGCGCCGGTCACCAACCAGACCGTGATTTACAATGTGGCGTCCGAAATGCGCAGCATGCTCACTGAACAGTTCAACGTCGACGGCACCTACAAGCTGAAAAACCTGAAGGATGCCGATTGTATCCTTTATGCCAACGTACTCGAATTCACCACCAATAAACAGACGGACACTACCGACGATGAGGACGTGATGTACCGGGTGGTCGAGTGGTCCGCCACGGTAAAAGTGGAATTTTCGGTCATCATCCCCGGACGCAAAGAGCCGGTGATCAAGGCCAGGACCGTGACCGGGTCGTGCCTCTTCCAGTCGACCGGCGACATGGAAACCAGCCGCCGCAACGGCGCCCGGCTGGCTTGCCGTCAGGCCGCCCAGACAATCATGCAGTACACCACCGAAGGCTGGTAATACCGATGCGCCTGGCCGTCGTCGCTATTCTGCTGGCCCTGACCGGGGTCGGTTGCAATGTGTATAACGGCGTCCACGTGAAAAATGAAATCATCGAGGCGGATGAGCACAATCTGAAATATAAATACGGCGGCAAAATGCAGGAGGTGAAGTACATCACCATCCACAACACCTGGAACAGTGCCCCGGCTCAGCGCGAGCGCGATTACCTGAACAACCGCCGCGACAGCGCATATATATCTTATCATTTTGTGGTGGATGAGCGCGGAGCCATCCAGACCATGCCACTCGATCAATGCGCCTGGCACGCCGGAGACGGGCGTGGCGACGGCAACCGTAAGAGCATCGGTATTGAAATCGCCCGGAGCCGCTGCTACGGCGACCAGGAGGCCCTTTACCGTCAGGCCGAGGAAAACGCGGTGAAACTGACCGCCTGGCTGCTCTGTAAATACAACCTGACTACCAATAACCTGCGTATGCACAAGGACTGGAACGGCAAAAACTGTCCGCACCGGATCCTGGAAGAAAAGCGCTGGGATGAGTTTAAATCCCGGGTAGCCGCCTCACTCTACAACTTGAAGACGAAATAGTACTTTTGTCAGGGAGATTGGGAGGGGAATGAAGGCGAGGGCGGCTGCGCGCTCCCCGCGGCAAGGCCGTATTGGCCTGCACCTCGGTACTTTTAAAGAGTGGAGAATATCCAGCATTATTGAATGGGTATTTTAAAATGGGTGAAGAATTCATTCGGATTTTACCTTTTTCCATGATTGCCGGCAAGGTGATTTGCGGTTCCGATCAGGAATTATTACCAGACTATAATATATTCAGGGTACTTTTCCGGCGGAGACCGGCAAAGAGGGCGAAACCACCGTCAAGTTTACTACTTTGAGCTTATATTTTATCTGTATTTCCTCAAGTATGATACTGTAAAACCATACATGTTCCAGCGAAAAACAGGATCGCCGCTTTTTGCCATAAGTATCGATTTGACCTCAAAAGTTGACAAATATTATCATTATAAATATATAATCATAATCTATACTGAAATAGTAAAAATAGTGGAGTTGTGAAATTTTTTGATAAAGTATGGAAAAGAGAATAATCAGAAAAGCTTATTTTATTATAATAAGCTCAAAAATAAAACTTTGCAAAAAAGAAACTTTGGTTTTCCGTAGTATCTTGATCATGATCTCAGATTAAGGAATTTCTGAGAAAAATCGCAGCCACAAAAAATCAGAATATTCTTCGCGCTAATCTGAGCGGAAGCCAAATT
>JBEBXH010000024.1:0-67249 GCA_040391785.1 Victivallis vadensis
AAAAATAAGCAAAATTTTTTGCCCGTTTTGAGCTCAATGTAATTACGATCATCGCGATTCTCGCCGCCATGCTGCTCCCGGCCCTGAACAACGCCCGCGAGAAAGGCCGGAGCGCCACGTGTGTGACCAATCTGAAACAGCTGGGGCTGGCCGTCAGTCTATACCAACAGGATTATGACGATTTCTTCCCGCCTTACAAAACCAATGATACAACCACGAATTTTTTCTGGGCCGGACAATTGGCGCACGGTAAATATTCCGGCGGCATCAAAGGCGGCTTCAAGGTATTCCTGTGTCCCTCAAAAAACAACGCCAGCGCTACGGCGATCCTGGACACCACGGAGCCCACCGACCGGGCAGACCTGGACAAGATTGATTACGGGGCAAATTATCGCCATATCTACAGCAACCGTTATTCGGGCGGCACCGCCGCCAGTGGCGGTACTCCGTGGGGTCCGCAGGCCAAAGTCATTGAGGTCCGGAATCCGTCGGCCAAGGTCTCTATTGCCGATGTTTATTCGTCCAGCAATCCCGCGATCGGAATATCCACTCTGGAGTGGCAAAGCGTCAATGGCGGCCTCTTATCGACCCGCCACTCGTCCGGAACCAACGTTCTCTGGGCGGATAACCATGTATCCTACATCAAGAGCCGGGCAAGATGGGAAGAGGCCGCCGGCGGCACCCGGTACGCGGCCGGAAGCATCTATGACCCCTATATCATGGAACCGTTCAACACCGTGAAATCGTGGTCCCGGAAAGACTGAAAAACGATCATGAAAATCCACCCGGAATTTCCACGCTGCACGAAGTTTTCACCGGCGGTCCCAATCTACTGCCTGACGCCGGATACGGGCCGCTGCATCCACCGCTTTTTCGACACTTCGCCAGTCAGCCCCGGCGGGCGTTATCTGGCGGTGTTCCGGATGCCCTTCGAAGATCATCCGCCCGCCCCCGGCGACAAAGGCGAAATCGTAGTCGTCGATATTGAAAAAGGCAAAGAATACATCGTAGCCGCCACCGCCGGATGGGAAACCCAGATGGGCGCAAACATCAACTGGGGATGCGACGATGACACCCTGATTTTCAACGATGTCGACACTTCGAGCTGGCAGGTTCACGGCGTCAAACTGAACTGGAAAACCGGCCAACGCCGAACCTTTGACAAGGGAGTGTACCATGTTTCCCGCGATGGCCGCTACGCCGTTTGCGGCAACCTGATTACCGCGCGCCGCACCCAGCCCGGCTATGGTGTGATTATCCCCGATGAACTGGTGCCCCGGTTCAACGGTCTGAACGCGGAGGACGGCGTCTGGATCACCGATCTGAATACACTTGAAACCCGGCTGTTGATCTCTATCCGCGAGGCCGTCGAACGCACCGCTCCGGCGGATACGTTGTCGATGTACGACGAATACGAGAATTATATGTTTCACACCAAATGGAATCCGCAGGGCGACCGCATCATGTTTTCGCTGCGCCGCTACCCGAAAGGGCAAGGGCGGTTTGACCTGCTGCAGTATGATGTGTTCACCATCTCCCCGGACGGCAAAGAACTTTACAACGCCATCAACGCGGAAGTCTGGAAAAACGTCGGGCATCACACCAACTGGTTCCCAAACGGCAAACAATTGTCGCTGAATCTGGCGATCGACGGCGGACATCAGGTGAAGTTTTGTCAAGTCAATTACGACGGTAGCGGCCTGCGCAAAATGTTCGATCCGCCGGTGGGCTCGGGACATCCGACAGTTCACGCCTCCGGCAAATTTCTGGTCACGGACGCCTATATTTTCGAACCCTTTTCGTTTGGCGACGGAACTTCGCAGTTGCGCCTCATCGATCTGGCTACCCGGCAGGAAACCATGCTGGCCCGCATCAACATCGATCCGTCGAGCGAGATCCGGAAAAAGTACGGTGAACTCCGCGTGGACCCGCATCCGGCCTGGGACCACAGCGACCGTTACCTGACCTTTAACGCGGTTGAAAATGGCACCCGCCGGGTCTATATTGCCGACATGTCGAAATTTATCAATTAGTGGGTTTTATGAAAGATTATCAACCGCCGTTTGTGCCGCCGCCACATCATCCGCGGCTCCTGGTCAATGCCGGAGAACTGGAAAAAATCCGCGCCAACCTAAAGACCGGCATCAATGCCGCCGTCTGGCAAGGCGTCTGCGATACAGCAAAAATTCCGCTGCGACTCATCGCCGACTCCATTTACAGCGCCGAAACCGTCAGCGCTCTCGGCCAGAAAGCATTCTACCATCTGATCACGGGCGAACGCGCCGCCGGGCGCGAGGCTATCGAACAGATGCTGATCTATCTGGAAGGGTTGCGTTTCGATCGCAAGCAAGATGAAACCCGGCCGATCGGCGAAGTCATTTATACGGCGTCGCTGATTTACGACTGGTGCTATGGGCTGCTGGATGACGACGAGCGTACCCTGCTGCGCCGCAAGATGCTCGCGCTGGCCGAAACCATGGAAGTCGGCTGGCCGCCTTTCAAAGAGTCAGTCGTTCTCGGCCATGCAAACGAAGCACAAATCAGCCGCGATCTGCTGTCGATGGCGATTGCCGTATACGACGAAGATCCCGAGCCCTATCGGTACGTGAGTTACCTGATGCTTGAGCGCTTCGAACCGTCAAAGCGTTTTCTTTACCGCAGCGGCCGCCACGATCAGGGCACCGATTACGGCGCATACCGTTATATGTGGGATTTGTTTGCCGCGATTCAGTTCCGGCGCACATTCGGGTACGAGATTCTGCCGCCGGAAGCGGCACAGGTGCCTTTTCACTGGTTTTACCAACGGCTTCCGGACAACCGTTTCATGGTCGAGGGCGATGTCAACTGGAGCTGGTCCGGCACCTACCTCGGTAATCCCCGTATGCTGCTCTCCGCCATATCCCTGTGGCGCGATGCGGAGTTGAAAGCCGAGTTGAGGCGATACAATGAGGCGATGGATTTCCCCGAGGACCCGGTGTTTTTCCTGCTGGTCAATGATCCCGCGTTGATGCCCAGGGATCACCGTGACGGTTTGCCTTTGTGCAAGATTTACCGCGATCCCCTGCCCGGCATGGCGATCCGTACCGGCTGGAATTTCAGTCGCCTTTCCGATGACGTGGTCGTCACGCTGAACGGCGCGGATTACCATTACCGCAATCACCAGCATCTCGATATGGGAGCGTTTCAAATCTACTATCGCGGCAACCTGGCGGCGGACCTCGGTCAATACGGCTCCTACGGCAGTGATTTCGACTGGAATTTCAGTAAAAGTTCCGTATCACATTCCGCCATGCGCTTTCGCGATCCGGAGCAGAAAAACTATCTTATGGGCCCCAAATTTACCGCTAATACCGGCACCCAGGAAATCACCGGCTGGTGGCCCGCCGGAAGCCTCGAAGAGCAGACCTGCGGCACCCAATACCGCAACGGCCAAACCTTGAGCAACTTCTGCGGTCCGGTCCCCGAAAATCCGCTGTACGCCGTATTCGAGAGCGATCTCGCCATGCTCTATCCCGGCCGGGTGAAAAGTTACACACGCAGTTTCGTTCATCTCAATCTCGGACTGCCCGGAACGCCTGCGGCATTGATCGTACTGGATCGTTTCGAGAAAGCTGCCGAGCGGGTCGAGCCGATTTTTCAGCTGACTTCCATCGCCGCGCCGCAACCGGACGAAGACAATTTGGAAATCACGGTTTCGCCATACTGCCGCACCGGCAAATTGACCGTGCAAACCCTGTTACCCGCTGGAGCTCAAAAACAAATCCTGACCGGCAAAGAAGTTCATACGCTGGACGGTACTTATTTTCCACCGCCGTTCCCGGCCGCGCCGGAGGCCAACGGCTGCCGCACGGAAATCACCGGCGCAGGCAATACGTTTCTCCACCTCCTGCAGATTCAGGACGGCGAGGCCGCTCCGCTGCCGGTGGAATATGCGGAATACGAGAACCGAATATCGTTGTCAATCGCCGACCGGCTGATCAATTTCGGAAATGCCTTACACCCTACCGACGACGCCGTTATATTCCGGGTGGCCAAACCCGCGACACAAGTATTGCTATTGAATCTGAAACCCGGTATTTGGGAGCTTGCTGCTATCGGTAAATGCAACGTTGCTGATTGCTTTTTCGCGGTATTGGAACCGGGCGAATATCAGTTGAAAAAAGTTGAAAATTCCGATATCGCGGATTTGCCTGCTCCGGTATTCTATCCCCCTGCCCGCCCGGCAGCTCCGGCAAATATGGTATTTATCGACGGCAAACTGCGCCCGGACTTGAAACTCACTGGCGACGCGATGCTGCCGCTGACGGCAATGCTGAAAGATTTTCAGCCGCGTGTGACCCTGCCGCAGTCGCAGGAAACCGTTCCGGCGGTATTGGCGGCGGGAATTTTCGGCATGTCGCTTGACTATGATCAAAACTCGAATTCGGTATTTCTCGAGACGATTCAAAAGCCCGGCGATATCTTTCAAGTCGAAGCCCGGGAAGATGCCAAAACCTTCTGGAATATGGCAAGCACCGGTGAAATAGAATGGAGCGCATTCGGACGCAATATTCCATTGAAAGTTCAGTTCATCCATACGAAAAAATTGCGGGCCATAGCGATCCGCTGGCCGCGCGGCAAAGGGCGTCAATACTCGCTGCGCATCGAACTTTCGGCGGATGGAAACCATTTCACCCCGGTTTTCGACGGCTGGACAAAGGGCGGTAGCGATGACTTCGAAAGAATCGAGTTTCCGCCGCAAAAGGCCCAGACCGTCCGGTTCCTGTTCCGCGGCAACCATGTCGGCCCATGGAATCACATCAGCGGGCTCAAATTCGAGGAGAAATAGCTCGGGGGCGGCGTGAGCGCCCCCGCATTTTGCGTCAGCAATAATTTATTGGCGTATAGCCTGTAATGCAATGAAATGTTCGAATTCGGGCAGCGCTCCGCCGGGAGTAAATGCGAACATTTTGCCGTCGGCAATGCTTTCGACAACCCGGTAACCGGCCGGAAGTTCCCAATTCAAGCTGCCGCTGCGCACCTCTACTCCGAAGTTACGCAACAAAAGCACTTTCCGCGTTCCGTCATAACTTTCATAAATATCGCTGGAAACATAAGCGTGCCCATTCGCATCCCTCAAATAAGCCAGGCAAGGCTGCACGCCCGAGCAGCATTTCATGTCAGCCAGCAACTTCCGCATAATCCGGAGCAGTTTACCCGAGCGGATATTGCTGAAGCCGGATATGGCGCTGCCGGCGCCAAAATACACGGTATTTCCGTTAATCGTCACCGCCGGGATGCCGGTATTGTACAGGTAAAGCGGCCGGCCGTTTTTCTCGGTATAAAGGTAAGTATCGGAAGGCGGCGTGAAACTCCAATGGTCGTTGGTGTTCGATTCCGGATCGCGGACAAAAACCGCTTCCGTCTGCTCCACGGACAAACCGCAGCAGTCATAGAGTTCCGGATGACAATTGCCGATAACCATGACCTTGCCGCCATTCCGGATAAATTCAGACAATTGCTGTTTTTCATTTTCGGAAAAACTTTTCACCGCGTGGAAAATCAACAGTTTAATTTTGGCGGGAGCAGCCGGAATTTCCTTCGCAATAATTACCGGCACCGTCGTCGCCTGCAGCAGCTCATAAAGGCCGAACATGTGCTCGCGGTAGTAGCTGCCATAAAGATAATCGTCCTCAAAATCCTCTTTCCAGTAAATCGCACATTCAGCCGCGTGCAACGTCTCCGCAAGCAACGGACGCAAGCATTCGATAAACTCGAGCGCCTTCACCACGTTTTCGCGCCGCCGGGCCACGATATCCGGCTCGGCGTAACCGTTGAAAACCTTGGCTCCGGGGTTAAGTTCCTTTTTCCACAGCGGCAGTTCCGGGGCGAAAAAGCCGTAACAGAAAAACGATATCCCAAACGGCGTCAGTGTCGACAATACATAGTCCACGTATCGCTTCGGAGTAGCTTCCGGCAGCTTGCCGCTGCACGTTTCATGGTAAAAATGCGTGTCCGCGACATTCGGCTTCCGGCCGCAAACCGCCTGTAGCATCTCGACTTCCAGCTTGAAATGATAAATATTGTCACTAAGCGGCGGATGCAGCTGCAGGTTCAGCAGGTCGAGTTTCTCGAGCCGGTTCATCACGCTGAGATTCCGGCCGGGAAACACATCGCCCCGCGGCTGCATGTGGCTGATCGTACTGACTTTGCTCAACGGATAGTGCATCAACGCGATCCGGTATTTCTGTTTGAGGTGCAGCGATAGCTTGCTGTACAGCTCCAGGAAAGCATTTTCGAGCATGCTGTAAACCTGATTTCGCAGGGTGGTACTTTGCCATATTTCGTCGGGCGACGGCATGGCGCATGAGAATTCGCGCCGCCAGAGTTTCTCGGTATTGCGGTCATAAGTCAAGGCCACGCCATTCTCGCACGGCATACTCACGCCCCGGCAACTGGGATGATGCCCGTACTGATCCAGCAAAGCATCGTATTTCGCGATAAAATATTCCAGAGTCGTGGGACAAGCGGGCACCAGCCCGATCCGGCCATAACGCTCAGCAAACGAACCGTCGTAGTTGCGGATCACATCCTCCGGGTATTGCTCCACAACCCCCTGATGCATAACGCCGGCCTCGGGAAAAAACGCCATGCCGTATTTGTCCGCAGCCGCAAAAACTTCTTCCAGCGGGTCGCGGTTCTCGCCCGCCCAGAAGGAACTCCGGGGATAATCCGGGTGCGGCCAAATCGTACCGTCCATGCAGTTCCAGGTTTCGAGCCAGGCGGCATAATCCAGGTGCAGCGACTTCATGTCCTTCATGCACTTGTCGGCGTAACCCACCGGAAATGTATCCGGGGTACGGATCAGAAACAACGTCCCGGTACGAAACGCATCGAAATAATTTTCCATCATTGCACTTTCCTTCTGTATTCATTTACCGCAGAGCGGATATCATAATCGTTTGTCGCCAATAACTCACGGGCTTCTGCATCGGAGATGCCGCAGATGTTGCCGACGATAAATGCGGCGCGTTCGCGCAATTTGCTGTTGGTCGGGCGCATGGAGCTCATGAAATTGCCGGTCACCTTGCCGAGTTTGACCATGACGGTGGTGCTGATCATATTCAACAGCATTTTCTGGGCCGTGGCCGCTTTCATCCGGGTGGAGCCGGAAATCACTTCCGGGCCGGTCAATAACCGGATCACGATATCCGCGTCGCGGGTAATGCTGCCTTCCTGATTGCAAAGGATTGCGGCGGTCGCGGCGCAACTGGCTTTCGCCGCCGCCAACGCCCCCTCCACGAACGGCGTCCGGCCGCTGGCGCTGATGCCCACCACCACATCGTTGGCGGTGAGCCCCTGCGCGTTCATGGTCTCGTAACCGTTTTCGCGATTGTCCTCCGCAGTTTCGGCGGCGCGGATCATGGCCCCGGGACCACCGGCGATGATCGCGACGATCTGCTCACGCGGTACGCCATAGGTCGGCGGACATTCCGCAGCGTCCATCACGCCGATCCGGCCGCTGGTTCCGGCGCCGACATAAAACAGGCGTCCGCCGGCGGCGAGTTTTTCCGCAATCACTTCCACCAGTGAAGCGGTTTCCGGCAGCACCGCCGCCACGGCATCCGCCACCGTATGATCCTCGCGATTGATGATCTCCAGAATTTCAGGGATTGATTTCAGGTCGATATCACGACTGCGGGGATTTACCGATTCCGTACTGTTTTCCATCATTTCTCCATTTGCATCCGGTTGATAAAATATTGGGTTATGAATACCGGGTTGGTGATCATTTTGCCGATCACCACCGCGTGAGCGCCGCAGTCCAGCCCCCGCCGCACATCCTCGGGCGTATGAAAACGCCCTTCCGCGATGACCGGCCGGGTTATGCGCTCCGCCAGCTCCTCGATCAGCCGGAAATCCGGTCCCGGAGTTTTTGGCGAATACGCGGTATAGCCGCTTAAAGTCGTGGCGATCAGGTCCGCCCCGGCCTCCGCCGCCTCCAATCCCTCCGATAAAGTACTGATGTCCGCCATGACCAACACCCCGAGTTCACTGCGGATCCGGCCGATAAGTCCGGCCACGGTACTGCCGTCCGGACGCCAACGCGCAGTCGCATCCAATGCGATGATCTCCACCCCGGTCCCGGCGATCTGCCGCGCCGCCTCAAACGACGGCGTGATGTACGGAATATCCGGCGACGGTTCCGATTTATTGATGCCGATCACCGGCACCCGGACCCTGGCCCGGATGGCGGCGAGATCGTCCACGCCGTTTGCCCGGATCGCGGCCGCCCCCCCCTGCACTGCCGCCTCGGCCAGCCGCGCAATGCAACCGGTGTCCCGCAGCGGATTGCCCGGCAGCGCCTGACACGATACAATCAATTTACCGCGAAGAGATTCGATTAATGGATTCATATTATGCCTCGATGATTTCAGTGAAAAGTTGCTGCGTTACCGGAATATTTTCGCGATTCAAGATCATCAGCATGGAACCCTTGACCGGGGTAAATTCAAGGCACCATTTCCAGTGGTGCCCCGGGCGGCTCGCTTTCAGATAATAGTCGCAACGCTCGCGAAACTTCACCCCCTGCCGGAAAAATCCGCCGCAGCCGAGGATACCGTCCGGTTCGTCCGGCGACGTCACGGCGGCAGCCAATCCGGCCGCCTCCCGGGCTGCGGTCTCAAAAAGCTCAAGTGAGGTTCGATCCCCGGCTTCCGCCAGTTCATAGAGCGCCGGTGCCAATGCCGCCAACTCGCGACGGCTCATGGCATTCGCCCGCGACTTCAGCTCCATCCGCCCGGCAAAGGTTTGGATATCCAACCCCACTGAAAGATGGCCGAACAACTCACCGATCCGTCCGCAATCCGCCATGCCGTCCAATGAACGCAAATAACCTCGCAGCGCCTGAGTGCCAACGCCGCCCCCGGCGCCGTCATCGCCGTACACCGGCCCCCAGCCGCCGCTGTAGAGCCGCTGTCCCCGGACTTCGCCGACCGCAGTGCTTCCGGTTCCGATCATTATCGCCGCCCGGCAATTCAGATAACCGGCGGCATGTAAAATCATATTGCCATTGGCCTCCCGTTCCACCTCGATCACACGATCCGGAAAAATGCACGCCAGCAGTTCCCGGACCTCCTGCACGTTGGGCCCGCCCAGCGAAAGATAGATTCGTGAAATATTGTCGCCCACAGCCTCGCGAATTTCGCGCGCCGCCGCCGCCAAATCCAGCATTCCGGGGTTCAGTGCCGCCAATCCGGAAGTCCTGCACGTCGCCCGGACTCCGCCCTGCCGGTCAAAAACGATCCAGTCGGTCTTGGACCCGCCCGAATCCCCCGCCAGAAAATACCGCTCAGATGCCGTCATAACTTTTCTCCAGATATTCCCAGGAACGCTCCTTGTCGCGCATGCTGTATTCCAGGGTGATGATATCGACAATGGCAAACTGCGCCGAGCGCGAGGTCATCGCACCCAGCCGGATCGGATGCTCGTTTTTGGAATTGCACAGAAACACATGATCGGCCAGCCCGGCAATACCGCCTGAAGCTGCGGACGTGACCGCCGCGACCGGAATGCCTTTGCCATGGGCTTTTTTCGCCAGTTTCACAATCTGCTCCGTGGTGCCGGAGCTGGAAAACAGAATCAGCATGTCATCCGGCCCCAGATATCCGACAAAGGTTTTCCACAGCTCATGATCCGCAAAACAGAGGCAATTCACGCCCAGCCTCGACAGTTTGACATGCAAATCGGAGGCCGCCAGCTGCGAGGTCCCTGCCCCGGCAACCATCACCTTCGACGCCTTGCCCAGCCGATCGATAAAATGATCCAGCTGCTCTTCCTTAATATTGTTCAGCGTCTCCCGGACCGACTCCGCATGCAGCATAGCCAGCCGGTGACAAATCTGCTTGAATTTACCCCCTTCCCGCTCGTCATTGCCGGTGAAGTCCTGCCAGACCGCATTCGACTCGCGCGCCACTGCGATTTTCAGTTCGGCATAACCCGAATAATTCAACTGTTGGGCGAAACGGACAATCGTAGTCTGTTCACACTCGCAAACCGCCGCAAATTCCGCCACACTTTTGTCTAGAATCTGCATCGGGGAATTCAGTAATATATCCGCGATTTTGCGTTTTTTCCGGCCCAGGCTCTCATAATGATCCCGGATCGCCTGCTGATAACTCACTTTGATCGACATACACATCTCCATAAAGCATCAAAATTGCTTATATATAGAAATTATATCTCTTTTTTTAATAAAATCAAGATGCAAAGCATTAAAATTGCTTTTTATTATGCAAAAAAATTCCCGGCTTCTCCGACACCACCGGAGCCCGGGAAAATCGCTTCAGCGTCGATTGGGAATCAAACAAAGCTGATGTAGTTGCGGGCATCGTAGCGGAAACGCAGCTGCCGGGCCTCCGCTGCCGAAATGTCGGCGGCGATGCATACGGCATTGCTCAAATACCCTGCATAAGCGTCCTGATCGGGGCGGTAGGCGGTGTCGCGCATCATCCGCAACAATTCGAGCGCGTGGTTTTCGTCGCCGCCGTTGTGGCCGACGCCGGAAACCGTCAGTTCGTGGCGCTCCGCCCTGCCCTCGGCATTGCGGTAAACCCACAACTCGCTGTCGTCGATATTCCCCCAGATACGCCCACGGGTACCCACCGCGTGGAAATTGCGCCCGGCCCGCGGCCCGGAACAGTTGAAACTGAGCATGAAATTGGCGATAGCGCCATTGGCGTACTGGATGCTGACGCTCTGGTTATCGGCCACATCTTTATCGATGTTATAAATGCACAAATCATTGCCTTCACGGACGAAATTCTGAAGAATTTCATCGCCGGCATTCGGGTTGAATTCCGGTTTGTCGTTATATTTGCATTTGTCATGCAGACAATCTTTGCATGCCGCCGGAAACAGCGGATTCGGACGAAAAAGCAAGCTCCCGCCAAACGAGCTCACCGCCGTCGGCCGGCTGCCGATCAGCCAGTTCAGGAGATCGATGTCGTGGCTGGATTTCTCCATCATGCTGCCGCCGGAGTATTTGACATAGCGCCGCCAGGGGCTGCGGGAGATGATCGAAGTAACGCCATAACTGCCCAGTTCATCGGCCTGCACGGTAAGGATGCGGCCGATGGTATCGGCCTCGATCAGTTCATGGATTTTGCGGTAAAAGGGCGTGGAACGCAGCACAAAACCGATCAGAATCCGCCCGTTATTGGTATCGACCGCATCGAGGATCGCCTCGCTGTCGCCCATGGTGGTGGTCATCGGTTTTTCCAGGGCGACGGGGATACCGCGCTCGAGAAACGGCACCGCCGACTCCCGGTGCAAATAATTCGGGGTGGCAACCACCACACCGTCCAGATCCGGATGCCGCTCATAAAGCTCACGCCAATCCGAGTACAAAACGGGCTTCCGCCCGGCCAGGCCGGTCATATGCAGCATGGTCTGCTGATTCTGCCCGCAGGGATCGGCAATGGCGGTGACTTCGATTTCTTCGCTTTTCGCATAGGCACGGCCATAGCAAACGCTGCGGCCACCGTTTCCAATGATTCCAACTTTGTATTTTTTCATTTTATGTTCCGTATTTCGGGTTGCAATTTTTCAGCCTATATATTATAATATAATCGTAAAATAAAAATTGAACATGTATATTATCACCATCGATCATGTCAAAAATAATCAATGTCGAATACGATGAATTGCGCCAATGCCGGGTTTACCGTTCAAACCCGGTACTGCAGCCGTTTCACCGGGAATATGGACTGTGGATATTTTTCGCTTACCGGAGCGACGGTTCCCGGATCCGTCATTATCAGGAACCGGACCCGCGCTATTTCTGTTTCTATAACATCAGCTACCTGATCAAGGGCAAAGGCTGGTACTGGACGCCTGAGCACGGGCGGCGCGAATACGGCCCCGGAGAAGCGGTGACGCTGATGCCCGGAGTGATTCACGATTACAATGGCGACGATGATTTTGAGGAAGATTTCATCTGTTTCGCCGGGCCGCTGGCCGATCACCTGGCCCGCAGCGGAATTATCCAGCCCGGAATCGTCGAGGCCGGAACAACCCGGCTGCTGGTGCCGATTATCGAGGCAGCCACCGACCCCAGCCGCGATTCGCAAATCCGGGCCAATCTGGCGCTGCAGAATCTGCTGGTGCAATTCTATTTCACCCGGCAGCAGCAAACGGAAAATCCGCACCACAGCGCGCTGGAAACACTAATCGCCCACCTCACCCGGCACCCGGAAAAATGGTGGACGGTGGAGGAAATGGCCGCCATGGTCAAGCTGAGCGTGAACCAGTTCATCCGGATTTTCGCCGCCCACACCGGGCTCACGCCCAAAAAATACCTCGACGAACTGAAAATCAAGCACGCGGCCGAAGCCCTGCGCAACCCCCACCGCACGGTCGGGCAAGTCGCCGAATACTTCGGTTATCGCGACCAGTTCCACTTTAGCAAACGTTTCAAAAAATTGACTGGAATGTCGCCCGCCGAATACCGGCGCCAAACCCTGTAATGATCCATAAAAAATGCTCAAACGTCATCAAACGCTTGAGCATTTTCCAGTAAAAAGCTACCGTCAATAACGGTTATTGCTTGTCGGTCTCGTCTTCTTCTGCGTCCGCCCGGACGAAACCGTCGTCCTTGTCGTCAACACGTTCCGCACGCAGGTCCTTGAGCAGCCGGAGCGCGTCGCGAATACCGCCGGCGGTAATCCAGACCGTACAGACCGTTCCCAGCAGAATGGCGAACGGAATCAATTTCCACCACCAGAGCTCGATCCAGAATTCAGTGGAGAGTCCGATGGTCAGGGCCAGAGCACTCACGATCAGGAAAATGAACCACCACCCCATGGACCAGGTGGCTGTGGCATAAGCGATAAAACGGTCGAAACGGGAGAAATTGCTGTTAATACCGAGGAGCCTGCGAAAACTGAATTTTTCATGAACCTTGTCGAACGGCAAAGCGTCCTTGTCAGCGTATTTGCCGCGATGGAACAATTTGTCCATGTTATGAGAATGCCTCGGTCCGAGCAGCGATACCAGGATATAGCTGAAGATGGAAGCCACCATCGTGAAAAAGTAAATATACTGTCCATTGATCGGGAATTTGGTCATGTGAGTAGACAGCCAGTTGAAGTTGGGATACATTTCATGCAGCAAGGGGGCAACCCAGGGAGCCCAAACCTGCTGCAGAATAATCCCCCCAAGGCCGATGGTAGTTCCCACCAGCATGGCGGTCCACGCCGCCGGCGTACTGCCGCGTTTCCAATAGAGACCGCCGATGATAACCGCCCCGGCACCACCGAGGTAAATAGCCCCTGTTATCGAGAAATACATTAGAATAAAGTCTTTCAATGGAAACAGCATGCTGAAGGTAAAACCGAAAATGGCTATACCGATGATCCCGCAGCGGAGAATAAACATATGGGCTTTGGGTTCAAAGGGTTTCTTGCGGAGCGGCATGATCACGTCCTGAATCAGGATACAGCCCCAGGCATGAATATAGGTGTCGTCGCAACTGATCGCGCAGGCGATTACCACCACGGCGAACAGCCCGAGGATACCCACCGGAAGCCAGTTGGCCAGGAACAGCGGCACCGTCATCTGGCTCTGAATGGCGGGGTCGGCAATCGCGGCGATCTGCTCTTTGGCCGGTGCCATGGCAGTAGCGAATTTCTGGGAATGGAAAGCGGCATAGGCGCAAATCGGAATCAACACCATGCAAAGACCCGAGGCGAAACCGCGCCAGCTTCCGATAATACCGGCCATCACGGCTTCGTGAGGCGTCCTGGCGGCCGAATTATACCCGGAGTTGCCCTGCCAGGCGCGAACGCCGTAAAGGGTCCCCATCATACCGATCAGGAAGTACCAGATATTGAAGTTTTCCGCCTGGGAAGTTTCAAAAGGATTGAGCAGTGACTGATTGGCGGGCGCAATTTTCAGGCCATCGATAATGTCAGTCCAGCCGAAGGTGGCAAGCAGATAGAACATGATCACCAGGAAGATGACCAGCAGCAGCATCCCCTGAAAAAAGTCGGTCAGCATGATACTGATCTGGCCGCCGGAACAGGCGATATATACGGCGATACTCAGATAAGCGATCATGACCAGCGGGAAAGTGGATATATTGAAACCCCATAGCTCAAACGTCTGAGGCAAACCGAAGAAATAAATGATAAACCGCGACGTCACGGCGGGAAAGATACCATAGTTCAGAATCCCGGATGTCCAACATAGAAGCCCGGAGAAGAAGCGGAAACTCCGGCTGTAGCGCATTTCAAAAAACTGCGCCAGCGTCAACGCCCGGGTTTCCCGGAAGCGGTAGACGACGAAACCGGTCAACGCGATCAGCAACCCCAGTGGAGCGGCCATCATGCCCCACCATTGCGCCGGCAAGCCGTTGCTGTAAGTCATTTCCCAGGAGGCGACCAGCGAAATCGCACCGCCGAATCCAGAGGACACCGTCAGAAGATACCGGCCCGCGAGCCGGTTGGCCGCCAGAAAGTCGCTGACACTTCGATTGTAGCGCTTCGAAAAAACCGTCAGGCCGATCAGTGCCCCCAACACCAACACAATAATGCTCCAGTCAATCCAGTGCAAATTCATGCTATCAACTCCTGTAATTTGGTTAATCCGGATAATATACATGATCTTTCATACTTTCCCAATGAAGCTGATTAAAATCGCATAAACATTTAATAATAAAATATTAATAAAAAATAAACATGAAAAGGACTCGTTAAATTCATGAATATTGGCCCTACCACAGACGGCTCATAGCAATCAATCAGCCTGCAAGTAAAAAAACGAACTCCGGTTTGCATTTTCCGGTAATATCCGTTAGTGTATGCAAATATTTGAAACTATTTTCCGAGGAGACACCATTATGGCTCAACTTAAACTGGTGAGGCCGGACCGGTCGCACGAGCAACAGATCAATGAATTATACGCGGAATTTCTCGCCGCCGGCGAAACCGCCATACCCGGCGGCGGCAATGAACTGGGTAATTTCGCCAGTTATACCGAATGGCTGGAAACGATGGAAAAGCAACAGCATGAGGGAACCGTGGCCCCCGGCCTGGTTCCGGCGACCCGGTTTTTCGGCGTCCGTGAGAGCGACGGCAAAATCGTCGGGCTCATCGTCGTCCGTCACTACCTGAATGATGTCCTGCGCCAATACGGCGGCCATATCGGCTACAGCATTCGCCCCTCCGAACGGCGCAAAGGGTATGCCGGTGAAATGCTGCGCCTGGTCTTCGATTTCTGCCGCGAGCTCGGCCTCGACCAAATCATGATTTCCTGCAAAAGCGAGAACGAAGCCTCCCGCCGGACCATCCTCGGCGCCGGCGGCAAGCTCGAACGCGAGTTCATGCATCCGGACGGCTACCTCGCGCAATGTTACTGGATCAAATTACCCTGATGAATAACGAACCGATTACATTTAAAACGCTCCACTCCCCGGAATGCAATCGCGTGATTTTCCGCGGCGTCTGGGGCAGCCACGCTTATGGGACATCCACCCCGGAAAGCGACCGCGACATGATCGGGGTGTTTGTACTGGAGAAAAAGCAATACCTTGCATTGGAGACGCCTCCGATCCAAGTGGCCGACGAACATAGCGACATCCGTTATTATTCGCTGCGCAACTACTGTGAACTGGCGGCCAGAGCCAATCCGAATATCCTTGATTCGCTGTTCCTGCCGGAAGACTGCCGGATGACCGTCACCCCCTACTGGCAGACTCTGTCGGCAAACCGTTCATTATTCGTCTCGAAGCTGGCCGCCCGTACCTATTGCGATTACGCGCTGGCTCAGATCAAGAAGGCCAAAGGCTGCAATAAGCGCGTCCGCAACCCGATGCCGGAGGAACCGCCGCAAGCCGAAGACTTCTGCCGCTTTATTCCGCCTCACACCGGCGGCATGCCGGGGCGTCCCGTATCGCTGCAGGATGCGGGAATCGATCTTGCCCGCTGCCACGCGGCGGCGGTCGAATACAGCTCGGAACTTTTCCGACTCTATGACTACGGCGTGTCAGCCCGGGGCGTTTTTCGCAACGGAAACCTCTGCATGGAAAGTATTCCGAAAGAGGACGAAAACACGCGCTTTCTCGGACTGCTGATCTTCAACCGCCATGCCTTTGAGCAGGCCAAGGTGAAGCATCACCAGTATTGGGACTGGAAATGCAACCGCAACGAAGCGCGCTGGCGCTCCGAAGAAACCGGCGAGCTGGATTATAATGCCAAAAACCTGATGCACACCTTCCGTTTGCTGTATTCCGGGTTGAATATCATGCGGCACGGCGAACCGCTGGTCCGGGTCGGCGCCACCATGCGCGACGAACTGCTGGTCATCCGCAACGGAAAATTCGACTACGAAGAGCTGGTTACCCGGGCGGAGCTTCTGGCTCAGGAACTCGACTCGCTGAAAAAACACTCCCCTCTTCCGGAACAGGCCGATCCCGAGCGGGTCGATCAACTGCTGCTGGAAATCACCGAACGATGGGAGGCCGACCATGCATGACACCATCATAAAAATCTTGCGCCAACTGGAAACCGAGCATGATTGCCGCATCCTTTTCGCGGCGGAATCCGGTAGCCGCGCCTGGGGCTTCGCCTCGCCCGACAGCGATTACGATGTCCGCGCGATCTACGTCAAACCGCTCGACTGGTATCTGAGCCTCGACGCGAAGCCCAAAGACACTTTCGAAGCCATGCTGCCGGGCGACCTGGATATTTCCGGCTGGGAACTGCGAAAAACCCTGCGGCTCTTCGGCGGCTGCAATCTGGCGCTCTATGAATGGCTCGGCAGCCCGATCCAATACGAATCCTGTCAGTCGTTCAATCAGAAACTGAAAGACCTGATCCCCCATTACTTCAATCCGATCAAATCCGTGCATCATTATCTGGCCATGAAAGGCAATGCGTTGGAAAATTGCGACGCAGAGAACACCATATCGATCAAGAAACTGTTCTACGCCCTGCGCGGCCTTGGCGCGGCCATCTGGAGCGCCGAAAACCAGACCATGCCGCCCACCGAATTCGCCAAATTGCTGGAAGCCGATTTATTTCCCGGAGATATTTCCGAAATCATTGCCGGACTTCAAGAGCGAAAAAAATGTGCGGTCGAAAAAGAGCGGGTCAAACTCCCCGCCCGCCTCTCGCAATTCTTCACTGAAGAAGAATCCCGGCTTCAGGATAAATGCAAACAGCTACCCATCCCGGACACAGACTGGGCTCCTCTCGAAAACCTATTCAAAAAGACCCTGTCCAATAAATAAGGAAAACACGGATGAGCCTCGAATTCAGGAAAGTGAGCGATTCTCCTCGCGGAATCCTTTTTGCCTTATTATCCGACGCATATTCCTTTGATTGCCGGTGCGCGCAATGCTGGAGCACGGATTGGCAGGATTTCGACAATTTTTTCTTTGATAATCCGCATATTGCGGACCGCTGCGGATTTATCACCACGCTCAATGCTGAAGCCATCGGATTTGTGTCCTGGGACCCGCGCCATCTGCCGGAATACGTGGAAATCGGCCATAATTGCATCGCCTCCAACTACAAAGGCCGCAACTACGGCACAATACAACTTCAGGAAGCGGTCAACCGAATCTCGCAGCACAGCGCGAACAAGATTATCGTGACCACCAACGATTTACTGGTCCCGGCCCAGCGAATGTATGAACGAGTGGGATTTCAACCAATCCGCCGCCGGAAGAACAATCACTTCTCCGGCGAATTCATCGATTACGAATTGAACCTCCAATAACCAATCGGCCAAAGAATACAATTCAAAAATTACTCGAAGTAACGAGATTTATCGATACTTTATTGAATGGAGAAACGGTATTTTCTCAATCGTGTTGATTTAAAACCTGAAAGAACTCATTTCAACGATCTTTCCCTCATCACGGCACAAAAAAAGCCAGTCTTGCGACTGGCGTGTGGTAAAAAAATGGTGGCCGGACCCAGAATCGAACTGGGGACACGAGGATTTTCAGTCCTCTGCTCTACCGACTGAGCTATCCTGCCACCGGTATATCAGGTTGACCAAATGCCGGTCAACTGAATGAGTCATTAATAAACACCATTTTTGTTTTTTTACAAGCGCTTTTATTGATTTTTTTGAGATTTTTTTGAACTTTTTTCTTTATACAGATTTTGAGGTGGGTAGAGGAAGCCGTTTTTGACTGAGATATCTCTGTGTCGCGGAGAGGGTTCGGCGGAAAAATGATGCGTTCAGGTGCGAGATGCTCAGTCTCGCACGGCGTCGAGGCAGATGACGGCCGCGCGCTGCGAAGCGCTGGCGAAACCGCCGGAAATCATTTCCACCACCTTGTGCATGTCGCTTTCCACTTCGGCACGATGTTCGCCCTCCGGCAGAATGCGTTCGACGGCCGGCACCAGGTTGGTTGGATTCACCCGGTATTGGAAAAATTCCTGAAACACTTCTTTGTCGGCAATAACGTTTACCATGGTGAAAAATCCACGGTACAGCCGGACCAGCAGCCCCGCCGTCAACGCGGTGAAGAAGTTGAGTTTGTACACCACCACCAGCGGCAGCCCCTGAATGGCGCATTCGACCGTAACAGTGCCGGAGGCGGCGATACCGGTACCAGCGCACTGCTGCCAGTATGAAGTATCACCGGTAGTGATTTCGATGGGCGGCATATCCGGGTGACTGGCCCGGAATTCCTTGTAAACCGCGGAGCAATGTTCGAAAATCTTCACCCGGGGCGTCGGAAGGACGAATTTCAAGGTTGGATGTTTCTTGCTCAGCACCAGCACGGTTTCGAGCATGGGAATCAGCAAACGGTTGATCTCCATGGTGCGGCTGCCGGGCAGCAGAAGCAGGGTATTCGGGTCGCGGGCGGCTTTCGGGTCGCGCTTCTCTGCGATGATCTCGATCAGCGGGTGGCCGACGAATTCCACGTCGAGTTTGGTACCGGCATAAACTTCGGTTTCAAACGGAAAGATCACCATCATTTTGTTGCAGTATTCGGCCAATTTGGGAATACGGCCCTTGCCCCAGCTCCAGACTTGCGGGCTGACGTACCAAATCACTTTGTGACCGCGCTTGTGAAGCTGTTTAGCCAGGCGCAGGTTGAATCCCGGATAATCAATCAGGATGATCGCGTCCGGTTTTTCCTGGTCCGCCCGGCGCAGCAGCAGTTTGAAGATCTTGACAATTTTGCCGATGATCTTCAGGACTTCCACGATACCGACCACGCCGAGCTCGGTGGCGTCGACCATGATCTCCATGCCGGTTTCGGCCATGCGGGGGCCGCCCATACCGGCGACGCGCAGCTTGTCGCCGCGCCGCTCCGCCTCGGCACGCATTTCCCGGCAAAGCCTCGCGCCGTACATGTCGCCCGAGGACTCGCCGGAAATGATCCAGATGTTCCGTTCCTTATTCATCAATGATGCGAGAAAATCCGTTCCGAAGCATGGTAAAGAGCCACGCCAAGCTCATTGGCGCGCTTGATGACCTCGGCGTCTTTCAGCGAGCCGGAGGGGGCGATGATGGCGGTGACCCCGGCTGCGGCGGCGGTTTCCACGCCGTCGGCAAACGGGAAAAATCCGTCGCTGGCCATGACCGATCCGTCGAGCGTGCCGGCTCCCTGGTATTTGGCATTGAATTTGGCGATCGCCTGTTCAATGGCCCCCACGCGATCCTGTTCACCGGTGCCCACGGACAGCGTCTGGCCGTTTTTGGCGATAACCACGCCATTCGAGCGCACGCTGATATTCACGTACCAGGCAAACAGCAGATCTTCGAGCTGTTCCGGAGTAGCGGCCACGGTGGATTCCACGCGGCCGCAGGCTTTGTTCTCGCCAACGGCCGGTTTCAGGTCGGCCAGGCTGCGCAGATTGGTCAGCAGCGGCTCGGCCATCACCAGCGAACCGTCGGCCAAGACCTTGATCGTATATTCGCCACGGTCGCCGACGAACTTCGGCAGCGACGCCAGGTTGCCGCATTTGATGACGCGGATATGGCGGTTCAGCTTATAAGTTTCCTGATCGTTGAAAACGGCCATGGCGCCCGGGGTTACGGACGGCGCGACAACGCATTCGTTGAACGTGGCCATAATTTCTTTGGCCGTAGTTTCGTCGATTTCGACATTGAAGGCGATGGCACTGCCGAAGGCCGCGCGGGCGTCGCAGTCGCGCGCCTTGATATAAACGTCGCACAGCGATTCGCCGGGACGGGACACCGCGGCGCCGCTCGGATTCACGTGCTTCATGACCGCACAGGCGGGTTTGTCGAAAAACTTGACGATATTCAAGGCATAGGAAATATCTTCGAGATTGGTCTGCGAAAGGCCGCTTTTGCCGTCTTTCAGGATCTCCATGTCGCCGATGGGCGTGACCGTGTCGGCCGGCTTGTAATAAGCGGCCGGCTGATGCGGATTGGTACCGTAACGCAAGTCATTGACTTTGACGTATTCACGGCCGTTGACCACGGTTTTTTCGGGAAAATCGCCGACATTTTTCGACAGATAAGTATTGCGGTTGAGCTCCTGCGCCATAATTTAATATTCCTCCAAAATTTGATTTATTCTTTTAATATAAATTCATGCTATTAAGGTAGACGCGTTTTGCCCTTTTCGCAAATGTCGGAGGAATAAAAGCGCTTAAATTATTTCCAGCTCGTCCATACCGGGCAGCTTCGGAAACGGCTGCGCCGGCTGCAGCTGATACCAGAACGCCACCGAGCAAATGTCCGGCTGTTCCGGCAAAAAGCGCCCGCCGTCGCGCCAGCCAAGCGCCTGAATCGTCACCCGGATATCTTCCTTGAAGCGAACCGGGTCCATCACGTGCCAGCGGTACATGGCGTGGCGCTGCTGCGACCGGTACAGGCCGTCCGGCCGGATCACCTGATGATGCCCCATGAACGGCGTCGAATAAATCTGATACCCACCCACATCCCAGTTGTAGGAACCGCCGAAATAATCCTCGGTGCCGGTGCCGCAGATGGTCGGAAACTCCTTGTCTCCATCCAGATAGAATTTGATTTCTCCTTCACCCCACCAGCCGTTGTTATTGAGTCCCCAGCCCATGACGGTGCCGACGTAGTGCCCCTGCCCTTTGACGCCGTCCAGAATCGTGTAGACCTCTTTGTACGGCAACGGGTTGACGCGCCGGAACTGCGCGTGAAAATAGGCGGCGTCCTCCGGAATATCGGTCAGGGTATAGTTGACCTGATAATAGAGTGCCGCCGGTTTGGCCGGGTGAATGTTTTCCAGCGTGATCCGGCAATGCTTGCGGAAGGGCATTTCCCAGAAACAGTTCATGCCGTTTTTGGGGTTCACCGCCACCGGCAGCGAGTTCAGCGCCGGGAAATATTCCATGGTCCGCGGATTATCCCCCTTGTTCCATGGCACGCCGAAGAAATCACACACCGGGCACTCCACCGCCGGCAGCTCCCGGCCATCCCAGTAAATCCGCAGAATCATGTGGCGTCCCATCTCGCCGGTTACCCACATGCTCTGGATCGCCCCCGGACCTGCAATATCCGCCATGACATAGGTTTCGCCCGGCTCGATCTTGTCCCAGGCGTGGCATTTCCAGCCGACGCCCAGGTCGCGGGACGGCGAATCCGGCTGTGCCGGGTCCATGCCCCCCGCCCCCCTGGCCCCGGTCCGGTTCTCCGCCGAAATCGACCTTGTCTCGGCATTCGACAGACGCGACAGCGTCCCCAGCGACATATTCAATCCATTGAAATCATTCATTTGCATCTCCTGCATTGTTTGTTATATTATATCACTGAAGAAATATTTTCGAATAGCAGAATTCATTATTAATTTGGCATTTTTTATGATTCCGTTTAAATATCTGAAATACATCGATAAGCACTTCGAGACCGATCTGCATATCTCCGGCGTCGGGGTGCGGGAAACGATGAAGCCGAGCATCATCAACCGCCCCAACGGCACCTGCGACCGGCTGCTGATGTATTTCTACACCCCGGTCGTGCTGAAAATCGGCGGCGAACCGACGCCCTGCCCCGCCGGGACGCTGTTTCTCTGGCCCGACCAGGCGAGCCATTATTACGGCAACGCCGAAGCCGAGTACATCCACAGCTGGATGCATTTTCACGGCAGCCTGGCCGACGAACTGCTCGCCGAAACCGGGTTCCCAGAAAATACGCCTTGGGTTCTGCACCATCCCGAAGTGTTGGAAAAACGCCTCTATGACCTGTGGCTCGAGCTGACCGCCGCCGCCTCGCCCCGGCTGATCCGGTTGCTCTTTGAGTTGCTGATTCGCGAAACCGCCCGCGAACACCGGCACGCCGGGGATGAGCCCATTCCCGACGGAATCCGGACGGTGAAAGCTTATCTGGACGGCAACCCGGTCCGGCGTGCGGAGCTCCCGGCACTGGCGCGGATGAGCGGATTTTCGGTGCCGCATTTCAGCGCGCTCTTTCGCAAACACTACGGCATCGCGCCGCTGGCCTACCGGAATAGGCTGCGGCTGGAGCACGCGGCGCACCTCCTGACCAATCACAATCAGCGGATTTCCGAAATCGCCGAAGCGACCGGTTACGAAGACATCTATCAGTTTTCGCGGGCGTTCAAGAAACATTTCAACATCAGTCCCAGCGGAATGCGATTTAATTTCCGTAGCGATTTGAAATAGTTTCAATTGCATTTATATTATTAGACTTTATACGAAAGGACGAGAAGTGGACGGATTATTCATCACATTCGAAGGGCCGGAGGGAGCGGGCAAAACCACTCAGATCAAACTACTGGTGCCATGGCTGCAATCACGCGGCAGGCTCTGCCTGACCACCCGCGAACCGGGGGGAACCCCGCTGGCGGAGAACATCCGCGAAGTGGTCAAGCATCACAATACTTCCGAGCCGGTTTACAATCAGACGGAACTATTGCTTTTCGCGGCCAGCCGCGCCCAGCACGTTCAATACCGGATCAAGCCCGCGCTGGCGGAGCGGCAGGTGGTGATTTGCGACCGCTTCACCGACTCCACGCTGGCATACCAGGGCTACGCCCGCAACGGCGACATCGAGTTCATCCGGATGTTGAACAATTACGCCACGGACGGTTTGCAGCCGCACCTCACGATTCTGATGGACCTGGAGCCCAGCCGGGGGCGTGAGCGTACCAACCACCGGCCGGAAACCCAGGGCATGCACGACCGTCTCGAATCCGAAAACAACGATTTCCACGAAAAAGTCCGCAACGGCTACCTGAGTCTGGCCCGCGAAAACCCCGACCGCATCAAGGTCGTCCGCGCCGACCGGAGCCCTGAAGAGATCCACACTGAAATTATACGCATCCTTGAAGAAGTTTTATGAATTTTAATGATTTTGCCGTAAAGTACCCCGAAATAACCGACTGCCTGAAGCGCGCCCGCCGGGAAGGCCGCCTCGCCCACGCTTATCTGCTGCACGGCGACACCCCCGAAATACGGCGCGATTTCGCCAAGGCACTCGCTCAACTGGCGATCTGCCCGAATATGCAGCCGGACGGTGCGCCGTGTGGCGTCTGCCCCATCTGCGACCAACTGAACCGCGACATTTACCCGGAGTATCACACCCTGAGCCCCATCGGCAAAGCCTGGCGGATTCAGGTGGGCGACCGCACCAATCCCGAGCCGAACACCGTCCGCTGGTTCGAAGAGCAATTTTACCTGACCAGTACCTCCGGGGCAGACCGCAAAGTCGGAGTCATTTTCGATGCCGACCGCATGAACACCGAGTCGCAGAATGCTTTCCTGAAAACCCTTGAGGAGCCGCCGCCGGATTCATTTTTCATCGTGGCCACCGGCAACCCCTCGGCGTTGCTGCCGACCACCCGTTCGCGTTGCCAGAGCATAACGCTGCTGGAGAACCGCTGTCACTTCAATTTCCCCGGGGCCAAAGAGCTTTTTATGGCGCTGCACAAGCTCCAGTTCGAAGCCGCCGGCAACCTTCCCATGGCCGAGCAGGCCGCCGCCAACATCATCGCGTTGTCGCGCCAACTGGAAGACCAGGCCGAGGACAAGACCAACGCCGAGTGGGCCGAGCGCCTCGACCAGGCCGAGGAAATGGACCCCGCCATGCGCAAGCGGTTGGAGAAACAGGTGGCGTCGGGTGCCGCGGGCGAGTACATGCGCGTCCGCAATTATTTCCTGGGTGCCATCCATACCTGGTTCGCACAGGTTTACCAGCTCTCGGCCGGAGCCGACCGGGCACATCTCGCCAATCCGGAAATTTTCGAAGGGCTCGAGCTGCGTCCGGTACCGGAAGCGCGCGCCTTGAGCGCCCTGCAGGAGGCCGACAGCCTGGTCTACAACATGTATTTCAATATCAACGAAGAACTGGCGATCCGCTCATTCTGCATGAATGTGGCGCTGAAAAAATAAATTGTATATCAATCATCAATCATCAGGAGTAAACAGCATGAAAAAATCACAAATTGCCGCACAGCTTTATACGCTGCGGGATTTCTTAAAAACCCCGGAGGACATCGCCAAATCCCTCGCCAAGGTCCGCCAGATCGGTTACGAAGCCGTACAGATTTCCGGCATGGGCGAAATTTCCACGTCCGAACTGAACAAAATTCTCGCCAATGAGGGCCTTGTCAACTGCGCCACCCACGAGAGCGGCAAATCCATCGTCGAAGAAACCGACAAAGTGATCGCCCGCCTCCAAGAACTCAACTGCAAGTTCACCGCTTATCCGTACCCGCATCAGGTGCCGGCGAACTACGACGAAGCCGTGGCACTCGCCAAACAGCTCAATACGGCCGCTGAAAAAATGGCCGCCGCCGGCCAGGTCCTCTGCTATCACAACCATGCCATCGAATTCCGCCGTTTCGACGGCAAACTGATGCTGGATATTTTTTATGACAACGCCCCGGCCATGTACAGCGAACTCGATACGTACTGGGTTCAGTCCGGCGGCTGCTGCCCGACTCAGTGGGTCAAGAAAATGGCCGGCCGTCTCCCGCTGCTGCACCTGAAGGATTTCATGATTGGCGAAGATAACAAGGGTACCATGGCCGCCATCGGCGCCGGGAACCTCGATTGGCCGTCCATCATCGCCGCCGCCGAAGCGGGCGGTACCGAATGGTATATCGTCGAGCAGGACGTCTGCCCGAAGGATCCCTTCGAATGCCTGGCCGACAGCTTCAAATTCATCAACGACAATTTCGTCAAGTAATTGTTTTTATCGACTAACGCCGGGTGCGAGTTTTTTACCGCATCCGGCGTTTTTTATTTCTTGGCTTTCTCGTACGGAACCTTACCGGAATCCATGGTGCGCGGCTGCGGCTTAAATTTCGTCGAAAAGAAATTCTTTTCATCCGGGAAACCGTCCCAGGTCAGCTGCGCCAGCGCGGCAATTCCCCAGAACGCCTTATCCGCCTGCAGCGGCATATCCAGATTCTTTTCCGCTTCGGCGGTAAACTCCGGGAACTTCTCGCGGTAAGATGTGGAGAGCCAGACCAGGAACGGAATTTCGTACGCGTCGGGATTCCGGCTGCTTGCCGAACGGAAGGTTTTCACCCCGTCGCTGACGACTTCGCCGTGGTCCGCCACATACAGCATGAACGTTGGGCGGTCCAGCTTCTTCAGCTCCGCAACCACGCCGCCCAGCACCTGGTCAGTAAATGCGATGCTGTTATCATATTCATTGAGCAGCCTGGCATACTCGGGCGCCAGCTGCCGGTTCAAATCGTCCGTGAGCGCGTCAAAGGGCCCGAAATCATCCGGATAACGCGAATCGTAACCGATATGGCTCCCCATCAGGTGAAGGATCACGATCACCGGGCCGTCGCTCTCCGCCAGTGCCTTGCGGCACGGTCCGAGCAGAGCATCGTCCAACACATTGGGCTGAGCTTCCTGCAGGTATTCCATCGAGTCGGCGTGAACGAAAACGAGGCTGATCGGACCATCGTATTTCCCCCAGCGGTATTGATTCGAAATCATGTTGACCTTGAAACCGCCCTGCTTGAAAATATCGACCAGCGAGCATTTGGCATCGTGCCGGTTCGGCCCGATCTCGCTCATCGTCATCAAATAGCGGATGGCCCACGTGGTCGTGGTATAGGCGCTGATCACGTCATTGTAAGCCAGAACCGGCGGCTCCGCCTTCCGCATTTCCGCATCGGTCGCCCGGGGATAACCGTAAATTCCCATGTGGTTGCGGGTGGCGGATTCGCCGATCACGATGACCCCGGCCAGATTGTTCACCTCCGGTTTGATCTTGCGAACATTCGGGGGAATTTCGGGATTCTTCGCCATCTCCCGGAGCTTGCCGAATTCCTGCTGAAAAAGTACGTAGTTAAAGACGAGGCGCGTACACGAAGCGCGGTTCAAGCTGCGTTCGGCCTTGCCGATGACGATATACCGGGCGGTGCTGATCGTATAAGGCAGCAGCAGCAACACCCCGAGAATAACCGTATAACGGGTGGCCCGCAGCGGTTTGCGCCAGATCAGGTAGATCATGCCGCCCAATCCAAGCAGGAATACCAGCGCGATGATGATCAAGCTGGCACTCTTCAAAAAGCCTAGGAACTCGACGGTTTCCTGTTCCGACGACGCCAGCACCACCGGTATGATGTCCCCGTCCAGCTGTATATGAAAATGAAAACTGAGCAATACGCTGGTACAGGCGACCAGCCAGAGCACCGGCAGCAGCACCGTCATATAGATCCGGCTCCCCCATTTGCCGAAAAGCAGCAGCGGTGCCGAAAAAGCCAGAAACAGCGGCAGCGCCTGCAGCAGCGGATTCGTAAAGGTATTATTCACCTCGCTCAGGAACAAACTCGCATACTCAATAACCGGCAACAGGATAAAAATGCCCAGAAACAGCAGATAATTTTTAACCGTCCCGGTCTCGACCGGAAATTTACCGGCCAGCCATTTATACGCGCCGCGAATATGAGCGACCACACTTCCCAACTGCATAGAACCTCACTTATTGAATTATCAGAACCGTATAAACTATCATGATTTTATTAAATAACAAGAGTATGAATAAAGATTTATCCCGCCAAAACATTTGTATTAAGCACGATCCGGTGGTATATTTCCGCATGGAAAAGTCAGTTATCACCAGCCTGCAGAATCCGTCGATCAAGATGGTCTGTAAATTGCGCGACCGGAGCGGACGCGATCAACAGCAGTTGACCGTGCTCGAAGGCTATCGGGAGCTGACTCGCGCCCTCGAATACGGCATGAAAATGGTCGATTGTTTCTACTGCCCGGAACTGTTCCTCGGCGAAAACGAATTTCCGTTGCTCGACCAGCTGGCGGCGTCCGGCGTCCGCGTCGTCGAAGTCGCCTCTCATGTGCTGACCAAAATGGCGTACCGCGAGCGCCCGGAGGGACTGATCGCCACCGCCCGCATGAAGACGCATCGCCTCGAAGACATGCCCATCGTCAAAAACGGTTTTTACCTGGTCGCCGAGGCTATCGAAAAGCCCGGCAACCTCGGTTCCATGCTCCGCTCGGCCGACGCCGCCGGAGTTGATGGCCTGATCCTCTGCGACAAGGGCACCGATATTTATAATCCGAACGTCATCCGGGCCAGCACCGGCGCGCTTTTCTGCGTTCCGCTGGCCGAAACCGATTCCGCCACCGCGCTGGCCTGGCTGCGCCAAAATGGCATCAAAATCCTGGCTGCCACCCCGCACACCGATTACAATTATACCGACGTCGACATGACCCAGGGCGTCGCCGTCGTAGTCGGGCGCGAACAGACCGGACTGACGCCGTTCTGGATGGATCAAGCCGATTTGCAGGTCAAAATCCCGATGCTCGGCATGATCGACTCGCTGAATGTCACCGCCGCCGCCACCATCCTGCTTTACGAAGGCGCCCGCCAGCGGCAATGGCAGAAACCGCAGTGGGTGCGCTCATGAACGAAGTATTTCTGAATGACGTTTTCAAGAAATTATGGCAGGACCGCGACCCCATCGCCGAAGCCGATAAACTCGACGGTGAAGTGTTCCGCAAGGTGAAAACCCGCCGCACCTTCCGATTCGAAATCGATGGACAGGGCTATTTCGCCAAAATTCACAAAGGCATCGGCTGGCGCGAGATTTTCAAGAACCTGCTGCAGTTCAAAAAACCGGTCCTCGGCGCTTCGAACGAATACCACGCCATCCGTCTGCTGGAAAAGCTCAACACGCCGACCATGACCCCCGCGGCCTACGCGTCGCGCGGCGGCAACCCGGCCGCCATCGAGTCCTTTCTGATTACCGAAGAGCTCACCGACACGGTCAGCCTCGAAGATTACTGCATGAACTGGAAGGCTTCGCCGCCGCCCTTTCATGAGAAAATCACCTTGATTAAAAAGTTGGCGAAATCAGCCGCCGCCATGCATGACCACGGCATGAATCACCGCGACTGCTACATCTGCCATTTTCTGTTGAAAAAATCGACCGGCGAGCTCCACGTGATCGACTTGCACCGGGCACAAATCCGCGAACAAATTCCCTACCGTTACCGGGTGAAAGACGTGGCGGGGCTCTATTTTTCCGCTATGGATTGTGGCTTGTCGCAACGCGATTTACTGCGCTTCATCGCCACCTACGGACGCCACACGCCGCAGTTCTGGCGCGACGTCAAAGCCACCGCCGAAAAACTCTACCGCAAAGAACACCGCTGATTACATCGCCTTGTGCTTGTAACGTGCGATGATGTGATCCTGCAGCGCCGGTTCGATCAGCTTGAAGAGCTGCGAATACCCGGCCACCCGGACCGGAATATTGCCGTAATTTTCCGGGTCAGCTTTGGCCTTTTCCAGCTGCTCCGCACTCATGATGTTCCATTGCAGCTGCCCCACGCCCATGGCGAAAGCGCTCCGCAGGAGCTGCGTCATCACCACCTCGGCGTCGAGATTGGCGAACAGCGACGGATGCAAGTCCACGATCGCGGCCGACGCCCCCGCCGCCGCCGCGTGCGGCATGGCGGCGATCGAATGCAGCAGATTCGTCACCCCGTTCAAATCGCGCCCCTGGTGCGCCGAGAGGCTGTACGCCAGAGGCGCGCCCGCCAGCCGACCGTCCGGCATGGCTCCCACGTTCAGCCCGTAGTCGATGTTCAGTTTGAAGGTGAAAAGATGGACAAACAGTTGATTGTCCGGCACGCTCCAACGGTCCATCAACCCGATGAAATCCTGCGCCAGCGTCTGCGCCATTCGGTCGACGTCCTCGTGTCCGTTGCCGTATTTATCCTGATGCTGCAGCTGTTTCCGCAGACCTTCGCAGCCTTCGAAATTCCGCTGCAGCGCGGCCAGCAATTCTTCCGGCGCTACGCTCCGTTCTTCGAACACGGTTTTCCGGATCGCCTGCAGCGAATCGGCCGTATCCGGCAGCCCCATCAGGCAGATCGAGTGATAATTGTAAACCGCGCCGCCGTTGGTGATGTCACAGCCGCGCCCGATGCAGTCGTCGGTCAGCAGCGAAAGCCCCGGCAGCGGCCCGAATTCGCGCTGAAACTGCTCGTTGCGGCGGCAATGATAAATCATATCCCCGGCGAACTCCTCCACCAGTTCGTTAAACGACGCCATGAGTTCGTCGAAAGACACACACTCCGCCAGCGTTTTCCGGGGCTTGCTCATCTGCTCGCCGCTGCGCGGATCTTTACCACCGAACAAACTCAATTCCAGCACCTTGAGCAGATTGAACCACCCGGAAACCGCATGCGGATTGGCCTTGCCGGGTATAGTCAATTCGATGCACCCGATCGGAGCATAATTCCGGGCATCCGCCAGCTCAATGCCGCGCCGGTTCAACGCCTTGACGAAACATTCGTCATTGAAGAAAAACGGAATCCCGCCGCCGCGCAGGACCAGACTTGAGCACTGACGCAAAAACGAATCCGCCATATCCGGCGTCACCCGTACCGAGAGATCGCGGATTTCCCCGAATTCCGCGGTCGCCTCCAGCATCAGATACGATAAATCATTGACCGCGCATGTACCGTTTTCATCGGTCCCCCCGAGCGTGACCGCCTGAACATCGTAAGGCAGGTACAGCCGAATCGCCAGCTCGATCAGCAGTTCTTTTGCCTCGTCGCGGCTAATCGCCCCCTTCTCCAGATCGGCCTTGTACCACGGCCACAGGATTTGATCGAGCCGCCCCAGCGAATTTGCGTTGATTCCATCCTCGGCACAGGCGATGATATGCCCGAACCACAGGAGCTGCACCGCCTCGCGAAAACTCCCGGCGCCGTTTTCGACCGCATTGCGGCAAACCTCGGCCAGTTCCGGCCCGGCGGCCCCGGCATAACGCCGCCCCAGCATCAACCCGGCATCACAAATCATCATCGCCGCCTGCAGGAAATTTTCTCGCTTGATTCTTTCCGGCGAAGTCAGCGGATATTTGGCCAGTTCAGCCTCGATTTGCCGCCGCAGCCCGCCATAACCGTATTTGAGCAGTTTATCGTAACCGCGAACCGAGTGATTTTCCACCCAGCCCACGGCCATAAATACTTTGCTGATATTGCGTTCGCCCCAGCTCCCGCACGCCGAAGCATTGACCGGATGCGCCTCGCCCGGCACAGTAGCGGCCACAGTGGGACTGAATTTCCGCAGTTCTTTGCGCAACTCCTCCAAGCTCAACTCCGGTTCGAGTTCCTGCAGTTCGCGCTCATCCGCATCCTCCCAACGGCTGCGGAAAGCAATCCACGGCGCCCACAACAGATGCTCACCGGCAATGCTCCACCCCTCTCCGATTTCGATATGCATCAGTTTGGTCAATTCAAGCACGGTGCCAGCCCGCAACTGCGCCAGCGAGCGCCCCGGCACTTTTCCCGCCCGGTACAGCGCCGCGTCACGGCTGAATTTGTTGAATGAAGGATTGAACGATCCGTTTCGCTGTTTGACTTCGGCCAGTAATTTTTCCAGACGTACATTCATAATCGGCTGCTCCTGTTTTTTATTTATAAAATAACTGAAAACAGGAAAACCGGCAAGATGACAGGTGACTGATCTTTTATCTAATCGTCCAGAAACAGATATTTATCGCGAAATTCACCCGGGGCAATATCGCTCAAGCTTTTGAATATTCGTCCGAAGTGATGTACATCGGCGAAGCCACATTCCGCCGCCACCGCCTTGATCGGGGTATCGCTGGTGCTCAGCAGATAACGCGCCCGCTCGACCTGCGCCTGCCGCCGGAATTCGCCCACCGACAGCCCGGTCCTTTCCCGGAAAACCGCCGCCAGGTGCGAACGGCTGACGCCGAGCTTTTTCGCCAGCGTGGTCAGCGTCCACGGCCGGTCCAATTCGCCGCGCAGGATTTCCTGCGCCCGCAGCACGATTTTTTCGGCGCTACCGCTGCCGGGCGAAATCCCCCGGCTTTCTTCCAATAGCAAGGCCAGTATTTCCAGCATCCGGCCGCGCCGGTAGAGCTTGGCGGAACCGTTCATCAGCAGCCCTTGGAAGAGCTCTTCATAACGCTGAGGCTGCATCAGCTTCAAGCTGTCGGCCCACTCGGGACTCAATACCAGCTTCCCCGGCGCCGCGTCGTCCGGGCACGGAAACGGCGAGGCGTATTCACTTTTATCCTCAAGATCGAAGTGAATGTTGAACATCCGCACCGTCGCCTCGTCATTCAGGCGGAAATCGTACCCCTGCCCCGGGCGAACCAGAAACACCCTCCCCGGCTCAACCGGATACCTTCGCCCGTTCAAAAAATACTCCCCGGAGCCTGTCACGAAATAATGCAGCGCATGGTCGCCGATCCGCTCCTTGCGCAAAGTCCGCGCGCCCCGCCCCAACGGATAATCGTGCGCCAGCCGCACCTCCGGCGCATACGGCAGCGGCTCCTCGGGAATAAACACATGAAAACGGCCATGACTCATAACGAACTCTCTTTTTTTACAAAATACACTGCCGCCCGGTAAATGCAAATTGACAAAACCGCTCTTCCGGTTTATGGTACACCATAATCACGAGGTGAATCATGGATGCCGGATATATTCTTGCCATTGACCAGGGAACCACCAGTTCCCGCGCCGTATTGTTCGATACGGAGTTGAAACCGCTCGGCTCCGCCGGACGCGAATTCGAGCAACACTATCCGCAAAGCGGCTGGGTGGAACACGAGCCGGACGACCTTTTCGGCAGTGTTTTCGAATCGGTCAGCGAGGTCATGCGCAAATTCAAGGTATCACCGCGCCAGATCAAATCCATCGGCATCGCCAATCAGCGCGAAACCACGCTGGTGTGGAACCGCCGCACCGGGCAGCCCGTTCACCGCGCCATCGTCTGGCAGTGCCGCCGCACCGCCACCCTCTGCCGCCAGCTGGAAGCCGACGGCCTCACCGAGTACATCCGCCACAACACCGGGTTGATTGTCGATCCGTATTTCTCGGCCACCAAAATCAAATGGATTCTCGACAATGTCAAAGATCTGAACCTCGACGACCTGCTGTTCGGCACCGTGGAAACCTACCTGATCTGGAAGCTC
This sequence comes from Victivallis vadensis, assembly GCA_040391785.1. GTDB lineage: Bacteria > Verrucomicrobiota > Lentisphaeria > Victivallales > Victivallaceae > UBA5239. The sequence continues at coordinate 32,420 of JBEBXH010000024.1, forward strand.
ACCGAGGGCAAATCGCACATCACCGATTACACCAATGCCGCCCGCACCATGCTCTTTAATATCCGTACGCTGGACTGGGACGATACACTGCTCGCCAAGCTCGGCATTCCGCGCTCGATGATGCCCAAGGTGGTGCCGTCGAGCGGTCAGGCCGCCGTCTGCAGCCATCCGCTTTTTGACCGGACGCCCATCCCGATCTGCGGCATCGCGGGCGACCAGCAGGCCGCGCTTTACGGACAGTTCTGCGACCGCCCCGGCGAAATGAAAATCACCTATGGCACCGGCGCGTTCCTGCTGCTGAATACCGGCTCCGAATTCATCGAAAGCTGTCACGGGCTGGTCACCACTCTCGGCGCGAACACCCGCCCCGGCAAGCCCGAATATGTGCTGGAGGGCTCCGTGTTCATGGCCGGCGCCATCATGCAATGGCTGCGCGATGGCATCGGCATCCTGCCGGACGTCTCCAAAGCCGCCGAAATCGCCTCCTCCATCCCCGACACCGGCGGCGTCTGCCTCGTTCCAGCCTTCACCGGGCTCGGCGCGCCCTATTGGAATTCGGATGCCCGCGCCGCCCTCACCGGCATGACCCGCGGCACCTCGCGCAAAGAAATCATCCGCGCCGCCGAAGAAGCAATCGCCTTCCAGTGCGCCGACCTGATTGACGCCATGCGCAACGACATCGGCAAGCCGATCCACAAAATCCGCGTCGACGGCGGCGCTGCCCGCGATCCGTTTCTCCTGCAGTTCCAATCCGATATCCTCAACTGTACCGTCGAGCGGCCACCCTACCTCGAAACCACAGTCCTCGGCGCGGCCCGCCTCGCACTCGGCGCGGATTGTTGTCAAATCGCGGACGCTTCCGCCACTTTTGAGCCAAAAATTACGGCCCGGGAGCGGGAGGAGCACCTCCAACGCTGGCACCGGGCCGTGGAATCGGTAATCGGATAATTTATTTGAGCATCATGCTCAAGATGTAATAATTGAGTTCTTCGTAATCGCGCTCGGCCTGCAACTTGGCGATCATTTTATCATCCAGCGAACGGCTGATTTCGAGCAGTTTCAGGAAGATTTTGCGGCTGTAGTCGAGATGCTTCAGCGCGGTTTTATCCTTCTGCGTGCGCATCACTTTCACGTCCAAACCGACCCATTCGCCGTTCTGGCCGAAACCGTTTTTGTCGAGCACGCGCACCTGGTTCAAGGCGCGACGCGGGTCGACCGCGCCGAAGGTCAGATCCTGGTCGAATTTCAGGCTGTTCTGGTCGTTCAAATGCACGCTCCAGAGCTTTTTGTGCGCCATGGCGAAACCCATTTCGTCGGAGGGCGAGAGATTGGCCAAAAGCGCGTGGGCGGTCTCGATCAGGCAGCCGATGCGGCCCGGATCGGAGGTCATCAGCCCCATCGCGATCGCGTGGCCGATGGTCGGAATGTAGGTGTGGTCCATCGGCTCGTTCGGCTTCGACTCGATCATCACGCGAACGTTCTTGTCGTAGTCGAGAACCATCTGCAGCGCTTCGGCGATTTTTTCGGTGGCCCAGGCGGGGTCTTTCGCCTCGCGGATGTAGGTGCCTTCGCGCGCCAGCCACAGCACGATGTTCTTGGTGCCGAGGGCGTTGGCGATATCGACGGTGCGTTTGGTGCGGTCGAGCGCGTACTGGCGGCACTTCGGGCAATTGCTGGTGTAGCCGCCGTCGACGGTACGCGGGTCCATCCACAGGCGCGGCGCGACGAATTCGGCGGTCAGGCCGTGGCCGTCGAGCACTTTTTTGACCGCGGCGGCTTCTTTGATGATCTGCTTCGGGGTCAGTTCGTCCATGTTCGGCACGGCGTCGTCGTCGTGGAACTGCACGCCGTCGAAGCCCATTTTCTTGTACATTTTGAGCTTGGCGTTGAACTCGATGCTCTGCCGCACTTCGGGACCGAACGGGTCCGCACCCTCGTGAATGTTCCACGGGCCAAATGAAAATCTGAATACTCCTGCCATGATTGTTTCTCCTTATCTGCCAAGTAGTTTCTTTAAATATTCAATGCTGATTTTCGCACTTTCGAACTGCGGACGTTTGCAGATGTCCTGTTCGTAAATCAGCCATTCGCAAATCGTGCCGCGGGCGGCTTCCGCGCAGGCGGCCAGGTCGATTTTGCCGGTGCCGAGCTCAGTAAACGAACCATCCTCTTTGTCCATATCTTTCATATGGAGTTGCGGCAGGCGGTCGGCGTATTTCTTGATGTAGCGGACCGGGCACTCGCCGCCCTTGGTCACCCAGTAAACGTCCAGTTCGGCCTGAACCTGTTTGGCGTCGGTGCGGTTGAAAATGATGTCCTGCGCGTATTCCTCGCCGATCTTTTCGAATTCCGCCGCGTGATTGTGATAGGTGAACTGCAGTCCGCGCGCGGCGGCGGCTTTGCCGACACTGGCGCACTGGGCGACTACGTCGTCGATGATTTCGCTGAACTTGCCGCCGCGGCTGATCGTCACGTACTTGCAGCCGAGCGCTTTGGCGTAGTCGAACACCTTGTTGTCCGGATCGTCGAAATCAGTGGCCGACACGTGCATGCCGCAGGTTTTCAGGCCGATTTCTTTGGTGTACGCCGCCAGTTCGTCCGGCTCCATGCCGCCGAAGTTGAAGGCGAATTCCGCGCCGTCACATCCGAGCTTCGCCAGTTCCTTCAAAACGCCTTTGAAGTCTTGTTGCAGGGGTTCGCGGATGGTGTAGAGTTGGATGCCGATTTTCATGTCTTTCATTTTACCAGTCCTTTCCGAGTAAGTTATCGATGTTGCGGTATAAAATATTGCGCATGTCGTCTTCGCTGATTTTGGCGGCCAGAATGCCGCCGATGCCCTGGAATTCGTCGAACCACGGCAGGTCGGTACCGTACAGAATCCGCTCGCTGCCGGCGATTTCCACCAGTTTCTCCACCATGCCGGTAGTGCCGGGAATGCTGGTCAACTCGAAGTAGACGTTGTCCGGGCAAGCTTGGTGAAGCCGCGCCACGCCGTCCCAGTCCGGGCGGAACGAATGGCCCATGAAAAAGCTGACTTTCGGGTATTTCTGCGCCAGCTCGATCATCATATTGATTTCGGTATACCGGTCACCGCCCCAAGTGTGGAACAAAATCGGCAATCCGCGCTCGTTGGCGAACTTGAACGCCGGTTCATACGCCTTGCCGTCAGCGGTCTTGCCGTGATAAGCCGAAAGGAATTTGAAGCCGATCGCCGCCGGGGCCCATTTATCGAACGACTTGACGTCCTCGATCACCCGCTCCGGATGGTTCGGATTCACCGCCACGTACATCCGCAGGATATCCGGATACTGACGCGTAATTTCAAACACTTCCTGATTGGAAAAATCCGGTGTCCACAGCGCATAATGATGCGAAAACACTAACTTCGTCACCCCCGCTTTGCGCAAATGCGCCACCATGGCATCCGCCTCGGCGCGCTTGAAATAAATCTGCCCGTGCGCCCCCATGTGCCCATGCATGTCATAAACCGGAATCCCGGCGCGGCCATGGTTCCAATAGGCTTCCGCCAGCGAACCCTTTTCTTCCCAGATACTCATAATTGCACCTCGTCCAGAAGTTTTTCCAGATTTTTGCCGGCGATCAACCGCTTGGCATCGTCGCTGATTTCGGAGTGTTTCAGCGAAAGCATCATGCTGCCGAACATGAAACCGGGATAGCCGCTGCCGTACAGAATCCGCTCCGCGCCATACTCATTGACCAGGTCGGTCACGCCCTCCGGCACCCAATAGGTCGAGATTTCCAGGTGAAACCCTGCGTAATTCTCCAGCAGCGGCCGGAAGTAACGGTCCGTACCCCAATACAAACCGTTGGTCAGGCAGATATAACGGTTCTTCGGGAATTCTTTCAGAAACGCATAAACCGCTTCCCATGAACCGAGTGTATTAATTCCGATCTGCACCGGAATTTTGCGTTCGGCGGCTTCGTCCATGATCTTGCCGATGCTCAGGCGGTTTGCAACCCACTTATGCCCCACCGGATCGAGGATCAGCGCCTTGATCCGGTTCTTTTTCATGCCGTCAAAAAACGCCTTACCCTCCGGCAATTCGTGCGTGCAAGGCGGCAGGAAACTCCACACGCCGACCAGCCGTTCATCGGGATCGTCCGCCAACTGTTTGCCCACAGCGTCATTCGCGTAATTCGCTCCGGCCGCGGTCAGGTTGACGTCCCGAATCAGCGCCTTGTCAACGCCATTGCGATCCATCTCCCGCAGCAGCGCCGCCGTCGAGGACGCATACTCGAGCGCGCCATTCATCGGCGTGCCAATCTGCGTATTCGCGTCAAAAAACATCAGTTCTTTCATTACGAAATCCTTTCTGTTATCTCTTTTTCCAGAATAGAAAACATCTTTTCACCGAATAATTTATGTCCGGCCGAATTCAAGTGGATACCATCCGGCAGCAGATACTGCCGCCGCTCACGGTCAAACAACGGATACAAATCCAGAAACGGATAATCCCGGAAGAAACGCCGTGCCAGCTCGCGCTGCGGCTCCAGGAGTTCATCGAGCCCGCCGCCGCACTGCCTGAACGGCTCCACAAAAGCCGGATGCTCCGCTGCCCAGTGCTGCTCATTGACAACCGGGCCAAGTCCGACACCAATCATTCGAGTTTTTTTCGGCAGCCGTGCGGCCATGTCGTCCATGTGACGCTGGATTTCGTCCTGCGGCACCAGACGTTCGGGCCGGGTGTAATCTTCGTTATTGGCACCAATCATCACCAACAGATAGTCCGGCGAAAAGGTGAGCACATCGCGGTCAAAACGCACCATGCACTCGCGGGTCGATTCGCCGCCGATGGCTCCGTTCACAATCGCGAAACAGGTGTCAGGAAAACGCTCCGAGAGCTTGCTTCGCATCACCTCATACCAGCGCTCGTGCGGCTTGACGCCGATCACACCTTCCATGATCGACGAACCGAAAAGACTGATCACCAAATTCTTCATTTATTTTCCTGCAATAATTCTTTCAGCATCTCAAACAGCGTATCGGCAAAGAGTTCCGTGCCGCGCGGGTTCAGGTGGATCCCGTCATCCAGTAAATATTGCTCCGCCTTGTCGCCGATCATGCCGTGCAAGTCACAAATCGGCCAGCCGTGTTTGCGGGCGAATTCGCGCGAATGCTCACGCTCGGCGGCGAGCAGCCCGGCGAGACCGCCATGACGGTTGACCTCGGCAAACGCCGGATGCCGCCAGCTATGGTGCTTTTCGTTGATGACCGGCCCCTGCAGGATCGAAATCACTTTGGTTTTGGCCGGCAAGCCCTTGACGAATTGCTCCATCAGCTGCAGTTTTTCGGCTTCGCTCACCAGACGCTCGGGGTGCGCCAGATCGCAGTTGTTGCCCTCGAATTTCACCAAACAGAAATCGGGCGCATGGGCCACGACGTCGCGGTCGAAGCGCCGCATCATTTCGCGGGTCGATTCGCCGCCGATTCCGACGTTTATAATGGAAAAGCAAACTTCCGGGAAGTATCCTGAAAGTTTGCGGTGCAGAATATTGTACCAGCGGTCCAGTGGATTTGCCACCCCGGTAATGCCTTCGAGCAGCGAAGAGCCGAAGGCGCTGATAATCACATTCTTCATAGATGAAGCCTTATTTTTTGCTGTCGGCATATTTCCGCAGTTCATCCACGTTGGACGCCACCTTGCGGACCACCGCGCCGATCTGTTCGGCAGTCTCCTTATAATACATCGTCTGGTGGGCGATTCCAAGGGCGCGCTTCAGCGAAAGTTCGTCGCAAACCGGGCATTCTCCTTCGAAAATCCGGTAGGCTTCCGGCGCGAGGTTGAAGAGATTGTGACGGTAAACCGTGCCATGGGTACCGTTGCCGATATTGATCCCTTCGGCGACACAGGCTTCGTTGATGATGCCACGGTCGATGCCGTCGAATTCCTTGCCGTCAAAGAGGAAGTGGAACGTATAATATCCCTGCGGATTCGCGAGGCGGCCCGGAGCCTGGACGCGGACGCCCGGCACGTCGGCGATGGCCTCGGTCATGATTCGGGCACTTTCGCCATAGCGTTTGATGCGCTCCGGTAGCGTCTTGAGCTGTTCGAGGAGAAGCAGTGCCTGAAACGCCGTGCCACGGTAATTGTGGCAAACCAGTCCGGCCGGGGTTTTGGCCCCCTGCCCCTGTTTGGCGCCGCGCACATAACCGATATGCTTGAGCAGGAAAAGTTTTTCCGCCAGCTCGGGATCATTGGTCGTACAGATGCCGCCCTCGCCGGCCGCGGTGACTTTGCTCTGCTGGAAGCTGAAACTGCCGATTGCCCCCAGGCTGCCGACGCCTTTGCCGTCCCAGAAACCGCCCTGCATTTGAGCACAGTCTTCGATCACCGGAATACCATGCTTCGCCGCGATCGGCATGATTTTGCCGAGGTCAGCGGTGGAGCCGTAAATATGAACGGGCATGATCGCCTTGGTTTTCGGGGTGATGGCCGCTTCCATTTTGACGGGGTCCATGCACATGGTAGAGGGCTCGATGTCCACGATCACCGGAATCGCACCGAGGTAATGCACCGCCATCGCCGTCGCCATCCAGGTCAGCGCGGGGATAATCACTTCGTCGCCGGGCTTGATGCCGAGCGCCTGCAGCGCGCACTCCAGCGTCACCGTGCCGTTGGCCATGAAAACCGCGTATTTGGCACTCTGCGAGGCGGCAAATTCCTGCTCGAACTGCTGCTCCATCGGACTGTTGAACGACCACTCGCCGCTCATGTAAAGCTGTTTCAGCTTTTCCGCCGTTTCCTCCGTCCGGATCGGCCAGTCCAACTGTTTCACCGGTTCCTTCAATAACTTTTCGCCGCCCAATATTGCCAGATTTGCCATTTTCAATACCCTTTCTTTATTGATGAATCTTGCATTCATTATTTCGTCTGGATATATTATATCCTGTTGAAAGGGATTTTTAAATATCTCGATCTTGCGAAAAATATCTCAATCTTGCGTTTTTATGATAAGCAACATCGGTCAGGACAAAATCCGGAAAGTCCGGATGTACTTTAGCCCGGAAACCAACCGGTGCGACCCCAACCGTCTATTTTTGATTTTTTTCTTGCCCCCCTCTTGACAATAACTATACTCTGATATATAATATATACCAAGATATAGTGCAAAAAGGAAAACCATGAATTTGAAAGTCGTCAGCGAAGCAATCGATACCGCCAGAACCGGGACCCCGGTTTACCGGCAGGTGGCAAATTCCCTGCGTGACTATATCACCTCGGGCGAACTAGCGCCGGGTTTCAAACTGCCGCCTGAGGTCGAGTTGGCCGCCTCACTCGGTATCAACCACCTGACACTGCGCAAGAGCCTGCGAATTCTGGCCGATCAAAAGTTGATTTCCCAGCACAAAGGCAAGGGTACGTTTATCGCTTATTCCAATAATATCCAAATGCGGGTCGGCATCATTTGCCGCCAGCTCAATAAAATCAATAATGATTTCTACGAACTCAGCATGATTTCCGCAATCACCTGTCAGTTGAACAGCCGCAGTAATGGCGAAATCGTCCTGATCGATGCCCATGAACAGAGGCCCGCCGCCCTGCTGGAGAAAATCAATCAGCAGCGTTGCGACAGTCTGATTGTCCTGAATTCAGATAAGAAGATCACCGATATGATGTTGAATCAGGCATTTGATTATATTCCGATCGTTTTTATTAACAACCCGTATTCCCTGCCCGAAGACGGTATGCGTTACCATGTCCGTCTGAAGCCAAATGCCATTACCATAGGATTGGACTACCTGACCGGACTTGGGCACCGGAAAATCGCCTATGTCGGTTCGGAACACTCCATCAACCAAACCACAACAAACCGCAATGCTGAATTTCTGACGTATGGCCTCGAAAACGATATGGTATTCATTGCCAGACACGGTGAGTTATGGTACGATTTTTCCCGGGAAAAGATGAATGAATTATGCCATTCGCCAAACCGGCCGACCGCGATTTTGTGCCCGGGTGCGGCTTTTTCCTATGGCGCCTGGATGGGAATCATTGAGGCCGGCTGCCGGATTCCGGAGGATATATCATTCATCGGGCTTGACGCCGCCAGTAGCTTCAATCCGCACATGTCGGCGCTGGAACAGCCCGTAGACAAGATCACCGCCAAGGCCATTGACCTGCTGGCCGATATGCGCGGTGCCGGTAAGCATTTGAAACAACATCTATATGAATATCCGGTAGAAATCATCGAACGTAACAGTTGTAGAAAAATTAACTGATCAATAATTCAAGGAGAGATTGGAATGAAAAAATTTTTTACGCTTATTGAACTTCTGGTAGTTATAGCTATAATAGCAATTCTTGCAGCCATGCTGTTGCCGGCCCTGAACAACGCCCGTGAAAAAGCCCGGAGCATCAAATGCACGTCGCAACTGAAGGAAATCGGGCTCGCCATGGTTTTCTACGCCGATATCAGCGATGATTTCTGCGTTCCTCCAGCACAAGGCGGAGGCGGCACCGATCCATGGCCCAAGCGTTTGGTAAACGCCAATGCCATCGCCGTCCCTGGAAGCTGGTGGAACTCCGGATCCGACTATGGCTTTTTCCCGCAGCACCTCCTGGCCTGCCCCACCGATCTGGAGGTCATAGCAAACCGTAACTGGTACCCGTATGAAGTAAGTTACGGCATCACCCTGGCTTCCGTCAAGGGAGGGCAGTATTTCTGGGATCCGGCCATCAAGCGTTCACAACTGAAAAAGCCATCGGAAACCATCCACCTGGTCGAAACCATGGCCTTGGCTGCAAGCGGCAGCAAATATTGTTACAACAACACCAATATTTCAAACCGTCATAAATTCAGGACCAATGCGCTCTTTTTCGATGGCCATGTCAGCTCGTTTGACTTTTATTACCTCTATGGCATGACCGATGACCAACGAAATAACGAATGCCCCTTCTGCTTACGCCAAGCTGCTCAATAACAGGAAATTACTAATATGAATAAATTATTTGCCCTCCTTCTTTTCGGTATGCCGCTCTTGATGAATGCCGATAATGTTTCTATCCCGGAAGAAAACCGGCGCTGGCATTACTCCACCACCGTTTACGACAATTCCTTCGCTAACGCCGAAGGCTGGAATATCTGGCGGGTATTCGGCAATGTCAATACGGTAGTCGATGCTCCCAAGACGGAAAGCGGTGAATTCGAAATCACTTTCAAGATCAAAGGTTTCAATAGCGGAAAATCGAAAATCCGTCTCGGTCTTTTTGAAGATTTCTACCCGGACCCGAGCAAACGCTCCACCGACAACGGGATCTATCTCTCCATCGTCCGCAACGGCGATCATCACTCGTTGGACATCGTTTTGCGCCGGAACCAGACGGAAAAAACTCTGACAACCAAAGCGCATCAATGGCTGGCCGATCACGAATATACGCTGAAAATGGACAAATCCGCAGGACAGACGACGTTCTATCTGGACGGTGAAAAAATATTCACAGCTCCGGCTCTTGGCGCAGCGGTTATCGGCGTCGGCGTCGACAATGCCCATATCGTTTTTACCGGAAACTCCGCCAAGCTCAACTGGCGCTGCCTCGATGTCGGCATCGATCACGTCAAATCCGCCCGGCAGGCAGGCATCACAACACTGATGGTCGGCAGTGAACAGAACTTCTGGCTCGAGGATAACCGGCTGGATTTTTCCGGCATCGAGTCCCGGCTGAAACTGCTCGCGGAAACCGTTCCCGACAGTAAACTGATTCTCCGGATCAACATGCGCAGCAGTGCCTGGATACGTCAGAATCCGGCGGAACTGCAGGTTTCTATCGACCTCGCCGGCAACCGCCACACGGCTCCGCCCTACAATCCGTTTTCCTTTGCCTCAAAGAAGTGGCGCCATGACTTTTATCAAGTCTGGAGCCAATTGGTGCAGCATTTTGAGAAATCCGAGTATACCGACCGGATCATCGGTTACTGCCCGATGGTGGGCGACGGCGGCGAGTGGAGCTACGGTTTCCGCCATAACCTGAGCGACTACAGTGAGCCGCAACGCCTGGCGTTCATCGAATATGCCAAAGCCAAATACGATAACGATCTGGATAAACTGAACGCCGCCTGGAAAACTGACGAAACATCCTTCGAATCCATCCAGATTCCGAACTACAAGCGTCGCCTGACCGGTGATATCGGAATATTCTTCGATCCGGTAATCTCGCGGAAAATCATCGACTTCAACGATCATTTCTCAAAGACGGTTTCTTCGATGATCATGGAAACCGCCGCCATCACCCGGAAATATGCCCCCGGCAAGTTGAATATTTTTTACTATGGATATCACTTCATGCCCGGTGATCAGACCGGCGACCTCTCCGGTACTGGGCATCGCGCACTATCAGAACTACTGAATTGTCCTGATATCGATGTTATCGGCGGACCACAGATGTACTATAACCGCAACGCCGGCGGGGCCGCGCTCGCTCAGACCGTACCGAAGTCTCTTGAAATCAACGGAAAATACTATCTGGACGAAGACGATACCCGGACTTTCCAAGTACCGATTTACTGTCCGAACATTCCAGCGCCTTATGAAAAAAACCTGGCGGACTCTGTTGCCGTGTTGCTACGTGATGCCGGTGACGCCTTGTTCAAAAAGAATGGTATCCTGCTCTGGATGGAGATGGGCAATAAATGGTTCGACCATCCGGACTTCATCAAGCTCGGCAAGCAATTCGACCGTCCGGAATTCAGGGCTTCGGCGCAACCGGAAATCGCCTTTATCGTCAGCGACAAAAGCTACAATCACATGGCCTTCACCAACGCCCTCAGCGGCCCGCTGCTGGCCCGGACCATGATGCACGCCGTCACCCGGATCGGAGCTCCGTTCGATACCATTCTGCTCTCCGATTTCGCCAAGGCGCCGGCTTATAAACTGTATATTTTCGCCGATTGCTGCATCATCGACGGGCCGACACGCGGCGCGATTACCGGCAAGCTGAGCCGCGAAAAAGCGACCGCGCTGTGGATGTATGCGCCCGGTATCGGCGACGAACAAACTCTTTCGCTGCAGCATACCGAGACCCTGACCGGCTTCAGCCCAAGCTGGATTACGGAGAAAACCACCGTCTCACTGCCTGGCGACCCGCCGCTCCTGCGGGCGGAAATCGCCCCGATGCTTTACCTCAATACACCGTCGGACGCAAATAACATCCTGACTTTGAAGCAGGCGGACGGAACCTCCCGTCAAGCCGCAATCATGCAGCAGAAGAAAATGCCGGGCGGCTGGACCTCCATCTGGACCGGTTCGCCGGTACTTACGGCCAGTCATTTCCGGCAGGCCGCTGCTACTGCCGAAGCACATATTTTCACCGATACCAACGATCAGGTACTTTTCAACGGCAACATATTATTGATTCATGCCAGCTCAGACGGACAGCGTACGGTCAAGTTACCGGGGCACTTCAAAGTCAATGAATTCCTGACCGGCAACCCCGTGGCAACCGATGCCGATAATTTTCCAGTTGAACTGAAAAAAGGCGAAACCGCTTCCTATATCTGCAGTCCGGAGTAGTTTACGATGTCCGGGGTGTCCTGCCCTTCCTGCTTGCGGATTTGCTCAAGCGGCACCGGCAGCGTCAGCTTGAACACCGGAATCTCCCCGGCAAGCGCCTCCACCGGGATATGACGCAGCCGCAGGCACGGCGCGGAATCACGCTGGTAGCTGTTCTGCTCCAACGTGGTCATGATTTCAGCACCGGTATTCAGCAGAACTGCGTGCTCCGGCAGGACATCCAGCGGCGCCAGCGGCAGCGCGGAGCTCTCCATGATTTTGAGCATGAACACGTAAAGCGTATTCCCGGCTCCGGTACAGACGATATCGGGATTGCCCACCATCCCCGACCGGAACGGCATATTCAAAGCTTCTTTGATCCGGCAATACCAGGCGCCGACCTGACGCAGGAGCGCCGCTGATTCCGCAGGAAAACGGCCATCCGGCGCGGGCCCTGCATTCAGCAGGAAATTAGCGCCCAGAGCCATAAATTTCGCCATCTTGGTTTCCAGATAACGCGCCGAAAAATAATCCTCATCCCGGCGATACCCCCAGCTGTTCGCGCCGACCGAGTCGCACGCCTCGCAGGGCGATTCGTAAGCGGTCATGGCCGACTCTCCCCAGTGCCGCTCCGGCGTGGAGTAATCCCCCTCGTCGTAGCCGCGGTTGTTGATCACCGCCGCCGGCTGTAATTGGCGGATCAGCGCATTTACCGATGGATCATGGAGTTCCGGCACATTCATATCCCACCAGATGCCATGAATTTCGCCATAATTGGTACAAAGTTCGGTGATCTGATTTTTCAGGAACCGCATGTATTTATCCATGTCGTGCAGCGCCGGATCGGTGGTAATTTCGTGGTGGCGTCCGAGATTCGGGTAATTCGGGTGATGCCAGTCCACCGCCGAATAATACAGCTCCAGCGGCATGTTTCGCCGATGGCACGCGTCGGCCAGTTCCTTCAGGATGTCGCGCCCGTACGGCGTATGCATGATATTGAATTCCGTCTCCTTCGTATCCCACATGCAGAACCCGTCGTGGTGCTTGGTGGTGAAAACGATGTACTCCATGCCGCACTCCTGCGCCAGGTCGATCCATGCGTCGGGGTTGAAATTCACCGGATTGAACTCGCGCTGGTACTGCAGATATTCCGCCCACGGCTTCCCGTAACGCTGCAATTCCTGCTCGTGAACCCCACCCACCGCGTAAATGCCCCAGTGAATAAACAACCCGAACCGTTTCTCCAGAAACCAGTCCCGCGCATCATTAAATCTCTTCATTTCTATTCCTTTGTGGTCTCAAATGTCACCGGCAATTGCGCCGCTCCACGATTATATCCGGAGTCGACCGCATGTACGGTAATAATATGCCTGCCCGGCCCGAAAAGCCGGGTATCGATCGTATATTCGGGCGTCGCCGATTCCGCCATCAACCGGTTATCGACGAAAAACCGGTACTGGCGGATTGTATTGCCCTCCACCACGGCCTCTGCCTGAGCCTTTACCACTACCTTCATGGAAGCGATTTTCGCCTCAAATCCCGGACTGGAAATCGTCACCTTGGGGGCCGGCTGAATAAACTCCCTGTAGCAAACTTCCTCCGCATATTTCAGCAATTCCGAAGCATAATTTCCCGGAACGGCACAATCTCTGTTACCGTAAAAAGCCATCCCCGGCATTTCCGGAAAAAGCTGGCGCGAAGTTTTGATCATATTCTCCACCTGTTCTTTGCTCAGGATATCCCCCTCGTGATAATATTCCTCTTTCATAAAAAATCCGTACAGGGGAATCGTTTTCTCGATCACGCCGATTTTTTTGGCATATGCCAGGCGTTTCATCACGCCGGGCAATCCGATCCCCATGGTTTTCGGGAAACGCTTATTCAGATTCGACTGTCCTTCCAGCACCAGCAAATCCGGCTGTCCCTGCTCGACCAACGGCATAATCGAGTCCTCTGCCCGCCAGTAGATCAAAATAAAGAAAGCAGGGTTTTTCTTTTTGGCTTCCAGGACCCCCTTGATTGCCCAGTCGATTTTCTGCTCTTTCAACACCCGGTTCGGGTCCTCGAGCGCGCCGATATCCTCGCCGGCACGACGTGTCCCCTGCCATTCATCTACCTGAATTCCAATAAACTGCGTAGACCTCCCCACATAACCGTCAATGATTCTCTCCTCGCTGTTCGCCGGATTATTCGGTCCATAATGCCAGCGTAACGGCAGAATCCCGCGCTCCGGCCGTCCATTTGCCAAGCGTGCAGCCAACACGTTGACGACGCTTGCCGGATGCCGGGTCGATTCCCCGGAAAAAACCAGGAAATAGTAAGGCGAACTGATCGGCGGCAGATGTGCCGAAGGATATATTCGCAGCGTTTCCTTGTCAAGGTCAAGCCCAGACGGAGCCGGGGCATCACCGGCAGTAGTTATTTTCAGCGTACAATTCTTTAAGACCACGTTCCAGGCGGGTGTTTTCGGCATGCCGAAAATCGTCGGCCCCATTTTCACAAACAACCCGTAATTCGGCGTCTGGCCAAATACCCAACCCGACACCAGCGGAGTCATATCGACCTCACATCTGCCGCTTTTGACCTCCGGACTATAGACAATACTGCGGTCGGCGCCCATGTCGATATTCGTTTTTTTGGCATTGGCCCATTTCGCCTCGCCCAGCCCCGGCGATTCCCAGTTGACCGCTAACGGGTTATAGTCCACAATCATCGGCATGATCTCTAACGGCAGGCTTTCCGGATTGTTCTTCACGTCGATATCAAACGACAAAACAGCTTTTTCGATATTCCGGATTTTGCTACCGGAAATCCTGCTCAAATCAAAGCGGATGAACCCACGCGAAAAATTCGCCCAGGGAACTCCGATCAGCTGGATTTCTCCCGTCTTTTTCTGATTTTTCTTGTCAACCGTGATCATGCTTACCGGCTTGAGTAAATATTCATCCGCATAACTTATCACCGTCAGGCAAATCATACCAATCCAAAATAGTTTTTTCATATCTGTTCCCATCCTTTATTCCGGAAAATTTAACAGCGTCAGCCGCCGATTCGCGAATTCCTGAAATTTCAGCCGTTCCACATGACAATCCAGAAAACCCGTCTGAACGTACCCATCATGAAATCCGGCTCCTTCATTCAGCAGCGGCAGTAGCTGAGTCGGATTGTAGGTACCGTCAATGAACGTATTCCGGGCGCAGGAAACAAAATACAGGCGTGTGCTCGGCAACTTGATTCTTTCCAACTTTTTACCCCCGATGGCCGTTGGATAAATGTAACTCGCTTTCCAAACCGGCGAAACCCCGGTGTAGCGGTTGCATTGGTAGTAATGTTCGTCGCTGCAGAACAATGCCCACTTTTTGCCGAAAGGCGCCAGTGTCGCATCATTGGTATTCCAGTGGACATCATTCCCCTGCTGTACGCGCAGCCAGTCGGCAAATCCCGTCTGATTCCAGCGGTAGGTGCCGATTCCATAAAAGGTAAAGCAATGCCCGCCATATTCTTCCCGGTACAGCTCGCTGTAAATCATCAGTTGCTTGATCGTGTTGACACAATGCGTGCCTCTGGCCTTGCGCCTGGCCATATTCAGTGCCGGCAGCAGCAATGCAGCCAATATCGCAATAATAGCAATTACAATCAAGAGTTCAATAAGTGTAAAATATAAAGCTTGCGATTTTTTCATACGATACTCCTCAGTTTTAATGTTATTGCTTGCAATCGATAACCGATTCCCTGGCCAGGTATGTAGTTGGAAATTCGATGGTCTCCGGCGGAACTTCCGGATTCCCGATTCGCCCGGCAATCCGCTGCATCAATTCATAGCCCATCGTCTGGTAGTCCTGCACCACCGTTGAGATTTTCGGGTTGGCGTGAATCGTGAAATCGATATCTCCGAACCCTACCAGCGACAATTCATCCGGCACCCGCCAGCCATTTCCCGCCGCAGTGGTCAATACCTGCAGCGCCACATAATCCGACGAACAACAAATTGCAGTCGGGCGTTCCTTTTGCCCGCACAACTGTTTAACAAACCGGATAATGTCATCATTATTCCGGTGATCGCTATGCATCATCCACTCCTGACATACTTCCAGCCCTAACTCACTCAATGCATCCATGAAACCGTTAAAACGGGGCTGGACATAAGGCCGCTCCAATCCGTCAGAAATAAAACCGAACCTCCGATGCCCCTGTTCAAATAACCGCTTTACCGCTCCGTGTTCACCTTGAAACGCATCGAATACTGCTTTGACGTCGAATTGTCCACCGTTCTTGCAGTCCGAACACCCTACCGGAATCTTGAGCTGCTTTGCTTCCTGCAACAAATACTCCTGATGCGGCACCCACGAGGCGATAATGATTCCCTCCGGCCGGGTCTCCAGGATATGATCATAGAACAGAATGATCTCCTGCCGCCTGTTCTCATAATCGGGTTCTCCTACCGGAACTTCATGAAGTTTCAGGCTGTACCCGGCATTATTGGCACTTTTAATGGCCCCGGCAAAGATATTGAACACATATTCATGAGCAGCATCGCAGGCTATGAACGACATGAAACCGGTTTTACCGGTCTGCATCTGGGTTGCCAATGCATTCCGGCGGTAACCGAGGCGATTAGCCGCTTCCATGACTTTCTGACGTGTTTTTTCCGCCAGCGGTAACCGCGACGTCCGGTTCCCGAGTGCCACCGACACCGTCGAATAACTCACTCCCGCCTCTTTCGCGATATCTTTGATTGTAACCATTCCTTATCAAACCCTTAAAATAACAACGTTGTTATTTATATTATAACCTCACTTCCGAATTTGTCAAGAACCCAAACGGAAATTTTTATCTCATCCCTCCTCTATCCCTGCTTTTCTTGCAAGAATTTGTACTTTTCTTGTAACCAGTACAATAAATATCCCGACTTAATCGTTATACAAAATAAACTGGAGTTGATCGATGAAAAAAATAATTAAATGGTTTATATGGATTATCATATTGGCAGCCCTCTGCGTTGGCGGGTATTTTGGTTACCAGAAGTATTCGACGAAGTCGGATACGGTGGTGTTCCGCACGGAAAAAGTGGTGCGTGATCATCTGTCGAGCTTCATCAGCGCCACCGGTACCGTGGAGCCGGAGGAACTGGTAAACGTCGGCGCGCAGGTCAACGGCATGATCGAGAAATTCGGGCTCGATGCCGACGGCAAGAGCGTCGACTACGGTTCACGCGTCA
Organism: Victivallis vadensis; assembly: GCA_040391785.1. Lineage (GTDB taxonomy): Bacteria > Verrucomicrobiota > Lentisphaeria > Victivallales > Victivallaceae > UBA5239. Next base: position 49,147 of record JBEBXH010000024.1, read on the forward strand.
CCGCCGGCATGATCCTGGCCCAGATCGACGATTCGCTGTTCGTGGCCGACCTCCGCCAGAACGAGGCTCAGCGCCTGCAGGCCAAAGCCTCGATCGTCAGCGCCGAAGCCGCCATCAAACAGGCCAAAGCCAAGCTCGTTCTCGCCGAAACCAACTACAACCGCGCCACCTCCCTGGCCCCGAAGGGCGCCATGGCCAAGAGCGATTACGATACCGCGTACTCCGATTACACCGTGGCCCAGGCGGCCATCGCCGTGGCCGAGGCCGACCTGGAACAGGCCAAGGCCCAGCTCGCCAACTCCGAGGCCTCCGTCGCCCGCAGCACCCGCAACCTCGAATACTGCACGATCAAATCCCCCGTGGACGGCATCGTCATCGACCGCCGCGTCAGCGTGGGCCAGACCGTGAACGCCAGCATGAACGCCCCGAGTTTGTTCCTGATCGCCAAAGATTTGAAGCGGATGCAGGTCTGGGTATCCGTGAACGAAGCCGACGTCGGCGAAATCAAGGCCGGCATGCCGGTACTCTTCACCGTGGACGCCTTCCCCAATATTGAGTTCAAAGGCAGTGTCCACAAAATCCGCCTGAACGCCACCATGTCGCAGAACGTCGTGACCTACGTGATCGAAGTCGGCACCGACAATTCCGACGGCAAGCTCCTGCCTTACCTCACCGCCAATGTCAAATTCATCCGCGACAGCCGCCAGAACGTCATCTGCGTACCCAATTCCGCGTTCCGCTACACACCCGACGAGTCGCTGCTGGCCCCCGGCATCACCATACCCGAGCGCACCGGCAAGGAACGTATCCTCTGGGTCCGCGCCAACGGCCATATCAAGCCCGTCAAAGTCACCACCGGCCTGAACGACGGCGTATCCACCGAAATCCTTACCGGCGACATTCAGGAAGGCGCGGAAGTCGTCACCGGCACCGTAATCGCCACCGCCGAGCAGAAAAATGCCGCCGGCGGCAGCCCCTTCATGCCGACTCCGCCCCGTCGCGGCGGCAACAACCAGAATCAGAACCGGGGTGCTTCAAGATGAGTTTGATCGTCACAAAAAACATCACCAAAACCTACTTTCTGGGCGAAATCGACGTCCCGGTGCTGAAAGGCATCAGCCTCGAGATCGCCCGCGGCGAATACGTCGCGCTGATGGGCGCCTCCGGCTCCGGCAAGAGCACGCTGATGAATATCCTCGGCTGCCTCGACCGCCCGACCACCGGCGATTATCTGCTGGACGGCGAGGAAGTCGGCCATATTTCCGGCGACCGGCGAGCCATGGTCCGCAACCGCCAGATCGGGTTCGTCTTTCAGAGCTTCAATTTGCTGCCGCGTACCAGCGCGCTGGACAATGTCATCATGCCGCTCTCCTATACGGCCGGTTCGCTCTCGGCCCGCGAGGTCAGGCAGCGCGGCGTCGAAATGCTGGAGCGCGTCGGGCTCTCCGACCGCATGCATCATTATCCCTCGCAGCTCTCCGGCGGGCAACAGCAACGCGTGGCCATCGCCCGCGCCCTGATCAACCGTCCCCCGGTGTTGTTCGCTGACGAACCCACCGGCAACCTCGACTCGCACACCAGCGAGGAAGTCATGAAAATGTTCAGCGAACTGAACGCTGACGGCATCACCATCATCCTGGTCACCCACGCGCTCGAAGTGGCGCAGTTCGCCAAGCGCACCGTCCATATCCACGACGGCTTGCTGGTGACCGGGTCATTCGGCGGAGGAGGAACTGCGGCATGAGTATTTTCGCCACCATTTTTGTAGCGCTGAAGGCCCTGCGGCGCAACCCCACGCGGGCGCTGCTGACCACCCTCGGCATCGTCATCGGCATCGCCGCCGTCATCACCATGATGGAGATCGGCAAAGGTTCCTCGAGCTCGATCCGCACTTCCATCGAAAAAATGGGCGTGAACACGGTCGTCATCATGCCCGGTGCGCCGCGCCACGCCGGTGTCAGCCTCGGCATGGGGGCGCAAATGTCGCTCACCCCCGAGGACTGCGAAGCCATCGCCCGCGAATGCCACAACGTGGCAGAAGCGGTGCCGATCGTCACCGCCCGCAGCACTCAACTGATTTTCGGCAACGTCAACTGGACGCCGAACCAGATCGTCGGCTCCAGCCCCGAGTTTCTGACCATTCGCAACTGGGAGGTCGAAGAAGGCCGCTCGTTCACCCGCCGCGAACTTGATTCCCGCGCCCGGGTCTGCCTCGTCGGCCAGACGATTGTCCGCGAAGTTTTCAAGGGCGAATCGCCCATCGACAGCGAAATCCGCATCAAAAACACCAGCTTTACCGTCATCGGCGTGCTCAAATCCAAAGGCGCCAACATGATGGGCTCCGACGAGGACGACGTGGTCATCGCCCCCTGGACAACCGTCCGGCTGCGCCTGACCGGTCTCAAAACCGGCACCGCCACCAACACCACCAGCACGGCCGCCACCTCACCCAGCGACCTCTTCCCCGGCACCGGCGTGGCGTTTTACCCGGAACAGTCCGACACGCTCGCCACTGACACGCTGCTGGTCCCGAAATTCACCCACGTCGACCAGATCATGGTCATGGCGGTCTCCCCGGAAAAAGTCAATGACGCCATCCGCGAACTGACCGCCCTGCTGCGCGAGCGCCACCGCATCGCCCCCGGCGATCCCGACGACTTCTGGGTCCGCAACGCCGCCGAATTCATGAAAACCCTCAGCAGCACCTCCACCGTCATGACCAATTTACTGCTGGTGGTGGCGCTGATTTCGCTGCTGGTCGGCGGCGTCGGCATCATGAATATCATGCTGGTATCCGTCACCGAGCGCACCCGCGAAATCGGCCTCCGCATGGCGGTAGGGGCACGCTCACGCGACATTCTGCAACAGTTCCTGGTCGAATCGATCATCCTCTGCCTCGTCGGCGGCATCGTCGGCATCCTGCTCGGCCACGGCGCGGCGGTACTGGTCAACATGAAGCTCAACTGGCCCATCGAAACCAGTACCGAAGCGATCATCGCGGCAGTGGTGGTTTCTGCGGCAGTCGGCATCGTTTTCGGGTTCTACCCCGCCTGGAAAGCCTCCCGGCTCGACCCGATCGACTCCCTGCGCTACGAGTAATAAATGAGACCTATGAGACCTATGAGACCTATGAGACACATGGGAATTTGATTCCCTCTCCCATAGGTCCCAGATGTCCCATCAGTCCCATTTCTTCCTAAGATTTCAATTTTTCACCGATTTCTTCAAAAAATTAGTTGATATATCATCTGTTTAGATGTAAACTAATTAAAAGGAGAATCACCAGTGAAAACCAATAAGACCTACAATGAAGTCGTAAACTTCGGTTCGCCCGAGCACGAAGCCCTGATGGGCGTCTGGTGGGTCGGGCAGATGCTGAAAAAATACGCGCGGCGCTTTTTTGGCGAACTGCTTTCCAGCGAAGTCCAGTTCAATATCATGCTGCTGCTCAAATATTCCGATCATCCGCTCAGCCAGCGGGAACTCAGCGAAAAACTGCTCGTCGACAAATCCAACCTCACCGGCGTGGCCGGGCGCATGGAAGCCGCCGGGCTCCTCACCCGCAAAGTCGATGCGTCCGATGCCCGCGCTTACCAGCTCGAACTCACCGCTCTCGGGCACGGCATCCTTGAACGGGTCGAGGTGCCCTACGATCAGAGAATCCAACGCCTGATGCAGGAGTTTTCGCCGGAAGAACTGGCCACGCTGACCAACTTCATGGGGCGCATGCAAAAGGCCATCGAACGGGAGGAGTAACCATGTGGGATATCGAAATCAGGCCGCCGGCCAATGAAGAGGAAATTCAGCAGCTATGGGCGCTGAATCACGAAGTATTTTCACAGGAGCTGCGTCAGCACGAAATCCACGGCAACGGCCGCCTCGTGGATAAGTTTCACCACAAAAATCATTACATCGCGGCCTGGCGCGGCGGGGAAGCCGTCGGCATGGTCTGCGCGCACAGCGAGCCCCCCTTCTCCGCCGTGGAAAAATTCGGCGCGGTCATGTCGCAGGCGATTCTGCCCGGCGCCACCGCCGAAGTCCGGCTGCTGGCGGTCAAACCGGAATACCGCCATTCGCTGATCGTGCCGAAAATGGGGGCTGAGATTTTCACCTATCTTTCGGGATTCGGCATCAAACTGCTGGTGATCTCCGGGGTAGCCGAACAGAAACGCTTTTACGAACACATCGGTTTCCGGGCCATCGGCGAACCGGTTCAGAACGGCGCCGCCTGGTTTTACCCCATGGTTGCCCATCTGCCGGCCGTCCTGGCCTGGAGCCACGAGATCATCGCGAGGTGCCGGAAATGAATATTCTGGAATTCACCCCCACCGTCCCGCACCTCTTTCCGAGGGCCAAAGCGACGCTGACAGAACCGCTTTTTTCACACCGCAGCGACGAATTCGGCCAACTCTTCCGCCGCGCGTCCGAACTGCTCAAGCTCATGAGTTACGACTGCTTCCATCCGCTGATTGCCGCCGGTACCGGCACTTGGGCCAATGAACTGATGGTCTGGAACATCCTCCCGAACGCGCGCCGGGGACTCACACTGGTAAACGGCGAATTCGGCGCGCGGCTGTACCGCCAGTGCTGCGCCTGCCGTCCCGACACCGTCAAGCTCGAAATGGGCTGGGGCGCTCCGTTCGACCGCGACAAGCTCGCCTCATGCCTGGACGCCAACCCCGAAATCGACTGGATTTTCGCCGTCGCCACCGAAACCAGCTGCGGCATGAGCAACGACCTGAACATGCTCGACCAGCTCTGCCGTCCGCGTCAAATCCGCATCGCGCTCGACGGCGTCAGCGCGGTAGGTATGGCCCCGGAGCTTTTCACCTTGACGCAGCCGGGCATGATCACCGCGTCGAGCGGCAAAGCCCTGGCCGCCCTGCCCGGCATTGCGCTGATTTTCTGCGACACCGCCCTTGAATTCAAACCGTCCCGGAACATCCCTGACTCATTGGATATCACCCGCCTGCTGGCCGCGGAATCCTCGCCGGGCATGGTGCGCAATACGCTCGGTTCCCCGCAGCTCTCCTGTCTCGCGGCCAGCCTCGAAGAACTCGCCGCCATCCCCGATTACTGCGCCATGCACGCCGCCTACAAACAACAAATCATCGAAGCCTTCAAACGCATTGACGTTGAAGCGCTGCCGAACAGCAGCAGTCCGATGGTCACTACCTTCAAACGGCCCCACGAACCCGAGTGGCAACGCCTGAACGCCAACCTGGCCCGCAACGGCATCCGCCTCTACACCGACCCCGAATACCTGAAATCCCGCAATCTGTTCCAAGTCGCCACCATGGGCAACATCCTCCCCGCCGACATCGATTTTCTGATTCAAACTTTAACCGATTAAAGGTGATCCATGATTATTGAAACCCATCAATGCAAAGCCTGTAAATATGAATTTGATGATGAACTGTCAACAAATAATTGGGTCTATTGTCCGGTCTGCGGCGCTGTAATAAAAAAGGGGCCGCGGACAATAAAACAAATAACCAATTTCATTGCAGGTTTTATCGGACTGTGTTTTCTCAGTTTTATCGCCGTATTCATTGCATACCTGCTGATGGTCTGGAACTCGAATACGCTAATGATTTTCTGGTCGCTGGAAGTTTCCATCGGAACAGCGCTGTTATCCGGCCTCTGGTGTCGGTTATTCATACGCGAATATTCTCCCCGTATCGGCCTGTTATTCGCGGGCATAATGCTGATCGCATTTTTCATTTTATGGGGCAGCCTTGAAATAGTCAATCGTCAGGATGGCCATACCATACGCCGTATATATGATCTGGGTAAATGGAACATCGCTTATGTGGCGATATTCATTCCGGCGATCCTCATTTCATATAAATTCGGCAGCACTAATCTCCTAAAAAAACTGACAGAATCAGATACAGCCCCATGGTAAAGATCACTGCGATAGGCCGCGCAGGTCGATCGGCCAGGTGTCGATGACTTCGCCCTGGCGCACCACGTGAATGCGGTCGTGCATGTTGATTGTGGGGTCGCAATGCGGCAGGCTCAGCTCGAAAAGTTCGCCCAGCGCCGGTTTATCGCCGGGAAAATAGAGCTTGCCGTGTTCGTCGCCAAACCATTCGTAGCGGTAATCGCCGCACATGCGGCCATCCATGATGACGCGCGGCGGCGCTTCGGGGGTGAAGTAGAGGCTTTTCAGCCCGGCATCGATGGTCACGAATCCGCGCTGGTTACGGCTGACCACGCTCGTGAGCAGCGTCAGGGCCGGGCGGAAATAATCGTTTTCAACGCCGTGCTTGCTGCCGATAAAGGTGTATTCGGAATCCATCACGCAATATGAGCCGACCTGGATATCGGTCAGCTCCGGGACCTCGATGTCGATATCGGAAGTACCGGTTCCGGTGCCGGTGAAAATTTCGACGCCGAGCTGATTTTTCAGCGCCGCCGCCCGGCGCATATACTCCAGCGAAATCCGGCGGCGCTCATTGTAATCGGCGATATGCTGCAGGTGCCCGGCATAGCACTGGATGCCGCATAACTGCAGGTTGGAGAAATTTTTCAGCGCTGCCGCAAATTCCGGCACCTCGTCAAAAGCGATACCGGTGCGCCCCATTTCCGGGTTGATGTCGATCAGGACGTTTAGCGTGGTTCCTGCGGCGGCTTCATTCAGGACCCGGGCATTGCCGAGATCATCGATCACGACCATCAGATTCTCCGCCGCCCGCGCCAGTTCGACGAGCCGCTTGATTTTCCCGGCGGCGGCTACCGGCGAGGTAATCAGGATTGACCCGATTCCAGCCTTGAACAACGCTTCCGCCTCGGCCAGTTTCGCCGTGCAGATGCCGGCGCAGTTACCGCATTCGAGCTGGCGCTGCGCCAGTTTGCTGCATTTGTGCGTTTTGGCATGCGGACGCAATTGCTTGCCGGCGCTCAACGCCAGATCGCGCATTTTGCACAGGTTTTCGTCCAGGATATCGAGATCGAGGATTAATGCCGGAGTATCGAGTTGACTCTTTTTCATATCAGAACAAAGTGGGTTGGATGCAATCGGGTTCGTTGTCGCTGTTGTACTCGCCGGGAGCTTCCTGCACCTGATTCGGGTTCCGCGGGCGATCCTGACGACGGTGCTGCTTCTGGTGTTTCTCGGCGAAAACGGGCTGACCGGTCTTTTTGCTGATTTCCCGGCTTTCCAGATTTTCGAGCACTTCATTGGCACGCGCCACCACCGCCTGCGGCAATCCCGCCAGTTTGGCGACATGGATCCCGTAGCTCTTATCGGTACCGCCAGCCACGATCTGACGCAGGAAAATGATCTGGTCGCCGTACTCTTTAACTGCCACGTTGTAGTTTTTCACGCCTTTTTTCATCAGCGAGAGCTCGGTCAATTCGTGATAGTGCGTGGCGAACTGCGTTCGGGCGCGGCAGCCCGGCTGGTCATGCAGATACTCCGCCACCGCCCAGGCAATGCTGAGACCGTCAAACGTGCTGGTACCGCGCCCGATTTCATCGAGAATCACCAGACTTTTGTCGGTCGCGTGATTCAGGATATTGGCTGTTTCGACCATTTCCACCATAAAGGTACTCTGTCCGCGCGCAATGTCGTCCGCCGCCCCCACGCGGGTGAAAATCCGGTCAACCAGCCCGATCTGCGCCTCATCCGCCGGGATAAACGACCCCATCTGGGCCATCAGCACCAGCAGCGCGGTCTGGCGGATATAGGTCGATTTACCGGCCATGTTCGGGCCGGTGATGATCATCATGCGGTTCTCCTCGCCGTCCAGCAGGACATCGTTCGGGACGAAACGCTCGTTTTTCATGGCGGCGTCGAGCACCGGGTGGCGCCCGGCAATGATATTCAGTCTACTGTCGGCGGTGATTTTCGGGCGCACATAGCCGTAACGGCGCGAACAATCCGCCAGGGCCCCGATCACGTCGATCCGGGCGATGGCCGCGGCGATCTCCTGAATTTTGGCCGTATACTGCAGCGCGTCTTCACGCAACTGCTGAAAAAGTTCGAATTCCAGCGCCTTCGATTTTTCCTCCGCACCGAGGATTTTGCTCTCCAGCTCCTTGAGCTCGGGAGTGATGAAACGCTCGGCGTTCACCAGCGTCTGCTTGCGGATATAATCATCCGGCACCATGCTCAGATTCGACTTGCTGATCTCGATGTAATAACCGAAAACCTTGTTGTAACGGACCTTGAGCGATTTAATGCCACTGCGTTCCTGTTCGCGGGTCTGAATCTCGCTCAGGCAGCCTTTGCCCTCGCGTGACCAGCGGCGCAGCTCGTCGAGCTCCTCGCTGTAGCCCTCGCGGATGATGTCGCCGTCGGTCAGCGTCATCGGCGGTTCATCGGAAATGGCGGTACGTATTTTTTCGACCAGCTCCGGCATCGGCTCCAGGCGGTCTTTCAGCTGATCGAGCAGCTTGGTGCTGAAATTGTCCAGCAACATCCGGATTTCCGGAATAATCGACAGACTGTTCGAGAGCGCGATCAGGTCGCGGGCATTGGCGCTGCCGATATTCAACCGGCCGATGATGCGCTCGAGGTCGCGGATGGTACCGATCACTTCCATGGTTTCCGCCAGCGTCAGCGGATCGTCCTTCAATGCCTCGACGGCGTCCAGGCGGTCATTGATCTGGTCCTTGTTGTACAGCGGACGCAGAATCCATTCGCGCATCAACCGGCTGCCCATGGGCGTATTGGTCTGGTTCAGCACATACAAGAGCGTACTCTCACGGTTGCCGAACATCGGCTCCACCAGCTCCAGATTGCGCTGCGAAATCGAGTCCAGCGTCATAAAATCGCCGTTCTGGTAGCTCCGCAGGGTGCGGATATGACCGGCCGGGTGTTTGAGGTTTTCGATGGCGTAATACAGCACCGCGCCGGCGGCGCAAACGCCCAGCTGCAAATCGCGGCAGCCGAAACCGTCCAGCGTCGCCGCCTGAAACTGGCGTTTCAGAACTTCCTCGCTGTTTTCAGTGGAAAAAATCCAGTCCGGCAGCGGCGTCCAGAGCATTTTGCGGACAAATTCCGCGGGCCGGGTCTTTTTCTCGTTCCATTCGTCCAGCAGCGACTCCGCCACCAGGCACTCGCGGGCGCCGAGACGGTTCATTTCGGTTTCTGCTGCGGCGGCGTTATCGAGTTCCGTCACCTTGAATTCGCCGGTACTGATGTCCAGTGAAGCCAGCCCGTACCGCTCCTTGCGCATGACCAGCGCGATCAGGAAGTTATTGCATTCGGGATTCAGCGCCACCGCATCGACCACCGTGCCCGGCGTGATGATCCGGGTGATTTCACGCTTCACGATTCCTTTGGTCAGCTTGGGGTCCTCCATCTGTTCGGCAATCGCGATCTTGACCCCGGCCGCGATCAGCTTGGGCAGGTGCGTATCCAGCGCATGCCACGGAAAGCCCGCCATCGGGTACCCCTGACGCTTGGTCAACGTCATATCCAACAGCTTGCTCGCCCGCTCCGCGTCTTCAAAAAACATTTCATAGAAGTCGCCCAGGCGAAACAGCAATATCGCATCCGGCGGGCTCTCCGCCTTGGCCGCGCGGTACTGTTTCATCATCGGCGTCAAATTAATATCGGACATGTGATCTCCCGTGTTCAATAATATAAATCATAGAGGATAACATACTCATTTTGTCCCGTTTTTTCAATCCGCCGATCAAAATTTATGGAAGAAATCGGCAGGCAGCCAGAATCGCTTTCATGCAAAATTTGCATGAAAAACGCAATTTTTCAACAATTACTATTGACTTTGCATAAAAAATCATTATAATATATTAAAGACAAACGGATTGCCAGTCAGATTAAAAGTAAATCATTGTGGAGGATAACATGAATATTCAGAGAAAGCATTTCACACTCATTGAACTCCTGGTCGTGATCGCGATCATCACAATTCTTGCCGCCATGCTGCTCCCGGCCCTGAATGCCGCCCGGGCCAAAGCACGCGATACATCCTGCTTGAGCAACCTCAAACAGCTCGGTACTTTCATGATGTTCTATATCGAAGAAAATGGCGAACGTTTCCCGCATGAACGCAACAATCTGGGTGGAACCTCCGGCGTTAAGGACACCTTCTGGCAGGATATGCTCTATGCGCAAAACGCCGGCATCGCCGCCGAACAGGATTGTTATCTCAATGACGGCAAAACCGCTCCGAGAAATTCATTCGCCTGCCCCAGCAGCAAGACGACCGACCGCGCCGGCGCCATCCGCTATCACTATGCCATGAATTACCGCCTGAGCCCCAAGTGCACTGACAACAACAACAGCTACTCCCTTGCCACCATTCGCAACGCCTCCGCCCGTGCTATGCTGTTCGATGGTTACATTACGATAAGCGGTAAGGCCGTTTCCGCCCAGAACCGGGCCGAAATGGTCGATGCCGCCGGCGGTAAATTCAGCGCCAACTGGCGCCACCGGAACAATAAAGGTGCCAACTTCGTCTTCGTCGACGGCCACACCGAAACCCGCGTCTGGGACGAAATTCCGATGAACCGTCTGGACTCCGCCACCGAGAATCAGGGTAACTTCTGGTGTAACAACAACTACTAATTACCGGCATCTCCTGCCATCATGAAAATTCCCGATTGTCGATTGAATTCCTGGAGACAAACGGTTATTGTAATGGCGGCAGGAGATTTTTTATGTGGAAATTATACGCGGTTCTGTCGGCGGTGTTCGCGGCGCTGACGGCAATTCTCTCCAAAGTCGGTGTCAAAGACATCGACTCGAATCTGGCGACGGCGATCCGGACGCTGGTGGTTCTGCTCCTCACCTGGGGCATCGTGTTTGCCTCCGGGATTCAGGACAAAGTCAAGGCGCTGACCCGGGAAAACATCATTTTCCTGGTTTTATCGGGGGTGGCGACCGGGCTGTCGTGGCTGTTCTACTTCAAAGCGTTGCAGACCGGCGACGTCTCCAAAGTCGCCCCCATCGATAAACTCAGCGTCGTCCTGGTGATCATCTTCGGCATCCTGATCCTCGGCGAGCCGCTCTCGCGCAGCGTCGTCATCGGCGGGCTGCTGATCACGGCCGGCGTACTGGTCATGCTGCATTAAAACTTAATGCAGAGCTTGCCGTTCACCGGTTTCAACAGAATGCAGTCCGCGTTTCGCTCAGCGGTGCCGCAGGTGATTTCAAGACCGTATTTGAATCCGTTGTGCTCGTAATTCAGTTTATTTCCCTCGACCGCAATCTCGAGCGTGCCGGGGAGCAATTGCAGCCCCTGCCCTTCAAGTTCTAAAGTGTCGGGTTTCAGGGTGATCCGGATCGTTTCGCCGCCATCGGTAAGCCATTCGGCCCGAAGCGAGTCGGGGCCGAGCTGGACAATATTGCCGAACTTGCCGGGACCGCCGGAAAAATGGATTTCCGCGCCTTTGAGTTTCTGGTCAATGACCGGGAATGTATCGTAAGTACAGGCCGGAGTGGTGCAAACGGCGTTCAAGAACGGCTCGGCGTAATTTTCGTCGAAAATCTGCCAGTCCCGAATAATCAGCTCCCGCTCATGAGTACGGAAGAGATTCAGCCGTCCGAACTTCGAGAGATACCAGATACCGGCGCGGTTTTCGTTTCGCCAGTCATCCAGTGTGACGACTGCCGAGGCCGGGGTTTCCTGGAAATTCTCGCGGAACCAGCGGCCGGATTCGGCCAGGGTCTCCACCCGGACTTCACCGCGGTCGCGCATGGCGGCAATTTTCGGGAGCTGATCGGTCAGGCCCTTGCTCATGCTGGGCCAGCCGAATGAATTTTCCTGCCCGGCTTGTGCATAAGCCATGGCCAGATGCGGTTCGCGGAAATTCTCTTTCAGGAACCAGTCCACCCACGCCGGAACTCCGCCGCCGCCATCCGCCTTGGTATACACCGGTTCCAGCGTCACCACGATCTGACTGTTGTTCAGGATATCGCCGGAATACTGGTACAGCGGATCGCTGCCGAGCATCCGGAAAACCGGTACCGGAATCTGCGCTTCCTTGTGCTGCGCCGGAATATACGAATTCTTTTTGCTCGGATAATACGCATTGGCCCAGTAACCGCCCCACAGGGTATAACCGTCAGTGCCGTACTGATCCTTGCAGTTGCACGCGGATTCAATGCCGTATTTCGTGTGGAGATATTCCAGCAGGTGCGCGTCAAAAAACCAGCTCCCCATCGACTTGGGTTTATAGCCGAAAACCTCGACAAACTTCGCGACAAAGACATCGGCGATCCGCTCCCGTTCCTTCGGCGTGTAGCCGACCGAAAATCCGACGTTCGTATGCCAGTCCCACGGCCAGCGCCCGTTCCACTTCGCTCCGGCGGCCTCTACATTCGGCTGAACCGTCTCGAACCAGATGCCGATCTCATGATTTTCCGGCATTTCATTTTTCAGGAATTCCACAAACGGCCCCTGCTCGAGGGCGTCGTACTGCAGCAGCCAGGTCGTCGGCAGGTTGTACTTTTTCGCCAGCGCCATCTGCTCACGCACCGGTTCGAACAGATCGATTGGGTTCCTCGGACGCGGCTCGATCGCACGGATGAAATTGATGATGTTGATTATATTGTTATTCATGGCAAATCTCCTTGTATTTGTTATATTATACAGTATTTTAAAACAATTCTCAATGTTCATATTGCTAATTGATTTGTCATGATTGCTAAACATCGCCATTATCAGATCTACCGCCTCGGCGGCAAAATGCAGGCCGGGATTTCCCAGATGGACGTCCCGGCGCCCTTTACCCGGTATAATATCTGCAACGATTTCCTGAATCCCAGCTACATTGTTTCGGGCCAGGGCTATTATGTCGATGAATTCGGCAACCGGACCGCTTACGGCCCCGGCTCATTGTTTATCCGCCTGCCGTACGTGAAACACCACCAGACACATGAGAAAGGCCCCTACATCGATTATTACTTCGCCATTCCGGCCTCATTCTGTAAAGCATACGAGGAGCTGAATCTGATTTCGCCGCTGCAGCAGCTGGGTGAGCACGAATGGCTGCTGCACCGCTTCAACGAACTGGCGGACGCCCTGCAGGCATGTCCGGAAAATGAATTGATCCTGATGCAGGGCCGCTATTTCCAATTTCTCAGCGAACTGCTGATCGGCGGCTTCACCGCCCGGCCGCATTATCAGGAAATCGCCCGCGGCGCCGAACTGCTGGAGCACAGCCCGGAACAACGTTTTTCGGTAGAAGATATCGCTGCGGAAGCCGGCATGGATTACGCGAATTTCCGGCGGCTCTTCGTCCAATACTACCATATGCCGCCGATGGAATACCGCATCCGGAAGCGGCTCGAGAAGATTCAATCGCTCCTGAGAACCACCGACCTGACGCTGAAAGAAATCGCCGACCGTTTCGGCTATGCCGACATCTACACCTTCGCCCGGCAGTTCAAAAAATACGTAGGCACCTCCCCCGGCCAATTCCGCAAACCTTGATTTTTTTATCCACAAAATACACAAAAATACACAAAAAATAAATTCTCCCATTTCCGGTCAGAATGAGCGGAAATAACTTTTGTGCTCTTTTGTGTGTTTTGTGGACAGAAAAAAAGAATCAGTGCCAGTCAGCGTAGGGGGTGACGGCCAGCGAGCCGCTGGAGTAGCGGCGGTCGGCACTGACTTCTTCGCCGAGCCAGTCGGGCTTGGCGAATTCATCGTTTTCCGAGCCCAGTTCGAGTTCGGCCACGATCAGGCCCTGATTGCGCCCCTCGAATTCGTCGATCTCCCACAAACGTCCCTCGTGCATCACGATATGACGCATCTTGGAGACGATCGTGGTATCGCACATGGTGGCGATGATTTCGTTGGCTTCATCAAGGGGAATGGCATATTCATATTCATCGCGGCTGATGCCGGAGCTCGGCCCCTTCATGGTCAGCCATGCCTGGGTACCGGCGATACGGATGCGAATGGTGACCCGCCCGAGTGCAGTCCTGATGTACGCCTGGCTCATGTAAATGCTGTGTTCGATTTCATTGCGCCAGTCCTCGTTCTTCACCAGGTACTTCCGTTCGATCTCTTTCGCCATATCGCCTCCCTCAAAAATTGATTATCGGAAAAACCGGCAGGAAACCTTCGGAGTTGAAATTCAACAATCCGAACTGGAACCCCGCCCGGTCCGCCACGTTGACCAATCCGATTTGCACGCCCGTGCTGATGGTATTGACCAGCCCCAGCTGCCAGGCATAGGATTTCGTACCCGCCACGTTGACAAACGACATCTGAAAACCGCTCATCTGCTTGGAGACATTCACCGGCGCCAGCTGCATGCCGTTGACAATATCCGTGGCCGAACAGAACACGGAAAGCTCCAGCCCGTGCACCCGGGTGCGCCCGGCCGAAATCGGCAGCCCGATCTTCACTCCGTCCACATTGGTACGGTTGACACTGCGCGGAATATCGAACCAGATGCCCCAGCTGAGGGGTTTCCAGCGCTGCCGCGCCGCCTCGCTGACTTTGATGGTTGACACCGGCGGCGGCAGATCCTCCCGGGCCGTTTCCTGGGCCGGGACCAACAGCGGCGTCAGTGAACCGATCACAGCCGCCAGCGCTAACCATTTTTTCATTGCAATACCCTTTGGGTTACATGTAAAGTTTCAACAATTCTTCGCGGCTCAGCGGACTGAAATATGCCGCAGGGATATCCAGAATGGTGAACGCCCCGGATTTTCCTTCACTTTTCAGCCGGAATGCCGCGCGGGCGTGAGCCACCAGTACGCTCGCGGTAGCGGCCGGATTGCTGCCCCATTCGCAGGAGTATTCTACCCGGGCCGGGCTGCCGTCCGGGGTTTTGCCCGCCGCGATCACGCAGCCGCCGTGCGGAAATCCGCCGAAACGCTCATTCAGCTCTTCCTGGCTGACAAAGTTCACCACCGTGCGGTAGGGCGCGAAATAGTTCGGCATGGTCTGGATGGCTTCCTCCACCTTGGCCGCGTCGGCGCCGTCTTCCAATACCACAAAGCATTCGCGCCAATGCATTTCACCGGCGTTCAACTGCGGATTCGAGCCCGAACGCACCTTTTTGATCGCCGCCAGCTCGGCATGGGTATACTGACGGCCGTCCTTGACGCCGGGAATGCGGCGGATGGCATCCGAATGCCCCATACTCAGTCCACCGGCCTCGCCGAGCCCATAAAATCCATAAGCCTTGGTTCCGGGCAGGAACGAAGCACTCAGTACGCGTTCCAGCGAAAAGATCCCGGGATCCCAGCCGGTCGAAATCACCGACACCTGACCGGATTTCCGGGCAGCGGCGTCCATGCTTTTGAAATAATTCGGAATCTCGCCGTGGTTGTCGAAGCTGTCCACCGTCGAGACCAGCGCCGCGAATTCAGGTCCCTGCTTCGGCAAATCCGTACTGGAGCCGCCGCAGAGAATCGCGATATCGGGGTTCAATTCTTTTTTCCAGGCTTCCGCATCGGAGGAACACATGACCTTGATCGAGCTATCGTTCAATTCTTTGATCACGCGCTCGGGCGTGCGGGATACGATCCCGGCCAGTTCCATATCCGGGTTTGCCTTCAATGCCGCCATTACTCCGCGCCCGACATTGCCGTAACCCACGATCATTACTCGAATTTTACTCATTGCACAATTTCTCCTGATTGATATTTAATCCTGCTAATTTATCATAACTCCGAAAAAATATCAATCCCAATCTGCTCATTTTTTAATTTTCAGACGCTGTTTTTCCATTTTTCGCAGCTTTGTACGCCACCCAGCTGTCGCGAAGCTCCTTGCCGTGGGCGAACTCTCTTTCGAAGGCATCGAAATCCTTGTCCTCGATTATTTCGCGCAAATGCTGCCAGCGTTTTTCAAAAGACTTGATGGTTGCCAGCGCCGCCGCCTGATTGTTCTCGATGATCTCGCGCCACATCCGCGGCGACGACGATGCGATCCGGGAGGTATCGCGAAACCCCGTGGCGCAACCGGAAAAGCGCATCCGCTTCTCCTCTTCGTCCGGACAGTCCAGCACCGCCTGGGTCAGCGCCAAAGCCACCACATGCAGCACATGGCTGGTGTGTGCAACCAGTATATCATGGGCCTCCGGACTGATTTTCACCACCTTCACCCGGATGCTTTCCCACAGCGCCACGACATCATTAAATGCCTCTCTGTTCGTCATTTCAGTAAAAGTGACGAATGCTTCGGCGTTGTCATAAAGTGACGGAAAAGCCGCTTCCGGCCCGCTCTTCTCAGTACCCGCCATGGGATGACTGCCAACGAAGTGCACGCCCCTCGGTTCCAGGTATTTCTCGCCGCATTCCACAATGACCTGCTTCACGCTGCCGATGTCCGTAACCACGCTGCCGGGCCGCCATGCCCCGGCATATTTGACGATATACTCCTTGATCTGCGGCACCGGCAGACAGAGAATCGTTATATCCGCTTTGCCAATAATACTTTCCAGATCGTCACTTGCTTCGTCGGCCACATTGTTTTCCAGTGCCCAGCGGTTGATTTCGGGCCTCCGGCTCCAGCCGAGCCGGCGATATTTCCCCTCGCGAAGCGCCATTCCCAGCGATGCTCCCAGCAATCCGAGCCCGATGATCGCCACATTTTTATCTTTGACAATATTTTCCGTCATTTTTTCTCCAGATTCGACGATTGATCCGTCTTTAATATAGCAGAAGGAAAAAAATCCACAATTATTATTTTCAAAGTATTGAAAAAAAACATTGCCAATATATAATATACCTCTTATAACTATTGGATTAATCATACAATTTTTATATCAAAAAGGAATTCGCAAATGGCGTCAGGAATGCTGAAACAAATCCCAATAGCGATACTCACCTTAGGTGTGATCAGTACCGTTACCTTATCCGCACAGGACAAAACCCCACCGGAAGTCGCGCCGGCCGTGGCCCCTGCCGTGGCTCCCGCCGAACCGGGAGTCCAGCCTAACCCGGATGTCGACCCCACCACCTCCCCTGCCCAGCAGGCCGTGCTGATGGACCACCTCCGTTCATTGCTGAGCCCGCCGGATCTGGGAGATACCCTGACCACCAAGCGCCTTCCGAGCAAGCCCTACTTCAAAATCATCCCCGGTCTCGATGGCTACTCCACCCTCGTCTACCGCTTCCGCTTCGTGGAAACGAACAAGGAAATGGTCAGCTCCGTCGAAAGTGCGATTTCCAGCCAGGGGATCGTGGAACGCTCTTCGGAACAGAACATCCTGATCGTACATGACCGCACCGACAAGATGGATGAACTGGCCAATATCATGATGGCGCTGGACGTGGAAGCGCCGCAGATTCTCGTTGAAGCCAAGATCATCGAAGTGAACGTCGGCGACGGCATGCAGCGCAACCTGGATTTCGCCATGAACCGCCACGATACCACCACCGGCGACTTCGGCGTCGACAAAAACCTGAACTCCACCGCCGGCACCAATACCTCAATTCAAGGCCAGCCGAAAAGCGACAAGGGCTTGTCGCTCGACTGGTTCCCCTATGTTTCCGATAACAAGAATTTCCAGGTCACGCTGCAGTGGCTGATGTACGGCCAGCGCGCCAAGATTCTCTCCGCCCCGAACGTGCTCGTTTCCCGCAACAGCACCGCCACCATCACCACCGGTGAAGAAGTTCCGATCCAGAGCAGCCAGACCACTTCCGGCACCGTCACCAACTCCACCACCTACAAGCAGGTCGGGGTAATTCTGGAAATCAAGCCCAAATACATCAATCACGACACCGTCACACTGGCGGTCAACCCCCAGGTTTCAAACATCACCAGTTACCAGCGGATTTACACCGGGGACACCTATTACGACGTCCCGAGCATGTCCATCCGCAAAATCGAAACCACGCTGAATATCGCCGACGGCCAGGTCATCATGATGGGCGGTCTCTATTCCGACAAGGAAACCCTGAACGAAGAGCGGATTCCGTTCCTCTCCGACCTCCCCTATCTCGGTGAATTCTTCACCTCCAAGAACCGCAGCCGCGAGCTCTCGCAGCTGATTTTCCTCATCCGGATCACCATTATTCCGACCAGCGACATGCCCCAGACTGCGCTTTATGACATTGGCCGTCAGGCGAATGAAATGCGCGACGTCGGCAAGGCAATCCTGGACTCCAAGGAACTGTTCCCGGCTGACCTCGACAGCAACAAAACCACCC